>NC_019673.1:3159090-3790909 GCF_000328705.1 Saccharothrix espanaensis DSM 44229 | reverse complement strand
GGTCCAGGGTGTCCATCCCGTGCACGACGTGGCCGAACACGCTGTACACCGGGGAGATGTTGGCGTGCGAGTGGACGATGAAGAACTCGCTGCCGTTGGTGCCCGGCCCCTGGTTGCCCATCGCGACGGTGCCGCGCGGGTAGGTCTCGGACCCCGTCACCTCGTCGTCGAACTTGTAGCCGGGGCCGCCTTCCTCCGCCCGGTGGATGTCACCGCACTGCAACACGCCCAGGCGCGCCGAGTTCGTGAGCCGGAAGCACTGGGTGTTGTGGTAGAAGAGGTTGCGCACGAGGTGCTCGAAGTTGTGCGCGGCGCAGGCGGCGACCGACCGGTCCAGCCGGATCACGACCGTGCCGTAATTGGTGTGCAGCACGGTGGTCGCGGAGCCCTTGGTCGGCGCGGTGGCCCGCGGCGGGCGGACCGGCTTGGCGGGCGGGTTGTCCGGGGTCGGGGTGAACGCGCAGTGCTTCACCGGTCGGGGCTGCGCCGGGGCGGCGCCCGCCGTCGGTGTCGCGACGCCGAGGAGTGCGGTCAGCAGGATGACTGCGGATGCGGCATACCTTCCCATGCGCCGAGGCTAGCGCCCCTCGACGGACCGCGGGCCGGGCGAACGTGACCGCAGCGCGAGCAGTGTGGTTTATACCACATTGTGGCCGCCGTCTCAATGTCATGGTGATCACCCGACGTGGCGGCCGGTTGACCTATGGCCGTGCTCGCCGGTGAGGAGCAGGCTGCGAGTACCGCAATGTCCTTGGGGGGACACCGAAATGTGTCGCTTGCGCCATCCTTCGCCTGCGGTGAGCCAGTTTGCCTACCGAGAGGACAACTGTCGCAATGCCGTCTCCTTCTGCACGGTTACGCCGTTCACCCGTGCGCCGGGCCGCCGTCGCGCTGCTCGCCCTGGGCGCGCTGCTGACCTCCGTCGCACCCGCCACCGCGGACGTGCCGACCGCTCCGTCCACAGTGGACAAGTCCGCCAAGGTCGCCCGGCCGGACTCGCCGACCAGCGGCCGGCTGGTGCCCGCGCTGCGCGGTGAGGCGGCGCGCGCGGCCACCGGGCCCGAGCTCAACGAGAAGTTCCGCAAGCGCGGCGAAGCCCGCCACGCCACCCGCGCGAGCGGACCGGTCGCCGACCGGCCGGGCACCGCCGGCCGGCAGGTCGGCGCGACGAGCATCCCGCCGTGGAGCGGGGCGCTGCACGCCGCCTGGGGCGCGTTCCCGAACGTCAACTCCGACGGCGCCATGGCCACGCACACCCTCAACCCCGGGATCTCCATCCCGCCGGGCAACCCGGACGTGGTGTACGCGCCGACGCTGGACCCCAGCGGCAAGACCTGCATCGAGGTCACCACGTTCTACTGGCAGGGCGGCAACGGCGTCGGGGCCTGGGACTGGTGCGCCGCCGCGCCCGGCTTCGCCGCCGTGGCCTGGATCGACGCCACGTTCCTGAGCAAGTACTCCGACACCCACCTCGGCCCGCCCGCGTACACGGTGAAGGACGTCCAGACCGACCCCGTCACGAACTCGTGGACGGCCTACCTGTTCAACTACTCCACCGGCTACTGGGACGCCCTGTTCACCAGCGCCGACCCCGGCAAGCTCACCAACCCGGGCGGCGGGTGGAGCATGTTCGAGGTCTACACCGAGTACAACTCGGCCACCGGTGAGGGCTACTACTGCACGGAGACCGCCGGCACCCTGTTCGCGGCGGCCGGCATCTCGATCAACGTCGGCGGCACCTGGAGCCTGTTGACCACCACCAACTCCTCGGTCACGCCGCCGGGCAGCGTGTCCAGCGCCAGTCTCGGGTGCACCGGGTTGTCGTTCTCGCTGCCGTCGGCCAACGACTACTGGCAGGTGACGAACTAGCGGGACCCGCGCGGCTCGGCGGCGCGGTGCCGCCGAGCCGCCAACGCGACCCGGGACTACGGCCGCACCTCGTAACGGGCCGTGCGCTGCACGTCATCGGTGTGCACGTGCCGGAACCCGGCCTTCGCCAGCACCCTGGCCGAGGCCGGGTTCGCCAGTTCCACGGTGGCGTGCACGACCCGGACCTCCGGCGCGGTGAACGCGAACTCCGCCAGGCGGCGGGTCGCCTCCGACGCGAACCCGAGCCCGCGCCGCGACGGCACGACGCCGTAGCCGATCTCCACCGCACCCTCGTGCGGCGGCCAGAACAGCCCGATCGACCCGACGACCAGCCCGCTGTCACGTTCGACGAGCAGGCGGTGGCCGTGCGGACCGAGCCAGCCGGGGTGCCCGGCGAACAGCCCGGCGATGACGAGGTCGCCTTCGGCGGGGAAGTCCGCCGCCCAGTGCGGGAGACGGGTACCCGCCACCACCGCGTCGACGTCGTCGGACGTCCACTGGCGCAGGACCAGGCGGTCAGTGGTCAGGTCGGTGGGCAGGTCCGTGGGCAGGTCAGTGCCCGGGATCACGGGAAACGAGGACATGGGAACTCCTGGTCGGCTGAAACGACCCGGTGCGCGCTACACCAGCGCGAACCGGACAAGGGCAGGCTGACAACGGCTGTGGACAGCCATAGTCATCAACCCCCACGCCAGGAAACCGACAGGCGCACTCGCGCCGTCCACCAGCCTAGTCGACCGGCCGGGCGTCACCACCTGGCGATCACTGTCGGTCCCTGAGGTTAGGGTAGGCATACTTCAGCCGAGTCGACGTGAGGGAGGCCGGGGGTGGGCCGACCTGGTTCTCCGACCGACGGCGGGGTGTTGCGCCGGTCGGTGCTCGCCCAGCGGGGGCGGATCGCCGCGACCTCGGCGCTGTTCATCGGCCACCAGGCCGGTGAGGCGCTGGTGCCGTTGCTGATCGGCGTGGTGCTGGACCAGGCGATCACCACGGGCGACGCGGGCGCGCTGGCGTTCTGGCTGGCTGTGCTGGCGGTCGACTTCCTGCTGCTGTCCTCGTGCTACCGGTTCGGTGCGCGGGTCGGGCTGCTGGCCGGCGTGCGCGCGGACCGCGTGCTGCGGTTGGCGTTGGCCGCGCGGGTGCTGGACGGTCGCGGCGGCGCGGACGCCGACCTGCCGCCGGGCGCGCTGGTGAGCATCGCCACGGCGGACGTGCGGCGGACGGCGATGGTCAACTACCTGCTGCCGCACGGCATCGCGGCCGTGGTCGGCGTCGTGGTGGCCGGTGTCGCGCTGCTCACCGTCTCGCTCCCGCTGGGGCTGCTGATCCTGCTGGGCACCCCGCCGGTGATGCTGCTGGTGCGGGCGTTGAGCGGTCCGCTGGAGCGGCGCGCGGCGGCGCAGCAGGAGCAGGCGGCGCAGGCCGCCGGTGTCGGCACCGACCTCGTGCGCGGGGTGCGGGTGGTCAAGGGGCTGGGCGCGGAGCGGGCCGGGGTGTCCCGGTACCGGGCGGTGAGCCGGGCGTCGCTGGCCGCCACCCTGCACACCAGCCGGGCCGAGGCGGGCTACTCGGGCGCGGTGATCGCGGTGAACGGGGTGTTCCTGGCGGTGGTGGCGCTGGTCGGCGGCGGGCTCGCCGCGGCCGGCGAGATCACCGCGGGCAACCTGGTCTCGGCGGTCGGCCTGGCGCAGTTCCTGCTGGGGCCGTTGGGGACGCTGGGCGAGATCACCGCGTCGGTCGCGGCCGGGCGCGCCTCCGCCACCCGGATCGCCAAGGTGCTCGACGCGCCGCCGGCCGTGACCGGCGGTGGTGCCGGGCTCGGCGCGGTGGCCGGGCGGGTCGGGCTGACCGGCGTGACGGGCGGCCGGCTGGCCGGGCTGGAGCTGACCGTCGAGCCGGGCGAGCTGGTCTGCGTGGTGACCGCCGACCCGGGCGAGGCGATGGCGCTGCGCCGGTTCCTGGGCCGCGAGGCCGACCCCGAGGAGGGCCGGCTCACGCTCGACGGGACGCCGCTGACCGACATCGCGCCGGACGCGCTGCGCACGGCGGTGCTGGTGTCGCCGCACGACGCGGACCTGTTCGAGGGCACCGTTCAGGACAACATCCTGGCCGGCGGCAGCGGCGACGTGAGCGCGGCGGTGCGGGCCGCCCAGGTGGACCGGATGGCCGCCGCCCTCCCGGACGGGTTGGCCACGGCGGTCACCGAGCGCGGCCGGTCGCTGTCGGGCGGGCAGCGGCAGCGCGTCGCGCTGGCCCGCGCCCTGCACGCCGATCCCCCGGTGCTCGTGCTGCACGACCCGACCACGGCCGTGGACGCGGTCACCGAGGCCGCCATCGCCGCCGGGCTGCGCGACGTGCGCGCCGGGCGCACCACGATCGTCCTGTGCAGCAGCCCCGCGCTGCTCGCCGTCGCCGACCGGGTCGTCTACGTCGAACGCGGCACCGTCACGGCGTCCGGTGAGCACGCCGGGCTGTTGCGTGACCACGAGGGCTACCGGGAGCTGATCCTGTCGTGAGCGCGCTGCTCCCCGTCGCCACCCCGAAGCGCACCCTCGCGCTGCTCGGCCGGCTGGTCCGCGCGCACCGGTGGCTCGCCGTCGCGGCCGCGGTGTGCCTGCTCGGCGCGGCCGCCGTCAGCATGGTCACCGCTCCCCTGCTCGGCCGGGTGGTCGACCTGGCGGTGACCGGCGGCCCGATCACCGGCCCGGTCCTCCTGCTCGCCGCGATCGCCCTGGCCCAGGGCGGCCTGGCCTACGCGGGCCTGCGCTCGACCGCCCGGCTCGGCGAGCAGGTCCTCGCCGCGCTGCGCGAGGACTTCGTGGCCCACGCGCTGGACCTGCCGCTGGAGCGGATCGAGCAGGGCGGGTCCGGCGACCTGACGTCCCGGATCACCGAGGACGTGGCGATGGTCAGCACCGCGCTGCGCGAGGCGTTCCCCGAGTTCATCCAGTCGGCGCTGGTCATCGTGCTGACCGTGGTCGGGCTCGCGGCGCTGGACTGGCGGTTCGGCGCGGCGGCGCTGCTCGCCGTGCCCATCCAGGCGTGGACCTCGCGCTGGTACCTGGGCCGGTCCTCCCCGCTCTACGCCCGCCGCCGGGAAGCCGCCGGCGGCGAGCAGCAGCAGTTGCTGGACTCGCTCAGCGGCGCGGTCACCGTCCGGGCGTTCCGGCTCGGCGACGACCACGTGGCCCGGGTCGGCCGGCGGGTCGACCGCAGCATCGAGATGGCCGTGGCCGTCACCCGCGTCCAGACCCGGTTCTTCGGCCGGCTCAACCTGGCCGAGCTGGTCGGCCTGGGCGCGGTGCTGATCGCCGGGTTCCTGCTGGTGCGCGGCGGGGTGGCGACGATCGGCGCGGCGGCCGCCGCCGCGCTGTACTTCGCCAACCTGTTCACCCCGATCAACGGCGTGCTGTTCCTGCTCGACACGTTCCAGTCGGCGACGGCGAGCCTCGCCCGGCTCGTCGGCGTGGTCGAGATGCCCGCGCAGACCAGGCCCCGGCGCGGCGAACGCCCGTCCGACGGGTCGATCAAGGCCGTCGACCTGCGCTACGCCTACCTGCCCGGCCAGGACGTGCTGCACGGCATCGAACTCGACGTCCCCACCGGGGCCACCGTCGCGCTGGTCGGCGGCAGCGGCGGCGGCAAGACCACCCTCGCCAAGCTCCTCGCCGGCGTCCACGACCCGACCGGCGGCGCGGTGCGGATCGGCGGTGTGGCGCTGGAGGACATAGACGCCGACACGATGCGCACCACCGTCGCGCTGGTCACCCAGGAGGTCCACGTCTTCGCCGGCACCCTCGCCGAGGACCTCCGCCTCGTCCGACCCGACGCCGGGGAACCCGACCTCTGGGCGGCGCTGGACGCCGTGGGCGCGGCCGACTGGGCCCGCGCGCTGCCCGACGGGCTGGACGCGGTCGTCGGCGACGGCGGCCACGACCTCACCGTCGTCCAGGCCCAGCAGCTCGCCCTCGCCCGCCTGCTCCTGCTCGACCCGCTCGTCGCGATCCTCGACGAGGCCACCGCCGAAGCCGGCAGCACCGGCGCGCGGCTGCTGGAGAAGGCGACCACCCGGGTGCTGCGCGACCGCACCGCGATCGTCGTGGCGCACCGGCTGACCCAGGCCGCGTCGGCGGACCTGGTCGTCGTGCTCGACCAGGGTCGGGTCGTGGAGCACGGCACCCACCACGACCTCGTCGCGGCGGGCGGCCACTACGCCCGGCTGTGGGCGGCTTGGACCGCCGGCCGGAGCTGAGCCCGAACCTCGCCCGTCTCCCCCGACCGTCCTCATCGGACAGACCCCGTCGGCGCGTCCGGCGGACCCCGTCGGCGCATCCGGGCGGACCTCCGTCGGCGCTTCCGGGCGGAACCGGTGCCAACCCCGAACCTCCCGCCGATCGGGATGCCGAAGACCCGCCGGCGGTGACACGCCCGGATGCGCGATGTGTCGGATGGCCGAGCAACCGCGCGATCGTCGGCACCGGTGCGGCAGTCGGCCGTCCACCGGGCGATCGCGGCGCTGCGCCACTCGACCGGATCCGGTCTCATTTCGCGACGAACGCCGGCCCGGTCGGCGTGAATATTCCAGCCGGGCAACGCTGCGGGCGCCTTCGGAACCACGAATTCCGACATTTGCCGACTGATCCGTTCCGAGCAGCACCACTCGACCGAGAGGCAGTTTGCGGGTTTTGCGGGGGTGAGCCATATTCGGCCCCGACCACTACCCCACGATTGTCGAAGAAAGAGCACCATGCGCAGAATTGCTACGCTTTCACTGGCATTCCTGGCCAGTGTCGCGCTCACCGGTACGGCGTTGCCCACCGCGAACGCGGCGACGCCCAACTTCCGGGTCGGCATCCAGTTCGCCGACGGCGGCGGCAACTACGGGGTGGGCGTGGAGCGGCTGACCGGTCCCGCCTCGTTCGGTGGCGGCGGGACGCCGTGGGCGGGCGACAGCGACAACTACGACCCGGACGGCGCCCTGGTCGACCTGGCGCTGACGCCGAGCGGCGTGCTGGCCGGCAAGGACTTCCGGATCGGCGCGCAGGCCCGTGAGAGCTACGGCGCGGACGGCCCGGTGCTCTACACCGGCTGGGCGAGCGAGGGCGGTGGGGTGACCGACCTGGTGACCGACTCGGACGGCTACGACCCCGACCAGTACCGCGTCTTCCTGGAGGTCCGACCGTGGTCGGCTCCCTACGAGCTGACCGACTTCCGACTCTCGATCGAGGTCGTCGACCAGGGTTCCTCGGGCTCGCCGGCCTTCACCCGGTGGGCGAGCCAGGGCGGCGGCAAGAGCGCCTTCGCCCTCGACCCGGACGGCTACGACTTCGACGGCGTCAAGATCGGTCTGGAGGTCTACTGATCGACCCCGGGACGCCCGGCGAGTCCCACCCCGGTGGAACGGAGACTGCCGCCGACAGTCTCCGTTCCACCCCTACGGCCGCGCCGCGCCGGGTAGCCCGCCGACGACGAAGAGGGTGAAGTCCTCGCGGACCTTCGCGTCGACGGCCACCGGCAGCCGGATCCGGCCGGACCCGACCAGGCCGCGCACGGCGGACCGGCTCAGCCCGAACCCGGCCATCAGCAGCTTCTCGACCCGGACCGGTGCGGGCAGTTCGAACCGGACGACGACTTCGAGCGGTACCGGCTCCCCGTGGTCGGGTTCGTGGAACGGCAGGTCGGTGTCGAGCACCCAGGTGCCGCGCCAGTCGAGCCGGTAGCCGGCCCGACCGGCCGCCGCCGGGTCGGTGGTCAGGTCTCGCACCGTGGCCGGGTCGTTGTTCTCGAACAGCACCAGCCGGTCGTGGTCGAGCGCGTTGACGTGGACGCGCTCGTGCACGGGGATCTTCGACGTGCGGCCGCACGACTCGCAGCCGACCAGCAGCCAGACGTCGAGGAGCTTGCCGTTCGCGTTCACCCGGAACTTCCCGGTGGGGCGGTGCCGCGTGGACCGGCACGACACGCAGTCCTTGACGAGGGCGGGCAGCCCGATCTCCCGGACCACCCACAGCACTTTCCGGTCGGGGCCGGACTCCGCGCCGTCGACGGGCGGGTGAAAACCGCGGAATTCATTCATGAGGTAGCCGGACTCCATGGACTGTGGTGACGGCAGCCCGCCGCGCTGCGCGCACGGCGAATCGCCTCACGGATTCAGTGGCCTTCGGCCGACGCCTGGAACGGGAGCACGCCGACCGGCGCGACGCCGCACATCACGTCGCGAAAAGGAAGCCCGCACCGATCACGGGGTGCGGGCTCCGAACAGCACGGCGAACAAAGGCGGGGAGCAACTCGAACCCGCCTTCATCCGGCACGTGCGCCACTGCTCGGTACTAGATGTCCATGCCCGCCATGATGTTCAGCCGGCGGACCCCCGGGCAACAGATTTTCCCGTTGCCGGGTCGGTCGCCCTCGCCGAGCGGCGGACGTCTCCCGACGAGAGCGACGCGCGCGAAAGCGCTCAGCACCCAGGCAGGCCGCGACCATTGCGGTGGGCGGGGGCCGGCGGGTCCGGGTCGTCGGCGGCGCGCAGGGTTGCTCCGCCAACGCTCACGCTCACCGGCCCCGGCGGCCGGCCATCACCCGGCTGACCGCCTGGACGTCCACAACGTCACGGGTCAGTACAGCTAGACCGGGCAGGTGAGCGGGCCTCGGCGGTGGCCGCCGCCGACCAGGGTGAGCGGTTCGGCGGCTGCGGCCGTGCAGACGAGTTGGGAGACTGCCACTTCGGGCAGTGTGCTGACGTCCGTGGCCACGGTGATCGTGTTGCCGGACAGGACCGGGGCCGTTCCCGGCGGGACGGCGGTGGTCAGGCCCTGGGCTTGTTCCCGGCCGTTCGGTCCTTCGGCGAGCAGGGCCAGTGCCCGCGCACCCGTCGTGGGTTGCTTGGTGGGCCGCAGCACCGGCACGACGGTGTCGTCACGCACCAGGTAGACCAGGGCACCGGTGGCGGCGGACCCGCCGATGGGCTCGCTGGGCTGCACGCCGCAGCCGGCCGACACCCAGGCCAGCGCCAGGGCCGCGGCCACCAGGACGACGGTCCTCACCGGTCACCTCGGGAGGGCAGGCGCAGCGTGAACACGGCTCCGCCGCCGGGTCGGTTGGCCGCCACCAGGCTGCCGCCGTGCAGGGCCGCGTTCTCCCAGGCGATCGCCAGGCCCAGGCCGCTGCCCTCCGAGCGGGCGCGGGCGCTGTCGGCCTTGTAGAAGCGGTCGAACACGCGGGGCAGGACGGCCGGGTCCAGGCCCGGTCCCCGGTCGGCCACCTCGACCACGACCACACCGGGTTCGGCGCGCACGGTCAGCGTGATCGGGGGCGCGCCGTGCTTGAGGGCGTTGCCGACCAGGTTGGCGACGACCACGTCCAGCCGGCGTGGGTCGACCAGCGCGGTGGCCGGTGCCAGGTCGGTGGTCAGGTCGGTCCAGCCGCGCAGGCGCAGGGTCGCGCCCACGGCGGCGGCCACGTCGACCTCGTCCAGCGCCAGGACCGCGGCCCCCGAGTCGAACCGGCTGACCTCGATCAGGTCGTCGACCAGGCGGGTGAGGTTGCGGGTCTCCTGGCTCACCAGCCGGGCCGCGGTGCCGGCGTCGCCCGGCAGGTGCTCGGCCTCCTCGTCCAGGACGTCGGTGACGGCGGTCATCGCGGCCAGCGGGGTGCGCAGTTCGTGCGACACGTCGGCGACGAACCGGCGGGCCTCGGCGACCTGCCGCTCCAGCGCCCGCGCGGTGGTGTTGAACGTGGCGGCGACGCCGGCCAGCTCGTCGGACCCCCGCACGGCGACGCGGGTGGTCAGGTCGCCCTCGCCGAGGCGTTGGGCGGCTTCGCGCAGCTCCCGGACCGGGCGCAGCACGCTGCGGGCGGCCAGCAGCGCCAGCAGGACGGCCACCACCATCGAGCAGCCGGCCGCGATCCACGCGAACAGCGCGAGTTCCCGGATGCTCGCCTGCTCGGCCACCATGCTGCGGCTGGCGTAGATCTCCACGTCGGACACCCGCATGCCCATGACCAGCCCGGCGTGGCCCCGCTCCTCGACGCGCTGCCACGCCACCTCGCCGCCGGTCACCCGCGCCCGCAGCTCCGGGGAGACGAGGTCGGTGAAGTCCACGCCGCCCACCAGCTTGCGCCCCTTGTAGAGGACGAGACCGGCGGAGTACCGGTCGGCCAGGACGTCGGCGTTCGGCTCGGTCATCTCGGCGACCTTCCCGGTGAACGCCTCGACCGCCGCGACCTGGGCCTTCTCCAGCAGCACGGTCCGCGCCCGCACGTAGGTCACGCCCGCCACCACGGTCGCGGTGACACCGCACAGCAGGAGGAACGCGACCAGCAGCCTGGTGCGCAGACTCCTCACAGCGGCCCGAACCGGTAGCCGAAGCCCCGCACGGTCTGGACGAACCGCGGCGCCGCCGGGTCGTTCTCGATCTTCGACCGCAGGCGCTGCACGCAGGCGTCCACCAGCCGGGAGTCGCCGAGGTACCCGTGCTCCCACACGGATTCGAGCAGTTGCTGCCGGCTGAACACCCGGCCGGGCGAGCGGGACAGTTCGAGCAGCAGGCGCAGCTCGGTCGGCGCGAGGGCGACGGGTTCGCCGTCCTTGCGCACGACCAGGCCCGCCCGGTCGATGGTCAGCTCGCCGTGCCGCTCGGTGTCGGCCCGCAGCGCCGACTCGCCGGTCCGGCGCAGCACCGCCCGGATGCGCGCCTCCAACACCCTGGGCCGCACCGGTTTGACCACGTAGTCGTCCGCGCCCGCCTCCAGGCCCGCCACCACGTCCATGTCGTCGCTGCGCGCGGTGAGCATGATGATCGGCAGGGTGCCGGCGGCGCGGATCCGGCGGCACACCTCGAAACCGTCCATCCCGGGCAGCATCAGGTCCAGCACCACGACCTCGACACCGGCCAGCCCCGCCAGCCCGCGCTCCCCCGACTCGACCGCCCGCACCGCGTGACCCTGCCTGGTCAGCGCGAGTCGCAGCCCGTCGCGGACGGCCTGGTCGTCTTCGATCAACAGCACTTCGGACATGCCACCCACGATCGCAGGGCCGGGCGGAGTTCGCCCGGTCACCCCGTCGATGCTGCCGCAGCACCGTCTCCGCCCGGTGCGCGCGATGTCATGGTCTTGTCACAGATCGTCCGTGCGAAGCTGTTGCACGGCGCGGTCATGACGTCCACAGTCGCCGCCGATCGTCGGTGTCATGACGACCCGAGAGCGGATCCTGTCCGCGACCACCAAGACCCTCGCCCGGCTCCTGCTCCCGGCGGCGCACCTGCGCTCACCCGGCCACGCCCGGCACGTCGCCTGCCAGTGGGCGCTGGGCCTGCGGTTCCCGGCCGAGGACCTGGCGGGCCTGGCCCCGGAGGTGCTCCGGGCGTTCGCCACCGCGCGCAGCGAGGCGTTCTGGCGGCACGGCGTGCTGATCGGCCTCACCTCCGGGCACCGCGACGCCGCGCGGCAACACCGGCTCTACCTGGAGGACCAGCGCCGACCCGGCCCGCCGCGGGTGCTGCCGCCGGCCGAGTCGCCGCACGTGCGGGGTGTCGCGCTGGACGTCCGCCCGGTCGAGGGCGCCCGCTGGCTGGAGGAGCACGGCGGGCACCACCACCTGTACCGCACGTACGACAACGAGTGGTGGCACTTCGAGTACCGGACCCGGCGGCCGGTCCGGCGGCCCCACCCCGGCGCACGGCCCGAGGACGCCCACCTCGGCACCTGAAGTCAGGCCGGCACGACCTCGCCGGCCGGGGTGGCGATCACGGCCCGCAGGCCCGGCGCCGGGCCGTCGTGGACCGGCAGGTCGGTCCGCAGGCCCAGCGCCGCCGGCCTCCGCCGCGCGGCCGGGTGCGGCGAGGTGCCCCAGTCGATCAGGAACGCCGGCCGGCCCGCCGGGCAGCAGTTCGACGCCGAACCGGTCGTTCAGCTCGGCGACGGTGGCCGCCAGGTCCGGTGTCGCGTACACGAGGTGGTCGATCACGACGTCCTGTCCGTTGTCGGCGAACGGACCCACGGTAGCGCCCGGACGCGCGGACCGCGCCGGCCCGATCCGTCCTCAGTGGACTCCGGGACGCCAGTGACAGGTCCCCGGCGGTGAGTGTCTTTTTCCGCACGCCCCGGCCGACCACCATTCGTGGTGCGGAAATGGTTGTGTGACCTGTAGGGAGCGAAGAGGCATGGGCAAGTACGATCACCTGTTTGTCGAGAACATGCTGGAGTGCGCCGACGACCTGGTCAACGAGGGGGCCGCGGCCGGTGGCGAACGCCCCGCCAACATCGGCAACCCGTTCGGGCTGATGCGCGGGATCGACGTCGACCTGAGCAAGGTCCACATGGCCTACAGCTGGATCAACCCGACCTCCGAGCAGGTCCACTGGGTGAACGACCACGAGCACAGCTACGACGAGGTGCTGATGTGGATGGGCAACGACCCGGACAACATCCACGACCTCGGCGCGGAGCTGTACCTCGACATCGAGGGCGAGCGGCACACCGTGACCACGACCGGCGCGGTGTTCATCCCCGCCGGGATCCGGCACTGCCCGCTCGGGTTCAACTGGGTGAAGCGCTCGTTCTCGTTCATCGCGCTGTCGCTGAACCCGGACTACGCCTCGGACGAGAACGTGCCGAAGCACTCCTGAGCGCGACGCCGCGAGTGCGGGCCGGGTGGTTCCTCCACCCGGCCCGCACTCTCGTTCCGGCGGGCTGCGGCCCCGCCGGTGGTCGTCGCGGCCCAGCGGTCTCCAGTACCGCGATCCCGGGGGCCGGGTCGCGCGGGGCCGAACGCGGGCCGGGTGGGGTCACCGCCCGGCCCGCGTCCACGTCACGGCAGGATCGGGCCGTTCCCCGCTCCGGTGGCCCGCACCGCCGAGGCGATCCCGGCCAGGTCCTCCGGGTCGAGGTAGAGCGTCGTGGCGGGCAGCCAGCCGTCCACCTGGGCAGGGGTGCGCGCTCCGGCGATGGCCGTCGAGACGCCCGGCACCGACGTCGTCCACGCGATCGCGACCGCGCCGACCGTGACGCCGTGCCGCTCGGCGATCGGGCGCAGCGCGTCCTGCAGGGCCAGGTTGCGCTCCAGCGCGGGCGGCTGGAACTCCGGGTTGCGCGAGCGCCAGTCGTCGGTCGGCAGGCTCGCGGCGCGCTCGGCGGTGAACGTGCCGGTGAGCAGGCCCGCGCCCATCGGGCTGTAGACGAGCACGCCGGTCCCGTTGCGCTCGCACCACGGGATCACGTCGCCCGCCGCCTCCCGCTTGATCAGCGACAGCGGCGGCTGGAGGGTCTCCACGTGGCCGACCGCCTCGCACCGGTCGAGCAGTCCGACGTCCAGGTTGGACACTCCGACGTGCCGGACCTTCCCCGCTGCCAGCAGTTCCAGCACGGTCCCCCAGGACTCCTCGATCGGCGGGCCGTTCGGGTCGGGGGCGTGGATCTGGTAGAGGTCGAGGTGCTCGACGCCCAGCCGGCGCAGCGACGCGTCGCACTCGCGGCGGATCGACTCCGGGGTCAGGTCCTGGTACTCCACGCCGTTGTCGTCCCACACCAGGCCGCACTTGGTGAACACCAGCGGCCGGTCGGCCGGCGGCAGCGCGGCCAGCGCGCGGCCCACCACCTCCTCCGCGTGCCCGAAGCCGTAGACCGGCGCGGTGTCGATCCAGTTCACGCCGCCGTCCAGGGCCCGGTGCATCGCGGCCACCGACTCGTCGTCGGACTGCGTGCCCCAGCCCATCACGCCGGGGCCGCCGGTCACCCAGCTGCCGAAGCCGACCGCGCTGACCTCCAGCCCGGTACCGCCCAGTTCGCGTGCCATCAGGATTCCGTTCGGTAGGGCCGGGTCGCGTCCGGCGGGACCACCGGCAGCACGACGCGGGACAGCGCCGGACCGCCGTGGTGCACCGTCTGCAACGCGCTGACCACCTCGGTCGAGGTGCCCGGCAGGTCGCCGGTGTTCGGGTTGCGGTCGAAGTGCGGGAAGTTGCTGCTGGAGACCTCGACCCGGATCCGGTGGCCGGGCCGGAACACGGTGCTGGTCGCGCCGAGGTCGATCCGGTACTCCACCACCTCGCCCGGTGTCACCAGCTCCGGCACCTCGCCCCGGTAGCGGGCGCGGATGATGCCGTCGCTGATGTTCTGCGCGTAGCCGCACGGCCCGACGTCGACCAGTTTCGCGGTCCAGTCGGTGTCGCGCGCGGTGGTGGCGGCGTGCAGCACGACGCTGACCGGGCCGGTGACGTCCAGCGGTTCGGCGAGCGGTTCGCTGGTGTACACGAGGACGTCCTCGCGGGCCTCGATCGGCCGCTGGTCGTACACCCCGCCCTGGGTGTGCACCGGGCTGCAGCACAACGCGCCGCCCAACGTGGGCACCGGGTTGCGCGGGTTGTAGACGTAGCTGTCCGGCGGCTGGTCGCCCGGCGTCTCGCGGGACAGCCGCCCGTCACCGTCGAGCGTGTTGGCCCGCCCGTCGCTGTGCAGGTACCAGTCCTGGTACTCGGTGCCCGGCAACGGCCACGAGTCCGAGACCCGCCACTGGTTCGCGCCCATGGCGTAGAGCAGCACCGACGGGTCGCGGCTCTCCTCGCCGCGCAGCCAACGGTCGAACCACCGCAGTTGCAGCCCTTCCGCGTCGAGCGCGCCCGCCGACGAGCGCCCGCCGAAGTTCATCGAGCCGACCGGGTTGCCGCGGAACAGGCCCTCGTGCGGCCACGGCCCGACGAGCAGCCGCTGCCGGTCGCCGACCGGGCTCTGCGCTCTCATGCCGGCGTAGTTCGCCAGCGTGCCGCCCAGGAACGTGTCGTACCAGCCACCCAGGTTGAACGCCGCGACGGTCATCTCGGAGTAGGACCGCGAGACGTCCAGCCGCTCCCAGTACTCGTCGTACTCGGGGTGGCGCAACCACTCCTGGTAGTAGGGGGCGACCTTGTCCAGGTACGGGTGGTCGGCCAGCGGCAGCACCCGCGCGGTGTCCGGGAACCCGTCCGACGCGTCGATCAGCGCCTCCCGCACCGACGACGGCACCGACGGGTCACGGCCGGCGTTGTGCGCGGCCAGCGACAGCGTCCAGCCCAGGCTGAACCCGAGCTGGAACGCGCCACCCCGGTACACCCAGCCGTGGTGGTAGCTCGACGCGGTGACGTTGGGCGCGATCGCCTTCAACGCCGGGTGGCCCGACATGGCGGCCTGCCACTGGGTCACGCCGTCGTAGGAGCCGCCGAACATCCCGACTTCGCCGTTGCACCACGGCTGGGACACGACCCAGTCGATGGTGTCGTACCCGTCCTCCTGCTCGTGCACGAACGGCGTGAACGTACCGTCCGACGCGCCCCGGCCACGGGTGTCCTGCATGACGACGGCGTACCCCGCGGACGCCGCGCGCAATGCGAAGGTGCCGTACATGCCGAGACCTGTGCGGTCGTAGGGAGTCCGGAAGATCAAGGCGGGACAACGCTGTCCCACCGGTCGGTACACGTCGGCGCGGAGCACCACGCCGTCCCGGAGGGGGACGGCGACCGCGCGGTCTACGGTGAGCGATTCAGTCATTGTCCGCCAGCCAGTGGTCGAGGACGTTACGGGTGAGAGTGGACAGTCCGTTGTCGCAGCCGTTCGCGGAAAGCCCGCTGCTGAAGGAGATCGAGCCGGTGGCGAACACCGAGCCGCCGCCGCGCGTGGTGAAGTAGACGATGTCCGAGCGCACGTCCGGGTTCTCCGTCGCGCCCATCCCGGGGTGCGTGCCGCTGAGCTCCTCGACGGCGAACTGGTAGCCGTCGCCGAGCCCTTCCGAGGTGGCCAGCACGATCGCGTCGGGCGGGCTGCCCAGCGCGGGCTCGTAGCGGTCGATCTCGTTGCCGGCCGCTCCCCCGTTGTCCAGCGACACGTCGCCGAACACCTGCGGCACGTCGTCGAGCAGCGGCTTGGCCCCGTCGCGGTGGGCGTCCGGGCCGACCCGGTACCAGCCCGACGGGCCGCCGCCCTGCGCGCTGAAGCCCACCCCGAACACCTTCTGCGGCGCGCGGTTGCGCCCGGCCCACAGCCCGCCGCGCTCGCCGGTGGTGGCGTGGTGGTACTCGCCGGGCCTGGCCTGCCAGCTGCGGGTGCCGTTCTCGCCCCGGCGCAGCTCCATCACGTGCGGCAGCTCCGGGTGGAAGGAGACTACCCAGTAGTAGCCGTTGCCGCCCAGGTAGGCGAGGTTGCCGCCGGCGTCGACGTACTGCTCGATCGCGTCGATCATCCGCTCGGAGGCGTACTCCGGGTGCGACCCGGTGAGCACGCCCCGGTAGCGGCGCAGCAGGTCGACGCCCTCGGCGTGCAGGTCGTGGTCGGTGATCACGTCGAACGAGTAGCCCAGCGTGGTCAGCCAGTCGAGGATGTAGAGGTCCGAGGCGAGCATGAACGGCGACAGGTGGATCCGGAAGCCCGGTGCCAGGGTGAGGATCGGCCGCCGCCACGACGTGTAGCAGACGCCGCTGCCGTCGGTGTGCCGCGCGTAGGCGGAGTGCCCGAGGTCGTAGCGGTGCTCCAGGAACACCGTCCCCGGCGGCACGACCGGCACGTACCCGAGGCCGCGCTCGTTGGAGTACGCCAGGTAGGTGGCGGTGGGCAGCATCAGCGCGAGCCGCCCGGTGGCCACGCCCGCCGGCGGGCGGACCACGAACGGGATGGACTGCTCGCACGAGCCGTCGACGGCCGCGACCCGCAGCGCGTACACGCCGCTGTGCAGGTCGGCGGGCACGGTGAACTCGTGGCTGGGCGTCCAGTCGGCGTCGGCCAGCGAGTCGTCGTGGAAGTGGATCGCGGCGTACCCGCGCGGGTCGGCCGCGTAGTGCTCGACCCGGCCGGAGAAGTGCCGCCCGGTCACGCCGCGCACCGGCAGGTTCACCAGCCGCCCGTCCAGGCCGGGCCGCCCGACGCACGGCACCACCAGGCCCGCCGCGGTCTCCCCCGGCTCGAACGCCCAGCGCAGCGGCGCGTCGTGGTCCTCGGACGCGGCGGCCAGCAGCGCGGCGCGGGTCAGCGGGTGCGGCCAGAAGCCGGGGCGTTCGACCTTGCCGTTGTAGTGGCCCGAATCGGGGGTGCGCGCGCCGAAGAGCAGGTCGCCGTGGTCGGCCGGGGTGAACGCGCCGACCACGCGCTGCTCGACCACCTGCGGCCGGTCGTCCACCACGATCGGGCTCAGCCGGCTGTTCGTGCTGGTCACGAGCGGTCTGGTGACCAGCACGGCCCGTCCGGTCGCCGGGTCGTAGCTGGCCGCCAGGCCGTGCCACAGGTTCAGCGCCAGCGGCGTCTCGGAGCGCACGGCGGTCTCCTGGGTGCCGTCGCCCAGCCAGAGCGTCGGGCGGCCCACCTCGTCCAGGCCGAGCGCGAAGCCGCGCGCGCCGTCGTTCCAGCGGGCCAGCACGGCCTGCGGGCCGCCGGTCACGTGCGTCGGGTGGACGTAGGCGGCGACGGCGAACCCGCCCTCGCCGGTGGTCGCGCCGTGCGGGTCGCGGACCTCGACGTGCGAGCCGGTCCGGGTGCGCTGCACGTGGCCGCGGTGGCGGCCCAGCCAGGCGTCGGGCACCCGCTCGACCCGGACGCCGGGGCCCGCCGGGTCGTCCACGGTGTGCCGCAGCCGCAGCAGCTCGGTGGTGTACTCGGCGACGCCCTCGGCGCTGACCATGAACGTGATCGGCTCGCCGGGCGCGGCGCTGACCCGGTCCGCGTAGCCGAGCAGGACCGGCCCGTCCTGGCGCAGCTCCGGGCCGTCCACCGCGTCGGTCGGGGGCTCGCCCCAGCCGAACACGTCGAACAGCTCGCGCCGCAGGCACGCCTCGCGGGCCTGCTCGGCCCCGGTGAACACGCGCCGGTCGGCGAGCCGGTAGGTCTCGCCGCGCCGGGCGGGCGGGTGCGCCAGCCGCCACTGCCCGGTCCCGGTCTCGTACACGCACACCCGCTCGGCCGGCGGCCGGGAGTCCAGGAACCGCGCCAGGCGGCTGAGCGGCTCCTGGTGGACCGCCTGCGGATCGCGGATCCAGGCGGTCACCAGCTCTTCGGTGAGCAGCGGGCGGAGCTGCTCGGCAAGGCGCTCGGCGAACCGCGCCCGGATGGCCACAACTGAGGAGTCCATGCTGCGACGGTAGGGAGCGGGCCGGCGCACGGGCAGCCCGTCAGGTCGGGGGCCGTGTCACTGAGCGGAGGTGATCGGCGCCACTGACCCGGCGGCGGAACTCGCCGGGGCTGCACCCGCACTCCCGCTTGAAGAACCGGCCGAAGTAGGACGGGTTGTCGAACGAGAGCCGCTCGGACACCTGGGCGACGGTGAGGTCGGTGTGGGTCAGCAAGCGCTTGGCCTCCACCGCCAGCGCGGCTCGGATGATCTCCGCCGGGCGCTTGCCGGTGGTCCGCTTCACCACGTCCGCCAGGTGCTTCGGGGTGACCCCGATCCGGCTGGCGTAGCCGCGCACGGACTGCTCGTGCGGCAGCTCCTCGCTGACCAGCCGGAGGTAGCGGCGGGCCAGCGCGGTGCCCCGGTCCTCCTCCACCGCGCCGGTGCCCGCGTCGTGGTGCAGCCGGCGCATCTCGACCAGCAGGACGTGCAGGTAGGCCTGCAACACCGACGTGTCCGCGCCGCCGGGCCGGCGGTACTCCCGGTCCAGCGCCGCGATCAGCGCGGTGACCGGCGCGATCTGGTCGGCGGCCAGGCGCAGGGCGTGCCCGGTGCCCAGCGGGTCCAGCGCCAGCGACCGGCGCGGTGAGACGCGGTCGCCGTACTGGGGCACCAGGAACTCCTCCTGGAACACCATCACGTGCCCCTCCAGGGGCTCGCGGCGCTCCCAGAACTGCACCTGGCCCGGTGCGATGAAGTACAGCGTCACCGGGGCCACCTGGTAGGGCACGAAGTCGATCACGTGCGTGCCCGCGCCGCCGGTCACGCAGACCAGCTCGTAGAACTCGTGGCGGTGCGGGTACGGCGCGTCCGACCAGGGTGACAGGTCGGCGAACGACCCGATGGCGAACCCCGGCGGCCCCTCGGCGATCAGCGGGTCGTCGAAGCGGTGGATCGGCAGCGGGACCGCCTGCACGGAACCTCCCGGTGTCACTCGGGCGAGCCCGCCGCGCGGGCGGGCGGGGTGATGCCGGGGTTGGCGGCCAGCAGGCTGCGGGTGTACTCGTGGCCGGGCGCGGCGGCGATCTCGGCCGGCGTGGCCACCTCGACGAGCTTGCCGTCCTTCATCACGCCGACCCGGTCGGCGACCGACAGGATCAGGCTCAGGTTGTGGGTGATGAACAGGAAGCCGAGGTCGTGCTCCCGGCGCAGGTCCAGCAGCAGGTTCATCACCTGCCCCTGCACCGAGACGTCCAGCGCCGAGGTGGGCTCGTCGGCCACGATCAGCCGGGGCTCGGGGGCCAGCGCGCGGGCGATGGCCACCCGCTGCCGCTGGCCGCCGGAGATCTGCGCCGGGATCCGGTCGATCACCGTCTTGGCCAGGCCGACCTCGTCGAGCAGGCGCTCCACCCGCTTGCGCAGGGCGGGGCCGCGCAGCGAGGTCAGTTCGCGCAGCGGTTCGGCGATGATCCGGCCGACGGTGTGCCGGGGGTCCAACGAGCTCTGCGGGTCCTGGAAGACCAGCTGCACGGTCCGGCGGAAGGCCGTGGTGTCGCCTTCGAGGCCGCGTGCGGTGTGCAGTTGGCCGGCCACGCTGACGGTGCCCTCGGTGGGGTGGTCCAGCGCGGCGACGATCTGGCCTAGCGTGGTCTTGCCGCTGCCGGACTCGCCGACCAGGCCGAAGAACTCCCCCGGCCGGATGCTCAGGCTGACCCCGTCCACGGCGGCCAGCCGCTCCCGCTTCCGCAAGCCGAGCAGGCCGCCCGAGCGCCCGCTGCGGGTCACGAACGTGCGCCGCACGTCCTTGACCTCCAGCAGCGGCTCGGCCAGGTCGGCCTCGGCGAGCGCCTCGACCGGTGCGGGCGGCGGCAGTTCCACCGGGCCGGAGCCGGGGTTCCAGCACGCCACCTCGACCGGTCCGACGGCGATCGGCGGCGGTTCCTCGGTGGTGCAGCGGTCCACGGTGTGCGCGCAGCGCGGGGCGAACCGGCAGCCGGGCAGCAGCGCGCCGGCCTCCGGCACGGACCCGGTGATGGCGGGCAGCCCGTCGACCCGGCGCACCCCGACCTGCGGGACGCACTCCACGAGCGCGCGGGTGTAGCGGTGGCGGGGCGAGTTGAGCACCTCGGCCGCCGGTCCGGACTCGACCAGCCGGCCCGCGTAGAGCACCGCGATCCGGTCGGCGATCTCGGCCGCGACCCCCATGTCGTGGGTGATGAACACGCACGCCATCCGGTGTTCCCGTTGCACGGTGCGGAACAGCCGCAGGATCTCCGCCTGGGTCGTGACGTCCAGCGCGGTGGTCGGCTCGTCGGCGAGCAGCAGGTCGGGCCCGGCCATCAGCGCCATCGCGATCATCACCCGCTGCTGCATCCCGCCGGAGAGCTGGTGCGGGTACAGGTTCGCGACCCGTCGCGGGTCGCTGAAACCCACCTCCCGCAGCAGGTCCAGCGCCCGCGCGAGGGCTTCCGCGCGCGCCTCGCCGCGCCGCGTCCCGCCCGGCTCGTACGCCTCGACGAGCTGCGCGCCGATCCGCTGCGCCGGGTTGAGCGAGTCCAGGGCCTCTTGGAACACCATGCCTATCCGGCGGCCGCGGAACGAGCGCATCCGCGCCGCGTCCAGCCCGTTGAGGTCGACGTCGTCCAGCCTCACCTCTCCGGTGGTCCGCACCGGCGTGACGAACTCCAGCAGCCGGATCACCGAGAGCACGGTGACCGTCTTGCCGCTGCCCGACTCGCCGACCACGCACAAGGTCTGCCCGGAGTCGAGGCTGAGGCTGAGTTCGTGGACCAGTTCGGTGTCCACCTCGCCGGTGGGCACCGCGACCGAGAGGCGGTCGATCTCCAGTAGCGACATGGGTGTCATCCCTTCCGCCGGCCGGTTCGGCCTGAGAATCCGGTGATTCTGTACACCGATGACCTCGACGGACAAGGTTTCGCGGAAACTGTGCAGCCAGAGACAAACGTCTGTCCACTGTGGCGGGTTCGTACGGGGTCAGTTCGCCTCAGTGACATAAAAGCCGACATCGGCGTCTGTGCGGTCTGTGCGGGCCGGACTACGTTCTCGGCCACCGACCTGCGGAATCAGGCGCGAGGAGCCGCAATGGAGCGCACCGAATCACGTCGTCTCAGGCACAGGATCGCCGCCCTCACAGCGGTCGGGCTGGTACTCACCGCCTGCGCCACTACCAAGGGCACTACGACCGGCGACGCGGGACCACCCGCGCGTGGGGGGAACTTGACCGTCCGGCTGGCCCAGGACCCGGGCTCGCTGGACACGGTCAAGAACTCCAACGCCGGCACCACCTACATCGGTCACGAGGTGTTCGAGCAACTGGTCACGATCGACGCGAACTACCAGCCGCAGCCAGTGCTCGCGGAATCGTACAAGAAGGCCGATGACGGGCTGGGCTACACGTTCACGCTCCGCAAGGGGATCGTGTTCGCTGACGGCACACCCCTGCGGGCGGCAGACGCCGCGGCGTCGCTGCGCTACTGGGTGGACAACGGCAGCTACGCCGGGTCGCTCAAGCCCGTGCTCAAGGAGATCACCGCGCCCGACGAGGGCACGGTGGTGGTGACGCTGAGCGCGCCGTTCAACCTCGTGGCGCTGATGGCCACCAGCCACGGCACCGGGATCCGCAAGGAGTCCGACATCGCCTCCGCCGGGCCGACCGGCATCCCCCGGGAGAACTCCGCCGGCAGCGGCCCGTACAAGGTCAAGACGTGGACGCCCGGCCAGGAGATCGTCCTGGAGCGCAACGACAAGTACCAGCCGCCCGGTGGCAAGTCCAGCGGGTACGCCGGGGCCAAGAACGCCTACCTGGACACGATCACCTACAAGGTCGTGGCCGACGCCGACGCCGTGCTCAACGGCCTGCAGACGGGCCTGCTCGACGTCGCCGAGCCGTCGCACGACCAGTACGACCAGGTCAAGCGCAGCGACACCCTCAAGGTCGGGGTGGAGGGCGCGGCGAACATCCAGTACATCGCGCTCAACCACAACTCCGGCTCGATCTTCGCCAAGCAGCAGGCGCGCGACGCGATGAACCTCATCGTCGACAAGGCGGCGGTGATGGCGTCGCAGGGCGTGCCCGAGCTGGTCTCGCCGAGCAACGGCGCGTTCGCCACGCAGACCAACAAGGGCATGTACTCCGAGGCCGGCAAGGCCAAGTGGGACCAGCACGACCCGGAGCGCGCCAAGCAGCTGTTCGCCGAGGCCGGGCTGCAACCCGGGCAGACCATCCGGATGATCACCACCGACGAGTTCCCGCAGTTCAAGGACGCGCTGGTGCTGGTGCAGAGCCAGTTGCAGAAGATCGGGATCACGGCGAGCATCGACAGCTACGACTTCGCCACGCTGATCGGGCGCAAGAACAACGAGCCCGACAGCTGGGACGTGCTGGCGCTGATGGACGACGCCAACCCGCCCGTCCCGTCCTACAGCGACAACGTGCAGGGCATGGACAACATGGGCTACCCGCGCGACCAGCTCGCGCCGCTGCTGTCGGCCTACAACGCGGCCGACACCCCGGAGGAGCAGAAGCAGGCGATCGACAAGGTCCAGGAGTTCACCTCCCAGAACCTGCCGACCATCACGCTCTACAACGCGAAGTCCTACGTGGGCTACAGCGCCAAGGTGCGCGGGTACGACGGCTGGGGCATGGAGTTCGCCGACGTCTGGCTGGCGGGGTAGGCCCCGGTGGCGGCAGTCCTCCTGCGCCGGTTGCGCGACCTGCTGGTCGTGCTGTTCGTGGTCGGCACCGTGCTGTTCTTCCTGCTGCGCTCCATCCCGGGCGACCCGGCGCAGGTGCTGCTGGGCACCAAGGCCTCCCCCGACCAGCTCGACCGGCTGCGCCGCGAGCTCGGCCTGACCGGGCCGCTGCACGAGCAGTACGCGCACTGGCTGGGCAACGTGCTGTCCGGCGACTTCGGCACGTCGATCAAGTACCAGCTGCCCGTTCCGCAGATGATCCTCGACCACCTCGCGCCGACGTTGACCCTGGCGGTGCTCGGCACGGTGATCAGCTTCCTGCTCACCGTGCTGATCGTCACCTGGGTCACCGTCTCGCCGCACAGCCGGGTGGCCCGGTCGGTCAACCGGGCCGCCCAGTTCGGGCTCGCCCTGCCCGAGTTCTGGCTGGCGCTGGTGGCGGTGTGGCTGTTCGCGCTGACCCTGGGCTGGTTCCCGACCAGCGGGTACACCCCGCTGTTCGAGGACCCGGCGACCGCGATCAGCCAGCTCGCGCTGCCGCTGGCGGTGCTCGTGGTGGGGCAGACCGCGTTCCTCACCATCACCATGGAGGAGAGCGTGCTGGGCGAGCTGTCCCAGCTCTACCTGCGCACCGCGCGGGCCAAGGGCGTGGGCGAGCGGCGGATCGTGCTGCGACACGTGCTGCCCAACTCGATGCTGCCGGTGCTCACCACGGTGGGGCTGAACTTCGCGTCGCTGATCGGCGGCGTGGTGGTGATCGAGAGCATCTTCGTCATCCCGGGGCTGGGCACCATGCTGCTGGGCGCGGTGTACGCCCGGGACTTCCCGCTGATCCAGGGAGGGGTCATGTTCATCGCGTTCCTGTTCGTCGTGGTGAACCTGCTGGTCGACCTCGCCTACGCGCTGGTCGACCCGAAGGTGCGGGTGTCATGACGACGGTCCTGCCGAGCGCGCGGGCGTTCGCCCGGCGCAACGCCGTGCTGGTGATCGCGGGCGGCCTGCTGGTCGCGCTCACCCTGCTGGTGCTGGTGCTGCCGCTGTTCCTGCCGGACCCGAACGCGCCCGACCCGGTGCGGCGGCTGCTGCCGCCGTCCGCGGAGCACCCGATGGGCACCGACAAGTACGGCCGGGACCTGTTCGCCCGCTGGGCGTCCGCCGGCCGGGTGTCCATCGGGATGACCCTGCTGATCACGGTCTGCGCGGTCACGCTGGGCACGTTCATCGGGCTGGTCGCGGGCTTCTTCGCCCGCGCCGGCACGGTGGTCATGCGGGTCGTGGACGCGTGGATGGCGTTCCCGTCGATCATCCTGGCGATCGTGTTCGCGGTCGTCGTCGGGCCGGGCATGCTCAGCGAGCTGCTGGCCGTGACGATCATCTTCACCCCGTACACGGCCCGGATCATCCGCAGCCGCGTGCTCGGCCTGACCACCCGCACCTACGTGAAGGCGGCGCGGGTGTCCGGGATGGGGGCGTGGAAGACCCTGGCCGTGCACGTCCTGCCCAACACGCTCCCGCTGGCCGTGGTGCAGTGCGTGCTGCTGTCGGCGGGCGCGATGCTCATCGACGGGTCGTTGAGCTTCCTCGGCCTGGGCATCTCACCACCCACCGCCACCTGGGGGAACATGGTCGCGGACGGGCGCACCTACCTCCAGGACCACCCGACGATGGTGATGTTCCCCGGCCTGACCATCGCCCTGTTCGTGTTCCTGCTCAACCTCGCGGGCAGCAGCCTGCGCACGTTCGTCGACCCGAGGGCGCGGATGCTGCTCGCGCAGCGGCGGCGTCGATGACCCGACACCCAGGCGGGTGCGCGTGAACGGCCCACCGCGCACCCGCCGCCTGCTGTTGTTGCTCGGTGCGCTGTCCACGTTCGGCCCGCTGTCCATCGACCTGTACCTGCCCGCGCTGCCCGCCCTGGCCCGCAACCTGGACGCCACCGACGACTCCGCGCAGTGGAGCATCTCGGCGTGCATGATCGGGCTCGCGCTGGGACAGCTGTTCATCGGGCCGTTGAGCGACAAGATCGGCCGCAAGCGGCCGTTGTTCATCGGGGTGGCGACGTACACGGTGGCGTCGCTGCTGTGCGCGACCGCGCCGTCGATCACGGTGTTGATCGTGTTGCGGCTGGTGCAGGGCCTGGCGGGGTCGGCCGGGATGGTGGCGGTCGAGGCGATGGTCCGGGACCTGTACGAGGGCCGGCAGATGGCGCGCATCCTGTCGTTGCTGATGCTGGTCGGCGGGTGCGCGCCGATCGTCGCGCCGGTGCTGGGCGGGCAGTTGCTGCACTTCACCGACTGGCGCGGGCTGTTCGTGCTGCTGGCGGTGATCTCGGCGTTGCTGCTGCTGGCGGTGATCGCACTGCCGGAGACGCTGCGCCCGGAACTGCGGCACGCGGGCGGCCTGCGCCGGGTGCGCGCCGGGTTCTCGGCGGTGGTCCGGGACCGGATGTTCGTCGGCTGCACGCTGGGCACGAGCATCGGCAGCATCGCGCTGTTCATCTACATCTCGATCAGCTCGTTCGTGCTCGAAGGCGGCTACGGCGTGAGCCCGCAGGTGTTCTCGCTGATCTTCGCGGTCAACTCGGTGGGCCTGGTGCTCGGCGGGTGGTTCAACTCCTTGCTGCTGCGCCGGTTCACGCCGGAACGGCTGCTGGTCGCCGAAGCGCTGGTCGCCCTCGTGGCCAGTGTGCTGAGCCTGGTCGCGGCGCTGCTGCACGCCCCGCTCGCGGTGTTCCTGCCGGTGCTGTTCCTCACCATCCTCAGCGGCGGCCTGGCCTCCCCCAACGCGACGGCCCTCGCCCTGACCCGCCACCCGGCCAACGCGGGCACCGCCGCCGCGCTGCTGGGCAGCACCGGCTTCCTGTTCGGCGCGCTGTTCGCCCCGCTCGCGTCGCTGGGCGGGGCCAGTGCGATCGCGATGACGGCCGGCATCGCCATCGCCCGGGTCGGCTCGTGGCTGGCCTACGCCTTGGTGGCCCGCCCGCAACGGGCCACCCCGGACCCCGCGCCGTGCGCCGGGGGCTGAACGCGCGCTCTCAAGGCGTCCACACGTCGGGTGCCTTGAGGGCGCTCAGCTTCGGCCAGGTGCTCAGGGCCGCCTCCACGTCGTCCAGGTCCGTCACCCCGAGGTGTCGGAGCAGCGCGAGGGCCTCGACCACAGCGGCGAGGTGGCGTCGGGGTTCGGCCGGGGACAGCTCCACCAGGACCGAGAGGGCGTTGACCACCAGGACGGTGGCCTCTTGCCGGCGGTTCCTGGCGTACATGGCCTCGCCCATGACGATGAGCAGCGGCGGCAGCCGCTCGATGTCCGGGCCCAGGGACGCGGGGCCTGCCTCATGGGCCACCAACAACGCCATCCCGCACGCCTTGTGCGCCTCGCCGAGCAGTCCGGCGTGGAGCTGGGTGGTGCTCAGCTCGACCAGGGAACCGATCAGCAGCGCGGGCGGGAAGTCCGGGTCGGCACGCACGTAGGCGGAGGCCGTCGCGACGGCGAGCCGCCCCACCCGCAGCCCCTCCTCCACGCGCCCGGCCTCGCGAAGCGCGGCACCGTTCCGGCGCAACTCCGCGACGTGCCCGGGTCTGCTGCCGTTGGCCGACAGCTCGGCCCGCGCGCTCGCCAGGGCCAGGTCCGTCCCCGGCACGTCGAGCGCGGTACCGGGTGGCGCAACGGGCACCGGCGCGGGCTTGCGGGGTGTGCGGGGGCGTCGGCGCTTGCGGGGCACGGGGCGTTCCACGCGCAGCGCGATCGCCGAGTGCGGGCGCTTCGAACGCTGGGCGGCGTCCAGGACGGTGCTGCGGGAGACCGTGGTCGCCACCGACCGCTTGGTGCCGAGCTGCCGGACTTGCAGGTGCACCACGCCGTTGACGTCGCAGTCCACCGTGACCTCGATCGACGCCTCGCCGCGCGGGCCGGTGTGGAGCTGGAGCCGCAGCTCCGCGATGGTCGTGTCGTTGCCGGCCGGGTCGTTGCCGGCCAGGTCGTTGCTGGTCAGGTCGTTGCTGGTCAGGTCGTCGCCGGTCGGGTGCGGGGCGAACTGGTGCAGGCGGACCTGCGCGACCGGCTGGTTGGCCCTGGTGGTGGTGAACAGCTCGGAGCGCTTGGCGGGGATGGTGGTGTTCTCGCCGATGAGCGTGACGACGCCGCCGTCCGCTTCGACGCCGAGCGCCAGCGGCGTCACTTCGAGCAGGACGACCTCGGGGACGTCGCCGGAGAGCACCCCGGCCTGCAGGGCCGCGCCGAGGGCGATCGCCTGGTCCGGGTCCACCCCGGTGGCGGGGTCGCGCCCGGTCAGCCGGCGGACCAGCGCGGCCACCGCGGGCATCCGGGTGGCACCGCCGACCAGCACCACCTCGTGCAGGTCGGCGGTGTCCGCGCCCGCCATCGTCAGCACCTGCTCGATCCGCGACCGGCAGCGGTCCAGCAGGTCGGCGGTGAGCTCCTCGAACTCGTCCCGGGTCAGCGTTTCCACCAGGTGGCGCGGCACCCCGCCGGCGGAGGACAGGTAGCGGAGGTTCACCGTGGTGCTGTCCTGGTCGGACAGCGCGATCTTCGCCGCCACGGCGGCGTCGCGAACCAGCTGCCCGACCCGCGGGTCGTCGTCCACCGCGACACCGCAGGTCCGGGCGAACCGGGTCAGCAGCCAGTCGGCGACGCGCCCGTCCCAGTCGTCGCCGCCGAGGTCGTTGTCCCCCGACGCGGCGCGCACCTCGACCGAGCCCGCCGCCAGGTCCAGGACCGACACGTCGAGCGTGCCACCGCCGAGGTCGACGACCAGGACGGTGCGCCGCTCGCCGTCGGTGGTCACACCGTAGGCCAGCGCGGCGGCGGTGGGCTCGTTGATCAGCCGCTGCGCGTGCAGGCCCGCCATCCCGGCGGCGTGCACCAGCGCCTCGCGCTCGGCGACGCCGTAGTAGGCGGGCACGGTGATCACGGCGGCGTCGACGGCCGTGCCGAACTGCTGCTCGGCGTCCAAGCGCAACCGGTCCAGGATGTACGCAGCGACGTTCTCCGCCGTGTAGGGCCAGCCGTCCACCGTCGTGACCCAGTCGGTGCCGAGCTTGCGCTTGACCGCGAACACGGTCCGGTCCGGGCGGGCGGCGGCCCAGAGCCCCGCCACGATCCCGACGTCGACCCCGCCGCGCTCGGGGAAGCCCACGACGCTCGGCGTGAGCACCGATTCCTGGCCGTTCACGATGACCCGGGGGCCGTCCTCGCCGACCACGGCCACCGCGGAGTTGGTGGTGCCGAAGTCGATCCCGACGGCGTGCCGCCCGGCCGGCGCGACCTCCCGATCGCCACCGGGTCCGGTGACCGGGAGCGGCACGCGGCTGCCGATCCGGCTCGCCCACACCGCCTTGGCGCGGGTGGCCACCTCGTCGTCGGCGTCCCGGGTCAGCGGGATCAACGCCTCTCGCGCCGCGTCGCGGATGCGCGGCGAGGCGTCGTCCAGCAACCGTTCCAGGCCGAGCGCCGCGCCGTAGCGCTCCCACGGCTCGGCGCTGACCACCGCGCGGTGCAGGGGCACCGGGATCATCGGCGCGTGCTGGCTGCCCAGGTGCAGCGACCGGATGTTGCGGCCGATGTAGAACGAGCCGCTGAGCCGGTCCACCGACAGCTCCGGCGTCTGGTCGGGCACCTTCCGCCGCACCTCGTGGTGGACGTACCGGTAGAGGTCCTCGACGCTGATGTGCCCGTCGGAGTCCACGTCCGCCGCGCCGGTGCGCAGCCCCTCGACCACCGTCGAGGTGAAGACCGAGGGCTGGCCGGGCGCGACGCTGCGCAACGTCGACTCGTGCGCGTACTGGAGCGCCGCGCAGGCGGTGATCACCGCCTTGCCCTGCCCCTCGAAGTGCTGGTCGACCTCGACCCGCGCGGCCGCCTTCGCCGCGCGCGACCGCATCCCCTTGACGTAGCTGCCGCTGAAGCAGCAGTCCAGCATCAGCACCACCCGGCGGCAGCGCGACTGCTCGATCCGCTCGTTGACGAAGTGCGCGGACACACCGGTCGAGGCGAGGTAGTCGCTCTCGGTGTCCTTGGCCACGAAGTGCAGCTCGCGGTTGGCCTCGTTGCGCTTGCCGTGGCAGGAGAAGTGCAGCAGCAAGAGGTCGTCGCGGGCGGCGGCGGCGAAGAACCGCTCGACCTCCCGGCGCACCGTCCGGGCCGACTCCTCGGCGACCACGCGCACGTCGAACTCGCCCACGGTGTAGGAGCCCAGCACGTCGGCCAGGTCCCGGGCGTCGGCCGCCGCACCGGGCAGGTCGGTGAAGCGCTCGTCGTCGTAGACCTGGTTGGCGACGATCAGCGCGCGCTTGCGCGGTGCGCTCAGCGTCCGCCGCCCGTCCGGTCGATGAAGTGGCGGACCAGCTCGTCCTGCTGCTCGGCGGTGGCGTTGGTCAGCGCCAGGCGGTGCTCGCCGATCGTGACCTCGACCTCGTTGACCCCGCTGCGGCCGAACCACGTCCGCACCCGGTCGGCCAGCACGCGCACCAGGCCGGACTCGACGATCCCCTGCACGACGACCAGGCCCACCTCGACCAGCTCGGCGGCGCGGGTGCCGTCCGGGGCGGGCCCGGCGACCGGCCGCTCGCCGTCGACGCCGGACTCCCGCAGGTCCTCGATCAGGTCCTGCACGGCGTCGTCCAGCTCCAGCGGGGTCAGCGCGTCGTCCACGATCCGCACCACGGCAGGGGTCATCTCGGGAACCTTTCCTCGTCGGTCCCTTGGGTATACCAGGTGCGAGGCGTCCCGTTACGCCGCCTGCCGGGCACCGCCGCCGGGCCGACGAGCCAGAACCGGGCCGACGAGCCGGAACCGGGCGGACGAGCCGGGTCAGCGTCGCAGAGCCGTCTCGATCAGGACGTCGAGCAGGCGGCGGTAGTCGATCCCGGCGGCGCGCCACATCCTCGGGTACTGGGACGCGCCGGTGAACCCGGGCATGGTGTTGACCTCGTTGACGACCGGCTCGCCGTCGTGGTCGAGCAGGAAGTCCACCCGGAGCAGGCCCCGGCAGCCGAGCGCGCGGAAGGCCAGCACGGACAGCTCGCGCAGCCGGCCCGCCAGCGGTTCCGGCAGCACCGCCGGGACGGTGAAGACGGTGCCGGCGTCGCCGTACTTCGCCTGGTAGTCGAACACGCCGCGGTCGGGCACACCGATCTCCAGCGCCGGGCTCACCGCCAGGCTCCCGTCCGGGTGTTCCAGCACACCCAGGTCGATCTCCCGGCCCGGCACCGCGCGTTCCACCAGCACCTTGCGGTCCACTGCCCGTGCCGTCCCGACCGCCTCGGCCAACCGGCCCCAGTCGTCCACTTTAGACAGACCAACGCTGGAACCGGCCCGTGCGGGCTTGACGAACACGGGCAGCCCCAAGGCTTCCCGCTCGGCTCCGGTGACCGTGCGCGCGGGCTCGCGCAGAACCACCGAATCGGCCACCGCGATCCCGTTCGCGGCCAACAACCTCTTCGTGAAGTCCTTGTCCATCCCGACGGCACTGGCGAGCACTCCGCTGCCGACGTACCGGATGCCGTGCGACTCCAGGGCCGCCTGCACCGTCCCGTCCTCGCCGAAGGGCCCGTGCAGCAACGGGAACACCACGTCGGCGGCGGTCAACGCCTCCAGCGCGGCGAAGACTCCGGTGCCGTCGCCGCCGTCGACGTGCCAGCGCCCCTCGCGCGAGATCCGAACCGGCACGACGTCGTAGCGCGCCGGGTCGAGGGCGGACAGCACGCCCTCCGCCGACCGGCAGGACACCTCGTGCTCGCCGTTGCGCCCGCCGAACAGGACGGCGACCGTCAGCTCAGCCACGGTCGCCCCCGACGTGCCGGCGCGGCACCCGGCCGCCGATCCTGGTCAGCACCTCGTGCGGGTTCGTCCCGGCCCACCGCGCCCAGTCCGCGACGGTGGGTTCGCCCCGGTCGCCGGGCCCGAACAGCACCACCTCGTCCCCGACGGCAGCCGGGCCGTCGCCCAGGTCGACCACGAACTGGTCCATGCTGATCACCCCGGCCACCGGCCGCCGCTCCCCCGCCACCCACACCTCGGCGCGGTCGCCGGCCGCCCGGGGAACGCCGTCGGCGAACCCCAGCGGCACCAGGCCGAGCGTGCTCTCGCCCGGGGTGGTGTACCGGTGCCCGTACGACACGCCGGTCCCCGCCGGCACCCGCTTCGTGCCGATCAGGCGGGCGCGCAGGGTCAGGGCGGGCCGCAGCCCGAACGCCCGCCCGGCGACGGGTTCGACGCCGTAGACCGCCGCGCCCGCGCGGACCAGGTCGTAGTGGGTGCCGGGGTGGCCGAGCGCCGCCGCCGAGTTCGCCACGTGCAGCAGCTCCGGGTCCAGCCCCCAGGCGCGGGCCCGGTGGACCAGTTCGTCGAACAGCCCGACCTGCTCGCCGACGCCGGGGTGCGCCCACCGGTCGGCGTGCGCCAGGTGCGACCAGATCCCCCGGACCCGCACCGCGCCCCGGCGTTCGGCGTCCCGGGCGGCGGCGACCAGCTCGGCCCAGTCCTCGGGGCGGGCGCCGTTGCGGGACAGGCCGGTGTCGGCCTTGAGGTGGACCGCCGCGCAGCGCGAGAGCCGGGCCGCGTCCTGCGCGACGGAACGCAGGTGCGCCACCGAGGACACCGAGATGTCGACCTCGGCGGTGATCGCGGCGCGGAAGTCCTGGCCGGCGGAGGTCAGCCAGCACAGGACCGGCGCGGTCAGGCCGGCGTCGCGCAGCTCCAACCCCTCCGCGCAGGAGGTCACGCCCAGCCAGCTCGCCCCGTTGGCCAGCGCGGTCCGGGCGGTGCGCACGCCGCCGTGGCCGAACCCGTCGGCCTTGACCACGGCCATGACCAGCGCGTCGGTGAGCCCGGCGACCAGGCGGACGTTGCCCGCGATGGCGTCGAGGTCGACGCACGCCTCGGCGGTCACCGCCGCCGGCAGCACGTCGGGCGGCGCGGTTCGGTACTGCACGACTCTCGGCACTGCGGTCCTCTCGACGGTCGGGCGACCCCGCCCAGGCTGCCGCCGGGATGTGCGCGGTTCGTCCGCGGACTGTCACGGGCCGGTGACAGCGCGCCGAGCGACGTGAAGGTCGTTCAGCCCGATGAACCGGCGGACCGACCCGGTGCGTTGTCGGGGGTGAACGGGAGCCGGGGAGCAAGGGGGGACCAGCAGCCATGTCCGGGAGACTCGCCGAACTGCTGCGCCAGCACCGGGCCAGGGCCGGGTTGACGCAGTCCGAACTGGCCGCCGTGTCCGGGGTCAGCCTGCGCGCGATCAGCGACATCGAGCGCGCGCACGCGGTACGCCCCCAGCAGCGCACGGTCGACGCGCTGGCCGGTGCGCTGGCCCTGCACGGCGAACCCCTCGACCGGTTCCGGCGCAGCGCCCGGCCCCGGCGGACCGGCCGGGTGGCCGCCCGCGACCGGCAGGCCGCCCCGGACGACGGTCTGGTGGGCCGCGAGCGCGACTCGGCCCGGCTGGGCGCGCTGCTCACCGGCGGCGCGGTGGTCGTGCTGCACGGCCCGCGCGGCGTCGGGAAGTCCGCCCTGGCCCGGCACGCCGCCCGGCTGTGGCGCGACCGCTTCCCGGACGGCCGGGTGGTCGTGGACCTGTGCGGGTCCCAGGCCGACCCGGTGCCGCCGGCCGTGGTGTTCGACGCGGTGCTGGACGCGCTCGGCGCGCCGCCCCGGGGCAGGCCCTGCGGCACCGCCGAATCGGCCCGGCTGTGCCGGCTGCTGCTGCACGACCGCAGGGTGCTGCTGGTGTTCGAGGACGCGGCCGACGAGGAGCAGGTCCGGCCGCTGCTGGTGCACGGCCCCGGGTCGGCCGTGCTGGTGACCACCGGGCAGGAGCCGGCGGAGTCCGGCATCGCCGTCGAACCGCTGGAGGAACGCGCGGCGAGCACCCTGTTCGCCGCGATCGTCGGCGCGCGCCGGGTCGAGGCGGAGCCGGTGGCGGCGCAGCGGATCGTGCGGGCGTGCGGCGGGCTGCCCGTCGCGCTGCGGGTGATCGGCCTGTGCCTGGCCCGCAGCCCCCGCTGGACGCTCGGCGACGCCGCCCGCAAGCTCGACCGGGACCGCGGCCGGCAGGCCCCGCTCACGCTGGCCTACCACCGGCTCGACGGCGAGGCCGCGCTCACCCTGCGCCGGCTCGCGCTCTCGCCGGTCGCCGAGGTGACCGGCGAGACCGCGGCCGAGGCGACCGGGCTGTCCCCGGACGCCGCCGAGGGCGCGCTGGACGACCTGGTCGAGGCCGGTTTCCTGGACCCGGACCGGCGGCTGCACGAGGTGGTCCGGGTGTTCGCGCGGACCAGGCTGGACGTCGAGGAGGACCAGACCGCCACCCGGCCGTACGAGGTGCGCGTGGTGCGGTCGCTGCTGGCCACCCCGGACGGGCAGCGCCCCCGCGTGCTGCGGGCCGGCATCGACCTCGGGCTGTGCGCCGAGGTGTCGGCCGCGGTGGACCGGCAGGACCCCGCCCACCGCGCGTGGACCACGGTGTTCGCGCTCGGCGTCCACGCCGCGCGGATGGCCGGCGACCGGCGGGCGGAGGCCGCCCACCTGGACCGGATGGGTCGGGCGTGCGTGCTGGAAGGCCGGATCGACACCGCGGTCGAACTGCACGACCAGGCGCGCCAGGTCGCCTCGGCGATCGGCGCGCGGGACGAGGAAGCCCTGGCGCTGCTGCACCGGGGCGTCGCCGAGCACCTGGCCGGGCGGCCCGGCCGCGCGCTGTCGTGCGTCGACACCGCCCTCCCGCTGCTGGCCGCCGACGAGGACGACGGCCGGCGGCACCTGGCCCGCTCGCTGCGCGGCCGGCTGCTCGACGCGGTCGGCCGGCACACCGAGGCCGTCGACGTGCACCACCGCGCGGTGGCGTGGCTGCGCGGCGACCTGGGGTGCGACACACCGGCGCTGGCGACCGCCGCCGCGCGCTGGGGCAACAGCCTGGCCGCACTCGGCCGGTGGCGGGAGGCGTGCGGCGCGTTCCGCGAGTCCGAGCGGCTGTTCCAGGCCGCCGGGATGCCCTTCGAGGCCGCGCGGGCCGGGCTGCGGATCGCCTCCGCGCTGCTGCGGCTGGCCCGCCGCGACGACGCCCAGCACCGCTTGGAGGAGGTCGACGCCGTGCTGCGCGAGGGGCTGTGGCCACGTCCGGCGAGCCTGCTGCGGGCGCTGGACGAACTGGCCGACGCGGGCGGGAAGCTGTGGGCGCAACGGTTCCGCGAGCACGCGGCGGCGGCCTACGAGCGCGGCGGCGACGCCGACTCGGCGCTCCTGCTGCGGGCCGTGCTCACCGACGAGCCTCCCGGCGAGGTGGCCGCCGGCGGGTGAGCGCGGCCGGGGTCACCAGTCCGCAGTGGTGACCCCGTACCCGGCCAGCGCCTCGGTCGCCGCGATGGTCGCGTGGTGCACGCGCGATTTCACCGTGCCGACCGGCACCCCCAGCGCGGCGGCGGCCCGCTGCCGGGTCCGGTCCAGGTGGTAGACCTGCCGCAGGGCCTGGTGGTGGGTCGGGGTGAGCCGGGCCAGCACCTGGTCCACCACGCAGCGCCGGAGCACCTGGTCGGCGAAGTCGGCGCTGCCGGGCAGCAGGTCGAAGCCGTCGTCGCCGTACTCCAGCGGCCGGACCCGGTCGCGCCGGGCCCAGTCGATGACCAGGTTGCGGGCCACCCGGAACAGCCACGGCCGGACCGAGTTGCGCTGCGCGGCGAGCGCGGCCTCGTTGCGCCAGGCCCGCAGCACGCACTCCTGCACCACGTCCTCGGCGCGGTGCGGGTCGTTCGGCAGCAGGCCGCGCACGTAGCGCAGCAGCGACGCGGCGTGCTGGTCGTAGACCGCCGCCACGAAGTCGCCGTCCGCTCGCGTGCCGTCGTCCGTGTTCTGGGACATCGCAGTGGTGGACATCGCAGTGGCCTCCCGGCGTCGCGGATCCGACCAGTGCACCCACCCGGGACGGCGGTGGCCACGCGGAAGAACCGGCAGAAGTGGTTCTGCCGGTCCTTCCTCGTGGTCCGCGTGCGCGCAGCGTCAGTCGATGGTCACCGGGATGGTGCACCCGGAGGTCGGGAACTTGCCCTTGGCCTCGATGTAGGTGTCCCAGCCGTCCAGGGTCAGGGCCTTGGACCGGCAGGTCTTCCAGCTGCCGGCGACGAACTTCGAGCCGACGACCCGCACGGTCTGCTTGGCCGACCCGGGCCGGGTCGCGCTCCAGCACCCGCCCGGTTCCTGGATGGTGCTCGTGAAGTCGCCGAAGTCCAGGTAGGCCGAGTAGTCGCTGCCGTAGTTGCAGAACTCCAGCTCGTAGGTGCGCGCCGCCGCGCCCGCCGTGCCGGTGGTGGACGCGGACACCACGCCGACCGCGACCACCGCGAGTGCGACGGACGCGAGCTTCTGTCGAACTGACCGCACGTCAGGATCCCCTTTGCCGCTACCGGTTCGTTCGGGCTCCCCGGCGGGGGCCCGGTGCAAGAGGACCACTCCCGGTGGGCCCGCAACCAGGCAGAGCCACCGGCAGGAGACCGGCAGATCCGTGACCGCGCGGTCACCCGCCGGCACCCGACCCGTGCGAGCGCACGACGAAGAGGGGGCGACCGGCGGACCCGTCTCCTCGGTCCGCCGACCACCCCCCTGGAGGTGCGGTGCCCTGCCCACCGCGACCTCACCGGACCGGCACTCGACGGCGTCGGTGGGGGTCGACGCCCCGGTGCCGCGGTCCGGTCACCCCCCAGTGGACCAGCCGCGGCGACCGCGGACCAGGCAGGACCACCGGCAGAACCGCCCCCTGCCGGCGGTGCCGCGCCCGTTGTCGACCTTGATCGACTTCACGACGAGGAGGACGGCGTGTCGGACAGCTTCATGGTCGCCGGCACGATTCCGATGAGCCGGGAGGAGTTCGAGCGCCGGCTCGACACACCCACGCCGGACCTCGGCGTGATCGCGAACCCGGGGCGGTGTGCCAGGGCTGGTTCTGGGACGCGCCGGGCAGCCGGAGACCACCGTGCTGCCGCACCGGGACGGCGCGCCGGAGGTCGGCCCTGGGCCGGTGCCGACGTCACCAAGGACGGCGGCCAGGTCAAGCGCGCCGTGTGCCTGACCATCGGAGCGTGACCGCCCCGGCCCCGCCGCCGGCGACGCTCGCCGAACTGGACCCCCGCGCTGCCGGCCCCGACCGTCCCACCCGGTGACCGGCGTCTACCTGTCCACCGAGGAACGCGGCGGGCTGTGCCGCCTCGCGCGCCGCTCCGGCCTGCGTTCCGAACCGCCTACACCGCAGGACAACAACCGCCGCCGGTCGACACCGTCCCGACGGGCGGACGCCTTACGCCGCACCGTGCACGGCTTCGTCCAGCCCCGCCAGAGCACCACGGCGGCCGAACCCGAACGGTGGGAACCCGGGCCGGGTCGGGTCCACTACGAGGCTACGCCTGCGGATCAGGGCGTGGCTTGGTGGCGGGTCGGGTGCGGAAGGTGTCGAGCGTCGCTTGGGGTGCGGCCAGTTGCGGGTCGGGATGGGGGATGCCGGCGGCCAGGACGTAGAGCGGGGTGTGGCCGATGTTGTCCAGACCCAGGCGGTCGGCGAGGGGTGTGTCACTGAACGCGCCGGTCTGGGCGGGACCGAGTCCCAGGGCGGTCGCGGTCAGGGCGAAGGTCTGACCCAGGTGGCCCGCGTTGAGCAGGCTTACCCGGTAGCAGCGGGGGCTGCCGTACTTGCTGCTCATGCGGTCGATGACGGCGGCGAGCACGACGAAGAACGCCACGTTGCCGAACCAATCCTGGTCGGCTCCCAGGCGCGCGGTCTCGTCGCGGTCCATGCCGGGCGAGAGCAGCTCCACCGAGTGTTCGCGGACGTTGTAGTGGTACATGCCGGGGGCGAGGCCGGTGACGTTCAGGATGCCCAGGTAGGCGTCCAGTTCCTGGCGCGAGCCGCCGGCCGGGCTGGTGCGGCGGAACAGCGCGCCCTTGCCGGAGTCGATGTAGTCCACCGGGCCGAACACAGTGGACAGCAGCAGGGCCAGCGTGGGCAGGGGCACCGGGTCGTCGGTGAAGTCGCGGTGTGTGCGGCGCGCGTAGAGCACCTGGCCGTAGGGCAGGGTCAGCTCGGCGGGAGGTCGCGGGAGCAGCACGCGGTCGGCGTCGGGGTACTCGGTGAACAACACGTGCGATGGGCCGTCGGCAGCGGTCGCGGCGGTGCCCTCGGCAGCAGTCTGCCCGGCGGGTCGCACCGCGTCTTCGAGCCGGGCGTCGGAGGTTCCGATGTCCTGGGTGGCGTAGTGGAAGAACGACGCCTCGGGCGACCAGCTCTGCCAACGGTGGGCCACCTGTCCGTCGCGGTCGGCCTCGGCGGTGCCCTCAGCCACCAGCGCCCCTGCCTCGTGCAGGACCTGCGCCGCCTCGGCGACGGTGTCCGGGTGGAGGTGGTCCAGCCCTTCAGCGGCCTTGGCGGGCTCCACCCACGTGTCGAAGGCTGCCAGGATCTCCGCCGCCGCCGGGTGCAGGGCGGTTGGCGTGCCGCCGGGATACGGGTGCACGACGAACTCTCCGTCGTGCCAGTAACAGGTCAGGCAACTCGCGCGACGCAGCCGCATGACGACTCCAGGTTGACGGGCCGGGACGCCGGGAGCGTCGCCTGCCGGGGGAGGACAGGGACAGTCGGCCTCGGAGGTCGGGCCGGTTACCACGGCCCGGCCTCCGAGGAACTCCAGACGGTTACTCGGCGTACCACCACCAGTGGTACGGCGGGCGCTTGCGCTCCGTGCGGACGACCGGCCGGGCCTTCATCGAAATCCTTCGCATGGTCAACACCTCCTTCGAAGGGTGAGGCTGAACCACGGACCTCGGCGGAGTGCCCACCCCACCCTCGGGTATTCACGTCCGCCGCAGGAACAACCCCATTCGGTGACGGCCGGTCGCCAGGCAGGACGCGCGATTGGTCCGGATCGAGCTTGATCACGACGGTATCGGCGAGGTATCGCGCAGCGAGGAACACGACACCGACCGGGCAGGCGTGTCGGTCGCCGTCCCGAACGCGGCCTGGGTCGGCATCGAGGCCCGGCCCGGCCTGCCGGCACCCCGCCGAACACCGCGCCGGCGACACCCGCCGGGCCGCTGCCCGGCGTTGATCCCCACACCGCCGCGCCGCCGCGTTCACCTCGCTGGTGGTCGTGGCGCGCACTCCCGTCGTCCGTTGGCCCAGCGAGTCCACCTCGCCGCCCTGGCGGTCGATCACCCCGGCTCGCCGTAGCGCGCGGCAGCGCCGCTGATCGTCCACTTCGGACAGTCGTTCGCGCAGGCGCTCCGGATCGTCGTCCCGGCCCTGTCCCGGCGACTGGCCGTGCTCACGCCCGTGGCGGTGCAGATCGGCGGCGCGCTGCCGACCGCCGTGGCGGCCGTCCTGCCGCTGGTCGGGCGACTCGCGGGGCCTGGTCGCAAGTCCTGCTCGCCGCGCTCGACGCGGCCCTGCCCGTGCTGCCGGTGATCGTCTCGACCGTCCGGCCGCTCGCGGGCGTGCTGCCGGCACAGGGGCTTCTGCCGATCCTGCTCGAACTGACCGCCGGGCTGCTGCCGTCTCGGGTCTCCCTGGTGGTCGCGCTCCCACGACTGCCGCGTCGGGCGGGCGAGCCTGGCACGCCGACGCGATCAACGCCCGAGAAGACCCTGGGACGAAGGCCGCTCAGCGGAGGAGAGTGCCGGGACCCGGGGCGGCCGGCGTCACGCGTCCTCGTCCAGCGGAGCGCCACGCCAGCGCCAGCCGGTCTGGGCGGGCCGGCCCGGTACGGCGATGCGGTCGGTGGCCCACAGCAGGTGGGTCCACGGGTCGAGGTCCGGGGCGGGGGTGTGCGGGAACATCCGGGCCACCACCGGTTCGCACAGGTCGGCGGGCGCTATGAGGTCGAGACCGAGGCCGCGCGCGATGTCCAGGCCGTGGACCAGGACCTCCACACACCCCATCGCCGCGAACCCCGCCGGGTCGGCGAGGCCGGTGGGGTGGTGGGCCCGCGTGGTCGGTGGGCTCGTGCGCACCACCGAGGACAGGATCCGGGCGCCGGTCACCGCGAATTCCAGCACCTCGGCGGCGGAGGCGTCCTTGTCTGCCACGGCCAGGAAGCGGACGTACCGGCCCGGCGGTGTCGCGATGAGCTGCGCGGCGTAGGACAGCAGGCAGTCACCGAGGTGTTCGGCGGTGTCGCGCGCGTTCAGCTCGCCGGTGCCGGTCGCCGCGCGCCAGTCACGGTCGACGGCGGCCGCGAGCACGTCCTCCACGATCGAGGCGGCGCGGTCGAGGTCGTCGGCGGACACTGGCCTGATCACGGTGTGAGGGTGGCCGGCTCACACCGTCACGGTGACCGGGCCCAGCCGCAGCACGCCGTCGTCCAGCGGGACGCACCGCACGCCGCCCCGGCCGCGCATCGCCCGGAACGCGCCGGGCGCGATCACGGCGTCCATCCACGCGCACGGGTTGGCCGGCCGGTGCGCCTCGAAGCGCACCGGGCCGTCGCCGGTGTCCAGGGCGAACACGTCGTGCCGCGCCAGCCCGTCGACGTCGAACCCGCGCAGCACGACGTTGCGCCGCACGAGCAGCGGGCTCGGGGCCGCGGCCAGGCCGAGCCCGGCGGCGACGCCCTCCAGCGACTCCGCGGCGAAGACCGTCACGGCGGCCCGGCGGTGGGCGGCGTGGTTGAAGTACCGGTCGCCGACCAGGCCGAGGCCCGCGCGGACCACGACGTGGTCGCGCGAGACCGGCCCCGGGTCGGGTCGTGGCCCGTCGGCCGGCCGCCCCTCGTAGGCGTGCACCGGGGAGACGTGCAGCGCCACGACCTCGGCGGTCAGCGCTCGCCGAGCTGCCATTCCGGCCGCACGTAGTGGCAGGTGTACCCGTTCGGGTAACGCTCCAGGTAGTCCTGGTGCTCCGGCTCGGCCACCCAGAAGTCGCCCGCCTGGGTGACCTCGGTGACGACCTTCGCGGGCCACTTGCCGGACGCGTCGACGTCGGCGATGGTCGCCTCGGCCACCCGCTTCTGCTCGTCGCTCTCGTAGAAGATCGCCGACCGGTAGCTGGTACCGATGTCGTTGCCCTGGCGGTCGCGGGTCGTCGGGTCGTGGATCTGGAAGAAGAACTCCAGGACCTGCCGGTAGGCCAGCAGCGCCGGGTCGAACTCGATCTCGATGGCCTCGGCGTGGGTGCCGTGGTCGCGGTAGGTGGCGTTCGGCACGTCACCGCCGGTGTAGCCCACCCGGGTGGCGATCACGCCCGGGTGGCGGCGGAACAGGTCCTGCATCCCCCAGAAGCAGCCACCCGCGAGGACGGCCTTCTCGGTCACCGTGGCCATGTTGTCGCTCCACTCCTCAACTGGTCGGTACGCACTAGGTCGAACGCTCTCACGTCCCCCGATCATCCCGGCACCGGTGTGACCCACGACCGACCGGCACCGGTGAAGCGATCACGACCGGGTCGCCGCAAACGCCGCCGCCGGCTGTCCGGACAACGCCCGGTAGGCCCCGCCGCACCGCGCGGACCCCCGGTCACCCGATGGTGGCGACAGCGGTAACGCGCAGGTAGCGGGCGTGCCGGGGCTGGTTCGCGGTGGAGTTGCGGTCGTCCGACCGCCCGGTACGTTCACCGACGAGCGCACCCACTGCGGCGGGGAGGGCGTCGGGCTCCTCGGTACCGCCAGGGTTCCCGTGCCGGGCCCGCCGCCGCACGCCGGCGGGGTGCCGGGTGCGGTTCCCGGCTCCCCCGGCGCACTGCCCGCGAGGGGAAAGGTGGACGAAGTGAGCGACATCAAGAAGGTCACCGTGCTGGGCACCGGCGTGCTGGGGTCCCAGATCGCCTTCCAGACCGCCTACAGCGGCTTCGACGTGGTCGCCTACGACATCGGCGAGGACGTGCTGGAGCAGGCCCGCGGGCGGTTCGCCGCGCTCGTGGACACCTACCGGGACGAGGTCCCCGGTGCCGCCGACGGCAAGGCCGAGGAGGCTCTGACCCGGATCACCACCACCGCCGACCTGGCCGAGGCCGCGCGGGAGGCGGACCTGGTGATCGAGGCGGTGCCGGAGCAGCCGTCGATCAAGCAGGACGTCTACCAGCGGCTCGCCGCCGTCGCGCCGGAGCGCGCGGTGTTCGCCACGAACTCCTCCACGCTGCTGCCCAGCGACCTCAAGGACTTTACCGGGCGGCCGGACCGGTTCCTCGCGCTGCACTTCGCCAACCGGGTGTGGAAGTTCAACACCGCCGAGGTGATGGGCACCCCGGACACCGACCCTGCCGTGGTCGAGCGGGTGCTGGCGTTCGCCGCCGACATCGGCATGGTGCCGGTGCCGGTGCGCAAGGAGAAGGCCGGGTACGTGCTGAACTCGCTGCTCGTCCCGTTTCTCAACGCCGCCGCCGAACTCGCCGCCGGCGGGTACGCCGACCCGCACGACGTGGACAACGTGTGGCGGATCGCGACCGGCGCGCCGATGGGGCCGTTCCAGATCTACGACATCGTCGGCCTGAACACGCCGTACAACATCCTCTCGCACGGCGACGAGAAGGCGCGCGCGCTCGCCGCGTGGATGAAGGAGAACTACATCGACAAGGGCAAGCTCGGCGTCGCGGCCGGCGAGGGCTTCTACAAGTACTGACGCACGCACTGGGGCCGGACCGGCGCACGGGAAGGGCACTGGATGTACTACAGCAACGGGAACTACGAGGCGTTCGCCCGACCGCGCAAACCCGAGGGCGTGGACGACAAGTCGGCGTGGTTCGTCGGCGCGGGCCTGGCCTCCCTGGCGGGCGCGGCGTTCCTGATCCGCGACGCGCAGCTGCCCGGTCACCGGATCACCGTCCTGGAGCGGCTGGACCTCCCCGGTGGCGCGCTCGACGGGATCAAGGAGCCCCGCAAGGGGTTCGTGATCCGCGGCGGCCGGGAGATGGAGAACCACTTCGAGTGCCTGTGGGACCTGTTCCGCTCGATCCCCTCGCTGGAGGTCGACGGCGCGAGCGTGCTCGACGAGTTCTACTGGCTCAACAAGGACGACCCGAACAGCTCGCTCCAGCGCGCCACCGTGGAGCAGGGGCAGGACGCGCACACCGACGGGCTGTTCACGTTGAGCGACAAGGCCCAGAAGGAGATCATCCGCATCTTCCTGGCCACCCGGGAGGAGGTGGAGGGCAAGCGCATCGACGAGGTGTTCGGCGAGGACTTCCTCAAGAGCAACTTCTGGCTGTACTGGCGGACCATGTTCGCGTTCGAGGAGTGGCACAGCGCGCTGGAGATGAAGCTGTACCTGCACCGCTTCATCCACCACATCGGCGGGCTGCCGGACTTCTCCGCGCTGAAGTTCACCAAGTACAACCAGTACGAGTCGCTGGTGCTGCCGCTGTACAAGTGGCTGCTGGCGCAGGGCGTGGTGTTCCACTTCGGCACCGAGGTGACCGACGTCGACTTCGACATCACCGCCGAGCGCAAGCAGGCGACCCGGCTGAGGTGGGTGCGCGACGGCGCGGACGGCGGCGTCGACCTCAGTGCCGACGACCTGCTGTTCATGACGATCGGCTCGCTCACCGAGAACTCCTCCAACGGCGACCACCACACGCCCGCGAAGCTCGACGAGGGCCCCGCGCCGGCGTGGGACCTGTGGCGGCGGATCGCGGCCAACGACCCGTCGTTCGGCCGGCCGGACGTGTTCGGCTCGCACATCCCGCAGACCAAGTGGGAGTCGGCGACCGTCACCACCGTGGACCGCCGGATCCCGGAGTACATCCAGAAGATCTGCAAGCGCGACCCGTTCAGCGGGCGGGTGGTGACCGGCGGCATCGTCACGGCCAAGGACTCCAGCTGGCTGCTGAGCTGGACGGTCAACCGGCAGCCGCACTTCAAGCTGCAGAAGCCGGACGAGATCGTGGTCTGGGTGTACTCGCTGTTCGTGGACACGCCGGGCGACTTCGTGCCCAAGACGATGCAGGAGTGCACCGGCGAGGAGATCACCCGGGAGTGGCTCTACCACCTGGGCGTGCCGGTCGAGGAGATCCCCGAGCTGGCCGCGACCGGCGCCAAGACCGTGCCGGTGATGATGCCCTACGTCACGTCGTTCTTCATGCCGCGCCGGGCGGGCGACCGGCCGGCGGTGGTGCCGGAGGGCTCGGTGAACTTCGCGTTCATCGGCCAGTTCGCGGAGACCAGCCGGGACTGCATCTTCACCACGGAGTACTCGGTGCGCACGCCGATGGAGGCCGTGTACACGCTGCTCGACGTGGACCGCGGCGTGCCGGAGGTGTTCGGGTCGACCTACGACGTGCGCTCGCTGCTGGCGGCGACCAGCAGGCTGCGCGACGGCAAGGAACTGCACCTGCCCGGTCCCGCCGTGCTGCGGCGGTGGCTGCTCGGCAAGCTCGACGACACCGAGGTCGGCGAGCTGCTGACCGAGTTCGGGCTGGTGCCCGAGAAGCCCTGAGTTCCCGCTGCCGACCGGTCACGCGGCGCGAACCGCTCGGACTGCTCTGACCGCTTGGATCGCTTGGATCGCTTGGATCGCTTGGATGAGGAGGACTGGCCAGGTGGCCGTCAGGACCCGTTTGGTGGTCGCCGTCGCGCTCGCGGGCGCGGCGGTGGCCACTGCCGCGTTGCTGCTGCCGCCCGCGGACGCCGAACCCCTGGCGTACCCGGGCAGTGATCCCGGTGTCCCGTTCGACGGCGCGCAGCGCCTGGCGCTGGTGACGCTGCCGGCCCGCGTCCGCGGCGACGCCCGCTACCACGTCGGGCCGGACGGGTCGGTGGCGCTGGACTTCACCGCGTCGGGCGCGGTCGTGACCTCGTTCCTGGCCTCGCTGGGCGTCGACGCCGCGACGCCGCCGGTGGTGTGGGCCGGCGGCGCGGCGCCGATCACGCCGCCGGCCGGGTCCGGTGCCCGGTGGGCGTTCGCCGCCGGTGCCCGGGTGGAGTCGTGGCTGGTGGTGGTCGGCTCGGGGAGCCGGCACGTCACCGTCGTCGTGGACCGGTCGACCGACCGGGTGCACCTCGTGTCGTCCCCGGCGGGTCACGCCAAAGCGGCCACCAGACCGGTCGCGGCGGCCAGGCCCAGGCACAGCGGCGAGTAGATCCGCAGGTCGAGGCGGGCGAACTCGGTGTCCTGACGGGCCGACGAGACCAGCCCGCCCGCGCCGCGCAGCAGCATGACCGCAGCGACGCCGGCCGCGCCCGCGACCGTCAACCAGGCCGGGCCGGGCGCGCCGACCAGACCGCCGCGCGCGGCCACCAGGTAGGCGGCGACGGCGAGCAGCCCGGCGACGGCGAGGGTCAGCCCGCGCGAGGGCAGCCGGTCGGTCGGGACGCCCACGACCCGGCTCGCGAACTCCTCGCGCGAGCGCAGCGGCCACGGCGAGAACGCCCACACCACGTGCAACCCGCCGATCGCCACCAGGGCCAGGGCTGTGAGCAGGGCCAACAACGTCATCACGCACCTCCGCGGAACCTGTCCGTACGGCACCGTACGGACAGCTCGCACGCTAACGCACGCTTGCTGAGAACTCAGTCAGCTTCGATCCGCGCCAGGACCCGGGTGAACGCGCGGTCCATCACGTCGAGCTCGTCGGCGGACAGCACGTCGAACAGGTACCGGCGCACGGTCCGGACGTGCGCGGGCGCGGCGGCCTCGATCGCCGCCCGGCCGGCCGGGGTGAGCCGGACCATCGAGCCGCGCGCGTCCTCGGGGCACTCCTCGCGCGCCACCAGGCCGCGCTTCTCCATCCGCCCGACCTGGTGGGACAGCCGGCTGCGCTCCCAGCCCACCAGGACGCCCAGCTCGCGGGAGCGGACCAGGCCGTCCGGCGCCTCGGACAGCGGGGCCAGCAGCGAGTAGTCCGCGTTGGACAGCCCCGAGTCGCGGACCAGTTGGCGTTCCAGGGCTCCGTGCAGCTCGCGGTTCAGGTCGAGGTAGGCGTGCCACACCCGGGCCTCGCGCTCGTCCAGCCATCGCGGTTCGTCCACCGGACCCACGGTAGCAACTTGTTGACGCGTCATCAATCGATTGTTGACGTGTCATCATTGTGCCGGTAGATTGATGACGTGTCCACAAACGGAATGCAGCTCGGGCTCCTCAGCTTCGCCGACCGCCACCCGGACCCGGCGACCGGGGAGCAGGTGAGCGTCGCCGACGCGCTGGCCCAGCAGTTGGAGCGGATCAAGCTCGCCGACGAGCTCGGTCTGGGCTTCTACGGCCTCGGCGAGCACCACCTGGCCGACTACGCGATCTCCAACCCCGCCACCGTGCTGGCCGCCGCCGCGAGCATCACCGAGAACATCACGCTCAGCAGCGCGGTCACCGTGCTCAGCACCGAGGACCCGGTGCGGGTGTACCAGCAGTTCACCACCCTCGACCAGCTCAGCCGGGGCCGCGCGGAACTGCTCGCCGGGCGCGGCTCGTTCACCGAGTCGTTCCCGCTGTTCGGCGCGCGACTGGAGGACTACGACGAGCTGTTCGAGGAGAAGCTCGCGCTGCTGCTCCGGCTCGACCGCGAGGACCCGATCACCTGGTCGGGCAAGTTCCGCGCCCCGCTGGAGAACGCGCACGTCCTGCCGCGCCCCTACCGCGACCGGCTGCGCATCTCGGTCGGCACGGGCGGCAACCCGGAGTCGTCGGTGCGCGCGGGCCTGCTCGGCCTGCCGATCGTGTACGCGGTCATCGGCGGCCTGCCGGAGCGCTTCGGCCCGTTGGTCGACCTGTACCGCCGGGCCGGCGAGGCGGGCGGCCACGCGCCGGAGGACCTGCACGTGACGATGAGCGCCGTCGGCCTGATCGCGCGCAACTCCCAGGACGCCAAGGACGCGTACTACCCGTACTGGTTGCAGACCATGAAGTACGGCGCACGCGCCCGCGGCTGGTCGATCCCGTCGCGCGCCGACTACGACGAGTGGACGCGAGGCGCGCAGTCGATCTTCGCGGGCAGCCCGGACGAGGTCGCCGAACGCCTGATCACGGTCGGCCGGCTGACCGGCGCGAACCGGTACGCCATGCACATGGACTGGTCCGGCGTGCCGCACAAGCTGGTGATGGAGGCGATCGAACTCCTCGGCACCGAGGTCATGCCGTTGGTGCGCAAGGAACTCGGCTGACCCGTCAGCCGGCCAGGCGCTGGTCGGCCACCAGGACGACGTCCCGGGCGAGTTCCCGCATCCGCGCTCGGAGCGCCTCCTCGTCGCGTTGCGAGGGCAGGGCGTCGTGCCACTCGTCGAGCGGCGGGAGCAGCGCGCGGATCACGTCGTGGTGGTCGCAGTCCGGCCACATCCAGTACAGGTAGCCCACGCCGACCTCGGGCGGCAGGGTTCCGGCTGCCACTCGGCGGGCGACGTCACGCGCCACCGCCCACGGCCGCTGCGTGAGGTCCACGGGCCCGAAGCCGAGTTCGGCGAGTACTTCGCGGACGATCGGCATCGCGTCGCCGGCGGTCAGCCGGGTGGGCGATTCGCCGGCCAGGTCGACCACGGCCGGCGTGTCGACACCCGCGACGAGCAGGTCGCAGGCGAGCCAGACCGCCACCTCCGGCCGGAGTCGACCGTGCAGCAGGTCGATGTCGAGCCCGGACAGCCGGTCGCGCAGCTCGTCGGGGAGATCCACGCTCGGCAGTGAAGCAGCCGGCCGGTGGGCTTGTCACCCGCCTTTTCCGTTGTCGCGGAACAGGAACGCGGCGACCGAGCGGCCCAGGGCCTGGGGGTCGTCGGACGGGTCGCGGGGTAGGGCGCCGGTGTTCCAGAGGGTCGCGAAGCCGTGCACGATCGACCACGCCGCGACCGCCGCCGGCTTCGGGTCGTCCTCGTCGGTGACCCCGCCGTGGAGCAGGGCGTACGCCCGTTGCCGCGGGCCGGCCACCGCTGGGTCGTCCGGGTGGTACAGGTCGGGGCGGAACATCACCTCGAAGTGCGCGCGGTTCTCCACCGCGAACCGCACGTACGACGCGCCCACGTCCACGAAGTCCCCTCCCCCGTCCCGGGTCGTCGCCAGCGCGTCGGCCAGCAGGTCGAACCCCTCGGCGGCCAGCGCGGTGAGCAGGCCCGCCTTGTCCCGGAAGTGGTGCACGGGGCCGGCGTGCGAGACACCCACCCGGCGCGCCAGGTCGCGCAGCCCCACGCCGGACGTGCCGTGCTCGGTGATCACGTCCACGGCGGCGGCGAGCACGGCCCGGCGCAGGTCGCCGTGGTGGTACGGGCGTTCAGTGGTCACACCGTCAGCCTAGCCCGGATCTAGACATTGACAAGTTCGCCGTGCGAGCGCATCTTGTCAGTGTCTAGTTTCAGTGTCCAGTGCTCAGTGTCCAGTTTCAGTGTCCAGCGCACATTGCCCGGGAGTCGACCATGGAACCGCTGATCATCCTCGTCACCGTCACGCTCGCCCTGCTCGCCGCGCGCGCCCTCGGCCTCACCCGGATCCCGCCGTGGCCGTTCGCGGTGCGGATGGGCCTGGCCGGCATGTTCACCGCGACCGGCATCGCGCACTTCGTGGGACTGCGCGCGGAACTCGTCGCGATGGTGCCGCCCGCACTGCCCGCGCCCGAGCTGCTGGTCACCGTGACCGGCGTGCTCGAACTGACGGGCGCGGCCGGACTGCTGTGGCACCGCACCGCTCGCTGGTCGGCGATCGGGCTGACGGTGATGCTCGTCGGGATGTTCCCGGCGAACGTCTACGCCGCCTCGCAGGGCCTCTCCCGCTCGTTCGGCGACCAGCTCCTGCCTCGCACGATCATGCAGTTGGTGTTCCTCGCGGCAACCGTCGCGGTCGTCGTCGGCCACCGGAAGTCCGCGACGAAGCTTGACCGCGCTGCGAGTGTGAGTGTTTAATCACTCTTACTACTGGCCAGTGCCTCGCTATCCTCACTGACCAGAAGAGTGATTGACTGACCACACACTTGGAGGAGCGTCATGCAGGCACTTGAAGTCGTCCTGCCGGGGGTCGTCGAGCCCGAGGGCCTGCGCCTGCGGCACCGCGACCTGCCTTCCCCCGCCGCCGGTCAGGTCGTCGTGCGGGTCGAGGCGGGCGGGGTGTCGTTCGCCGAGCAGCAGATGCGCCGGGCCAAGTACTACGACCAGCCGGCGTTCCCGTTCGTGCCGGGCTACGACCTCGTCGGCACGGTCGCCGAGGTCGGGCCGGGGGTGCCGGCGGACCTCGTCGGCCGGCGGTTCGCCGCGCTGACCAAGATCGGCGGCTGGGCCGACCACGTGCTGCTGCCCGCCGCCGACCTGGTGCCGGTGCCGGCCGGCGTCGACCCGGCCGAGGCCGAGTCGTTCGTGGTCAACGGGATCACCGCGTGGCAGATGTTGCACCGCGTCGCCCGGGTCCGGGCCGGGCAGACCGTGCTGGTGCACGGGGCCAACGGCGGCGTCGGTTCCACGCTCGTGCAACTCGCCCGGCTCGCCGGTGCGACCGTGATCGGCACCGCCTCGCCGCGCAACCACGACGCCGTGCGCGCGCTCGGCGCGGCCCCGGTCGACTACCGCGACCCCGACCTCCCCCGCCGGGTCCGCGACCTCGCGCCGGGCGGCGTGGACGCCGTGTTCGACCACGTCGGCGGACCCGGGATCGTCGACTCCTACCGGCTGCTCGCGCCGCGCGGCACGCTCGTCTCGTACGGCACCGCCTCCACCAAGAACGACCAAGGATCGTCACGGCTGCCGGTGCTGCGGCTGTTCGCCCGGCTGCTGTGGTGGAACGCCCTGCCCAACGGGCACCGCGCCGCGTTCTACAACATCTGGGCGGGCAAGCGTCGTCGCGCCGCGTTCCAGGCCCGGCTCGCCGACGACCTGGGCTCGGTGTTCGCCTTGCTGGCACAGGGGAAGCTCACCGCGCAGGTCGCCGCGCGCATTCCGCTGGCGGAGGTCGCGCGGGCCGTCCGGCTCGCCGAGTCCGGCACGGTCACCGGCAAGGTCGTGCTGGTGCCTTGACAGCGGAGCGAAGGGGTAGCCGCAAGGTCAGGGTTCGCGGATCAGGGCGGTGATCCGGTCGGCGAAGTCCGGGAACTCGCGGCGGGCGTAGGCGATGATGTCGACCCGGCTGGTCGGCCGGCGCCGGCGGGAACGAGCGGTCGTCGATCTTCGTCACGCGCGAAGGGTGGACGACCGCCCGCCGCACCGGATCAGGTCCCGAAGGCCCGGACCACGGCCGCCATGTCCTCGGTCCCGCCGTGGTCGGCGGCCACCCGGTACTGCTCGTGCAGCGCGCGCATGACCCGGTCCTCGGTGCCCGCCTCGCGCATCGCGTCGAGGATCAGCTCCGCGTCCTTCACCGCGCCGTCGATGCCGAACGACGGCGCGAAGTCGCCCGCGATCATCGCCCGGCCCTTCGCCTGGGCGTACGCGCTGTCCGCCGCGCCGCCCGCGATGGCGTCCAGGAACGCCTCCGGCTCCAGTCCCAGCCCGCGGCTGAGCGCGACCGCCTGCGCGGTGGCGGCGGTGATCGACAGCACCCACGAGTTGGCCGCCAGCTTGAGCCGCTGGCCGTCGCCGGGCTTCTCCCCCGCCCACACCGTGCGCGCGCCGATCGCGTCGAACACCGGGGCCACCCGGTCGCGCAGCGCGGTCGGACCGGCCGCCAGCACGGTCAGCTTGCCGTCCTCGGCGGGCTTGCGGGTGCCGAGCACGGGGGCGTCGACGTACCCGGCCCCGCCGGCGAGCCCGGCGAGGCGCTGCGCGCCGATCAGCCCGACCGTGCCGCTCTGCACCCACACCACGTCCTCGCCGAGGTCGAGCCCGCCGACCACCTCGGCCGTCGAGTCCGCGTCGAACAGGACGGTCAGCACCACGTCCGCGCCCTCGACCGCCGACGCCGGGTCGGCGGCCACCACCGCGCCGTCCTCCGCCAGCGGCCGGGCCTTGTCCGCACTGCGGTTCCACACCGCCACCGACAGCCCCGCCCGCAGCAGGCTGCGCGCCATCCCCGCACCCATCATCCCGGTGCCCAGCACCGCGACCGACTTCGTCACCTGGAATCCCTTCCCTCTGCTGACCGCAAATCTGCCACCGCGACGGCCGACCCGCATCTTTCGTCTTCACTGGGTCGGAGCAATTCCGCTTGCACCCGAGCGGATACCGCGCGTTGCTCCGCCCGCCGGCCCTACGGTGAGCCCGAACGCACGCGGGCGCGGGGGGCGGTATGGACGGCACGGCACGTCCACCCGGATCGGCGCTGGTCGCCGTCGGGTGGACGATCTCGTTGCTGGGACTGGCTTCGCCACTGGGTCTGGGGTGGCCGGTCGGTTCCGGCGGCTTCGCCTGGTGGCACTTGGCGGCGCTCGCGCTGTTGCCGGTCGGCGCGGCGCTGGCCCACCGCGGCGCACGGACCCGTGCGCGTGGCGAGGAACACCTCACCCCGACCGCCCCCGCGCCGGACGAGCCGTTCGTGCTCTACCTGCCCGGCGGCCCGCCGGCCCCGCTGACGCCCGGCCCGGTCACCACCGGCCGCGCGGAGGTCCGGCTGCGGGCGGGCCTGCGCGGGTTCGGCCGGGTGGTGGCCGGGGAACCCGCGCCGGAACTGCTCGCCCGCGCCCGGCTCGTCGTGGTCGGTCTCGACGGCGGTGACAGCCGGGAGTTCACCCGCGCTCGGCACACCGTCGCGCCGCAACGCCTGCTGGCCGTCGTCGCGCCGCAACCGGAGCACGACGGCGTGCGCGGCGTGGTCTCCTTCGCCGAGGACTGGACGCCCACCTTCCACCCGCTGTGCCGCAGCAGGCTCAGCCGGGGGCTCGGCCCGGTGCGCCGGCGGCTGACCGCGTATGAAGAGACGCTGGCCGCCGATCCGGCCCTGGCCCGGCGCAGGCGGCTCGGCGAGATCATCCAGGTGCTCGGCGCGCTGCTGGTCGCGTTCGCGCTGTGGCGGCTGGGTTTCGCGCTGTGGCGGCTGGTCCGGCACGACTGGGCGATCGGCTGCCACCAGCTCTACGTGGTCGTGCCGGCCGTGTTCGCCGGGCTGTGCGGGGTGGTGGCGGCCCGGTTGGGCCGCCGGATCAGGCTGCGGGCCGCGCCGCCGGCGCGCGGGTCAGCAGGTAGCCCGCCAGCGCCGCGATCGGGAACATGATCACGCCGTAGACCGCGGCCGGGACGGCGAGCCGCTCGCTGCCCATCACAGTGACCGCGATGGCGATGGCCAGCGTGCTGTTGTGGATGCCGACCTCGAACGCCGACGCCACCGCCTGCTGCCGGTCCACCCGGAACAACCGGGGCAGCACGTACCCGGCGGCCAGGCTGCACGCGCAGAACAGCGCCGCGACCACGCCGACGTCGGCCAGGTAGGTGCCCAGGTTCTCCCGCTCGGCCAGCAGCGCGCCCGCGATCACCGCCACCAGCACCACCGCCGAGACGATCCGCACCGGCCGGTCCGCGCGGTCGGCGAACTCCGCCGACCAGCGCCGCACCAGCATCCCCAGCACCACCGGCACCAGCACGATCGCGAAGACCTGGACGACCTTGCCGAGCTCCAGCCCCACCGAGCCGTCGCCGATGGCCGGCCGGAAGTGGTCGAGCGCGAGGGTGACCACCACCGGCAGGGTGAGCACCGCGAGCACCGAGTTCACCGCGGTGAGCGTGATGTTGAGCGCCACGTCACCGCGGAACAGGTGGCTGAACAGGTTCGCCGTGGTGCCGCCGGGCGACGCCGCGAGCAGCACCATGCCCACCGCGAGCACCGGGTCCAACCCGAACGCGGTGACCAGCCCGAAGCAGACCAGCGGCAGCAGCAGGAGCTGGGTGGCCAGGGCGACCGCGACGGCCTTGGGCTCCCGCACCACCCGCGCGAAGTCCGCGACGGTCAGCGACAGGCCCAACCCGAACATCACGATCGCCAGCGCGATCGGCAGACCGACACTCGTCAACGCGGTGCCCATGGGCCACCCCTCCCGTCAGGCCGCGACGCTGCGGCACAACGGGCGCATCCTCCCCGATGTCCGGTTCACCGAGGAGGGTCGTTACCGAACAGCGGCCAGGCCCGACTTCAGCAGGCTGTTGTCCAATCGCTGGCTCAACGCGCAGTTGTCTGATTGCCAGCGCAGCGGGCAGTTGTCCGATTGCCCGCTCAACGGGCAGTTGTCCGATTGCCCGCTCAGCGCGCGACCGTGAACCGGCGGCCCTCGTACTTCGGCTGCTCGATCTCGTCGACCAGGGCGACGGCGTAGTCCTCGGCGCTCACCCAGCTCACGCCCTCGGCGTCGCTGACCAGGTCGTCCTCGCCGGTCCGGTACTGGCCGGTGCGCTCGCCGGCCTCGATGGTGGCGGCCGGGCTCAACGCGGTCCAGTTCACGTCCGTCACGCCGCGCAGGTAGTCCAGGGCGTCGCCGTGCGCGTGCATGATCTGCAGCAGCCAGTCCGGCAGGCCGGGCTTGTCCCACACCTGCGTGCCGTCGGCGGCGCGCAGGCTGCCCGCGCCGTTGACGACGATCAGCCGCGGCCCGCCGTCGACCGCGCGCAGCGCCTCGACCAGCGACTTCGCCGCAGGTGCGATGGTGGCCTGGTGGCCGGGGCCGTCGCCGCCGCCGACCGCGCTGACCACCACGTCGTGCCCGGCCAGCAGCTTGGGCAGGGCCGCGGTGTCCAGGACGTCGCCGGTCTCGACGGTGAGGGCGGCGGCGGTGCGGTCGAGCTTGGCCGGGTCGCGGACGACCGCGGTGACGGTGTGGCCGCGGCGCAGTGCCTCGTCGAGGATCCGCGAGCCGATGGTGCCGGTGGCGCCGATGAGTGCGATGTGTGCCATGACTGCGCTGCATCTCCAAAGTGGACGGTGGACGCCGTGTGGTGCCCGTAGTGCATATTCAAGCCACGCGGCGGCGGGCCCGCGAGGTGGGAGAGGGACACGTCATGGTGAAAAAGCGACACATCCCCGATGTGTCCTATCGGAACCCGACGGGCACCGAGCTGGGGATCGAGGTGCTCACCCTGGGCGTGCTGCGCTCCCGGGCGAGCGACGGGCACGACCTGACCCGCCCGCAGCGGCCGGCGTTCCACCTGCTGATGCTCGTCACGGCGGGCACCGGCACGCACACCGTGGACTTCACGCCCTACCGGCTGCGCCCCGGCAGCGTGGTCTGGGTGCGCCCCGGCCAGGTGCAGCAGTTCGCCGCGCGCGGCCGGGTGGAGGGCCCGCTGCTGCTGTTCCGGCCCGACTTCCCGCCGCCGGACTCGGCGAGCCCGTTCGGCCCGGCGCACTGGCAGCTCACCACCGAGGACCGGCTGCTCGCCGCCACCGCCGCCGAGCACCTGGCCACCGAGTACGCCGCGCTGGCGCACGCGCCCGTCGCCGCCGCCGGCCCCCTCCTGGCGCACCTGCTGGGCGCGCTGCTGCACCGGCTCTCGCTCGCGTCGAACACCCGGGGTCCGGCGTACAACGACGCGTTCCTCCGGTTCCGGGAGGCCGTCGAGCGGGATTTCGCGTCCCGGCACCAGGTGGCCGACTACGCGCACGACCTGGGCTACTCGCCGCGCACGCTGACCCGCGCCACGCAGGCCGCCGTGGGGATGGGCGCGAAGGAGTTCCTGGACCGCCGGATCGTGCTGGAGGCCCGCCGGCTGCTCGCGCACACCGACCTGCCGGCCGCGACGATCGGCACCCGGCTGGGCTTCCCCGACCCGGCGAACTTCTTCAAGTACTTCCGGCACCGCACCGGCGGCGCGCCGGGCGAGTTCCGGGCCGGCTTCACGGCCTGAGCAACGGGCCGGCCCCAGAGGATGGAGCCCAGAGGAGACAGCTCAAGGCAGGCGCAGCTTGGTTAGTGCAACGAGCACGTCAGCACTTTCCAAGCTGGCCGCCGTGCAACCAACTGAGCATTTATTGTGCCAGCCCTTCAACCGCCTTGGTGAGCTTGTACAGACTTCCTTCCGTGCGCACGAGACCACCCTTCAGGTCACTGAGATCGATAGGGTAAGCGATGGGCTCCAGGGCTCCTAACGGGCCGTCGGCATCAACCGTAAATCGGTACGCCTGATTCATTTTAAAGTCCTTGAGAATCTAAAATCCGACACCTAGTGGGCCAGAGCAAGGTGCGGCCGAGCGCGAGAGATGAAAGCCCTTTCGACAACCGAGATACCGCGGTCTGGATCCATTCATCAAGCTTGTCAGGTCTCAGCGTTCAAGGGTGATCACTCCGTCTGACTTTGACGAAACTCCTCGTACGACACAGCACCTACCCGCTTCGCCTCCACAGCACGGCACAGCTTGAGCCACATGTCTGGCCTCAACCGTGCTTCGGCAGCTCCCAGGGGAAAGAAGGCGAACTCGGATAGCTCCTCGTCGGTTACCGACATGCGGCGGATATCTTCCTCGCCCACTTTCCCGCCATCGAAGATGAACACCAGCAGGTCATCCCATGGGCCATGTGCGGCGACCCAGTCCACAAGCAACAGGCCGCTGATCTGTGCGGTAAAGCCCAGCTCCTCTGCAACCTCGCGGACAGCTGCAGCAATCGGCGATTCGTTCACCTCTGCCATGCCGCCCGGTAGATCCCAGTACTGCTTGTATGTCGGGTTGACCAGTAGGATCCGGCCGTCCTCATCGCAGATGACAGCCTTCGCAGAGACGCGCTTGCGGGCTTGCCGTGCGTTGCCTTCGGCCAACCACCTAAAGCGCTGCGGGTCGTTGTCTTCTTGCGTACTCATACCGGCCATTCCGCTTGTGCTGTTGGTATCTGCGCGTTGGCAGACGCCGCCAAGCGGTCGTTCATCTCCCTGACCTCCGGCAAGTCCGCCTGTCCCGAAAGCCGCTGCTGCAACTGCGCGAGGCCGGAGTGTACACGCGCGGATTCGAGCCCAGGAGCCGCCGCGATGATCTCCATACCGACTCGCGCCGCGCCCTCATGATCCCCCAGTGCCACGAGGGCGTTTGCCAGAGTCAAGCGCGCAAGCGTACGACTCCGTACGCGGTCACTGGCACTTCGTAGCGCAATGACTTCAGCCGCACTCCGTACGGCATCCTCATACCGTTGCAGGTCATACATGCAGAGTGCATTTTCCGCAGCGAAGGATGCCCGGTCAAAACCACAAAGCCAGCTGTCCCGAGCATCTCGCGCGATAAAGCCCAAAGCACTCTCCCCAGCATCGAGCGCCAGACGCGCCGCTAGCTCGTTGCCTTGTAGGGCGAGCGCCCGAGCGTGCATGGTATGGAGTCGTGCCACAAGATGGGGCACATGAGCCTGGCCGCCCGACATTTGAGAGATTCCCTTACGAGCCAACCGTTCGGCAGTCTGGGAATCATCCATCTGCACAGCAAGGTGGGACAGGGACGCGAGGATGTTGGAGCTGAGCTGCGAGTTTTGCGCGGTCGTCGCCAGGTGGTACGCCTGCGTCAGATGCACTTTGGCTTGTGGGTCGCGGCCACTGTCATGGGCCATCCAGCCTGCAAACTCCGAGAAGGACGCTGCGGCGGAGAACACCTCGTTATGCGTCACGCTGGGCGGCGGCGCAAGAAGCTTCGACGCGACCTCATCTTGCAAGAAACGTACAACCTGCCCGTAGAGGACTCCGCCACCAATTTTCCGGTCAGCCGCTTGAAACGCCTCGGACACTGCGCGGAAGCCGATCACCTCGCGCATGACTACCGGCCGAGTAGGCACACGTGGAATCTCAACCGCCACGGAGCCAGCATGGTCAACACGCTCATCTCCGTGAGGTGAGCTTGCACGTTGCGTCACCGCAACGCATTCCGCCTCGGGGTGCAGCAGCCCGTCCAGCTCGCTCATCGAGATCTTCAGCAGCTTGGCCAGCTTCGGACGCTGGTAGGGCAGCGGTTCACGCGTGCCCTGCTCCCAGCGGGCCACGGTGGAGCGGTCGACGTGCATGACCTCCGCGAATGACTCCTGGGTGAAGCCAGCGGCCTTCCTGGTACGGACAAAGCCGGTTCGCCGTACTGCCATCGGGTGACCTCCTGGCGTTGGCTGCCGCTTTCCGCGGTGCGGGTTCTGCCTGGTCAAGCGTAGCGCTGCATCGGGCTGGCCCCATTTGGGCGATCCCTCGGCCCTAAAGCGGCGCTGTCTGTCGCCCCGTCGGGATTCCACGCTTGATCCCGGTCCCAGCGCCAAGCAAGCCCGGTGGAGATACCTCCCCAAGTCCCCGGTGGTCTCCGCGCCGCCTGGTGCTGAGACCACACGACAACAAGCCCAACGCTACAAGGGAGCCGCGACCGTGCCACCTACTTGCGCCAAGGCGTCCACATAGGACGGATTGCTTAGGATGCCGCACACCATCCGGCTGCGCACCGACATGTTCGCGCGTGCCGCGAAGCTCGCGGGCTTCCGCTCCGACTACGGACTGGCCAAGGCGATGGACGTCAACCGTTCCACGGTGGCGCGGGTAGGGAGCGGCGAACTCCAGCCCGGTCCGGCCTTCATCGGCGGCGCCCTTGTCGCCCTCGCCCCCATGCGGTTTGACGACCTGTTCGAGGTCGTGCCCGCCTCCACTCCGACAGCAGACCACCCAAAAGAAAGGCAAGGCAGTGCCGACCAGCACACCAGACACCGGACCGTCCACGACCTTGCAGGCCGCCCTGAGCTACGTCGAACTGGGCTGGCCAGTCCTCCCCGGAGCCATCTGGCATGACGGCCACTTCGCGAGCCCCGTGGACGAACTTCCCGTCACCAATCCTCGCCTGCGGCCAATCGAGGAAGCGACCACGGACGCCGACCTGGTGCGCGAGTGGTGGTCGACGCCTGGTCCGCACGCACCCAACGTCCTCAGCCTGACCGGTTCGGCCTTGGGAGCGTTCGCCGTCTTCGACACCCTGGCCGAGAGCATCGCCCGTCATCCCCACTTCGGAGCCGGTCCGACACCGGTGCCGGCCATTCAGGAGATGCCCCTGGCGTACTTCCTTGTCCGGCCGCCGCTGCCCTCGGTGCTCATGAGCCACGAGGCACGGGTGCTCGAAGCCGGGACACCACTGCCCCTGCCGCCGAGCGCCATGGGCACAAGCGAAGTGATCTGGCTGGTCACCCCCGAGGAAGCGGCCAACCGCCTGCTACCCGGCGACGCGCTGGCCGACCTGATCCAGAGCTACGAGAGTAAGAGCGCGTGACCGAGCCGGCTGAGCGGACGGCACCGGCCATACCTGCACCGCCGTGGACGAAGGAAGAGTTCACCGGGCTGATGCGGGAGCTGGCGGAGGCCGAAGCACCCCGGCTGTTCGCTCTGGTGGAGGAGTACGGGGAAGGTCAGGACGCCCGCGTCGCGGGCTACGGCCTGGCCTACGAGGACCGTGCTGACGTCAACTCCGTGGAGGGTGGCTTCCAACTTGACTCCCACAGTGCGGAGCGTGCCCGGACGCTGTTTGAGATCTCCTCGCGGTCGGCGGGGGTAGCGCGAGTGCATGTGGTGTGGATGGGTGAAGGAGGGGCCGCTCGGCAGAGCTGATGGAGCCCCCGAGGGATGGAGCCCCGGGGTGGAGCCCGGCCCGGCCGCCGGGGCGCGACGGCCGGACCGGAGTCAGATGTCGCCGAGCAGGGCCTCGGTGGCCTTGATCGCGGCGTCCTGGTGCGGTTGGAGCTCCTGCTGACCCATGTTGTCGAACGAGAACGGTTCCCTGAACGGCTCGGTGACGCCCGCCAGCACCTCGATCACGGCGTTCGCGCAGAACGGCACGTAGGCCGCCGCGTAGCCGCCCTCGTGCACGCAGAGCACCCGCCCGTCGCACAGGTCGGCCGCCGCGTCGAGCACCATCCGGGCCATCTCGCGGTACGCGCGCGGGGTGAGCATCATCCGCCCCAGCGGGTCCAGGGCGTTGGCGTCGAACCCCGCCGCCACCACGATCAGGTCGGGCTTGAACCGGCGCAGCGCGGGCAGCACCACCCGGCGGGTCGCCTCCAGGTAGCCACCCGTGCCGGTGCCCGGTGGCAGCGGCAGGTTGAGCGTGTAGCCGAAGCCCGCGCCCGCACCGCGCTCGGTGACGAACCCGGAGTTCGGCGGGAAGAACCGGTCCTGGTGCAGGGACAGCGCGAGCACGTTCGGGTCTTCCCAGAACACCGTCTGGGTGCCGTTGCCGTGGTGCACGTCGATGTCCACCACCGCGACCCGCGCCACGTTGTGCGTCCGCCGCACGGCGCGCAGGGCGATGGCGATGTTGGCCAGCATGCAGAAACCCATGCCGGAGTCGGGTACCGCGTGGTGGCCCGGCGGGCGGACCAGGGCGTAGGCGTTGTCCACCTTGCCCTCCAGCACGGCCTCCGCGGCGCGGATCGCGCCGCCGGCGGCCAGTCGGGCGATGTCGAGTCCACCCCGGCCGAACGGGGTGCTGCCGTCGCCGCCGTCGCCGCCGGTGTCGTTGGCCTTGGTCAGCCGGGCCAGGTGGCCCGGGGTGTGCACGAGCAGGATCTCCTCGTCGGTGGCGGGGCGCGGGGTGAGCCGGGTCAACCGGTCGATCAGGCCGGTCACCACCAGCAGCTCGTGCACCCGCCGCTTGGCTTCGGGGTTTTCCAGGTGGTGGAACGGCTGGATGCCGCGACGCGGGTCCGCGGGCGCGAGGCTCGCGTGGGTTCCGGTGTCGTGCCACCCGTATAATTCGTGGTAGACGTAGCCGGTCGTCATGGGGGCGATGGTCCTCGGGCGGCGGTGGGCCGTCTTGTCCGCCAGTGCCCGGCCGTTGACTGCCGGCGAACGTGCGCCGGCGAGCAAGTCCGGTACGCCGCACGCCAAGCGTTCTCCGCGCGCGAGGGCGAATACTCGGGGCATGACCCACAGCCCCCATCCGCTCGACCCGTTCACCGCCGACGAGATCGCCCAGGTCAGGGACGTTCTCGTGCGCGCGGGGAAGGTCGGTGAGACCACCCGGTTCCCCAGCGTCCTGCCGGTGGAACCGGCCAAGGACGCGGTGCGGGCCCACCGGTCGGGTGATGTGGTCGCCCGCCGGGCGCGGGCCGTGCTGCTGGACACCGCGACCGGTGTCGCGACCGAGGTCGTGGTGAACGCGACCGAGGGCGTGGTGGAGTCCTCCCGCGAGCTGGAGCCGGCCAAGGACGGCCAGCCCGCGATCCTGTTCGAGGAGTACGACCGCAGCGCCGAGCTGGTCAAGGCCGACCCGCGCTGGCAGGCGGCGATGCGCCGACGTGGCGTCGAGGACTGGTCGCTGACCTTCATCGGCCCGTTGTCCCCCGGTTTCTTCGACGAGCCGCTGCTGCGCGAGCGGCGCGTGCTGCGGGCGTTGACGTTCCTGCGCGACCACGTGGACGACAGCCCGTGGGCACACCCGGTCGAGGGTCTGCTCTGCGAGGTGGACCTGATCGCCAACGAGGTGCTGGCGGTGACCGACGAGGGCGACGTCCCCACGCCGGTGGAGCACGGCAACTACACCGGCGAGCCGGCCCGCACCACGCTCAAGCCGATCTCCATCACCCAGCCCGAGGGCGTCAGCTTCACCGTCGAGGGCCACGAGGTGAGCTGGGAGGGTTGGAAGCTGCGGATCGGGTTCAACGCCCGCGAGGGGCTGACCCTGCACCGGATCTCGTTCGGCGGCGACCCGGTGCTGCACCGGGCGTCGATGGCGGAGATGGTGGTGCCCTACGGCGACCCCGCGCCGTGGCGGAACTGGATCAGCTACTTCGACGCGGGCGAGTACCTGCTGGGCAAGAACGCGAACTCGCTGCGGCTGGGCTGCGACTGCCTGGGCGTCATCCACTACTTCGACGCCGTGCTCGCCGACGACCACGGCCACCCGGTGGCCATCCCCCAGGCGATCTGCATGCACGAGGAGGACTACGGCGTGCAGTGGAAGCACACCAACATCCTCACCGGGGCGTCGGACGTGCGGCGCTCGCGCCGGCTGGTGGTGTCCTCGTTCAGCACCATCGGCAACTACGACTACGGCTTCTTCTGGTACTTCTACCTCGACGGCACGATCGAGCTGGAGGCCAAGGCGACCGGCGTGGTGTTCTGCGGCGCGGGCGGCGAGAACCCGTACGGCTCGGAGATCGCCCCCGGCCTGATGGCCCCGGTGCACCAGCACCTGTTCTGCGCGCGGCTGGACACCGAGATCGCGGGCCCGGCCAACACGGTGGAGGAGGTCGACTTCGTCGGCGTCCCGACCGGGCCGGACAACCCGCGCGGCAACGCCTTCACCACCACGACGACCGTGCTCGACCGCGAGTCGACCGCGAGTCGCCTGGCCGACCCGCTGCGCGGCCGCACGTGGGTGGTCAGCAGTTCCGACGAGGTGAACCGGGTGGGCAAGCCGCGCGCCTACCAGCTCGTGCCCAAGCCCGGTCCGACGCTGCTCGCGCAGCCGGACTCGACGATCGCGGCCCGCGCCGGGTTCGCGTCCCGACACCTGTGGGTGACCCGCTTCCACGAGGACGAGCGCTACCCGGCGGGCGAGTACCCCGACCAGCACCCCGGTGGCGCGGGGCTGCCGGCCTGGGCCGCGCAGGACCGCCCGCTGGTGGACGAGGACGTCGTGCTCTGGCACGTTTTCGGCCCCACCCACCTGCCCCGCCCGGAGGACTGGCCGGTCATGCCGGTCGATTACAGCGGATTCATGTTCAAGCCGCTGGGATTCCTGGACCGCAATCCCACGCTCGACCTGCCGGATTTCGCGGCGTGCTCGCACTGCCCGCCGGGGCAATGCCACTGCGCCCACTGAAATCCGCCCCGGACCGGTCGGCGAACCGGCCCTGAAGCCCCCGATGCGCCGCGCAGGCATCGGGGGCTTCGGGTTTCGGCGGACCCCGCCGGGGACCGTCCGCCGCACCCCTTCGCGCGGCGGCCCGCCGGCCGGCCGGCTCCGCCCGCAGGTCCAGACCACTTCCGCCGACCGGTCCCGCCGCCGGTTGCGCCGGACGCCGGAGCGGCCCGCGTGGCGGGGTCCGTGAACGGCGAGCGACGGTGCATATGCACGGGCATGTCCGGAGAGTGACTCCGGCGTTACCAAATCGTGCACAGCGGACCGGCCGTGCCATTGTCCGGGTCCATTCCGGAGAATAGCCGGCGACCCCACCCCTGACCGGCGCGGAAGCGCCGCCGACAGCGGTCCGACAGCATCTCCGCAGAACACCCCTCGCCTTTGCCGAACAGGGGGTTCCGTATTTCTACGGACCGGCCGGCGCGGGCTCCGGGACCACTCTGACCCGACCACCCCGGAGAGATCGCACTCGCGCGGCACCGCACTCCGGAGGATCGACAGGACGGTGGATTCGGTGAGTGTGCTGTCCCTCGAGGACGTGACGGTCGACAGGTCCGGGCTGACCATCGTGCGGGGTGTGTCGCTGCGGGTGGACCGCGGCTCGGTGACCGTCCTGCTCGGCGCCAACGGCGCGGGCAAGACCACCTTGCTGGAGGGCGTCTCCGGGGCCGTCCCGATCGCCTCCGGCCGGATCCGGCTCGGCGAGCAGCGGGTCGAGAAGCTGCGGGCGTGGCGGCGCGCGCGGGCCGGGCTCGCGCACGTCGAGCAGAACCGCACGGTGTTCCGCGAGATGTCCGTGCTGGACAACCTCCGCGCCGCGTGCCGGCACGACGACACCCCGGACCGGGTGCTCGACCTGTTCCCCGAGCTGCGCAAGCAGCTGCACGCCCGCGCCGGGCTGCTCTCCGGCGGCGAGCAGCAGATGCTGGTCGTCGGCCGGGCCCTGCTGGGCCGGCCCAAGGTGCTGCTGATCGACGAGATGTCGCTGGGGCTGGCGCCGATCGTGGTGGCCCGGCTGGCGCACGCGGTGCGCAGGCTCGCCGACGGCGGCGTCGGCGTGCTGCTGGTCGAGCAGTTCGCCGCGCTGGCCCTGGGCATCGCCGACCGCGCCTACGTGATGGCCCGTGGCGGGATCGTGTACTCCGGCGACGGCCGGCGGCTGCGCCACGACGAGGGCTACCTGCGGGCGCTGTACCTGGGCGACGCCCACACCCAGAGCGGAGTCTGAGCGTGGACGTCCTTCGGCGCAAGCCGCACCCGCTGGTGCTCGGTCTGCTGCTCGCCGCGGTGGTGGCCGCGGCCGGCGCGGGACTGGCCAACAACCACTTCACGTTCCTGCTGACCGGCGCGGCCGTGTCGACGGTGTTCATGCAGAGCTACGGCCTGATCACCGGCCGGGCCGGCGTGATCTCGCTGTGCCAGCTGAGCTTCGCCGCGATCGGCGCGTGGGTGGTCGGCTGGGCGAACGTCGCCGGGCTGCCCGGCGGGTTCTACGTCTGGCTGCTGCTGGGCGGCCTGGCCGCGACGGTGGCGGGCGTGCTGATCGGCCTGCCCGCGCTGCGGCTGCGCGGGGTGAACCTGGCGGTGGCCACGTTCGCCTTCGCCCTGGCGCTCGACGTGGTGTTCACCGGCATCCCCTACCCCGGCCAGGGCAACTACAACTTCGTCCAGCGCCCCGCGGGCTTCACCACCGACAGCGAGTACTTCGTGTTCACCGTCATCGTGGTGACGGTGATCTTCATCGGACTGCGGCAGCTGGACCGCACCCGGACCGGCGGCGCGCTGGTGGAGATCCGGCACTCCGAGCGGGCGGCCGCCGCGCACGGCATCAGCGTCGCCAAGGGCAAGCTGACGGCGTTCGCCCTGAGCGCGTTCGTGGCCGGCGTCGGCGGCGGGCTGATGGCCGGGCAGCTCGGCATCGTGACGGCGGGCAACTTCGCCGCGTTCGCGTCCGTGTCGTTCTTCGCCATCGCCCTGTTCGTGGGCACCAACAACATCGAGGGCGCGATCGCGGGCGGCCTGATGGGCGCGCTGTTCCCGGTGCTCCTCGACGCGCTGGGCGTCCCGCAGGACCTCGCGGTGCTGTTCTTCGCGGTCGGCGCGGTGCAGGTGCTGCGCCTGGGCGGCAGCCAGACCGACCTGATCCGGGCGGGCCGGCGGCGCAAGAAGGCCGCCCGGCGCGGGTCGCTGCCGATCCCGCACGCCAACCCCAAGCCGATCGTGCCGCTGCGGCTGCGCGCCCCGCGGGACACCGCCGACGCCACGCCCGCCCTGGAGGTGCGCGACCTGCGCGTGCGGTTCGGCGCGCTGACGGCGGTCGACGGCGTCAGCCTGGTCGTGCCCAGGGGTCACGTGGTCGGCCTGGTCGGCCCGAACGGCGCGGGCAAGTCGACCCTGATCAACGCCGTCACCGGGTTCACCGCCGACTACAGCGGGCAGGTGCTGCTCAACGGCCGCCGCGTGGACGGCGTCGCGGCGCACCGCCGCGCCCGGCTCGGGCTGCGCCGCAGCTTCCAGCAGCTCCGGGTGCCCGAGCAGCTCACCGTGGGGATGTTCGTGCAGGTCGCGGCCGGCCGGACGCTGTCCGGCGAGGAGCTCGACGAGCAGCTGGCGCTGTTCGAGTGCCCGGCCGCCGACGTGCCGATCGACACCGTCGACGTGGCCACCCGCCGGCTGCTGGAGGTCGCGGGCCTGGCCGCCGGGCGGCCGCCCGTGCTGCTGCTGGACGAACCCGCCGCGGGGCACTCCGGCACCGAGACCGAGCTGCTGCAGCGCCGGCTCGCCGAGATCCCCGAGCGGTTCGGCACCGCCGTGCTGCTGGTCGAGCACGACATCGAACTCGTCCGGTCCACCTGCGACTCCGTCGTGGTGCTGGACTTCGGCCGGGTCATCGCCTTCGGTCCGCCGGACGAGGTCCTGGCCGACCCGGCGGTCATCGCCGCCTACCTGGGTTCCGCAGCCCACTGATCCGACCGTTCCCCGAAAGGAAACAACCTCGATGAGCAAGCACCTCAAGGCGGGAGCCGTGTTGTTCGCGGCCGCCCTGACGGCGTCTGCGCTGGCCGGCTGTGGTGCCGGCGGCGGTGGCGACACCATCAAGATCGGTGCCGTCGCCGGACTCACCGGCCAGTTCATCACCGCGGAGGTGCCCAAGACCGCCCAGCGCGTCTTCGACGACGCCAACGAGGCGGGCGGCATCAACGGGAAGAAGATCGAGTACATCGTCAAGGACGACGCGGGCAACCCCCAGCGCAGCGCCCAGGTCGCCCGCGAGCTCGCCGACGCGGGCGTGGTGGCGATGGTGGGCTCGTCCAGCTTCACCGACTGCGACGTCAACGACGGGTTCTACCGCCAGTCCAGGCTCAACTCGGTGATGGCGGTGGCGGCCACCCCGAAGTGCTTCCAGAGCCCCAACATCGCGCCGGTCAACGTCGGCCCGTTCACTCTCATGACCGCCGTCCTGCTGCACGCCACGCAGAAGCTCGGCGACAAGCGGGTCTGCAACTTCACCGTCGTGCTGCCCGGTTCCGAGGACGCGGTCAAGGAAGCCCTGGCCCGCTGGGAGAAGCTCAGCGGCCAGCGGCTGGTGATCGACGACCAGACCGTGCAGCAGAGCGGCGACCTCACGCCGTACCTGCTGCGGGCCAAGCAGGAGCGCTGCGACGCCATCCTGTTCAACCCGGCCGAGCAGCTCGTCGTGCCGTGGCTCCAGGCGGCCAAGACCCAGGGCATGGACGACGTCGACTTCCTGCTGCTGGCCCCCGCCTACACCGACAGCGTCGCCAAGGCCGTCGGCGGGCTCGGGCTCAACGTCTACGCGGGCAGCGAGTTCGAGCCGTTCACCTCCGACAGCCTGGCCAACAAGGGCTGGCGCAGCGCGGTCAGCCGCGGCGACGCGCAGGCCACCGCGTTCTCCCAGGGCGGCTACCTGGCCGCGAAGTTCACCGTCGAGGTGCTCAAGTCGATCAAGGGCGAGGTCACCCGCGACTCGGTCGGCGCGGCGCTGCGCGACATGACCCCGATCGAGGACCCGATGCTGGGCACCCCGTGGGAGTTCGGCCCCGGCGAGAGCCACGCCCCCAACCAGGCGTCCAAGATCGTCCGCCTGACCGGCCTGCGGTGGGTCGTGGTGGACGACACGTTCATCACCGTGCCCAACGCCTGACCCGGAGGCTGCTGTGCTGCAACTGTCCGCGGCCATCGCGGGACTGGTCACCGGCGGGGCCTATGCCCTGATGGGGCTGTCCACGCTGCTCACCTACCGCCTCGTCGCCGTGGTCAACTTCGCGCAGGCCGCCGTGGGCGCCTTCGGGGCGTTCGCCATGGTCGTGCTGCACGAGGCGGGCCTGCCCCTGTTCCTGGCGATCGCGTGCGGGCTGGCGACGTCGGCGGCGCTGCACATGGGGCTCGGCGCGGTGATGGTCCGCTGGTTCTCCGAGGCGGGCGAAGGGGTGAAGGCCGCGGTGACCATCGCGACCTTCACCGGGCTCGTCGCGGTGGGGTTGCGGTTGTTCGGCGCACAGCACCCGCACCGGTTCCCCAGCCCGTTCGACAGCCCGGCGGTCACGGTCGGCGGCGTGGTGGTGACGTGGACCGCGGTGGTCACCATGATCCTCGCGGTCCTGTTCGCCGTGCTGCCCACCGTGCTGCTCAAGCGCACGCGGGTCGGCCTGCTGCTGCGCGCGCTGTCCGAGCGGCCGACCACCGCCGAGCTGATCGGCATCCGGGTGCCCCGGCTGTCGATGGTGGTGTGGGGCGTCGCGGGCGCGGCCAGCGCCCTGGGGATCATGATCGTGGCTCCCCAGCTGGCCAGCGACTTCGGCTCGCAGGCCCTGCTGATCGCGCCGGCGCTGGCCGCCGCGCTGGTCGGCGGGTTCCGCAGCTTCGCGTGGACGTTCGTCGGCGGCGTGGCCCTGGGCGTGCTCCAGGGCCTGGCCAGCACCGTCGTCGCCCTCCAGCAGTACCGCGGCGTCCTGCCGTTCCTGGTGATCCTCGTCGTCCTGGTGTGGACGCGTCGCCGGGACCGGTGGGACTCCATGGCCTGACCGGACCGAAGGGGGTTGCATGACCCGCTCTGACGACTCGCGCCCGCCGACGCCCGCCGGGGCGGCCGGCGGGCCTTCCGGCGCGCACGACGGGTGGTTCGACACCGCGCTCCCCTTCGTGCCGCCGGAGTCCGCCGGCGCGGTCCGGCTGCCCGCCCTGACCGGGTCCGACCGCGCCGTGGCCGGGTCCGGCGGTGCCGGGTCCGGGACTGGCGGTGCCGTGGTCGGGACTGGCGGTGCCGTGGCCGGGACGGACTGCGCCGTGGCGGCCAGGCCGGACCCGGGGCCGCCCGGCGACGGGTGGTTCGACCCCGCGCTGCCCGCCGGGCACGACTTCCCCGCCGAGGGCCCGCACCCCTTCCTGGCCCGCGCGCTCGCCGAGCGGGCGGCGCGGCTGTCCGCCCCGACCGACCAGAACAGCCGGGAGGCGTAGATGCACCCCACCGCGACCCGAGCGGCGGTGCTGCGCGACTTCAACGCGCCGCTGGAGCTCACCGAGGTGCCGCTGCCCAAGGAGCTGCCGGCCGGGTCGGCGATCGTCCGGATCACCAGCACCACGCTGTGCGGGACCGACGCCCACATCTGGGCCGGCGCCATGCCGTTCGTCCCGCTGCCGATCATCCTCGGCCACGAGATGACCGGCGAGGTCGTGGCGCTGAGCGCGCACTCCGGCCGGGACGCCTGCGGCAAGCCGGTCGAGATCGGCAGCCGGGTGGTCTGGTCGGAGTCGGTGTGCGGGCACTGCCAGGGCTGCACGGTGCTGCGCGAGCCGGTGCTGTGCGACAACCGGGGCTACGGGTTCGGCCAGCGCTCGGACCGCTGGCCCTACGCCATCGGCGGGCTGGCCGAGTACGTCTACCTCGCGCCGGGCGCGCACCGGATCGTCCTGCCCGCCGACCTGCCCGACACCTGGGCCGCCGCGGCCGGGTGCGCGGTCAAGACGGTGGTGCGCGCGTTCGCCAACGCCGGCGGCGTCCGACCGGGCAGCACGGTGGCCGTGCAGGGCTCGGGTCCGCTCGGCCTGGTCGCCACCGCGTTCGCCCGCGCGGCGGGCGCGGGCCAGGTGATCACCCTGGGCGGCCCGCCCAACCGGCTGGCGCTGGCCGCGAAGTTCGGCGCGGACGCCACCATCGACGTCACCGACGTGACCGACCCGGACGAGCGGGTCGCCCAGGTCGAGGAGCTGACCGGCGCGCTGGGCGCGGACCTGGTGCTGGACTTCGCCGGTGCCCCCACGGCCAACCGCGAGGGCGTGCTGATGTGCGGCAAGCGCGGCACGCACGTGGTGGTCGGCATCGCGGGCCCGCAGGCCGCGCCGGTGCCGATGGACGTGGTGATGGGCCGCGAGATCACCGTCGTGGGCTCGCTCAACGGCGACGTGGGCGACCTGGCCCGCGCGCTGCGCTTCCTGTCGGCGTTCGCCGACCGCTTCGAGTGGGACGCCATGTTCTCCCCGGCCGTCGGGCTGTCGGGCGCGGAGCGGGCGATCCGTGACATGGAGTCGATGGCCGCGATCAAGGCCGTCGTCGACCCCGGACTGGACTAGGAGGAACCGCGATGACCGATCCCACCGCCCTGGTCACCGTCGCGACCGGGTACATGGCCGCCAAGCAGCTGTTCGCGGCCAGCGAGCTCGGGGTGTTCAGCGCCCTGGCCCTGGGTCCGGCGAGCTGCCTGGAACTGGCCGAGCGCGCCGAGCTGCCGGAGCGCTCGGCGCGCATCCTGGGCGATGCGATGGTGGGCCTGGGCCTGCTGGAGCACCGCGACGGCAAGTACGCCAACACCCCGGTGACCGAGGCCTACCTGGCCGGGCAGGGCGGGCTCGACCTGCGCCCGCACCTGGCCTTCTGGGACGCCCTGAGCTACCCGCACTGGCTGCACTACACCTCGTCCATGCGCTCCGCGCGACCCGGCCCGTTCGAGCTGGACGAGGCCCGGATGGGCGTGTTCATGAACGGCGTGCAGACCTACAACGCGCTGCACGCGGTCATGCTCGCCGAGAACTACGACTTCTCGCGGCACCACGACGTGCTCGACCTGGGCGGGCTCTCGGCCGCGTTCCTCGGCGAGGCCGCCAAGCGCAACCCCGGGCTCACCGGCACGTTCGTCGGCACCCGGGAGTTCGTGGAGCCCGCCCGGGGCTCGGTCGACCCCGCGGTGGCCGACCGGATCTCCTTCCACGAGGCCGATCCGCTCACCGACGAGGTGCCCGGCCGGTACGACGCGGTGCTGCTGGAGCACGTGGTGCACCGCTTCGACGCCGAGCAGAACCAGACCATCCTGCGCGCCGCGCGCGGCGTGGTCGACCCCGGTGCGACGCTGCTGGTGCTGGACTTCCTGCTCGACGGCGCGGACGGCCGCCGGCTGGACCCGGTGATGGCCGGCGAGTACCTGGTCATCGACGGCACCGTGGTGCACCCGCAGAACGAGGTGCACGACTGGCTGGCCGCGACCGGCTGGCAGGTGTTGGAGACCCGGCCGCTGCCGGGCAGCCCGCGCGTCGTGATCGCCGAGGCCGTGTGATGGTCGCGCTGGTCACGGGAGGGGCGGGCGGCATCGGCGGCGCGATCGCGGCGGCGCTGGCCGGCCGGGGGCACCGGGTCGCGGTGGCGGACGTGGACGCGGTGGGTCTGGCCCGCACCGCGGAGGAGTTCGGCGGGCTCGGGGTGCACATGGACGTGCGCGACGAGTACTCGGTGCGCACGGGCGTCGCGAAGACAGTCGCCGAATTAGGCCCCATCGACGTGCTGGTGCACGCGGCGGGCGTGGTCGGCGGCGCGGCCCCGCTGATGTCGCTGCCGGTGGAGGCGCTGGACGCGGTGCTGGCGGTGAACGTGCGCGGCACGTTCCTGATCACCCAGGTGGTCGGCGAGGCGATGATCACGGCCCGGCGCGGCGGCTCGATCGTGCACATCAGCTCGGCGGGCGCGATGCAGCCGACCGTGGGCCTGGGGCACTACGAGGCCACCAAGGCGGCGATGAACGCGCTGACCCGCTCGGCGGCGCTGGAACTGGCCCCGTACGGGATCCGGGTCAACGCGGTCGCGCCGGGCCCGGTGGAGACGCCGCTGACCGCTTCCTCCATGGCGGACCCGGCGGCGCGCGCGCCGTGGCTGGAACGAATCCCGCTGGGGCGCATCGCGAACACCGACGACCTGGTGCCGACCGTGCTGCTGCTGGCGTCGTTGGAGGCGCGGCACATCACCGGCACCGTGCTGCCGATCGACGGCGGCCAGCTCTTGAGGGGCTGACATGGCACCCGTCGACCACACCCGTGCGCCCGTCGTGGGCTACACCGACCGGTTGGACTACCGGCCGGGCGAACGGGTGTCGGTGCACGCCAGCGCGTCCACCTCGGACGCGCGGGTGCGCGTGCTGCGGGTGGACCACGACGGGAACGCGCCGGTCCGCACGCCCGTGGACGTCGACGTCCCGGCCCGGGTCTCGGTGCCGCGCCAGGACTTCGACCACGGCTCGTACGGGCTGGTGTCGCGTCCGCCGGTGCTCGGCGCGGCGGTGTCGTTCGCGGTGTGGGTGTGGCCGACGGCGTTCCCGGCCGGCCGGGCGGGCCTGATGAGCCAGGGCGACCCCGACGACGGGCCGTTCGCCGAACTGGCGCTGCGGGCCGACGGCACGCCGGAGTTCGCCGTGCGCACGGCGGGCGGTGTCGTCTCGGTGCGCGGCCCGGTGCTGCGCCTGCGCCGCTGGTACCTGGTCGTCGGCGGCTACGGCGAGGCGGGCGCGCGGATCGAGGTCCGGCCGCGCGACCGGCTCGCCGACGAGGCCGGCGTCGTGGTCACCGTGCCGCCGACCGGTCCGCTGGTGGCGGGCGCGGCCTCGCTGCTGTTCGCCGCGCGCCGGGTCGGCGGGCGGGTCGGCGGCCACTTCGACGGCAAGCTGGACGGGCCGACGGTGTTCGCCGACCTGCGCACCGAACTGGACTGGCTGGTCGCCGACACCCGCTCGGCGTGGCACCTGGGCGCGCGGGCGCACTGGGAGCTGTCCCACGGCATCGGCGGCGACACCCTGCTGGACCTGGTCGACGGGCGGCACGGCGCGCTGCACAACCAGCCGCTGCGCGGGGTGACCGGGCACGACTGGACCGGCGAGGTGCTGGACTGGCGGTTCGCCGACCGGGGCTACTCGGCGGTGCACTTCCACTCCGACGACCTGGCCGACTGCGGCTGGGACCCGGTGCTGGAGTTCGCGCTGCCCGACGACCTGCCCAGCGGCTGCTACGCGGTGGAGCTGGCGACGGAGCTGGGCGTGGACCGGCTGCCGTTCTTCGTCCGGCCGACCAGGCCCACCGCGCGGCTGGCGTTCCTGGTGCCGACGTTGAGCTACCTGGCCTACGCGCTGGAGCACGTGCACATGCCGTTCCTGCCGGAGGACCCGGCGGAGGTGGCGGCCCCGTTCGCCCGGGACAACCACCTGCACAGCCTGTACGACCGGCACCGTGACGGCAGCGGCACCGCCATCGCGTCGCTGCGCCGGCCGCTGCTGGGCGTGCGCGACGACCACGTGTTCCGGCACGCGGGCGGGCCGCACCAGTACAGCGAGGACCTGCACCTGGTCGGCTGGCTGCGCCGGCAGGGCTTCGCGTTCGACGTGCTGACCGACCACGACCTGCACGCCGACGGCGCGGCCGCGCTGGAGGGCTACCGGGCGGTGGTCACCGGCAGCCACCCGGAGTACTGGACCGGGGCGATGCTCGACGCCGCGCAGCGCTACCTGGGCGGCGGCGGGAACCTCGGCTACCTGGGCGGCAACGGCGCCTACTGGGTGACCGCGATCCACCCGAAGCAGCCGCACCTGGCGGAGCTGCGGCGCGGCTACGCCGGCGTGCGGATGTGGGAGTCCGAGCCGGGCGAGCTGCACCTGTCGTCGACCGGCGAGCCGGGCGGGCTGTGGCAGGAGCGCGGCCGCGCCCCGCACCGGCTGTTCGGCATCGGCACCACCGCCGCCGGCCTGCACGGCGGCGGCGCGTACGACCTGGCGGGTCCGCACCCGCTGCTGGTCGGGCTGTCCTCGCCGCTGGGCGGGTTCGGCGCGGTGCAGGGCCACGCGGCCTCGTTCGAGACCGACGGCATCGATCCGCTGCTGGGCAGTCCGCCGAACGTCGTGCTGCTGGGCCGCGCGACGCTCGGCGAGGCGTACGTCCAGGCCGACACCGGCCCCACCACCCCGCACCCGCTGGGCGACCCGCTGGACCGCCGCCGCGCCGACCTGACGCTGCTCGACGCCCCCGGTGGCGGCGCGGTGTTCGCCACCGGCTCGATCGGCTGGTGCGGCGCGCTGTCGCACGACAAGGACGACAACGACGTCTCCCGGCTGACCGCCGCCGTGCTGCGGCGCTTCGGCGCGGGACCGGACACGGAGGACGACCCCGATGCCGCTGCACCCTGAAGCACGTGCGGTGATCGACGCGACCGACGCCCAGGGCGGCCTGCTGCCGCTCGACGGGACCTCGCCCGCCGAGATGCGCGCCGCGTTCGCCAAGTCCTGGCAGCCCTCACCCCACCCGGAGCCGGTCGACAAGGTCGAGGACCGGACCATCCCCGGCCCGGCGGGCGACATCCCGGTGCGGGTCTACACCCCGCACGGCGACGGCCCGTTCCCGGCGCTGGTGTGGTTCCACGGCGGCGGCTGGGTGATCGGGTCGCTGGACGAGAACGACAGCACCTGCCGGGTGCTGTGCAACGCGGTGGGCATGGTGGTGGTCTCCGTGGACTACCGGCTGGCCCCCGAGCACCGCTACCCGGCCGCCGCCGAGGACGCCTACGCCGCGCTGCTCTGGGTCGCCGACCACGGCGCGCTGATCGGGGTGGACGACCGGATCGCGGTCGGCGGCGAGAGCGCGGGCGGCAACCTGGCCGCCGTGGTGTCGCTGATGGCCCGCGACCACGACGGCCCTCCCCTCTCGCTGCAACTGCTGGCGGCCCCGGTCACCGCGCCGCCCGGCGACCGGCCGTCCTACGTGGACTACGGCGAGGGCCACTTCCTCGACCGCGAGAGCATGGAGTGGTTCTTCACCCAGTACCCGCGCGACCCCTCCGACCTGGACGACCCGTACCTGGCCCCGCTGGCCGCGTCGCACCTGGGCGGGTTGCCGTCGGCGCTGGTGATGACCGCCGAGTTCGACCCGCTGCGCGACGAGGGCGAGGAGTACGCCCACCGGCTGCTGGACGCGGGCGTCCCGGTCACCCTGGTCCGCTACGAGGGCCAGATCCACGGCTTCTTCGCGCTGCTGGTCGACCAGCTCAGCATCTCCGCCACGGCGCACGCCCGCGCCGCCGCCGCCCTGCGCGCCGCGTTCGCGCAGGAGGCGGTGCGGTGACGATCCCCCCGGCGGCGGATCGGGGCCGGCGGCCCGAGGCGGGCGTCCGGCACTCCAGTCGTGGCGGGTCCGCCGGCGGCGGATCGGTGCCCGAGTCGTACACCGACGTCCTGTTCAGCCGGATCGTGCAGGCGGCGGGCGTCGCGCGTGACGAGTACCGGCTGTCCGCGAAGCTGTGGCTCGACGACCTGCCCGACACCCGGCCGGACCCGCACCTGCTGGCCGCGCGGCCCGGTGCGCTGGTCGGTGCCCGCCGGCCGGGCCAGTGGGGACAGAACCCGGCCGCCGTCGACCTGGCCGCCGCGCACGGTGCGGAGCCGCGCGCCGACGCCGCCGACCCTGTGGCTCGATCGGAGGTAGCCAACACTTTCGGGTGACATAAAGTCAGGCGAATTGCCACTCGGGGAACCTCGGTTGACCCGCAGTGCACCCCGTCGTGCGCTGCGGGTGACACGGTATTGTCGTGATCACGTCACGCACCGTAGGTTGTGCACCGACCGAGGAGACACGATGGACACCACGAAAGTGGCCTCGGCGGTGCGCATCGGCTCCGCCCTCGGCAGCGGTGCCGCCGTCGAGTGGGACGAGGTGTTCGCCGCCCTCCGCATGGCGGTGCCCGACCTCTGCGCCGTCCAGGTGACCGGCTGGGACCCCGTGACGCGGGGCTTCGTGGTGATGGCCGAAGACGGCTACCAGCGGGCGACCAGCCGTGAACTCGCCTACGAACTGCCCCGGACCCGGTGGGGCGGCCAGCTGTTCGCCTCCCCCGTGCCGCTGCTCATGGACGACATGCCGCACAACTTCCGCGACTCGCCGCACTACCAGGAGCGGCTGCGCCCGGCCGGGTTCGAGGACGGCCTGTCCGCCACCCTGCGGATGAGCGGCAGCCGGCAGGTCGTCGGCGTGCTGCACGCGAACGCCCCGGTCCGCGGCGCGTTCGGCGAGGAGGCGCGCGGGTTCGTCGCGCAGGTCGGCTCCGCGCTGGCCCGCCGGGTGGACCCGTTGTACTGCCCCACGTTCGACGCGTGGTTCGATCCGGAGTGGACGGCCAGCTGGGTGTTCCCGGCGCACGGCGCGGTGACCGGCCGCGCGCCCGCGCCGGTCGCCCACGACCCGGCGTTACGGGCGCTGGCCGAGTCGTTCGCCGGGCTGGGCGTGCGCACCGTGCCGTTCCTGTGGCCCGCGAAGGACGGCTGGTACCGGGTGCGGCTGCTCCGGGTGGTCGACGGCCCCCGCACCGGCGTGGTGGCGGCGTGCGCGCCGTTCGAGAACCCGTCCGGGCTGACCGCGCGGGAGCTGGACATCGCCACCGGCCTGGTCGCCGGCCTGTCGAACCAGGCGATCGCGGAGAGCCTGGTGGTCAGCCGGCGCACCGTGGAGACCTACGTGGAGCGCCTGCTGACCAAGCTCGACTGCTCGTCACGCGGCGAAGCGGCCGGCATCGCGGCCCGCGCGGGCTTCGTGCGGCCTTCGCCCGAGTCGACCGGCGTCGGATCCCTGGCCAGACTGACCAGGGGCGCCGACCCGTACTGGGTGTGACGCCCGGGGCACGTCAAGCGTCCAGTCGGTCGGCCAACGCCTGCGCGAACATCCCGATCGCCGGGCTCTCCACCCCCCGCAGGTCCCCCTTGCCGTCCACGGTCAGCCGGACGATCTTGTCCCCCTTGGCCATCAACCCGGTACACGTGCTGTGCTGCCGCACGGGATTGGTCACGCAGTAGGCGTACCGCTCGTCCACGGCCCGCCCGGTGGTCGGGAACCCGGTGCTCAGGTGCAGGTACTCATCGGCCGTCGGCACCTCCCCCGCCGGCAGGCTCTCCTCGGCCCGATGGCAGTTGGAGGCCGCGCGGGCCTGCTTGACGACATCCTTGCCCGGGACGCTGTAGACGGCGTTGTACTGGGTCATCGTCACCTCACGACCGCCCCTCGCCCACGTCCACCTCGCGGTGACCCCGGCCGTCGCCTGCCCGGCGGAAGCCAGGTCCGGGCACTCGACCAGCTTCCGCACGCCGGCGGCCGGCTCCCCGTCCCGCACCAACCCCTTGGGGGCGGTGACGTCGTCGGGCAACACCAACGCCGGCAGCGCGGCAGCCCGCGCCGACGACCCGCCACCCGCCGCCGCGCCCGTCTCCGCCTCGGCCGAACACCCGGCCACGACCAGCGCGGCGCACACCGCGACGACGATCCTTCGCACAGGACTCGACTTCCCCTCAAGATCGGATGTGCGCCGAATCGTACGGCCTGCCAGGAAACCCCGTTGTCCGGCAACACCTCCCCCCCCCCCCCGGAACCGTCACCCGATGACCGATGTGACCCACCACTACACCACCGCACCCAACGAAGCCGACCGCCTGCACCGCACCCCGCACGGACGACTGGAACACCTGCGCACCCGAGAACTGGTCCGCCGACACATGACCAGCCCCGCACGCGTGCTCGACGTGGGCGGAGGAACCGGCGTCCACGCGCGGTGGCCGGCCGCCGACGGCCACCACGTCCACCTGATCGACATCGTGCCGGACCACGTCGACACCGCGTCAAGGCTGCCCGGCGTCACCGCGTCCGTCGGCGACGCCCGCGACCTGCCCGTCCGCACCGACACCGTGGACGCGGTCCTGCTCATGGGGCCGCTCTACCACCTGCTCGCACCGACCGACCGGGCACAGGCGCTGGCCGAAGCACGACGAGTCCTGCGCCCAGGCGGAACGCTCGTCGCAGCGGCCATCAGCCGCTACCTGTCGGCCCTGGAAACCGGCACGACGGGCAACCTCGGCCCCGCCCTGATCGGGCCGGTGGGCAAGGTGATCGCAAGCGGCCGGTACGACGGGCACGTGGGATTCACCGAAACGCACTGGCACACCGCCGACGAACTCCACGACGAGATATCGGCCGCCGGCTTCCGCGCCCCGATCGTGTACGGCGTGGAAGGGCCGGCCTGGCCGACGCTCGACGCGGTCGGCATCGACGGCTTCGACGACCACGTCGAGTCGGCCCTGCGCTGCGCCCGCCTGCTCGAAACCGACCCGCTGATGATCAACGGGAGCGCGCACTTCCTCGCGTTCGCACGGAGTTGACCGAGGACTGGGCAGCCGGTGGGCCCGGTCTGGTCGGCGGCGCGCATCCGGCGGTCGGCCGGGGGCCGTCACCGTGGACATACAAGGCTCGAAGCTTTACACCCCGAAGGGTGAAAGCGCGCGTCAGGTGGTCAACGACTGGATCCGCACCAGCGGGACCTTCGACGCCGCCCCGGACTTCGACGCCGTCTGGCGCGACCCGGACCACCCCGGCAGGATCAGGGAGCACTCCCACCGGTTGCGGCCAAGAGAACCCAGTGGTTGAGTTTTCAACGAACGTCGACGCGCAGGCAACTCTCGCGCAACACGACCGCGAAGGACCCTCACATGAGCATCGCCCTGGTGCGCAACCCAGGCGAAGGCGACACGTACCACTACTACGACAACGTGATCGAACAAGTGGTGTCGACCACCGAAACCCACGGCGCGGTCAGCGTCATGCGCCTCACCGTGCGCCGCGGCACCGCACCACCACTGCACACCCACAGCCGCGAGGACGAGAGCTGGGTCGTCCTGTCCGGCCGCGTCCGCTTCTGGGTGGGCTCGAACTCGCTGGACGACTGCGACGTGCACGACGCCGAACCCGGCGCCTACGTCTACGGCCCCCGACTCGTCCCCCACACGTTCCAGAGCATCACCGACGTCGCGGACATCCTGGTCATGAACAACCCCGGCGCCATCGAAGGCTACTTCCGGTCGATCGGCCGGAACGACGCCCGCGACGACTTCCACTACACCGACCTCGCGGCCCGCTACGGAGTCGTTTTCCTCGACAAGCCAACATCCGCCTGAGTACGACCGCGCCGTCTCTGTCCACATCGGACGGATAGGCGAACGACCGTCGCCGACCGCACGACCTGCGCTACGCCTTGCCGCGTTCGGCCACCGGTGTGGGCAGGGGCGCGCGAGTGGTGTCCAGTCCGGCCGGCAGGTCGCCGGGATCGGCGGCTCGGGCGACCGCCTGATCGGCGGTGAACACCAAGTCTGAGGGGTGCCGACAGGCGCGTACTTCGTCCCAGGTGATCGGGGTGGCCACCGTCGGCAGGTCGCGGCCGCGCAGCGAGTAGGGGGCGATGGTGGTCTTGGCCGGGTTGTTCTGGGACCAGTCGAGCAGCACCCGGCCGGTGCGCTGGGCCTTGGCCATCACCGCGGTGACGGTGTCCGGGGACTCGCGGGCGAGCAACCGGGCCACCGCCTTCGCGTAGGCCGAGGGCGCGTCGGCTCGGGCGGTGTCGATGGCGGCGTAGAGCTGAAGCCCTTTGGAACCGGAGGTGGTGGCCAGCGGCGTGAGGCCGTCCGCGACCAGGATGTCGCGCACGCGTTCGGCGACGCGGCAGCAGTCCACGATCGTGGTGCCCTCGCCGGGGTCCAGGTCGATCACCAGCCGGTCCGGTGGGCGCGGGGTGCCCTGCGGGTCGACGGTCCACTGGGGGACGTGCAGTTCGAGCGCGGCCAGGTTCGCGGCCCACACCAGCGCGGGCAGGTCGTCGATCAGCGGGTACTCGACCGGGTCGCCGGACCCGCGGGAACCGGACCCGGTCAGCCGGACCGTGCGCAACCAGTCGGGCGCGCCGGCGGGCGTGTTCTTGGCGAACCAGGACTGGCCGTCGACACCGTCGGGCCAGCGCACGACCGTGACCGGCCGGTTCCGCAGGTGCGGCAGCAGCAGCGGCGCGATCGCGGTGTAGTAGGCGATCACCTCACCCTTGGTGAACCCGGCCTTCGGGTAGAGGATTTTGTCCAGATTGGACAGTCGCAGCAGCCGGTCGCCGACGCGGACGGAAAGCCGCCCGGTCGGCGGCGGGGTGTCGTCCGGGGCGGTGACGGGTGAGGCGGTAACCGGTGAAGTGGTGACGGGTGAAGTGGTGACGGGTGAAGTGGTGACGGGTGAGGGGACGGGCCGGGGGGCGGGCCGGGGGGCGGCGGATGGCGGGAGGAGGGCCTCCGCCGGTCCGCGGTCCTCGCGCAGACCCCGCCACGCGGTGTGCCGCAACCGGCCGCCACGGGTGAACGTCCGGTACACGACCTCGCCGACCAGGCGCGGTTCGACCCACCGGGCCCCGACCACGTCCTCGCGCGGCGGCGCGGCGGCGAACGGGTGCGTACGCCGTTCCAGCGGCTCCAGCGCGCTGCGCAGATCCGCGCGCTGGGTCCGGCTGAACCCGGTGCCCACGTCGCCGAGGTAGACCAGGTCACCCGTCACCGGGTCGTGCGCGCCCAGCAGCAGACCGCCCACCGACCCGGAGAGGCCCCCCTTGCCGGGCCGCCACCCGCACACCACCACCTCGGTCGTGACGGTCACCGGGTGTTTGAGCCACGCGTCCGACCGGTGCCCCGGCTGGTAGGTCGAGCTGCCGAGCTTCGCGACGAGCCCTTCGTAGCCCGCGTCGGCGGTGCGGCGGAGCAGCGCCTCGGGGGTGAGCCGGTCGGCGCGCAGCCGGTCGTGGGTGATGGCGCGGACGATGTCGACCCGGTACGGATCGGGCATCGGCAGCGACGTCAGCAGGCCGCGGCGTTCGTCATAGGGCTCGCGGAGCAGGTCGGCGTCCCCCAGCCGCAGCAGGTCGAAGGCCAGGAACCGCACGTCCACGCGGTGCGGTCCGTCGACGTGCCGTCGATGGCGGCCCCGGCGCTCCTGCAACAGCCCGAAGTCGATCCGCCCGCGTTCGTCGTAGGCGACGACCTCGCCGTCGAGCACCCCGGCCCGGCCGGCGAAGACCCGTGCGATCGGATCGACCAGTTCGCTGAACTCGGCGGTCAGGTCCAGCCCGTTGCGGCTGGTCAACGCCACCGCGCCGGCGGCGGCGACGCGCACCGCGCAGCGGTAGCCGTCCAACTTGTCCTCGTACCGCCAGGCCGGCCCGGAGGGCAACCGGCCACCGTCCGCCTTGGCCAGCATCGGCTCCACCCACGCCGGCACACCGGTCTGTCCGCGCTGCGACGTGGCGGCCATCGCGACCTCCGGTCCGAACGTCCCGCAGGCCCGCACCGCCCGCGCCCCTCGACGGTAACCCGTTCGGCCTAGTGTCGCCCGGTTCGGTCGGGTGACGCCGGGTCACCCTCGGCGGCCGGCCCGGCCGCCGACCGGACGGACGGCCACACGAGCCGTCCCCTGCCCACCGCCGGTGTCGCTGATCCGTCCGGGCGACGTGACGAACGGACGAGTGGCCGCCGGTCGGCCGGGGTTCAATTCGAGGGCCAGTTCGTGTTCGGCAAGAACGGCCGGATCCACTACCCGGCCAACGGGACCAGGAACGAGGTCGCCAGGCAGGAGTCCGAGAAGACACTCGCCGCCCACGTCGGCACGGTGGTCGAGGTCCACTACTCCCCGCCGGACGCGTGCACCGGCGCCACCTGGACGAGCGCTCGCGTCGTTCGGGTGATCTCGGCGTCGTCGGGCTAGGCCGGTCGAGTGGTCCTGGAAGCGTCGCGGTTTGGTGCTGTCGGGCGGCGGGCATCAGGCATGCGCCGGGGACGGGGGTGTCCCCGGGGTGGGGTTGTTTTTCACTGAGGGGGAACACCTTTGTCACGCATGTCGTTGGTGCGCGGCTTCATGTCGCGCGCCTTGTCCGCGGGTCTGGCGGTTGCGTTGGTCGCCGCGGTTCCCGCCGTCCTGATGTCACCTGCGGCGGCGGCTGAGCCCACCGACGCACGAGCTTGGACACCTGGCGAGGCGAAGCGGGACGTGGTCGGCGGACCGCCGCCCGCGGGCCTTGCCAAGCCCGGCGCCGACCGGTCCGGCGCGCCGTCCGCCCAGCGGTGGTCGCCGTGCCGGTCCTCGAACTGGGGTGTGCTGCCGGACTACCCGATCGAGCGCTTCCGGGTCAGCGACCGCCTCCAGTTCGGGGTGAACGCGGCCAACGGCAACCTCTGGGTCGACCACCGGAACCTGACCGTCCGGGGCACCGGCATCGACCTGTCCCTGCGCCACTCCTTCGGCTACGACGACGAGTGGCACGTCAACGCGGGCCGGGACATGGCCCTGGACCTGTCGTTCGAGGCGATCCACATGCCCGTCGACGGCGGCGGGTGCGTCGAGTTCGCCCCCAACGCCGACGGGACCTACGCCTCGGCGAGCAACGGCGTCCGGGCGACGATCACGAAGAACGCGGGCGGGTCGTACACCGCACGCTTCACCGAGACCGGCGAGACCTGGGCGTTCAACGCCGGTGGCTGGCCGCTCAACCGCACCGACCGCAACGGCAGCGCGATCACGTACTACTACCACTCGGACGGCGCTCTGGCGTCGCTGACCGACTCGCAGGGCCGGGTCACCACCTTCACGTCGAGCGGCGGGAAGATCACCCGCATCACCGACCCGAGCGGCACGGTCGTCGGGGACTACACCTACGACGCCGCCGGCAAGCTCGGCAAGCTGACCGACCGGGACGGCAAGACCGTCCAGTTCACCCACGCCGCATCCACCGGCAGGCTGACGTCGCTGGTCGACCAGGCCGGGCGGACCTGGAGCTTCGCCTACGACGACTACGGCGACGTGATCAAGGTGACCACGCCGAGGCAGGCGGGCGCGGTGGACACGCTGTTCGCCTACGACACCAGCACCCAGACGACGGAGACCGACCCGAACGGCAACAAGACCGTCTACACCTTCGACGCCGACGACCGGCAGATCTCGGCGAAGGACGCGTTGGGCCACACCCAGTCCACGACCTGGACCGCCAACAGCGACATCCAGTCGACCACGGACGGCCTGACCAACTCCACCACCGCGGCCTACGACAGCCTGAACAACCTGATCTCCACCAAGCTCCCGACCGGGGCGACCAGCACGATCGGCTACACCAGCACCGCGCACCCGCACTCGCCGACGTCGATCAAGGACCCGGCGGGCAACGAGGTGACCCGCGAGTACGACTCGGCGGGCAACCTCACCAAGGTCCGCTCCACCCCGCTGGCCGCCGACCTGGAGATCCGCACCTACACCGGCCCGAAGCGGCTGCTGGGCACCGTGAAGGACGCCAACGGCAACGTGACGACGTTCGGCTACGACCAGGCCGGGAACCTGACCAGCGTCACCCCGCCCGCGCCGCTGGGAGTCACCCGCTTCGGCTACGACTCGTTGTCGCGCATCACCAGCGTGACCGACGGCAACAACAAGCGCATCGACTACGCCTACGACAAGCTCGACCGGATCGTGTCGGTGAGCGTCAACGGCGGCGCTGTCCTGCAAACCAACTCCTACGACGCGCTGGGCAACCTGGTCACCCGATCGCACGGCGGGGTGACCAGCAGGTTCTCTTACGACGCCTACCCGACCGGCAGCCAGGTCACCTCTGCGGCGCGGACCCAGGGCGCGGGCACCGAGACGGTGTCCTACGGCTACGACAAGGCGGGCAACCTGACGTCGCTGGCCGACCCGGCGGGCACCGCCACCTACGGCTACGACGCCGCGAACCGGCTGACGTCGCTGGCCGACCCGTTCGGGCAGACCACGACGTTCGGCTACGACGCCGCCGACAACCGCACCACGACGACGTTCCCCGGTGCGGGGACGCAGACCAACGCCTACGACACGTCCAGTCGGCTGACCAGCCTGTCGGTCAAGAACGGCACGGGGTCGGAACTGCTCAAGGCGACCTACAGCTACACCACCGCCGGGGGTGCCGACAGCGACAAGCTTCAGTCGAAGACGATCGCCGGGACGACCACGGCCTACACCTACGACTCGCAGCGGCACCTCACGAAGGCGGGCGCCACCACGTTCGCGGTGGACAAGGCCGACAACATCACCAACCTGGCGGGCACCGCGCACACCGTCAACGCCGCGAACCAGCTCACCGCGGTAGGCGCGACGACGCTGGGCTACGACGCCGCGGGCAACATCACCAGTGCGACCAACCCGACGGCGTCCTATGAGTACTCGTCGACGAACCAGCTGGTTCGCGGCGTCACCGGCGGGGCGCAGACCTTCACCGCCGCGTACGACACGATCGACCAGACCCAGCCGCGGACCATCACCGAGACCGTCGACGGGACCGCGACCACGCACGTGTTCACCCACACCGCGCTCGGCACGAGCACGGTGAACTCGGGTGGCACCAGGGTCAGCGTCGCCCGTGACCCGGACGGCAGGCTGGTCACCGAGAAGGCGGGGACGACCCGGTACAACCTGATCACCGACCACCAGGGCAGCGTGCTCGGGATGCTCGACACGGCCGGGGCCTTGGCCGCCACGTACACCTACAACCCGTACGGCGGGGCGACGGGCACGGGCGCGTCGGGCGTGAACCCGTTCCGCTACGTCGGCGGTTACACGCTCAAGGGCGGGCTGACGTTGTTCGGGCACCGGTACTACAACTCGTCCTGGGGGCGCTTCACCGCGCCGGACCCGACCCACCAGGAGCGCAACCGATACGCGTACGGCAAGTCCGACCCGGTCAACAACACCGACCCCACCGGCGCCTACAGCACCGACGACTTCGAGGACGACCTCGGTGTCGTCGCCGACTTCGCCGGCACGGGCGCGGCCCTCGGCGGCGGAGGCGGCCTGATCGCGTGCGTGGTGGGCCCGGTAGGCTGCGCCACCGGCGCGGGCGTCGGCGCCGCGATCGGCGGCGGGCTCGGCGCGGTCGCCGGGATCTCCTACTCGATCACGAAGCGGATCAACGAATGACGGGCGGGCACAACGGGATGAAGACGCCGAGCCGACGGACCCGCGTCCTCGCGATGATCGGCTTCGTGCTCGCCGCCGCGGCCGCGGGCGTGGCCGGGTACCACCTCGAACAGGCGGTCGGCCAGCCCTTGCTCCGCTACCTGCCGCTGGCCCTGGTCGTCGCCGTGGGCGTGGTCGTGGCCGTCCGATCAGGACTCATCCCACCGAAGAAGTAGCGGGGCGATGCCTCCAGCGGTCCGGCGCACCACGGTGTGCCGGACCGCTGGAGCAACGTGACCGGGAAGCGGGGCCACGACCCGTGCGGCGTCGGTCTGCGCCGACCGGTCGGATGCGCGCCGAAGGAATCACACCTCGGATCGTCCGGCGAGGCGAATCCCACGGCTCCGGCTTGGGCACGCTTGCCGTGACCGATGTCGGGGCAGAGGAGGTCGGTTCCCAGTCGGGTGCGTTCGTAGGCGACTACGCGAGCGCGTCGGATGGTGGTGAGCAAGCCGGCGTCTTGCATCGCGACGAGTGTTCGAACACCGTTGCGGGGGGACAGTTCCAGGGTGCGGGCCAAGGCCGTGGTGCTCATCGGCTCGTCCAGCGTGGCCGGCAGCACCGCACCGCAGGGGTCAGCCGGGCGGATTCGGGAGGACCAACTGATCGGCCTGCGACCGCGCGAGCGCTGGGCACGTCGTTGTACTGGGAAACGACGAACAGCGGCCCGACGTGCCGGTGCAACGTCGGGCCGCCGAGTTCTGCGGACGCTCAGCCGTGGTGCATCCAGATGCCCTTGATCTCCGTGTACGCGTCGATCGCGTACGGGCCCATCTCGCGGCCCCAGCCGCTGGAGCGGAAGCCGCCCCACGGGGCTGCCGCGTCCGGGATGCACGGCATGTTCACGAACACCGCTCCGGCGCGGATGCCGTCCGCCAGGCGGTGGGCGGTGCGCAGGTCGTTGCTCCACACCGCCGCCGCCAGGCCGTACGGCGAGTCGTTGACGCGGTGCAGCAGCTCGTCCTCGTCGTCGTAGTCCAGCACCGCCAGGACCGGGCCGAAGACCTCTTCGCGGGCGATGGTCATCGCGTCCTGGACGCCGCCGAACACGGTCGGGCGGAAGAAGTGGCCGGGGCCGTCGCCGCGCTCGCCGCCGGTGAGCAGTTCGGCACCCTGGGTCACCGCGCCGCGGACGAAGGACTCGACGCGGTCCCGGTGCTCGGCACTGACCAGCGGGCCGAGGTCGGTGTCCGGGTGCAGGCCCGCGCCCAGGCGCAGGCCGCCGGCCGCGGTGGCGAGCTTGGAGGTGAACTCGTCCTGCCGGGCCTTGTCGACGTAGAGCCGGGCGTAGGCGGCGCACACCTGGCCGCTGTTGAGCAGGCCGCCCGCGATGGTGCCGGCCACGGCGGCGTCGATGTCGGCGTCCCGGGCGATGACGGTGGGCGTCTTGCCGCCCAGCTCCAGGGTGATCCGCTTGAGGTCGGCGGCGGACGCGGCGACGATGTCGCGGCCCACGGAGGTGGAGCCGGTGAACGACACCTTGTCCACGCCGGGGTGGCGGACCAGCGCCTTGCCGGTCTCCGGGCCGCCGGTCACCAGGTTGACCACACCGGGCGGGAAACCCGCCTCGACGCACAGCTCGACCAGCCGCACGGTGGTCAGCGGGGTCTGCTCGGCGGGCTTGATGACGGCGGTGTTGCCGCAGGCCAGGGCGGGTGCGAGCTTCCACGCCATGATCATCAGCGGGAAGTTCCAGGGCGCGATCAGGGCGCACACGCCGACCGGCACGCGGCGGTCGAACTGGAGGGTGTCGGGGAACGACACGTTGCGCACCGCACCGTCGAGCTTGGTGGCCCAGCCGGCGAAGTAGCGGAAGTGCTCGGCCGCGCCGGTCACGCTGACCGCCCGCGCCACGCCCAGCGGCTGGCCCTGGTCGCGGGTCTCCAGCTCGGCGAGCTTCTCGGCGTCGGCCTCGATCAGGTCCGCGAGCCGCCACAGCAGCGCGGCCCGCTCGGTCGCCGGGGTGGCGGTCCAGCCGGGCAGGGCCTCCCGGGCGGCGGCGACGGCGTTGTCGACGTCCGCGCCGCTCGCGTCGGCGACGACCGCCAGTTGCTCACCGGTAGCGGGGTCGGTGGTGGTGAACTCCCCCGCCCCGGCGGTCCACTGGCCGCCGATGTACAGACCTGTCGCGCGCATGTCGACTCCCCTCCACTGGCTCATCGCGGCCCAGTGTGGGCTGTCGCGCTCCCGCCGCGCTTGCTCACGGGCGCATGGCGCTTGACCGTCAGCGCGCCCGGTGCTCGACGCTGCGCCGGCGGTATTCCGACGGGGAGAGGCCGTACTCGGTCTTGAACGCGCGGCTGAGGTAGGAGGCGTCCACCAGGCCCCAGCGGGCCCCGATCACGCCGATGGCGAGCTGGTGCTTGCCGGGGTCGGCGAGGTCCTGGCCGCAGCGCTCCAGCCGGCGGTGCCGGATCCAGCCGGACACGGTGGTGCCCGCCTCGCTGAACAGCTTGTGCAGGTACCGGGTGGAGATGTGGTGCGCGGCGGCGATGTCGCCCGGCGAGAGCTCCGGGTCCTCCAGGTGTGACTCCACATAGGACTTGATCTTGACCAGCATCGCCGCGCGGGAGGTCTCGGCGGGCACGTCGGCGTAGTCGACCTGGTCGGCCAGCGCGGTGCCCAGCAGGTCGACCACGTTGCGCGCCAGCCGGACGCTGCCGTGCACCTGCGGGTCGTCGATGTTGCGGGCCAGCTGGACCAGGGTGGTGCTGACGATCCCGCTGACGCCCTGCCCGCCGGCGAACCGGATCGCGGTGAGCTGCTCGACCTGGCCGGAGGGCAGGCACAGCATCGACCGGGGGAACATCAGCACCATCGTGGACGAGACGTCGTCGAACGCCAGCGAGTACGGCCGCGTGGTGTCGTAGATGGCGAAGTCGCCGGGGCGCAGCGCGGCCTGCCGGCCGTCCTGGGTGAGCTTCGCGGTGCCGTGCAGCTGCAACGACAGCTTGTAGTAGTCCGGTGCCGCACGGGAGATCGCCCGCGCGGTCCGTCGCACGGTGTGCGCGTCCGCGGACGCTTCGTACACGGCGACACTGCCCAGGTTCTGACCGCGCAACCGGCCCCGGAACGCCGAGTGCTCGCCCGCCGTGGCCTCCAGGGGCACGAAGGTCTGCGACACCGCCGACTGCCAGAGATCGAACTGCTGCGTCGCCGGCACTCCGGCGGTGGTCAGCACGTAGGACATCGTTGCCCTCCCGGACCTGGTGGTGCACAGTGTTCTGCGTAACACTGCGTGACAGGCACAGTCGTCCGCATTCGCCCGTTCGTCAAGTGGTCGTTGCCGAGTCGTAAAAGGCCCGCCCACCCGGTGCACGCGGAGTCAAATGACGTGCAGCCGTGGTCAACCCTACCGCAGCAGTCTCCTGTTAGACCTGAACAGCCGGCACGACAGCACGTGCCGGAAACGGATCGTATTCGATCCGCTACACGATCCCCGATGCGGAGGTGACCATGGGTGAGGTCGTGCTGGCCGCCAAGATCACGCATGTGCCGTCGATCTGGCTGTCCATCAACCCCGGTAAGCACCACGGCATCCGCAAGCCCGCAGAGGTCGGTCTGGCCGAGGTCGGCCGCCGAGCGCGGGAACGCGGTGCGGACACCTTCGTGGTGGCCGACTCGCACTGGATGAACAGCATGAGCTTCCACATCAACGGGAAGGCTCGGCACCAGGGCAGCTACGCGTCCCACGAGCTGCCGCACTTCATCCAGGACCTGGAGTACGACTACCCCGGCAACCAGGAGCTCGCCCGCCTCATCGGCGAGGAGATCAACGCCGGTGGCCAGAAGTCCTTGGTGCACGACGTGAAGGACCTCGGCCTGGAGTACGCCACGCTGGTGCCGATGCACTTCATGAACCGCGACGGCGACCCGCTGGAAGTCGTCCCGGTGGGCTGCAACATCTACTCGTCGATCGACGAGAACCGGCGGGTCGGCGAGGCGATCGCGCGCGCCGTGCTGCGCAGCGACCGCAAGGTGGCGTTCCTGGCCAGCGGCTCGCTGTCGCACCAGTTCCCGCCGAACGAGATCTCGTCGCAGTACCTGGACAAGATCAGCAACCCGATCAACGAGCAGGCCGACCGGCTGGTGCTCGACCAGTGGACGACGGGCAGGATCCCGGAGTTCCTGGCCGCGCTGCCCGCCTACAACGAGCGGTTCACCGGCGAGGCCGCGATGGCCGACACCGGCATGCTGTTCGGCATCCTGGGCTGGGACAAGTACACCGGTCACGGCGAGCAGCTGTGCGACTACTTCCCGAGCAGCGGCACGGGCCAGGTGATCGTGGACTTCCCGATCCCGGACGGGCTGAAGGCATGACGCACCCGCTGGGCCTCGCACCGACCAAGATCATCGCGGTGCACCTGAACTTCCGCAGCCGCGCCGCGGAACGCGGGCGGTTCCCGGAGGAGCCCTCGTACTTCCTCAAGCCGCCGTCGTCGCTGTCCTGGTCGGGCCGCGACCTGGTCCGGCCGGAGGGCACGGAGCTGTCCGCCTTCGAGGGCGAGATCGCGATCGTGATCGGCAAGCGGGCGGCCCGGGTCGGCCGGGACGAGGCGGCCGAGTACATCGGCGGCGTCGCCGCGGCGAACGACTTCGGCGTGCACGACCTGCGGTACGCGGACCGGGGCTCCAACCTGCGGTCCAAGGGCGCGGACGGCTACACGCCGGTCGGCCCGGTGCTGCTGGACCCGCGCGAGGTCGACCTGAACGACCTGCGCCTGCGCACGTGGGTCAACGGCGAACTGGTGCAGGACGACAACACCGGCGACCTGCTGTTCGACTTCGCCTACCTGATCGCCGACCTGAGCCGCAACATCACGCTGGAGCCGGGCGACATCATCCTCACCGGCACGCCGACCGGCGCGACGGTGGTCTCCCCCGGTGACGTCGTCGAGGTGGCGGTCGACGACACCGAGCGGCTGCGCAACACCGTCCGCGAGGCCGAGCCGCTGGCCAAGCCGGGCGCGCGGCCGAAGGTGACCCGCGAGGACAAGGCGGCGGCCGTGGGCGGCAGCGTCCCGGCCATCAAGCCGGAGACCGAGGCGGCGCTGCGGTCGGTGTCCACCGCGACGCTGTCCAGCCAGCTGCGCAAGCGCGGCCTGCACCACACGTTCCTCACCGGGCTCAAGCCGTCACGGCCGGACCTGCGGATGGTCGGCACGGCCCACACGCTGCGGTTCCTGCCGCTGCGCGAGGACCAGTTCGCCGAGCGCGGCAACGGCATGAACGCCCAGAAGCGGGCCGTGGAGTCCATCGGGGACGGTCAGATCCTGGTGATCGACGCCCGCCAGGACCACGGCGCGGGCACGCTCGGCGACATCCTGGCGCTGCGCGCGCTCAAGCGGGGCGCGGCCGGCGTCGTCACCGACGGCTGCCTGCGCGACAGCCCGTCGTTCGCCGACGTCGACCTGCCCGCCTACAGCGCGGGCCCGCACGCGGCCGTCCTGGGCCGCAAGCACGTGCCGTGGGAGGTCGGCGTGGACGTGGCCTGCGCGGGCGTGCTGGTGCGGCCGGGCGACGTGCTGGTGGGCGACGCCGAGGGCGTCATCCTGATCCCGCCGTCGCTGGTGGACGAGGTCGCCGCGGACGCGGTGAAGATGGAGCGCGAGGAGCGCTTCATCCTCGAACGGGTCGCCGCCGGCGAGGGCATCGACGGGCTCTACCCGCTCGGCGCGGCCAAGCGGGCCGAGTACGAGGAGTGGTCGGGATGACCGCCGCCCCGGTCCGCTCCAAGACCCAGTACGCGTACGAGACGCTGCGCGACCGGATCGCGGAGGGCCGGTACGGGCCCGGCGCGCGGCTGGTGTTCGACCGCATCGCCCGGGAGCTGGGCATCAGCCCGGTCCCGGTGCGGGAGGCCGTGCGCCGGCTGCAGGCCGAGGGCTGGGTGGTGTTCGAGCAGAACGTCGGCGCGCAGGTCGCCGAGTTCGACCCGGACGGCTACCGCCACACCATGGAGGCGCTGGCGCTGCTGGAGGGCCACGCGGTGGCCACCGCGCTGGTCACCGAGGCGATGCTGGACCGCGCCGCCCACCTCAACGACCTGATGGCCGCGTCCCTGGTGGAGTTCGACCCGCTCGGCTTCACCCGGCTCAACCGCGAGTTCCACCTCCTGCTGTGCGGCGCGACGCCCAACCCCCGGTTGCGCGAGCTGGTCGACAAGGAGTGGTCGCGGCTGGACATGACCCGGCGCACGACCTTCAGCCTGGTGCCCGGCCGGGCCCGGGAGTCGGTCGCCGAGCACGCCGAACTGCTGCGCCTGCTGCGCGCCGAGGCACCCGCCGAGGTCGTGGAGCGCTTCGCCCGCGAGCACAAGCTCAACACCCTCCGGGCCGTGGACACGAGGTCCCCGGCCCCGTTTCCAGGGGAGTTCACGTCATGAGGTTCCGTTCCGACCCGGCGCAGATCCGCGGTTCCATCGCGCCCGTCGTCACGCCGTTCACCGCCACCGGCGAGCTGGACACCGACAGCCTGCGCGCGCTGGTGCGCTGGCAGCTGGAGTCCGGCTCGCACGGTGTGTCCATCGGCGGCTCGACCGGTGAGCCCAGCGCGCAGACGATCGAGGAGCGGATCACCGCGATGCGCGTGGTGGCCGAGGAGCTCGGTGACCGCGTCCCGTTCCTGCCCGGCACCGGCGCGGTCACCCTCCAGCACACGCTGGAGCTGACCGACCAGGCGCAGAAGCTCGGTGCGGACCTCGCGCTGGTCATCACGCCGTACTACAGCCGGCCCACCCAGGAGGGCCTCATCGCGTGGTACGGCGCGGTGGCCAACGAGTTCCCCGACATGCCGATCGTGATCTACAACGTGCCCTCGCGCACGGCGGTGGACATCGCGCCGGACACCGTGGCCAAGCTCCGCCACGCCCACGACAACATCGTGGGCATCAAGGAGACCACCAAGGACTTCGAGCACTTCTCGCACGTGCTGCACAAGTGCGGCCGTGACTTCCTGATGTGGTCGGGCATCGAGCTGCTGTGCCTGCCGCTGCTGGCGATCGGCGGCGTCGGGTTCGTCAGCGCGCTGGCCAACATCGCGCCCGCCGCCGTGGCCCGGATGTACGAGCTGTACGTCTCCGGCGACCACCAGGGCGCCATCGACCTCCACTACCGGCTCGCCCCGCTGGTGGAGCTGCTGTTCGTGGAGACCAACCCGGCGCCGGCCAAGCACGTGCTGGCCGACCTGGGCCGGATCTCCAGCGGTTACGTCCGCCCGCCCCTGATCGAGCCGACCCCGGCCGGTCTGGAGAAGATCGACAAGTTGCGGGCCGAGGCCGCCGACCTGCTCATCCCGTCTGGAGTGACCGCATGACCACCGTGAACAAGCCGGCGGACCTGCCGACCGAACTGCTGCACCACATCGACGGCAAGGACGTCCCGTCGGTCGACGGCGCGACCTTCCCGGTCGCCGACCCGGTCACCGACACCGAGTACGGCACCGTCGCCGCCGGTGGCCCGGCCGACATCGACAACGCCGTCGCCGCCGCGCGCCGGGCGTTCACCGAGGGCCCGTGGCCGAAGATGTCCGACCGCGAGCGCGCCAAGGTGCTCAACCGGATCGCCGACGCCATCGAGTCGCGCGCCGACCGGCTGGCCGAGCTGGAGACCTTCGACACCGGTCTGCCGGTGACCCAGGCCAAGGGCCAGGCGCACCGCGCGGCGGAGAACTTCCGCTACTTCGCCGACGTGATCGTGGCGCAGCACGAGGACGCGTACCTGGTGGGCGACAAGCAGGTCAACTACGCGATCCGCCAGCCGGCGGGCGTCGCGGGCCTGATCACGCCGTGGAACACGCCGTTCATGCTGGAGACCTGGAAGCTCGCGCCGTCGCTGGCCTCGGGCTGCACGGTGGTGCTCAAGCCCGCCGAGTGGTCGCCGCTGTCGGCCAGCCTGCTGCCCGGGATCATGGCCGAGGCCGGCGTGCCGGACGGCGTGTTCAACCTGGTGCACGGCATCGGCGAGTCGGCCGGCGCGGCCCTGGTGGCGCACCCGGACGTGCCGCGCCTGTCGTTCACCGGCGAGAGCGGCACCGGCCAGATCATCATGCGCACCGCGGCGGAGCACCTGAAGGAGGTGTCGATGGAGCTGGGCGGCAAGTCGCCGTGCGTGGTCTTCGCCGACGCCGACTTCGACAAGGCCGTCGACGCCGCCGTGTTCGGCGTCTTCTCGCTCAACGGCGAGCGCTGCACGGCGTCCTCGCGGGTGATCGTGCAGCGGGAGATCTACGACGCGTTCGTGGAGGCCCTGGCGGCCCGCGCGTCGGCGGTGCGGGTGGGCCTGCCCTCCGACCCGGCCACCGAGGTCGGCGCGCTGATCCACCCCGAGCACTACGCGCGGGTGCTGGAGTACGTGGAGATCGGCAAGTCCGAGGCCCGGCTGGTCGCGGGCGGCAGCCGGCCCGCGCACCTGGACTCGGGCAACTTCCTGTCCCCCACGGTGTTCGCCGACGTCGCGCCGGACGCCCGGGTGTTCCAGGAGGAGATCTTCGGGCCGGTGGTCTGCGTGACGCCGTTCGACACCGAGGAGGAGGCCGTCGCGCTGGCCAACGCCACCAAGTACGGCCTGGCGGGCTACGTGTGGACCTCGGACCTCAAGCGCGGCCACCGGGTGGCCCGCGCCGTGCAGTCCGGCATGGTCTGGATCAACTCGCACAACGTCCGCGACCTGCGCACGCCGTTCGGCGGCATCAAGGCCAGCGGTGTCGGCCGGGAGGGCGGCGCGCACAGCATCGACTTCTACAGCGACCTGCGCGCGGTGCACGTGGCCGTCGGCGACCTGACCCCGCCGCGGTTCGGAGTTGCCCGACCGTGAACGGTCGTTGATTTCGGGCGCACCCGCCCGCCCCGGCTATGGGGCAGGCGGGTGTCGCGCGGATAACGTCCGATCATGGGCATGGAAGGTGTGGTCGCGCTGGTGACCGGAGCGGGCTCCGGGATCGGCGCGGCGGTGGCGCGCAGGCTCGACGCCGCCGGGGCACGGGTGGCCGCGCTGGACGCCGACTCCACCGCGGTGGAGCTGGTCGGCGGCGCGCTGTGGTGCGGCATGGCGGTGTGCGCCGAGGCGGCCGACCCGGCGCAGGCCGAGTCGGCGGTGACCGCGGTGGTCGACCACTTCGGCCGGCTGGACCTGCTCGTGGTGACCACCCCCGCGTTACCCTGCCCGGGACCCCGCGAAGCCGACGTCCTCACCACGCTCGCCGTGGACGACGAGGCGTGGCACGAGGTCCTGGCCACCCAGCTCGACGCCGCGTTCTACACCACCCGGGCCGCGTTGCGGGCCATGCGGTCCGGGGTGATCGTGGCGGTCGCGGTCACCTGCCCGCACCTGCCCCACCAGTCGGCCGCGGCGGCGGGCGTGCGCGGCCTGGTCCGCGCCGTCGCCCGGGACACAGCGCCCGCCGGCGTCCTGGTCCGCTCCGTCACCGCCCGCTGCACCCCTGATCCCGCCGAGGTCGCCGACACCGTCGCCGACCTCGCCGTCACCACTGGAGGACCGACATGGGCTCTCGATTCACCGGCCGGGTCGCCCTGATCACCGGCGCGGGCACCGGCATCGGCGCGGCCACCGCGCGGCTGGTCGTGGCCGAGGGCGGCAAGGTCGTGCTGACCGGCCGCCGGCCCGCGCCGCTGGCCGAGGTCGCGGGCCCGCTGGGCGACGCCGCCCTGGCGCTGCCCGCCGACGCCGCCGACGGCGCGGCGATGGCCGCCGTCGTCGCCGAGGCCACCGAACGCCTGGGCCGGATCGACGTGGTCGTGGCCAACGCGGGCGGCCACGGGCTCGGCACCGCCGCGGAGACCACCGACGAGGGCTGGCAGCTCGCCCTCGACGCCAACCTGACCAGCGCGTTCGTCACCATCCGGGCCGCGCTGCCCGGCCTGGTCGACGGCGGCGGCTCGGTGGTGCTGGTGTCCTCGCTCGCGGGCCTGTTCGCCGGCCCCGCGGTGGCCGGCTACACCGCCACCAAGCACGCCCTGATCGGCCTGAGCCGCTCGATCGCCCGCGACTACGGCAAGCACGGCGTCCGCTCGAACGTGGTGTGCCCCGGCTGGGTGCGCACCGCGATGGCCGACGAGCAGATGGACCGGTTCGGCGAGTCGCGCGGCCTGAGCCGCGACGACGCCTACGCGCTGCTGACCGAGAACACCCCGCTCGGCCGCCCCGCCGACGCGGAGGAGGTGGCGTCCGTGATCGCGTTCCTGGCCTCCTCGGACGCCTCGATCGTCAGCGGCGCGATCGTCACCGCGGACGCGGGCGCGAGCGCCGTCGACCTGCCCACCATCGAACTGGCCTGAGAGGACATCAGATGTCGGAGTGGAAGACCGTCGACGACTTCGCCAAGGGCATCGACGGCAACCGGTTGCCGCGCACCGACGCCCTGGTCGGCCTCACCTGGACCGTCCGGCACGACGAGGGCGGCGAGGTCACGCTGACCTTCACCGACGAGTCGCACGCCGCGTGGACCGCGGGCGAGGCGTCGGGCACCGACCGGTACGAGGCGGTGGAGGGCGCGCCGGGGATCTACTTCCTGACGCTCATCGACACCAAGACGCCGCGCGAGTGCGCCGTGCTGATCGCCGACGTGGACAACCGGCGGACGCTGAGCGTCGAGTCGACCATCGCCGAGCAGAAGGTCGACGGCGTCCCCCAGGTGTCGCAGGTCTTCAAGCCGGGCGTGCTCGACACCGGTGACGGCGTCGGCCCGAAGGGCGAGCCGGCCGCCGAGACGCGCGAGCTGATCGGGTTCCGCGCGCTCTACCGCTACAGCCCCAACCACCTCTACGAGCACGTGTACCTGAGCTCGGAGCGCTACGCCTGGCAGTGCCTGGTGGGCGAGCAGCGCGGCCACGGCGACGTGGACCTGGCGACCGCGTACAAGATCTCGGACAACCGGTACGTGTTCACCTTCCGCGAGTTCCGCATCCCGGTCGCGACCACGTGGCTCTACGACCTGGACGCGATGCGCACCACGGGCACGTTCTTCGGCCTCAACGGCGAAGGCGAGATCCGCAGCGCACCCGGCGGCGCGCACGTCGAACCGCTCGGCCGGGTGTCCTACCCCGACGAACAGCCCGTCTGAAAAGGAAGAACATGACCGCACTGGACGTCGTCCGCGCCCACTACGCCGCGTCCGACCGGGGCGACCTGGACGGGATGCTGGCCCCGCTCGCCCCCGACGCCTCCTGGACCGAGGCCGCCGGCTCCACCTACGGCGGCACCTACGTCGGCCGGGACGCCATCGTCGCCAACGTGTTCCAGCGGATCGGCGCGGACTGGGCGTCGTTCGGCGTGTCCGTCGCCGAACTGCTGGACGCGGGCGACACGGTCGTCGCGCTGGGCAGCTACACCGGCGTGCACCGCGCGACCGGCAAGGGCATGACCGCCCGGTTCACCCACATCTGGCGGGTGGCCGACGGCCGGGTCACCAGTTTCGAGCAGGTCGCCGACACCGCGCTGATCGTGGGCGCGGAGTCCTGAGACGGGAGCGGGCCGCCCTCGGCGGGGCGGCCCGCTCCTCCCGGGGAGTTCCCCCCTCGGACGGGAGCGGGCCGGTCCGGGCCGACCGGCCCGCTCTCTTTTTACGTCACCGCAACGGTTTCACGGACAGCTACGGCTGCGCCGGTCAGCGCCCGCCGGAGACCCCGTCGTCGGCACGACCTACCGCCGCACCCACCGGTAGGGCACGGCTCGTGCCACCGCAACGGTTCTACAGCACCGACAGGTCAACGGCCTGCGCCATCGCGCGGTAGCCCGCGTCGCTGGGGTGCAGCTTGTCGCCGCTGTCGTAGGCCGGCAGCAGCGAGTCCGGGTCGGCCGGGTCCGCCGTGGCCTTCTCGAAGTCCACCACCGCGTCGAACTCCCCGGACGTGCGGATCCAGGCGTTCACCTCGTCCCGCACCGCCTCGCCGGCCTCCGTGTGGTACGCCGCGCCCTTGTACGGCAACAGGGTCGCGCCGACGACCCGGACGCCCTTGGCGTGCGCCTGCCGGATCAGGTCGCGGTAGCCGGCGACCACGTCGGCCGCGGTCACCACCGGGTTGGGCAGGGCGCAGTCGATCGGGAAGTTGCTGAACCCGATGTCGTTGATGCCCTCCAGCAGGATCACCGTGCGCACGTCGGGCTGCCCGAGGGCGTCCCGGGCGAACCGCTCGGTGGCCTTCTCGCCGAAGCACGCCGAGTCGTTGAGCACCCGGTTGCCGCCGATCCCGGCGTTGACGACGTTCTTCCTGCCGCGCAACCGCTCCGCCAGCTCGTCGGGGTACCGGTTGTCACCGTCCACAGTGGCCCCCGCGCCGTCGGTGATGGAGTCGCCGAAGGCCACCACCACGTCCCGGCGCGGCGTGCGGTCGACGGTCTCCACCCCGCTGAGGTAGTACCAGGACTCGGACTTCTCGCCGAACGCGGCGGCCGAGGCGTCCGCCCGGTGGTCGCCGCCGGCCCGGTAGCTGGTGGCGGTGGCGAACGAGTGGCCGGTCGCCGGACCGGTCCGGCCCGCGAAGTAGAGCGTGACGGTGAGCCGCTGCAACGGCTCGACCGGCAGGAACGCCACGTCGCTGACCAGTTCGCCGCCGGGGCGCACGGTGGTCGAGCGGTGGCCGCCGAAGGTCAGGTGCCGCACCGTCTCCGGCCGCACCGCCGCGCCCTGCGCGGACCGGGCGACGGTCGCCCCGGTGAGCTTGAGCGGCGTGCTCCCGTAGGCGTTGGACAGGCGCACGCGCACCGCCGGACCACCGCCGCTGGTCCGCACGACCTGCCGCACGGTGTGGTTGTCGAAGCCCTCGGTGCCCCAGGTGGGCCCGAACACGTCGGTGGGCTCGTGCGGTGAGGCGGCCCAGGTCGCCGCCCAGCCCGGGTGGGCCGACGCCGTGGGCGCGAGCACCACCCCGAGCGCCGCGGTGAGCAGTACTGCCGCGATCTTCTTCATCCGTGACCCCCATGGTCGTTATACGACCCGGATCAACCTACGCCGCCGCGTGCTTGTTCCCCCGGGAAAAGCGGATCGGCAGCCGGTCGAGGCCGCGCTGGGTCGCGGTGGGCCGGCGCACCGGCTCGCCGCCGGCCTCGATCCGGTCCAGCCGGGCCAGCTCCGCGAGCAGCGTGATCAGCAGGTGTCGGCCCAGGTGCCCGCCGAAGCACGAGTGCGCGCCGCGGCCCAGCCCGAGGTGCGGGTTGGGGCTGCGGGTGAAGTCCGCCACATCCGGGTCGGGGAACACCTCGGGGTCTCGATTGGCGCCCGCCAGCACCAGCACGAGCACGTCGCCGCGCCGCACCGGCCGGCCGCGCAGCTCCGTGTCCCGCTTGCAGTGCCGGCTGACCGCCTGCACGGGACCGGCCAGCCGGATCAGCTCGTCGGCGGCCCGGCCGTCCAGCTCCGCCAGTTCCGCGCCGCGCCACGGTTTGCGGTCGGTCAGCCAGTGCACGGCGTTGCCCAGCAGGTTGCCGGTGGTGGAGTAGCCGGCGTCGAACACCGCGCGCAGCGAGTTGCGCAGCACCCGGTCCTCCCCCGGTTCGACCGACGCCAGGACCCCGCCGGGCACGGCCGCCGCGCGCCACCCGGCGATCATCGCGTTGAGCTGATCGCGCGCGGCCAGCGCCGGTTCGCGGCGGGCCGGGTCGAGGCCGGCGTCCATGCCCAGGACCATGGTCCGCGAGGTGGCCCGGAACCGTTCGTGCTCGGCGGGGAACGGGATGCCGTAGAGGGTGCACACGGCGTGCAGGGCGAGCGGTTCGGCGACGTCGCGCGCGAAGTCCACCACGCCGTCCAGCCGGTCCACGAGGTCGCGCGCCACGCGGCGGATCTCCTTGTCCCACAAGCCGTCCTCGAACGCCCGCAGCGGGTGCAGGAAGCGCCGGCGCACGGCGGTGTGCTCGGGCGGGTCGAGAGTTTGCAGGCTCAGCACGGAATCCGGGAGCGGCTTGCCGAGCGCGCGCGGGTCGGAGCCGAAAGCGGTGGTGTCCTTGAGGACCCGGGTGCAGTCGTCGTGCCGGGTGAGGACCCACGCGGCGAGCTGGTCGTGCCAGTGCACGGGGTCCTCGGCGCGCAGCCGGGCGTAGACCGCGTGCGGGTCGGCCAGCATGGTGGCCGAGAGCGGGGCGAAGATGCTGGTCATCTAGGACACTCCTGGACAGCCGTGGTGGGGCGTGCCGAGCCGCACGCCCCACCCTCTAGCGGCTAGTTGCTAGTGGGGGTAGTCCATGTCGGCACCTCCTTCACGTCCGCAGGTCGTCGTCGACGGCGAACCTCCCCACCGCCCACGCCATCGCCCGCATCGCCTCGCCGAGCGCACCCACGTGCACGTTCGACAGGTCGTCGCAGGGCTGGTGGTAGCACGGGTCGTACGGCCGGCCGGCGGTGCCGCCGAACACGGCGGCCTCCTCGGTCGTCTTGATGCCGCGCACCCCGCCGAACGCGCCGCCGACCGGGATCCCGGCCTTGGCGAACGGTTCCTGGTCGGAGCGGATGTCGTTGAGGTCGGCGGTGCGCAACGGCAGGTGCTGCACCCGGTAGCCCTCGGACAGCACGGCCTCGACGGTGCCGGAGCCGGGCGGTCCGGCGGGCGCGCCGGTGCCCGGGTGGTCGCTGTCGTCGCCGTCGACCACGAACCGCACGAAGTTCGGCGAGGCGATCAGCTCCCAGTTCAGGTAGAGGCTGATCGCCGCGAGCTGCTGCGGGGTGCGGGTCTCGATGTAGTGGATGGAGCCGAGGTTGACCAGCTCCTCCGCGCCCCAGAACGCGAACCGGACCTTGTTGCGCACCGTCTTCTGGTGCGGCGCGAGGCGGACCGCGGTCTCCAGCAGCGCGGCGACGCTGGTCGCGTTGTCGTTGATGCCGGGCCCGTCCGCGCCACTGTCCAGGTGCGCACCCGCCATCACGACACTGGCCGGGTCGCCGCCGGAGGTCTCGGCGAACAGGTTGACGGTGGTGGACTGGACGGCGTGGCCGCGCAGTTCCAGCGTCGCGTCGCCGGCCGCCAGGGACTCGGCGCTGTGCTGGCTGATGAACCCGACCGGCAGCGGCGTGCCGACCACGCGGCGGCGCAGGACCGTGTCCGGGACCGGCGAGACGTCGTAGATCAGCACGGCCCGCACGCCGGCGTCCCGTGCGGCCACGGTCTTGTCGCCGCTCGGGCACGTCCCGGAGGGCACCACGGCGATCACCGTGCCGGGCGGGTAGTCGCCGACCTGGCAACCGGCCGCGGCGGCTCGCGCGAGCCGCCCGGTCACCGCGTCGGACGGGACGAACTGGGCCATCAGGACCTTGACGTCGCCGGGTGCGGACAGCCGCTCCACGTCGGTCCGCCACCCCAGGAACGGCACGGGCTCGGTGTGCACGTGGTACCCGGCGCGCCGCAGGACCTGCTCGGTGTACTCGCGGGACCGCTCGTAGCCGGGCCGGCCGGCCTCGCGGTTGCCGCCGTTCTCGCGGGCGATCCGGTCGAAGGCCCGGACCGAGTCCATCGCGTCCCGGGTCTGCACCGCCGCCGACAGCGACCGGGCCAGCCGCGAACCCTCGGAGCCGGCGGCGGGAGTTCCCCCCGACGACACTCCCGACGGCACTCCCCACGTCACCACGGCCGTCACCGCGGCCAAGGCCAGCGCGACACTGCGCATCAGTCTGCCCCCCAGAAGAGCTCGCCTGAAGTCGAGTCTGCGCCAGGGCGGTCCCGCGATTCGTTGCCAATCCGCGCCGACTTCTTGAAAATCAGCGACATCGGCCGGTGCGGAGCGCGCCGGCCACCGCCCGCCTACCGCCGATCGTGTGAACCCCGGGCAAGGACCTGCCCGGAACCCGCCGCCCTCGCTATCCCTGTGCACGGGGGAACCAGGGGGAAATGTCATGTCGATGGAGTTCAGCCTGCTCGGCGAGGTCTCCGCGCGGGCCGGGGGGAAGACGGTGGACCTGGGGCCGGCACGCCAGCGGTGCGTGCTGGCCGCGCTCGCCGTGGACGTCAACCGGGTGCTCACGGTGGCCGAGCTGATCGGGCGGGTGTGGGGCGCGGACCCGCCGGGACGGGCTCGGGCCACGCTGTCCAGCTACGTGTCCCGGCTGCGCCAGGTGCTGGGCGAGGGCACGCCGATCCTGCTGCGCTCGGGCGGCTACCTGCTGGCCGCCGCGCCGGACGCGGTGGACCTGCACCGGTTCCGGGAGCTGCGCGGGCTCGCCCGCTCGGCCGACGACCGGTCCGCCGAGCGGCTGCTGACCGAGGCGCTGGGGTGGTGGCGGGGCGCGGCGCTGACCGGCCTGGACAGCGACTGGGCGAACGAGGAGCGCGAGCGGTTGGCCCGCGAGCGGCTCGACGCCGAGGCCGACCGGGTCGACGCGCGGCTGCGGCTGGGCCAGGGCGAGCAGCTGGTGGCGGAACTGGCCGCGCGGGTCGCCGAGCACCCGCGCGACGAACGGGTCGCCGCGCAGTACCTGCTGGCGCTCTACCGGGCGGGCCGCACCGCCGACGCGTTGGAGCACTACCGGCGGGTGCACACCCTGCTGGTGGACCGGCTGGGCGCCGATCCCGGCCCGGCGCTGCGGCTGCTGCACCGGCGGATCCTCAACGCCGACCCGGCGCTGGACCCGGCACCGCGCGCCGACCAGGTCGTGGTGCCGCGCCAACTACCCGCCGCGCCCGGCTCGTTCGTCGGCCGGCGGGCCGAGCTGGACCGGCTGGACGGGCCGGACGCGGTGGTCTCGGCCATCGCCGGCGCGGGCGGGATCGGCAAGACGTGGCTGGCGCTGCACTGGGCGCACCGCAACCTCGACCGGTTCCCGGACGGCCAGCTGTTCGTGGACCTGCGCGGGTACAGCGCCGACCGCGCGCCGCTGGAGCCGGCGGCGGCCGTGCGCGGGTTCCTCGACGCGCTGGGCGTCGAGCGCGACGCGGTCCCGGCCGACCCGGACGCCGCCGTGGGCCTGTACCGGAGCCTGGTCGCCGACCGGCGGATGCTGGTCGTGCTGGACAACGCCCGGGACGTGCGGCAGGTGACCCCGCTGATCCCCGGCGGCTCGCGCTGCACGGTCGTGATCACCAGCCGTAACGCGCTGACCGGCCTGGTCGCCACCAGCGGCACGCTGCCGGTGCCGCTGGACCTGCTGGCCCCCGACGAGGCCCGGGAGCTGCTGGTCCGGCAGGTGGGCGCGGCGCGGATCGACGCGGAGCCGGCCGCCGTGGAGGAGCTGCTGCGGCCGTGCGCCGGGCTCCCGCTGGCGCTGGGGATCGTGGCGGCGCGCGCGGCGACCAGCCCGGACCTGCCGCTGCGGGCGCTGGCCGACGAGCTGCGCGACGAGGTGAACCGGCTCGACGCGTTCGACACCGGCGACCCGGCGCTGAGCCTGCGCGCCCTGTTCGACGCCTCCTACCAGGCGCTGGACCCGGACGCGGCCCGGCTGTTCCGGCTGCTCGGCCTCGCGCCCGGCCCGGACCTGGGGCCGGCCGCCGCCGCGTCGCTGGCCGGGCTGCCGGTGGCCCGGACCAGGGTGCTGCTGAGCACGCTGGAGTCGGCGAACCTGGTGGTCCGGCAGCGCCGGTACCGGATGCACGACCTGGTGCGGCTGTACGCGGCCGACCGCGCGGGCGTGGAGGAGGAGGCGGTGCGCCGGCTGGTGGACCACTACGCGCACGCCGCGTTCGCCGCCGAGCGCCTGCTGTACCCGGCGCGGTTCCTGATCGACCTGGGCCCGATGGCGTCGGGCTGCGTGGCCGTGTCGCACACCGACGAGGCCGCGGCGTGGGAGTGGTTCCAGGAGGAGTACCGCTGCCTGCCGGCCGTGCAGCGGCTGGCGGTCGACGCGGGGCTGCACGAGCGGGCCTGGCAGCTGGCGTGGACGTTGGAGACGTTCCACCAGCGGCAGGGCCTGCACCGCGACATGCTCGACACCTGGGAGATCGCCCTCACCGCGGCCCGGCGGCTGGCCGACGCCGACGTCCAGGTGCTGGCCCACCGCCGGCTCGGCTACGCGCACATGTGGCTGGAGGAGCACGACGCCGCCGTGCGCCACCTGCACCAGGCGCTCGGGCTGGCCGACCGGCCGGGCGCGGAGGTGCCCCGCGCGCACACCCACTACTCGCTCGCGCAGGCGTGGACCCAGCAGGGCAGCCACTCCCGCGCGCTGCGCCACGCCACCACCGCCTTGGACCTCTACCGCGACCACGGCGAGCCGCTGGACGTCGCGGAGGGCCTCAACATCGTGGGCTGGCTGGAAACCCGCATGGGCTACTACGAACCGGCGCGCGAGCACTGCGAGCAGGCGCTCGCGCTGTACCGGGAGCACCACGACGAGGAGGGCGAGTCGGCGGCGTTGGACAGCCTCGGGCACACCGCGCACGAGGCCGGTTGGTACGCCGAGTCCGTGCGGTACTACCAGGAGGCGCTGGCGCTGTGCCGACGCCTGGGCCGGACGTTGGCCGAGGCGGAGATCCTCGACCGGGCGGCGCACGCGCACGCCGCCCTGGGCTCCCTGGACGACGCCCGGCTGATGTGGGAGCGGGCGCTGGAGCTCTACCGCCGGCACCGCCGGGCCGAGGACGCCGACCGGGTGGAGGCGACCCTGTTCAGCCGCAACTGACCCGGCCCACGGCCGTGCGCCGCCGTCGCCGCCGGGCTACCGCAGCGCCGCCACAGCGCCGCCGCCGGGCTAGCGCTGGCGCGGCACGAACACGACGTCGTCGGGCGAGCGGCGCTCCGGGATGACCCGGGGTCGCCGCCGCCCGGCGGCGATGCCGTTGCCGACGTGGTGCGCCGCCTCCCGCTCGGTCCAGCCGTCCACGCCGACGTGCCCGGCCGCCGCGTCCAGCAGCACGTCCCGCGCGGCGTGCTCGTCCAGGAAGCCCGCGCCGACCAGTTCGCCGAGCCGGCACGCGGCGGTGAACAGCACGTGCGCCCGCGTGCCGGGCAGGGCCGACCGGACCCGGCCGGTCTCCCCGTCCACCACCGCCGCGCGGTAGGCGCGCACCCGGCGCGGCGCCGGCGGATCAGCGGGTTCGGCCCGAAGTCCGGTCCCGGGTCCGGTCCGGGGTTCGGGCACCGGCGGGCTCAGCCGGGCGACCAGCCAGTCCGGCGCGGGGGCGACCGGCAGGTCGCGCACCACCTTGTACAGCCGCAGGCCGCTCATCGTGCGCCGGATGGAGCCCTGCGCGGCCACGTACCCGCCGGCGGCGCGGGTGTCGACGTGCCGGCCGAGCTTGCCCGCGGTGTTGCGCAACGGGGTGTCCGGCGCGCGGAAGTAGCGGTGCTCTCCCCCGCTGGGGGTGGCGACGGTGTAGGTGTCGCGCGGGTCGTCGGCCCCGTGGGCGCGCGCGAGGTCGGCGAGCACGTCCCGACCGTGCGGCACGCCCTGGTCGAGGTCCACGACGAGGAGTCCGGCCGCCCGGCAGGAGATCCCGATGTTGTAGGGCCGGTGCTCCCACCACGCCAGCACCTGGTCCGGGTCGAGCGTCGCCCGCCGGTCCCAGTCCTTGAGCGCGGGCACCTTCCCGAAGGGCCGCAACGGGATCACCGGCCAGCCCCGGTCGATCGCGGCCACCGCCGCCGCCAGTCTCGCCCGCAACACGCCCATGGTCGGCCCCCTCCGCCTCACGGCAACGGGGGAAGCGCGCCACGTCCATTGTCCGCCAGGACAGCGGGTTGCGTACAGGTGCGTCCGGATGACACCAGGTCAGGACTGCCGGTACACGGTCACCAGGACGCCGTGCACGGACTCGTCGCCGCCCGCGCCGCCCGCGCCGGCGGCGTCGGCTATCAACGCCCGCAACGCCTGGCCGAGTTCTCCGGCGGCGTCGGGCGTGAGCCTGAGGTGCCGCAAGGTGACCATCGCCGTCGGGTCCTGCACGACCTCCTCGGCGACCGCGCCGAACATCGCGCTGGTGTGCTCGGCCTCGGGTGCCGCGAAGGCCGTCCGCCGGAACGTGCGCTGGTAGTGCTGCTCGGTCCCGCCGCGCACCTGCCCGGTCTCGACCACCCGCACCAACCCGGCTGCCCGCAACACCTTCAGGTGGTGGCCGATGCTCTCCTTGGCGGCCATGAGCGCCACCGCGAGCCCGCTGGTGGTCGCGGGTTCGCGGCCGAGCACGAACAGCAGCCGTTGGCGCAGGGGGTGGGCCGGCGCCTCGAACTGCTCCGGCGTGCCGATCCGCACGATCTCGCCCACACCGCGAAGTGTCCAATTCTGTTGACGCTTTCGGAAATCCCTTGCTGTACTCCGCGCCGTGGACACCCCCAAGATCGTTGACCGGACCCGTGGGCTGCTGCGCGAGTACTACGTCTTCCCGGACGTGGCCACCGAGCTGGACGGCGTCCTCGCCGCACGCGCCACCGCCTACGCCGCCGCGACCGACCCGCGCGAGCTGGCCGAGCTGGTCACCGCCGACCTGCAGTCGGTCAACGGCGACCGGCACCTGCGGCTCAAGCACCACGAGGAGGAGATCCCGGAGGGCGACGACGCCGCGGTGGAGCAGGTCGACGCCCGCCTGTTCGCCGAGTCGATGGGCGGCGTGCCCAGGGTCGAACGCCTGCCCGGCGGCGTGGCCGTCCTGGAACTGGCCCCGCTGCTGTCCCGGGTGGAGTGGGCCGGCGAGGTGCTGGCCGCCGCGTTCACCCTGGTGTCCCGGGCCGAGGCGCTGATCCTCGACCTGCGCGAGAACCGCGGCGGCGACCCGCACACGGTGGCCCTGGTGTGCAGCTACCTGCTCGCCGAGCCGACCCACCTCAACACCATGTACAGCCGCGACGACGACAGCTACCAGCAGTTCTGGAGCCTGCCTTACGTGTCCGGTCGGGCGTTCGGCGCGCAGAAGCCGGTCTACGTCCTGACCAGCGGCAAAACCTTCTCCGGCGCGGAAGAGCTGGCCTACGACCTCCAGCAGCTGGGCCGGGCCACCATCGTCGGCGAGCGGACCGGCGGCGGCGCGCACCCCCGGCGGGGCTTCACCGTGCACCCGCACCTGGAGGCGACCATCCCGACCGCGCGGGCGATCAACCCGGTCTCGAACACCAACTGGGAGCTCGTCGGCGTCACCCCGACCATCGCCACCCCGGCCGCCGAAGCCCTCGCCACCGCGTACCGCGAAGCCCTGGCCGAACTGGTCCGCCGCGGTGGACCCACCGCCGCCGAAGCCGGACGGGCCTTGGCCGCCGGCACGTCCTGAAACCCGCCGGGCGCGACGGTGTGCGGGGTCCGCGTGCGCGTGCGAACCCCGCACAGCCGTTCAGCCGACGACTTTCTTCGCCCAGGAAGCGACGGCGGCGTAGTACTGGCCCGCGTTGGGGGCCAGGTTGACCGAGTGCCCGTAGCCCTCCACGACGTACGTGCGGAGATCGCGGTAGTAGGGCGCCTCGTCGGCGTGGAGGGTGTTGGCGTTGGAGCAGTTGCTGGCCAGCAGACCGCACACCGTGGCGTCGTGCTGACCGGTCACGACGAGCACCGGCACGTCGATCAGCCTGCTGTAGGGCAGCAGGACCGCGACGCCCAGGCCGTCCACGGCCTCGGTCGGTGAGAAGACGTCCTTGGTCCGCTCGTCCAGCGCCTTGAGCGGACCGGACAGGAACCCCGGCGCGTGGAACGCGGCGAACCGCGTGCCGGGCGAGGTGGTCAGGTAGCCCAACGGCTGGCCCAGGCCGAACTTCGGGTCGAGGTTGGCCGGGATCATGCTGCCCAGCACGGTGACCACGCCCGCCGGGTTGGCCCGGTGGGTCAGCCCGGTCACCAGCACGCCGTCCACGTCGTGGTGGGTGCCCGCCTCCAGGATGCTGATCGACGAGCCCAGCGAGTGCCCGCCGATGATCACCTTGGCGTAGGACGGCCCGTACGCGCCGGACCGCAGGCCCCGCACCACCTGGTGCACGGCCTCGGCCTGGACGAAGCTGGTCAGCAGCAGGCCCAGCGGCTTGGAGCTGGCCCCGGTGCCCAACCGGTCGACGGCGAGCGTCGCGAACCCGGCCGCGTTCTGCGCGGCGCGGAACGAGTGCGCGCCGTCGTCGTAGTCCCAGTAGGAGCTGTTGTAGGTCGATCCGGGGATCAGGAGTTGGACGGCGGTCGCGCCGCCGGCCGGTGAGCAGAGCTGCCCGTGCACGGTGTGCCGGTGCCCGAGCACGGTGACCGGGGCGTAGATGTCGCGGCAGGTGGACTCGGCGTTGGCCTGCGGCGCGGTGATCAGGGACGTTGCGACGAGCAGCGCCGCGGCGGCGGCGAGTGAGTGGCGCAAGGTGGGGACGACCTCCCTCGGTTCCAGCGGGACAGGACGGTCATCGGCCGCGGTCGGGTGCGCGGGGCCGATCACCGCACGGGGGCCCGGGAAGCCCGGCCCCCGGGCTCCGGCCGCGGCCGTTCGGCGGCGGTCCCGTCGGACGCGCGCCGACGACCGACCGGAGCCCGCCCGGCACAACGGCCGGACGAGCGGCGGGGAAACGGTTCTCCGCCGGCAATGACCCGACCGGCCTAACGAACCGCTGTTTTGCGGCGACGATCACGCGAACTCGTCCACTCCGGACCGAATGCGGCGCGGACGGCACGGGAGCCCTTACCAGACCCGGTCGACACCCGGAAGCCGGGCCACTCCCCCGGCTGAAAACCAGATCACCGCCGAACGATCCGCGGGCGCCTCCGGAAAACCCCTGGCCGGCGAATTCGGGGCGCGCGGACACGGGTTGCGGGCACCGCCGCCCCCGCTTGGCCCGAGACCGCACTTTCGCGGCTAGGTTGAGGCGTTCTCGCAGCTCGAAGGCGGTGCCACGGGCCGGTAAGCGCCATCCGTGATCTGTGCGAGCCTCACGTTCTCCGATTTCGGCGGTCATCACCATAGCCTCCAGCCGGGATTGACCGCGAGCACTCTATGCTCCGTTCAGCTGCCGTGGGATCGCGCATTCGAGTCAAGTTGCCGCATCGGCTGGTGCCGGAACGCGCGAAGCGGTTGGATGTTCGGGTTGCTGAGGGAGTGGAGTGCGTCATGACCGACTTCGACTGGGTGCCCGAGGGCGTCGACATCACCGTTCCCAGCGTGGCCAGGGCATATGACTACATGCTCGGCGGGGCGCACAATCTCGCGGTCGACCGGGCGATGGCGGACCAGGCGGCGAAGGTGCTGCCGAGCACGCCGCGCCTCGTCCGGATGAACCGCGCGTACCTCCGAAGAGTGGTCACCCATCTGGTTGAATCCGGGATAGACCAGTTCCTCGACATCGGCTCCGGCATCCCGACCGTCGGCAACGTCCACGAGGTCGCCCCGGACGCCCGGGTCGTCTACGTCGACAAGGACCCGGTCGCCGTCGCGCACAGCGAGCTGCTGCTGTCCGGCAACGACAAGACCGCCGTGGTGCAGGGCGACCTGCGCAACCCCGAAGACCTGCTGTCCCGCCCGGAAGTGCTGGGGCTGCTGGACTTCGACCGGCCGGTCGCCGTGCTGATGCTGATGGTGCTGCACTTCGTGCCGGACGAGGACGAGCCGTGGCGGCTGGTCGCCCGCTACCGCGACCACGTCGTGCCGGGCAGCTACCTGGCGATCTCGCACGTCACCGACGACCGGCAGTCCGCGGCCTGGCGCGGTGTCGCGCGCACCGCCGCGCAGAGCCGCGACAGCCTCAACAACCGCTCGCACGCCGAGATCGCGGAGTTCTTCGAGGGCTTCGAGCTCCAGGAACCCGGCCTGGTCGGCTGCGGGCTGTGGCGGCCGCAGGGCCGCGGCGACATCTCCGACAACGCCGACGAGAACGCGCTGATCTACGCCGGCCTCGGCCTCAAGCCGGAGAGCGGGAGCCGCTGACATGACCGCTGCGCTTCCCCAGGACGCGGAGGGACTCCGCGCCCGCGCGAAGCTCGCGAAGAAGTGGACCTACCTGCTCAGCTCGCGGACGTTCATCCCGCTGAGCACCGCGGAGCTGGAACGGCACCTGCTCGGCCTGGTCGAGCGGCTGTGCGCGGCGGTGGGCAACGAGCCGCTGACCCAGAAGATCGGCCGCGAGGTCGGGGCGGCGCTGGTCGACCTCAACTGCACCGCGCCCGAAGGTCTCCAGGTCTCGGTGGAGGTGGTCAGCAAGGGCCTGCTCGGCATGTCCGGCCTGGGCGCGCCGGACCGGCTGCGCGACCGCGTGGTGGACGTGATCGCCGCGCTGGCCGCCGGGTTCGTCGAACGGGTCCGCGCGTCCACGCTGGAGCAGCAGGAGCAGCTGGGCCGCTCGCTGTACAAGGCGATGCGCCAGGCCCAGCTCGACCTGGAGATCAGCAACGCCCGCTACGACCTGGTGGAGGGCTGCACCTCGACCGGGATAGCGACCACGGACCTGAAGGCGAACCTGTTGCGCGCCAACGGGGCGCTCGCCCGGATCGTGGACCACCCGCAGGACGGGCTGACCGACCGGTCGCTGTTCGACCTGGTGCACCCGGACGAGCACGACGGCCTGCGCCAGGACTTCGCGCAGCTCACCGCCGGCGGCACCACGTCGATCACCCAGCCCCGCAAGCTGCTGCGCGCGGACGGCGAGATCGCCTGGGTGACGCTCACCCTCTCGCCGCTGCGCCGGCACGAGGGCGGCAACCAGGTGATCGTGCTCGCCGAGGACGCGACGGACGTGAACCTGCTGCAGGGCCAGCTCAACCACCAGTCGCTGCACGACGTGCTGACCCGGCTGCCCAACCGGCAGTTCTTCACCAGCCGGTTGGAGCAGGCGCTGCGCACCGCCGACCCGGCGACCGGCGTCACCGTGTTCCACCTCGACCTCGACGGCTTCTCGCTGATCACCGGCGGCCTGGGCCGCGAGGTCGGCGACCACCTGCTCAAGGTCGTCGGCGCGCGGCTGGAGGAGGTGGTGGCCGACGAGAACGCCATGGTGGCGCGGTTCGGCTACGACGAGTTCGCGATCCTGGTGGAGAACACCGCCGGCACACCGGACGTGGTCACGATGGTGCGGCTGATCAACGACAAGCTGTCCGTGCCGTTCGACTCCGACGGCCACCGGATCGCCTGCACCGCAACGATCGGCGTGGTGCACCGGCCGCCGCGCGACGCCTCGCCGCACGACCTGCTCGACTCGGCGGACCTGACGCTGCGCCGGGCCAAGGGCAACGGCCGCCGGCAGTGGGAGCTGGCCGACCCGACCCGCGACGGGCTGGACCGGCGGATGTTCAGCATGGCCGCGACGATGCCCGGCGCGTGGGAGAACGGCGAGCTGCGGGTGGAGTACCAGCCGGTGGTGCGGCTGTCCGACGAGCGGATCGTGGCGGCGGAGGTGCTGCTGCGCTGGGACCACCCTCGGCTGGGCGCGGTGCCGCACGAGCAGTGCCTGGCGCTGGCCGAGGACACCGGGCTGGTCGGGCCGCTGGGCACCTGGATGTTGCGGGTGGCGTGCGAGCAGGCCGGCGCGTGGCGGCGGGAGCTGGGCCGGGAGGTGCCGGTGCGGCTGTCGCTGACCCGCAGCCAGGCCGCCGACCCGGACCTGGCCGGCACGGTGCGGGAGTCGCTGGCCGACGCCGGCGTGCCGCCCGCGTCGCTGTGGCTGGGCGCGCCCGCCGACGTGGTGCTGGGCGACGCCGAGGCGGCCGACGACCTGCGGAACCTGGCCGAGAGCGGGGTGGGCGTCGAGGTGGACGGGTTCACCGCCGCGCCGGCGGACCTGCTGCGGGTGGCGGACTTCCCGGCCCGCGCGGTGCGGATGTGCCGCCCGCTGACCGACCAGCCCGCGCCGGTGGTGGCGCAGGTGCTGGCGAACCTGCTGGCGGTGGTCCGGGAGGCCGGTGTCGCGGTGTCCGTGGCCGGGGTGTCGACGCCGGAGCAGGCCCGCTGGTGGCAGGAGGCGGGCGCGGAGACGGCGTCCGGACCGCTGTTCGCCCCGGCCGGCCCGCCGGGCGTGATCGCCGGGTAGCGCCCCACCCGGCCCGCGCTCCGACGCCGGGCGCGGGCCGGCCTGGGTCACGCCGTGCGGCGGGTGGCGGCGAGGCCGCACAGCTCGTCGGCCACCGCCCACAGCTCTTCCTCGCGCGCCCGGTCGTAGGACTCCTCCGACGACCGCATCGCCACCCCGCGGTCGACGTACTCGCCGCTGTCGCCGGGACGCGGCCCGGTCAGCGTCCGGGCCAGCGTGCGGCCCGCCTTGGCCGGTCCGGCGCCGATCGGCGTGGCGCGCAGGAGCTGGCCGACGGTGGCGACGGCGGCCCGGCTGAGCACGCCGGCGTCCCGGATCAGCCCGGTGCCCGGCACGAAGCCGGGGGCGTAGCTGTAGACGTCGATCCCGGCGGGCAGCCTGCGCTTGAGCGCGTGCACCAGGTAGACGACGCCGAGCTTGCTGGTGGCGTAGGCCTCGCGGCCGGCGCGGACCCCGCCGGGTCGCGGCGCGGCCAGCGCGGTCACGCCGTCCCAGCGCGGCGGCGGGACCACCCCGAGCCCGTTCTTGCCGTCGCCGAAGTGCACCCCGCTGCCGACGACGATGATCCGCGCCGGGTTGGCGAACAGGTCCAGCAGCAGGTTCAGCAGCAGGTGGTTGGCCAGCACGTTGACGCCGAAGGTCAGCTCGAACCCGTCGGCGGTGGTGGCCTCGGTGGAGGTCATCTGCAACCCGGCGTTGGCGAGGAACCCGGTCAGCGGCGGTCGGGTGGCGAGCCGTTCGCGCACCTCGGCGGCGGCCCGGCGGATGTCGGCCAGCGACGCCAGGTCGCACCGGACGGTCGTGACGTTCGGGTTGCCGGTCTCCCGGGTGAGCTGCCGCGCGATGTCGCCGTCCCCGCGCACGAGCAGCACCAGGTGGTCGTCCGGGCGGGTGCGCAGCAGGTGCGCGGCGGCGTGCCGGCCGAGACCTCGGGTGCCGCCGGTCATCAGGGTCGTTCCCATGGAGCCCTCCTGGTACGTAGTCCTAACTGGTACTCAGTACCATAACGGACGTCGTACCGCCGCGCTATGCTGACCGCCATGTCCCTCCGGCAGCGCAAGCAGCAGCGGGCCCGCGAGCAGATCGTGGACGCGGCCTTCGCGCTGTTCGCCGAACGCGGCTTCGCCGACGTCACGGTGGCCGACATCGCCGAGCGCGCGGAGGTCGGCCGGACCACGTTCTTCCGCTACTTCGGCGACAAGCAGGAGGTCGTGTTCTCCGACGAGCAGGCGATCATCGACGACTGGATCGGCCGCTACCGGGCGCTCCCGCCGACCACCGACGTGCCCGCCGTGATGGCCCGGCTGCGCGAGTTCACCATCGCGCTGTGCCACGAGATGACCGCCGACGCCGAGCACTACGTCCTGCACGAGACCCTGCTCGCGGACAACCCGGAGCTCTACGACCGCGCCACCCGCAAGTTCCAGCGGCTGGTCGGGGCGATGAGCGCCGAACTGCGCGAGCGCGGCGTGCCCGAACCGGCCGCCACGCTCGCCCCGCAGGTCGCGCTGGCCTGCTACCGCACCGGGCGGCACACCGCCGGGCTCGACCCCGCCGCGCTGCCCGGCGCGGTGGCCGCGGCATTCGAACAACTGACCGAATTCGTCCCCCGGAATCACGCTCTTCCGCCCGGAACGGGCACCCGGATGGACTAGATTCGTCCCGTCATGCGACTCATCGGACGGGACCACCCCAGCGGGGTGCTGCGCACCGAGATCGACCGCGCGGCGCAGAGCCACGGCGGCCTGGTCCTGGTCGCGGGCGAACCCGGCATCGGCAAGACCACCCTCGTCACCGGCGCGGCCGACCAGGCGCGCCGGCAGGGCGCGCTGGTGCTCGGCGGCTCGTGCTGGGACTCCGCCTCCGCCCCCGGCTACTGGCCGTGGGTGCAGGTGGTGCGCGCGCTGCGGCGCGCCGCCGACCCCGACGAGTGGGCCGCGGTCGACCGCGAACGCCTGGAGGCGCTGCTCGGCGAGGCACCCGCCAACCAGGCCCCGGAGAGCTTCCCGCTCTACGACGCGGTGACCTCCGCGCTGGTCGCGGTGTCGCAGCGGCGGCCGGTCGTGGTGGTGCTGGAGGACCTGCACTGGGCCGACCCCGCCTCGGTGAAGCTGCTGGAGTTCGCCGCGCAGCACACCTGGTTCGAGCGGGTGCTGCTGGTCGGCACCTACCGCGACGCCGAGGTCGAGGCGGACGGCCACCCGCTGCGGCCGCTGATGACCCCGCTGGTGAGCCGGGCGACGTCGGTGACGCTGACCGGGCTGTCCGCGGCCGAGGTCGGCGAGCTCATGGCCGACACCGCCGGCCGGGCGCCGGACGCCGGCCTGGTCGCCGAGGTGCACCGGCGCACCGGCGGCAACCCGTTCTTCGTGGAGCAGACCGCGCGGCTGTGGCAGAGCGGCAACCCGGTGACCGCGATCGCGCCCGGCGTGCGGGACGCGTTGCGCCGCAGGCTGTCCCTGCTGCCCGCGCCGGTCGGCGAACTGCTCTCGTCGGCCGCCGTGCTGGGCCCCGAGTTCCACCGCCAGGTGCTCGCCGCGACCGCCGCGCTGCCCGTGCCGCACGTGGACCGGCTGCTCGACCAGGCCGCACAGGCACGGCTGGTGCGCACGCTGGGCGCGGGCCGGTTCTCGTTCGCGCACGACCTGGTGCGGGAGACCCTGTACGGCGCGCTGGAGGACGTGACCGACCGGCACGCCGCCGTGGTCGCCGCCCTGGCCGGCGCGCCGACCGGCCCGGGGCTGCCGGCCGACCTCGCCCGGCACGCCTACCTGGCGGGCGACCGGCTGACCGAGGAGCACGTGGTCGACCTGCTGGTCGAGGCCGCGCGGGACGCGAGTTCCCGGATGGCCGTCGATGAGGCGTCCGGGCACTACCGGCGCGCGCTGGAGCGGTCGACCTCGCCGCACCGCCGGATCCGGCTGGAGATCGCGCTGGCCAACGAGCTGTTCCACTGCGGCCCGTCGGCCGAGGCCGCCGTGCACTACGACCGGGCCGTCGACCTGGCCCGCGAGGTGGACGTGCCGGACGAGCTCGCCCGGGTCGCGCTGAGCCGGTTCCGCTTCGTGGCCGCCGACGACGAGAGCACCGAGCTGATCCGCGAGGCGCACACCAGGCTGATCGGCCCCCCGCCGGACGAGCCGGTGGACGTGCTCGCTCGGGCCCTGAGCGTGCGGGTAGCCGACCTGGCCCGCGACGGCCGGGACGACGTCGCGCTCGCCGACGGCCTCTGGGCGGTGCACGACACGATGTGGGGCCTGGGCTCCGCCGCGCGCCGGCTGGAGCTGACCGGCGAGCTGGCCGACCTGGCCCGGCGCACCACCGACCACGCCTCGGAGAGCCTCGCCGCGTCGCTGCGCTGGGTGGCGCTGGTGGAGCTGGGCGATCCGCGCTACCTGGACCAGCTACAGGCGTTCATCGCGAAGGTGGACCGCTGGTCGGTGCCCCGGTTCGAGTTCTCCTCCGCGATCGACCAGAGCATCATCGCCGCGCTGCGGGGCCGGTTCACCGAGGCGGAAGCCCTGATGGCACAGGCGGAAGCGCTCGGCGCGGGTGAGGACGGCAGCTTCCGGATGATGCACGTGCACCTGTGGTGGGCGCTGTACCTGTTGCAGGGCAGGCACGACGAGCTGGACCGGCTCGACCTGGACGGCTACCCGTACCCGGAGCTGCTGCGCGGCCTCGCCGCGGTCAACCGGGGCGACATCGGCACGGCCCGCGCCATGCTGGCCGCGCACGACCCGTACGACGACCGGTTCCAGCGGATGTTCGAGCCGCTGTGGCAGCGGTTCCGCGCGCACGTCGCCTACGCCACGGACGACCGCGAGCTGGCCGAGGCGGTGCGCGCCGAACTGGTCGACCACCGCGGCCAGTGGCTGGTGTCGATGTACGGCTGCGACATCAGCGGCCCGGTCGACCTGTGGCTGGGCCTGGTCGACCTCGCGCTGGGCCGGTGCGACGAGGCGGTGGCGGAGCTGACCGCCGCGGCCCGGTCCGCCGAGGCGATGCACGCCCGCCCGTGGGCCGTGGAGGTCCGGCGGTACCTGGCGGAAGCCCTGCGGGCGCAGGGTCGCCCGGCCGACGAGCTGGAGGGGCGGGTCGCCCGTGACGCGGCGGCGCTGGGAATGCGCCACCTGTCCGACGGGGTGACCCCGAACGGGTCGGCACCGGACGGGTCGGCACCGGACCGGGGTGCGGCCGACGAGTTCCGGCGCGACGGCGACGTGTGGTCGTTGTCCTACGGGGGCACGACCGTGCGGATGCCGGACTCCAAGGGGCTGCGGGACCTGCACGTGCTGCTGGGCAGCCCCGGCGTGCCGGTGCCGGCGGTCAGCCTGCTCGACCCGGAGGCGGTGCCGTCGGCGCGGCTGGGCGGCGACCCGGTGCTCGACGACGAGGCCAAGGCCGCCTACCGGCAGCGGCTGGAGCGGCTGGACGAGGAGATCGACAACGCCTACGACGACGTGCGGGCGGCGGCGCTGGACCGGGAGCGCACCGCGCTGCTGGAGGAGCTGCGCGCCGCGGCCGGGTTGGGCGGCCGCACCAGGCGGCTGGGCGACGAGGCCGAACGCGCCCGCAAGTCGGTGACCGCGCGGATCCGGGACGCGCTGCGCAAGCTCGCCGACCGGCACCCGGAACTCGCCGCGCACCTGCGGGAGCACGTGTCGACCGGCTCGACGTGCGTCTACTCCGGCTCGGCGCACTTCCGGAGGTGACCGTGGCCGACGACCCGGAACGCGCCTGCGGGCTGCCGACCGAAGGACTCGGGCCTGGTGCGGTGTTTCCCCGACTCGCGGTCGAAATCAGGTCGCGGATCCCCCGCACGCTGCGGGAGTAGACCGGCGCGGACGCGAAATCCTGCGGCGCAGCAAGTTCCAGGCGGTGGCTGCGCTCGTGGCGGTCCACTGCACGCCTTCACAGCAGGGGCGCGACCGCCGTCCGTGTCCCGCTTTCCGCGCCCCCGCCCGGAGAACGCGCCGCAGGCCGCACCCGACGAGCGGGCGCGGCCTGGCGGTGGCAGTCACTTCCGGGTGGTCACTTCCGGCTGGTCACTTCCGGTTGTACAGCCGCAGGGTGAGCGCTCCGAACACGACGGTGAACCCGACGCTGTAGCCCAGCGTCCACAGCATGGCCGACCCGTCGAACCCGCCCGACATCAGCGAGCGCACCGAGTTCACCAGCTGGGTGATCGGGTTGACCTCCACGAACGCCTGCAACCACCCCGGCATGGTCGCCGGGTTGACGTACACGTTGGACAGGAACGTCAACGGCATCATCACCATCATGCTGATGCCCATCACCGACTTCTCGCTGCGCATCAGCAGCCCGAACATCGTCCACACCCACGAGAACGCGAACGAGAACGCCACCAGCACCGCGATCCCGAGCACCACGCCGACGAACCCGCCGCCGGGCCGGAACCCGAGGATGAGGCCCACCACCATGATCGTGAACGACGCCAGCACGTACCGCAGCAGGTCGCCCAGGATGTAGCCGACCAGCGGCGCGGGCCGCCACACGGCGAGCGTGCGGAACCGGTCGAACACGCCCTTCTCGACGTCGGTGTTCACCGAGACCCCGGTGTACATGGTGATCATCACGACGCTGGTCACCGTGATGCCCGGCAGCAGGTACTGCAGGTACTCACCCGGCGAGCCGGCCAGCGCGCCGCCGAACAGGTAGGTGAACATCAGGATCATCATGATCGGGAACGCGGTCACGTCGAACAGTTGCTCCGGCACGTGCTTGATCTTCAGCACGGCCCGCCAGCCGAAGGTCAGCGACGCGGACAGCGGGCCCGGCCGGCGCGGCGCGTCCTGGTCCAGCAGCACGTCCGCCAGGTTCTCGACCTTGGGCGCGGCGAGCGCGTCGGCTTCCTTGGTGACGGTCATGCCGCCGCCTCCTTCTTGTCGGTCAGGGCCAGGAAGACCTCGTCCAGGCTGGGCTGGCCGAGGGAGAAGTTGTCCACGGTGATGCCCTCGCGGGCGAGCTGCGCCAGCGCTTCGGCGGCCTGCTCGGTGGCCCGGCCGGTGAGCCGGGCGGTCAGCGCGAGCGGGTCGGCGTCGAGCAGCACCTCGGCGTCGAGCACCCGGACCAGCAGCGCCCGCGCGTCCGACCGCCGGTCGGCGTCGCGCAGCCGGACGTGCACCGCGCCCTCCCCGACCGACGCCTTGAGCTCGCCCTTGGTGCCCTCGGCGATGACCTTGCCCCGGTCGATCACCGCGATCCGGGAGGCGAGCTGGTCGGCCTCGTCGAGGTACTGGGTGGTCAGCAGCACGGTGGTGCCGTGCGAGACGACCGCGCGGACGATGTCCCACACCTGGTTGCGGCTGCGCGGGTCGAGTCCGGTCGTGGGCTCGTCCAGGAACAGCAGGCGCGGGGTGTTGAGGATGCTGGCGGCGATGTCGAGCCGCCGCCGCATCCCGCCCGAGTAGTGCTTGACCTGCTTGCCGGCGGCTTCGGTGAGCCCGAACGCCTCCAGCATCTGCGCGGCGCGCTCCCTGGCGCGCGGGCGGCTGTACCCGATGAGCCTGCTGAGCAGGACCAGGTTCTCGGTGCCGGTCAGGTCCTCGTCCACGGACGCGTACTGGCCGGTGAGGCTGACCAGCTCGCGCACCGCGTTCGGATCGGCGCGCACGTCGTGGCCGAACACCCGCGCCTCCCCGTCGTCCGGTCGCAGCAGGGTGGCCAGCATCCGCACGGTCGTGGTCTTGCCCGCCCCGTTCGGGCCGAGCAGGCCGTAGACGGTGCCGGCCGGGACGGTCAGGTCGACCCCGTCCACCGCCCGGGTGTCGCCGAAGATCTTCACCAGCCCCGAGGTTTCGATCGCGTTCACGGTGTTTTCCTCTCTCACGAGACGTAGGGGTGGGCGTGGCGCGCGTCCCGCAGCGCCACCGCCCACCAGGTGAGCTGGTCGAGCATCGTGGTGGCCGCGCGCCGGCGCTGCTCGGAGTCCAGCGGCTCGTCGTCGAGCAGGTTGACGCCGACGCCGTTGCGCATCGTCATGACGTGCAGCTCGGTGAAGACGGTGCGGAGCTGCTCGACGGCGTAGACGCCTTCGGAGCGGTAGCCGTAGGAGACGAACGCGGCGGGCTTGGCGTGCCACTCGTCGTAGGCGAAGTCGATCGCCTGCTTGAGCGAGGCCGGGAAGCTCCGGTTGTACTCGGGCGTGACGACGACGAACCCGTCCGCCCACGCCACCCGCCCGACGAACCGGCGCATCGCGGCGGTCGGCTGGTCGGGGTAGGACGCGGGGAACTCGTAGTCCGCCAGGTCGACCAGCTCGACCTCCACGTCGGCCCGCCCGCCCGCGATCTCGGCGGCCCAACGCCCGATCGCGTCCCCGACCCGCCCTTGGCGCGTGCTGCCGATGATCACGGCGATGTGCAGCGGCTGCATCCGGCACCTCCCTCACACCGGGGAGGCGCTAGTTCTCCCGCCAGATCCGATCTGGCATGACGACCGGCTCGAAACTGGCACGACGATCGCACGCCATCTGGCACGCGATCTGGCACAGCACCTTGCACACCGAGTGGCGCTGACGACCTCGTGCGTGGTCGGGCGCTCCGGTGGCGGAGGTCGGCCCGGTCCGGAAGGCCCGCGAGGCGGCCCGGCCGCGTCGGCGCGCGATGAGTGCCGGGGCGAAGTGTCGGTCGGTGTTCCTCGACCGGCTGTCGGCCACGCTGGTGCTCGTCACAGTGTCGCCTTGCGGCGCAACGCAAAGCCCACGCCGCGCCTCTCAAGGCGACGGAAGGGCGGCCCGTGAGGACCGCCCTTCCGTGGTCGTGCCGACAGGTCAGATGCGGCAGGTGTCCAGCGAGCTCACCAGGATGGCGCGGGCGCCTACCCGCCACAGCTCGTCCATGATGAACGGCGCGTCGTCGCGCGGCACGAGCGAGCGCACGGCCACCCAGCCCTCGCGGGCCAACGGCGAGACGGTGGGCGACTCGATGCCGGGAACCAGCTTGAACGCCTCTTCCTGGGTCTCGGCCGGGCAGTCGAAGTCGAGGATGACGTAGCGGCGGGCGATCAGCACGCCCTGGAGCCTGCGGTGCAGGATCTCCACCGAGCGGACCGCCTCCGGCACGTCCTCGACGGTGTCGCCCTGGATGAGCACCGCCTCCGACTTCAGTATCGGCTTGCCGAACGTCTCCAGCCCCGAGGTCTTGAGCGTGATGCCGGTTTCCACGACGTCCGCGATCGCGTCCGCGACGCCCAGCTCCACGGCCGTCTCCACCGCGCCGTCCAGCCGGACCAGGGTGGCCTTGATGCCGTGCTCGGCGAGGTGGTTGTCCACCAGGTTGGGGTAGCTGGTGGCGATCCGCTTGCCCTCCAGCCCGGCCGAGTCGGAAATGCCGCCCGGCTTGGACGCGAAGTAGAACGACGCCTTGCCGAAGCCCAGCGGGAGGATTTCCTTGGCGTTCACCGTGGAATCGAGCAGCAGATCCCGACCGGTGATGCCGACGTCCAGCGAGCCCTCGCCGACGTAGACCGCGATGTCCCTCGGCCGCAGGAAAAAGAACTGCACGTCATTCGACGGGTCGGCCACGATCAGCTCACGCCCGGACCGATGGACCCGGTACCCCGCCTCGGCCAGCATTTGCGCCGCGGGAGCACTCAAGGAGCCCTTGTTAGGCAGGGCGAAGCGAAGAGGAGCCATGTCGCGAAGTCTCCCACATCGCGCCGGGACGCCCTGACCTGGGGCCGGGGTCCCGTCCCACGGAATGGAACCCGGCCGGTGCGGGCCGCGCGCCGGTGCGCCGCACTGGTCGAACCGGACCCGCACCGGAGGTGAACGGGCCTCGACCCGCGACCCGCCCGCGGCGTGCGAAGACATCGGCATTGCGGCGCCGAGCGTCCTTTCCGCGGTAGTCGCCGGAATTACCCGGGCGACCGCGACCGAAAGACCTGCCGCATTTCCGGAATTCACCCGGAGGAAGTACGGCGGTCACCCGGCGGCCTTCGGGGCGGCTCGCGACCGGCGGTGCACGAGTCACCGGGTGTCCGCGCCGGATGCCGGGAATTCCCGGGGGCGTCGGGTGTCGATCCGGGTCGCGGCCGTTCGTCGTGGTGGTGACGGCGGACGAACCAGGAGGAGTACCGATGAGGCTGACCGTGACGATGTTCGTGTCCCTGGACGGTGTGGCGCAGGGGCCGGGCGGACCCGACGAGGACCGCGACGGCGGGTTCGGGTCGGGCGGCTGGGTGGTGCCGTTCGTGGACGAGGACTTCCTGGCGACCATGGGCGGCCGGTTCGGCGAGGCGGGCGCGTTCCTGCTCGGCCGGCGCACCTACGAGATGTTCGCCGGCTACTGGCCGGCCGTGACCGACCCGGCGGACCCGATCGCGGCGGCGTTGAACGCGCTGCCCAAGCACGTGGTGTCCACGACGCTGACCGACCCGGCGTGGGCGGGCACCGCGGTGCTGCCCGACCTGGCCGCCGTCGCCCGGCTCAAGGCCGCGCCGGGCTGCGACCTCCAGACGCACGGCAGCACGCGCCTGGTGCACGCGTTGGCCCGGCACGGCCTGGTCGACGAGTACCAGGTGTGGACGTTCCCGGTGGTGCTGGGCGGGGGCAAGCGGCTGTTCGAGGCGGGCGCGGTGCCGGCGGGGCTGCGGCTCACCGGTTGCCGGACGACGAGGGCCGGAGTGACGGTGGCGAACTACGAGCCCGCCGGCGCGCCCGAGGTGGGCTACCTCGGGCCGGAGTGACCCGACCGCGCGAGGCGGTGCGCGTCGATTCCCCCATGGCGCGTCGAACCCCCGTGACGCGTCAGCCCCGGACCTGGCGGACGTGTCAGCCCTCGGGACGCGTCCACCAGGTGGCCGACGCCACCGCCTCGAAGCCCAGGGAGTCGTAGAGCGGTTTGCCCGCCGTCGCCGACGACAGCGTGTACGGCACGTCGGCACCGCCGAGCACACCGTGCATCAACGCCCGGCCGACGCCCTGCGAGCGGTGCGCGGGCAGGGTGGTGACCCAGTACAGGCCGCCGATCCCGTTGTCCACGACGGACATGCACGCGCCGGCGACGTCGCCGTCCCGTTGCACCAGGAACAGGCGGACGCCGGCCACGTCGAGCAGGGCCGGGGTGAACGTCTCGCCGGCCGTGAAGCCCGGCAGCGGGAAGCCGTCGATGATCACCCGTTCGGCGACGGCCACCTGCTCCGGCGTGACGACCGGCGTCACCTCCAGGTGCGACTCGGGCAGCGGTGCCGGCGGGCGGATCATCACCGGCAGTGGCCGCGAGGTCAGCCCCCACGGGCTCCCGTCGACCACGCTGTACGGGTCCTCGACCACGACCTGGTCGGGCGCGCCGGCCACCAGACGGCCGATCTCGGCCAGGTCGGCGGCGGACGGGTCCGGTCCGAGGACGAGCACGCGCACCAGGCGCGAGCCGGTCATGACGGCGAACCCGCGGTGCTCCCGGTAGTCCTGGCCCCGGGTCCGGGCGAGCACGGAGAGCAGGAACCGGGCGTTGCCGGTGGCGAGGTCGAGCGCGTCGGAGGCGGTGGCGGTCATGATCCCGACCCTATGCGGCCGCCTGCGGGCGCGACCGGTGTTCGGGCCAACCACCCCTCGTCGCACGTCGCCCACCGCACAGCGCGTCAGCAAGACCCTGTGGCCGCCGTGCCGGACGGGTGCCCACGCCGGGACACGCCCGCGCCGGTCAGCGCAGCGCGACGATGGCGGCGGCGCGCCGGACCGGATCGAGTCGGTACGCGTAGCCGTACAGCGTGTCCCGCACCCGGAGCGGAGAACGGTCCGCCCACCCCCGATCAACGAGCTGCTCGACCGACACGACATGTCGACCTCCACCAGCAGTACCACCAGCACACACCGCTGCGGAGGATGGCTGGGATCCACCGGCCGACCGTCGATGCGTGCCCGAACGCCACCGAACAGACCGAACTCGACCCCCACCGCTCCCCCTGCCCCGCATCGCTCCTCGCACCCGGGTGTAGCGGGCCTCACCAGTCGAAACCAGAACGATTCCAGATCTTCCCCAGATCGGTCGCGCACAGTGGGGCACCGCACCACAAGATCAGAGCAGAGGGGGAATTCATGAAGACGAAAAGGGTCCTGCGGGCACTCGCCGCGATCGCGGCTCTGGCAAGCTGCTTCAGCCTCGCCACGGCATCTCCTGCCATGGCGGCTGACGGCTGGCAGCGCACGACCAACGTGTCCGACGACGAGTACAACAACGGCCGCGCGAAGGTCTGCGCGTTGGCCAATCCCTGGGGCATCGACCGGGCCAAGGCGTGCTTCCAGCCTCACGGCGAGTGGTTCTGGCTGAACGACCTGTCCAGCAACAACGAACCGGCGGGAATGGACTGGTACTCCGGCAACCGATCAGGAGTGGCGTACTGGGACGGGAGCGCTCAGGCCGGCTGGACCAACCTGAACAAGAGCTTCTCCGTCGAGGGACAGAGGTTCACGTTCCGGGCTTGTGAAGTGAACCTGAGCACGAGGCGCGTGGTGGAATCCACGTGCAGCGACTGGGAACACACGACCACCTGACGTCGGCCGGCGCGACGAGCACCTCGGCGAAGAATCACGTCGGGGTGCTCACCCTCAACCGACGGTGACGGCCGGAGCGGCATCAGTCTCTTCCATCTCCTCGCCAGCCGCATCGTCTCTTCGATCAGGTTCACGGTCGCGTGTTCCAGGACGGTCTTGATGACCTCGACCTTTACGAAGATCTGACCCTTGCCATTGCCGCTCGCCACGCCAAAGGGCTGTCACGTAACTCGGTGATCGGTCGCCGGGCTGGATCGGGGATCATGATCGAGTGCAGGGTGATCTCGGAGTCCCGGTCGGAGTGGATCGCACCGTTCACGGGCTTGCAGCCAGGGCAGTTCCGCAAGCTGGTGCGGGTGGTGGCCGCGCGCGGCGGTGACACGATCGAGGACGGACGTCCTGGCCGGCAGTGGCGACTGGATCTGGCCGACCGGGTGCTGCTGGTGGCAACCTACTGGCGTACCAACCTCACGATGCGGCAGCTCGGGCCGTTGCTCGGGGTGTCGCACGCCGCGGCGAACCGGGTCGTGGACACCGTCGGCCCGCTGCCGACCCTGGCCCCGGTGAAGCGCCGCCGGATCGACCAGGTCGCGATCGTCGACGGCACCCGCCTCGTGATCGCCACCGGCGACCCGAAACCCGGCAACCGCAACGACCGCACCGTCTACCGCGACTCCGGCATCGCCGACATACTCGAAGGCCGACCCGTCATGGCCGACGGCGGCCACCAGGGCAACCCCGAAGTGATCACGCCCTACCGCAAACCCCGCGACGGCAGCCCACTCGCCGACTGGCAGAAAGACCCCAACACCGTCCACCGGTCGATCCGTACCCGAGCCGAACACGCCCTGGCCCACATGAAGAACCGGACCATCCTGCGCGACTACCGCCGCGCCGCCCACACCCTGCGCGACACCACCTCCGGCATCGCCCACCTCCACAACCTCACCGGCTGACCAGGGAAGCACCACCCGGTGTCAACCACAAGATCAGTTACGTGACAGCCCTTAGGCAGCGGGCGATGTCGCAGCCGGGACGGGTCCGCTGCGGTGCGAGATCAACCAGTTCGTGTCAACCCTCCGACATGAAGCTCGGGTCCGGTTCGTAGACCGCTGCGTACATCAACGGCTCGGACCACTCCTCGGGCACCGGGCCCGCGACGGTCACCTCGTCCGTGCGGCGCGCGACGGCTTTGCCGACCGCCCGATGTGTCCGAGGACGCCACCCTGACAGGCGACGGGCGTTGTCCTGTGGCGGAGACCGGGCACCGACGACATCCCGCAGGTTCAGCAGCAGTGCCTCGCAGGCAGCCGCAGTCGTCTGTGCGCCCAGGGCAGCGGTCGGAACAGAGGCGATGCCTCATCCTCGGATGTCACCGGCAACACGGTAGTGCGCGACAAACGCACCCGTGCACCGAAGCGGACTGTTCAGACGTTCACGTCAAGCGGAGCGAAGGCGTATCCGTAACGACTGGTCCTGCCGAGCGGGTCAGCACCTATATTCCGCCGCCTGGAGCCATGGCTGCGCCCGACCTCGGTATCCCGGTGCCCAGGCAAATATCGCCAACCTCCACGACCGGATCATCGACCATCTGCCGTAAGGGCGTGTCGTACTCTTTACGTCCTGCATCGTGTGCCGAGCGCCCCAGCTGGCATCAGCAGCGCGCGGCCAGCGCTCGCAAGACCTCGACCCGCGCCTGGCTGGGCACTGCTGGAACATCACGGCTCGACGTGCTGCGCGCCTGGTAGGTGACCGTCGCGTCACGACAGCGATGCGGAACCCATGGGACGGCTCGGTTCGAACAGCTCTCGCGGATTGGGAACCTCGGAGTTCCGAATAACGTTACGGCATACGGACTAACGAGATGCAACGTATGTCCGATGTAGTGACCACACAGGTGCGCACCTGATCTTTTCGGACCTGCTTCGGGAGGAGAACGGTGATGTCCACCAAGACCAGAATCGCTCGCCGCTGTCTGGCGTCGGCCGTAGTCGTAGCATTGGGCGGTCTCGGGTTCGCCGTGCCAGCCGCGGCCGCGTCGCCGGGCGCTGTCATCGGTTGGGGCGATGACAGCGTCGGTCAGTCGACGGTGCCGGCCTCGGCATCCTCCGGCATGACCGCCGTCGCCGCCGGCTTGGCACACAGTCTGGCGGTGAAGTCCGACGGTTCGGTCATCGCCTGGGGCAACAACCAGGTCGGTGAGACGACGGTGCCTGCCGCAGCCTCCTCGGGCGTCACCGCAGTCGCCGCCGGCTACGCCCACAGTATGGCGGTGAAGTCCGATGGATCGGTCATCGCCTGGGGCTACAACAACAGTGGCCAGGCGACGGTGCCGGCCTCCGCCTCTTCCGGCGTCACCGCCATCGCCGCCGGCGAATTCCACAGTCTGGCGTTAAAGTCCGACGGTTCGGTCATCGCCTGGGGCAGCAATGCCTCCGGTGAGTCGACGGTGCCGGCCTCGGCGTCGTCCGGCGTCACCGCCGTCGCCGCCGGCCAGTTCTCCAGTATGGCGTTGAAGTCCGACGGCTCGGTCGTGGCCTGGGGCTACGACGGCTTCGGTCAGTCGACGGTGCCGGCCGCGGCCACCTCCGGCGTCATCGCCATCTCCGCCGGAACCCTGCACAGCCTGGCGTTGAAGTCCGACGGCTCGGTCCTGGCCTGGGGCAACAACAGCGTCGGTCAGTCGACGGTGCCGGCCGCGGCCACGTCCGGCGTCGCCGCCATCGCCGCCGGCGGCTCCCACAACCTGGCACTGAAGTCCGATGGATCAGTGCTCGCCTGGGGCAACAACGGCAACGGTCAGTCGACGGTGCCGGCCGCGGCGTCGTCCGGCATCGTCGCCATCACCGGCGGCAACCACCACAGCCTGGCGATCAAAGCCCCGCAACAGGCGGATCTGGCCATCGGCTTGTCGGCCGGACCAAAGGGCGTGGCGCTACTCCACGTCACCTACACCCTGACCGTCACCAACAACGGGCCAGGCCCGCTCACCACCGCGACGATCACCACACAGTTGCCCGCCGCCACCGCCAACGCCACCGGCTGCGCCTACAACCCCGGGCTCAAACAGCTCGCCTGTACCATCGGGCCGCTCGCGGTCGGTCAGACCGCGACCACCACCTTCACCGCCACACCCGGACTACTCGCCCTCAACCTCCCCTACACCGCAACCGCCACCCGCACCACCAGCACGCCCGACGACCCCGACCCCGCCAACGACTCCGCGACCGCGACCTGCGCCGCCCACGTCCTGCCGCTCACCCTCTTCTGCCGCTGACGCCACAGCCACGGGCTGCCCGGACAACCAACCGGGCAGCCCGTGGCCGAACGACCGGTCCACGACCACCACCCGCCACACCCGGATCGGACCCCTGCCTCCGAGCGGAAGGCCACTGCCGATCGCCCACCAGGGCCGCATGAAGCTTCCGGAGTCGGTCAGGGCGATCGTCCGGCCGGCCGCGTGGCCCTCCGGTATCGGATCGGGACCCCACCGCGCGGTGTCGGCTGTCGATCCAGCACCGACCGGAGCACGCCGACTGCTGCGGGTCGAGGCGACGAAAGGGATCCAGCGGCGTGGGCGAGACCACGGGCGTGGCCGCGTCCGATCCACAGCGCGATGAACCGCCGCGCACGCGCCCTGGATCGTGCACCGCAACCGTGAGGCGCTCCGCCGGCTGTCCAGATCGCAGACGCGCCGCCAACCCAGCGCCAGCCACAGCCGGCCCTGGATCGTGGCGGTGGCGGAGACCGGCAGCGGTCTGGGAGTGCCGGCCTCGGCCAACGGCGGCAACGTGACCGGACGCTTGCGCAGCTTGCCCAGGCCGCGGCATCCGCTGCTCGGCGCGGGCCAGCACCCCACCGGCAAACGCAGCACCGCCATACTCACAGCAACCTGGCGGAACCCGACCACCCCGGCACGCTACGGCGAGCCAGGCCCACCGGCCGCACCGCAACCCCTGCGAGAAGTCCGGAACCCACGCGGATCCGTCCCACTTGAACTCCACGCTCCAGCCGTCGCCCTCGGGCGGTCCCCGGCCGTGGGCAGCATGGGCTCGACCACCGGAGCATGTAACGACTGGTCCTGCCGAGCGGGTCAGCACCTACCCTCTGCCGCCTCCTGACCCATCCGGCCGCTCCAGCGCGAAGCACGCCTTCACCACCAAGCTGCCGATACGAATCCGCAGGTCAGCCCCGTTCCCATCCTTTGGTACTTCCGCCCCAGATCCGGCCAGGGCGGCGGCACGTACCGAGATCACCAACCAACAGCAGGCAATGCCGCCGCCACTGGCCTCCGCCAAGCGCTCGACCTCCGATGGATGACGCGGCAACTGCACCTCACGAGCCGCGCTTTTCGCCCCACCGGCGGGGTTCAAGCCGGGGCAGGCCACGAGGCGACCGATCGTGCGCACCGACACGGTCACACCACTGCCAGCGAGTTCCAGCCCGTTGATCTCCGCCGCCGTGCTGGCCCTGTTCGCCACCGCACCCCGCTCCCGGCCCGTCCGGGTCGGCGTCTCCTGCGCCGGCGGACGGCACCGCAACGTCGTGGTCGCCGAGGCCGTCGCCCCCCGGCCGAGCTTTCCCAGGCCGCCACGCTGCTGGACGACGTGGAGACAATCTCTCGTACCCGCATCCCGGACCCAAAAACGCGCGCAACGAGCGACGCTCGCCGCCGTCCGCGAAGCCACCCGCACCGCCAGCCACGCCGAGGTCGCCGCCGCGATCGGCGTCTCCCCCTCGGCGGTCAACAAGGCCATCACCCAGCACAACGCCGCCGCGCGGGCCTGAAGCCAGAACCCTCCAGGCCGAGAACTCCAGGTCCAGTCCGACCAGCCGCGCCCGCACCGGCACGCGCGGGAGCGGCATCTCGTCGTCGGCGGCTGCAGTCCTTTGTGGACCAACGCGGCCCGCGGTCGGGCATCACCCGTTCGGGCAGGTCCGGGGGACCGCTACCGTTCCCGGGTGAATTCCCGCCCGCCCGAGCCGGTGACCATCGCCCGCGTCGACCCCGACCGCGCGGCGTTCGTAGCCCGCAACCAGCGCGGGGTCCAACGCGACGACCAAGGCCGCCTGCGCACCACCGGCTGGACACACGACAACCCCGACGCGATTCCCCGCGCCACCTGAAACCGGGGACCCCGAGCCGGGCCCGACCCGCTGTCGTCCGCAGAAATGCGGCCCTAGTCTGCTTCGCGTGGAATGGCGGCGATACGGCGAACACCACGTGGTCGGGGCGGCGTTGGAGGGTGACCGGACGGTCCACCAGCCCGACGCGGCATTACTCACGCGCCCAATGATGGAACGGGAACGACGAGCTGATGGCGGCGGCGTCCGCCCGGCTGGAGGGCTGCACCTGGCGGTCGCTGCTTAAGTCATGGCGCGCTACTTCTCGGCACCGGCGGCGGTCGTCGCCGACCCGACCGTCCCAACCGTCCGACCAGCACAGCAGATACCCCTTCATACCTGCTGATCCACGTGCCCTCACCGACGGGTGTCGGTGAGGTTCGCGCCGGCGAGGACCGCACCTTCGAGGTACGCGTCGGTGAGGTTCGCGCTTGTGAGGTTCGCGTCGGTGAGGTTCGCGCCTTCGAGGTTGGCGCCTCTGAGGTTCGTGCCGGTGAGGTAGGCGCTGTAGATGTCCGCGCCAGCGAGGACCGCACCTTCGAGGTACGCGCGGGAGAGGTTCGCGCCTCTGAGGTCCGCGCCGGTGAAGTCCGCGACTCCGAGGTCCGCGCCTCCGAGATCCGCGTCGGCGAGGTCCGCGCCGTCGAGGTCCGCGCCGGCAAGTTTCGCGCGTCCCAGGCATGTTTCGGTCAGGTCGACGCGGGTGCCCTGGTCGTGGCCGGTGTCGCGTCGGCCGAGGACGGTCAGGGCGGCTTGGACGTCGACTGCGGGTTGTTCCGGGCAGGGCGCGTAGCCGGGGGTGCCGGGATCGTTCGGCCGGCGTGGTGTGGTGCTGCGGACGTACGCGGACAGGGCCTCGATCACGGTGGGGTGGTCGCGTGGCGAGTCGCGGGCGAGTCGTTCCAGCGCGTAGATCCCGCCCAGCCGGGCCTGGAGGTGGTCGGCTCCGATCCGGTCGAGCTGGTCGACGGCCTTGGTGAACCGGTCGGTGAGCTGTCCCTGCTCGGTCACCGCGTTCTGCTCCCGGGTGGCCTGCAACGACAAACCGGTGAACACCACGCCGGCCCCGGCCGCCGTCGCCGCCAGCAGTGACGCGACCGCGGTCCAGTTCCACGCCCGTCGCGGACCTAATCGCGGTCTCCGACGGATCGGCCTTCGCAGACGCGCCGGGCGAACGACGTGGGGCGGCGCGGACGGCAGTGCCCGCACGGGGCGGGGAGTGCGGTAGGACCTCATCCTCCAAGGCTGGCATCACTACCCTCACGGCGGGGGACGATTGCTGCCGGTCGAGCGAGGTGTGTCCGGCCCCGGTCTCGCGCCACGACGAAATCAACGACAACCGGTCGTCCACCATCAAGGTCGGCCCGACTCCTCCCTCGCTTCAGGCAGGCTTCAGGAGTCCCGGGCCGATCGCGGGAGTTTGTCGGCCCGGAGGCACCGCCGCGACGACCAGGTCCGGCCCCGAGAAGCTGCGGGCGCACAGGGGGAGATGCGCCCGCCGGGTCGCGCAGACGGCCGGGTGCCGCCAAGCCGACGTAGGGAGGGTGCCTGTGGCGGGCCTCCACAAACCCTCCACAGTGGACCCGACCTTAAGAAATGGCCTGACACCGTTGTAACGAGCGCCCATGAGCAAGGCATGGGCTTTCACCCGCTCACCGAGACCGGGCAGCTGCCCGGTCAGCCGGCCCAGCCGCGCGACGTCGAGCCCGCGCACCGCGTCCGGGTGGTCGGCGGCCGGCTGCGGCCACCAGTCGATCGTGGACCACCGGTCGGTCAACGGCCGCAGCCCCACCGCCGGCAGCAGACCAATCATCATCGCCACGTCGGCCACCGTCCGCAGGTCCGGCGATCCCGGCACGAGACTCGCGGCCCGGCCGTCGAGTCGCTCGAACACCACGGCCGGCCAGCCGCGACGTCGGCGTGCGCGAGCACCCGCGGTGCGATACCGCCGGTGTGCGTGGCTGCGGCCAGCTCGGTGCGCAGCCACCTGCGGTGGATGTTCACGCACTCGACCGCCTTGACGGACGCGGTCCCGGTCTCGGTGGTCAGCACGGCGCAGATGTCGATGTTCTGCCCCTCGTGCACCTCGCGCGCGTCGCGCACCTGGCCGATCCGGTGTTCGAGTTCGGCCCGCACCGTCTCCGGCAGGTCCGCCCAGCACGTCCTCACTGCAAGCCCCTTTGCTCTCGGCGGTCACGGCGACAGGCGCGGCACCCAGCCGCGCCACCCGCCCACCGTCCGACGACGACGGAAGGGAACCGATTCGTACCCGGTCGGGTCCTTGCCGCCGGCCGGGCGCTCTCGGGAGGGTGTGGCGCGAACCCACGACCCGACCGCCGCGGAGACACGCCATGGGCAAGCACGAGGACAAGAGCGACCAGGACACGGCGGACCAGCCGCACAAGCCGCAGGGCGGCTCGGGCGGCACGTCGAACCCGGACGGCCCCGATGGCGGCAACCACGGCAGCGGGAAGTGAGGACCCACGCCGACCTGGTCGCCGCCCTGCGCACCAGCGACGCCGTGCCGGCGACGTGGGCGGAGGTGTTCACCTCCGTGGACCGGGGCGCGTTCGTCCCGGCCCGCTGCTGGGTGGACGACCGCACCGGCCGGCCGGCCCCGCTCGACCGCGCCGCGGACCCCGACGGGTGGGCGGCTGCGGTCTACAGCGACCGGCCGATCGTCACGCAACTCGGCGACGGCGCGACGGTGTGGCCGGCGACCAGCCGCAACCCGACCAGCAGCGCGTCCCAGCCGTCGCTGGTCCTGTCGATGCTCGACGCGCTCGACGTCGAGCCCGGCCAGCGGGTGCTGGAGATCGGCACCGGCACCGGCTACAACGCCGCGCTGCTCGCGTCGCGGCTCGGCGACGAGCAGGTGGTCACGGTCGAGTTGGACGCGGAGCTGGCGGACCGCGCGCGCCAGGCGCTCAAGGACGCGGGCTTGGACCCGGTCGTGGTCACCGGGGACGGCGCGGCCGGCCACCCGGACCGTGCCCCGTACGACCGGGTCGTCGCCACGGCCGCCGTCGCGGCCGGACGCATCCCGCAGGCGTGGATCGAGCAGACCCGGCCCGGCGGGCGGCTCGTCGTGCCGTGGCGGACCACGTGGGGCGCGGGGGTGCTGGTGACGCTGGTCGTCCACGACGACGGCACGGCAACCGGATCCGTGGCCGGCGACGCGTTCTTCATGCCGTTGCGCGACCACCGCACACCGTGGGGGCACGCCGCCCGGTTCGGCCGCCTCGCCGAGGACTCCGACCTGCCCGCCACGACGACCGGCCTCCCGCCCAACCGGGCCGTCTACGACCGCGGCGGCTCGTTCGCGGTCGGCGTGCAGGTGCCCGACGTGCAGCACTCCGTCGCGCACGACGACACCGATCCGGACGTGTGGGAACTGTTGCTGTTCCACGTCGACAGCGGGTCGTGGGCGACGGTGCAGACCACGCCCGACGCCACCGCCGCCAGCCGGTTCGATGTCCGCCAACACGGACCGCGCCGGCTGTGGGACGAGGTCGAAGCCGCCCACGACTGGTGGCACCGACACGGCGAACCCGACCCCGACCGGTTCGGCATGACCCTCGCCGGTGGACGGCAGACCATGTGGCTGGATACGCCCGAGACCGAAGCGCACATCTCGGAATAGCCACCCGCGACAACGGGCGGGACACCAGGACGGGCATCCCGGTCCGGCAGGCCCTCGCATGCCGGAACGGGACGCCGTCCGTTCCAGCATGCGACGGCCCGGCCCGGGTTGTGGTGGTTGGTCCTGGGGCCGTGGGATGAGCGAGCGCAGGATCACGGCGGGCAGGGCGAGTTCGTCCACGGCGGCGGCGTAGGGCGAGACGTCGCCGAACCGCGCGGCCAGCAACTTCCACGCCAGCAGCGGCTCTCACCACCGGCTCGTCCTTGCGCCAGCCACGTGCCGAGAGCTGCGTGTACAGCGGCCGGCGGCGGGCGTCGTCGATGCAGCCGCAGTGTCACGCCCGCATGATCAGCGCCTGGCTCTACATGCCCCAGATCGACTTGAGGCGGGCGTAGTCCTTCAGGATCAGGTCGAGGCCGAGGATCTCCCGCGCCCGCTGGCGCGGCATGAGGAACTCGCCGGCGAACCGGTTGGCCTCGTCCTCGGGTTCCTCCGCGCGGCGGTGGCCGTGCAGCACCAGGTGCCCCCGCTCGTGGCTGAGGGCGAACCGGTCCCGTTCCGGTTTGCTGCCGGGAAAGTAGCCGACCACCGCGTGCGCCTCGGGCCCCGTCCGCGCGGACATGCCGAAGTGCCCCAGGGTGGCAACCGCCTCGGGTCGTTCTCGGGAAGATTCCCGCATGCGCGGGACGAGGTGCAGCCAGTCCTCTGCCGCAGCCGGTTCGTCGGAAGCAGGTCCCAGAGACGTTCGCGGACGCGTTGACCGGGTGTCCCTACGAAGACTCCGGCGGCTACTTCGACCATCCATCGGGTGAGGTGGCCACGGAGGCCTTCGGGTGCGGCCATGAGGATGATGACGGTCACCAGTCGACCTTCGCGGGTGCGGCGTCGTCGAAGTCGGGGCCGATGACGGTCAGGTGTTCTCCTGGTGGAGCGTCGAGGTCGGAGGACCAGTTGACGCCTCCTGAGACTGCTCCGAGTTCGTCGTCCCAGAGTTCGTCGGGGTCTCTGTCGAGAAGTTGCTTGCCGTCTGACACTCGTCCCCGCGCACGCGAGATCTTCCCGGGATCGGTGCGGCCTCGTTCGGCGGCAGCGCCCCTCCCCGGCACCTGGGGGTCTTCCCGGTAGATCACCGACCACACTCACCCGTACGCGTGGCCACTCGGTCATGGGCTTCGCCGGTCTCCCCCGGGAGGCGCGTCGGCGGACCGCTCTTCGTTGTGAAATAAACTCAAGTCCCTGTCCGTCGCGCCGTCGACCGCACATGTGCGGTGGGAATCCACGGCCGGATGAATGCTCCGCCGAATGGAATCAGATTCGCCCCCGCAATAGGGGTCGATTTCAGTCCGGTCGTTGTGTGGGGGGTGTGGCGCGCCTAGTCTGCCGATCGTCCGACTGCCGACACACGAGGACTGGGGATGAATCGACATCGACTCGCGGTGCACCGGACCATCGTCGTCGTGGATGTCGAGAATTTCGGCAGTCCGCGCCGCACCACCGTGCACCAACTGGCCGTGCGCACCGGTCTTTACGGGATGCTGCGCTCGGTGTTCGAGTCGACCGGCGTGCCGTGGGACGACTGCGACCACGAGGACCGGGGCGACGCGGTGTTCGTCCTCGTCCCGCCGAACGTGGCCAAGGCCCGGTTCGTGGAGCAGGTGCCCCCGGCGCTCGCGGCGGCCGTGCACGAGCACAACCACGCGCACCCGCCCGAGGAGCGGATCCGGCTGCGGATGGCGGTGCACGCGGGCGAGGTCGCCTACGACGAGCACGGTGTCACGGCCGCTGCGGTGAACCTGACCTTCCGGCTGCTCGAAGCGCCCCGCTTCAAGACCGCCCTGGCGGAGTCGCCAGGCGAACTGGCCCTGATCACCTCGAACTGGTTCTTCGACGAGGTGGTCCGGCACAGCGCCGTCGACCCGGCGACCTTCCGGCGGATTTCCGTCCAGGTCAAGGAAACCTCGACCACCGGGTGGGTCGGCGTCCCGGACCACCCCTACCCGTCCGACCCGGCGGAACTGCTGCGCGACCCGACCGCCGAGTCCCGGGAGCGGGCTCCCCGCCAGCTCCCCGCGCCGCCGCGGGCGTTCGCCGGCCGGGCGACGGAGCTCGACGCCCTCACCGCGACCGTGGACGAGGCGGGCGACGCGGTCGGCATCTGCACCATCAGCGGACCGGGCGGCATCGGCAAGACGTGGCTCGCGCTGCGTTGGGCGAACGACAACCTCGACCGGTTCCCGGACGGCCAGCTCTTCGTCGATCTGCGAGGGTTCAGCCCGGAGGGGCAGCCGATGTCCTCGGCGGTCGCGCTCCGGGGCTTCCTCGACGCCCTGGGCGCGAGCCCCGCCGAGACCCCGACCGCGCCGCACGCCCAGGCCGCGCTGTTCCGCAGTCTCGTCGCGGGCGCGCGGATGCTGGTCGTGCTGGACAACGCAGCCACCGCCGAGCAGGTGGCGCCGCTGCTCCCGGGCAGCCCGACGTGCACCGTCCTGGTCACCAGCCGCAGCAGGCTGCCCGGCCTCACCACCGGGCACGGCGCGCGGCAGGTGCCCCTGGGCGTCCTGGGCGAGACCCAGGCCCGCGCGCTGCTCGGCGACCGGATCGGCAAGTCGCGGATGGACGCCGAACCCGTCGAGGTGGACCGGTTGGCCGGCTTCTGCCAGGGCTACCCGCTGGCGCTGGGCATCGTCGCCGGGCGCGCCGAGGTCGAACCGGACCTGCCGCTGGCGAGCCTGGTCGCGGAACTGCGCGACGCCGGCGTGGAGGCGCTCGACTCGGTCGACCCCACCGCCAGCCTGCCCGCCGTGCTGTCGTGGTCCTACCGGGTGCTGGCCCCGGAGCAGGCCGTCGTGCTCGTGCTGATCGGGCTCGCGCCCGGTCCGGACATCAGCCTGCCCGCCGCCTCCGCCCTGAGCGGCCAGGGCACCGCGCGCACCAGAGCGGCCCTGCGCGGCCTGGAACAGCTCTCGCTGCTGCACCGCAGCGCCCCCGACCGCTACCAGGTGCACGACCTCATCCGACGCCACACCACGGAGACCGCCGACACCTACGTGACCCCGGCCGAACGGGACGCGGCGCTGCGCCGGGTGGTCGACTTCTACCTGCACACCACGCGCGCGGCCGACCAGGTGCTCGACCCGCACCGCGAGTCGACGGCCCCGGACGACCTTCCCGCGCCGGGCTGCGCACCGCTCCCGCTGTCGACCGAGTCGACGGCCCTGGCCTGGCTGGACACCGAGCACACCTGCGTCCTGGCCGCGCAACGCCTCGCGGAGCGCGGCGGTTGGCCTACCACCGCGGCCCACTTCGTCCCAGTCCTGCACACCTACCACTGGCGCAGGGGCCTGCTGGACGACCAGATCGCGGTCGGGGAGATCGGTCTCGCGGACGCCGAGCGGCGCGACGACCCCGGATCCCGCGCCATGGCACACCGGCAGATCGCCGAGGCGAGCGCCCTGACCGGACGGCACACCGAGGCACACGACCACCTCCAGCAGGCGCTCACGCTGACCCGCGACGTCGGCGACCTGCACGGCCAAGCCCACACCCACCGCATCCTCGCCTGGACGAAGAGCGAGCACGGCGAGATCGGACCGGCCTTCGAGCACATCACCCGCGCGCTGGAACTCTTCCGGGACTGCGGCGACGAGGAGTGGGAGGCCCGCGCGCTCAACCAGACGGCCTGGTACGAGATCCTGCTGGGCCTGCACGAGGAGGCCCGCGCCCACGTCGCGTCGGCCCACGAACTGCACCGCCGCCACCACAACGCCAACGGCGAGGCGATCTCCGTCGCGATCGAGACGTTCCTGGCCTTCCGCACCGACCGCCCCGAAGAGGCGCTGAGCCGGGGCCGTCAAGCGTTCGCCATGCTCCAGGACGTGGGCAACACCTACATCACCGCCCAAGTCCTCGAAGTGCTCGGCCAGGTGCACCTCGCCCTGGGCGAACGCGACCAAGCCCGCCGGTGCTGGCAGCACTCCCTGAAGCAGTACCGCGAACAACACCGGGAGAAGGAGGCCCGACGCGTGCGGCAGCTCCTCGACGGCCCCGACTGACCGGCGTCACGACCAGAGCCGTCGACCCGGGCGACGCGCCGACGACCCCGCGTCGCGAGACCACCGGGCAATGCCGAGTCGTTTGTGGAGCCCGACTGACTCGTGCAGTGGTCAAGCCATGGCGTGCGAGCGTCCGCGCGATCAAGTCGAACTCGCATCGTTGATCGGCCCTCCCGGCATTGCGGGACGACTCGTGCGGGCCGATCGGGGCCAACGCAGCGGTGACCGAGTTGCGGCCCGCCAGGTAGATGCGGACGCGAGCCGAAAAGGTTGTCCAGGTCCAGTTGGCGAAATCGGTGATTGGCACCCGCCCCCCGCGCAGGCCGCGCCCGTGCCGGAGACGACGGAGTTGACGTTCTCCTGCAACTCCGGCCAGTGGGCGGGCCGCAACGACATCTCCGGGCCAGGACTGCCGACAGCTCGACAATTGACCGAGCCGGTCCCGGACCGGGCGGCCTTCCGCCGACGGCCGAGCTAGGTGGCGGAGCTAGGTGGCGGAGCTAGGTGGCGGAGCGAGCGCCAGCCGGTCCGAGCGTCATCGACGTAGCCGACCTCGAACTACCCCGCCGGCTCGGGCGGAGCACCACCAGGCGCAAGATCCACTTTCGGCACGGCGGCATTCTCCCTGGTGATCAGTACCGGGGCGGGCAGGCTTACCTGTTCGTCGGTCAGGCCGTCGAATCCGGCGGCGATCAGCAGCCGGTTCCGGTAGGCGTAGCCGCGCTGCAGGTCCAGCGCCGGGTCGTCGGCGTAGTCCAACAGGTCGGTCTCCGCCGGTTAGTACCACACCGGACCGCCGGGCGGACCGCTCGGGGCGGCCCCATACCCGACCGTGTACTTCTGCCGGGGCGGGGCGGCGGGCTACTGGCTCCCCCTTCACGAAGAACCTACGGTGATCAAGCAACTACTCACCGAGACTTTCTGGAGGTGTCGCCATGGGCGGCCCCATCGTTGTGACAGTGCCCGCGACAGCCGGGGACGGGGTGAAGACCGGAGTGACGGTCCAGAGCGGCGACGTCTTCACCGTCTCCGGGAGCGGATCGGCAGGCTTCGGCGGGACGCGCATGACGTACCCCGACGGGACCACCTACACCGACGGCAGGTACTCCGGGGCCTACGTGCCTGCGGGTCTCGCCCTGGATGGAGTGCCGGCGGGGATGCTGATCGCCCGCATCGGTTCGGGCCCGTGGCTCGCGGTCGGCTCCCGCCAGACCTTCCAGGCGCACCAGACCGGCGAGGTGACGGTCGCGTACAACGACAAGCCCTCCGCGTACAGGGACAACTCCGGCGAGTACAGCGCGATGGTCGAGAACCGCGGCGGCACGCGCTGACCCACCTCACCGGTGGCCCGGTCGGCAGGCCCGGGACCCGATCCCGAAGCCTCGACCGGAAGCGGTGGGAACTCCCGGACGCCGGCGGTAGCCCGCGTCCGGGACTCGGTGAGACGCCTGGTGCGTCGAGTTCCGGTCCGCCTTGTCCTGTCCGGCCGAAGTTGGCGGGTTGGAGCATCGTTGACCTGCGGTCCGCCAACTAGGTCCGGACGACGTTGGCGTCAGCGCTTCTTCGGGCGCTCTTGGGGCAGTTCAGAGCTGTCTCACCAAGTACCTCTACGCCCGGTCCAGACCTCGGCGGAGGAACATGTGCACCCCAGGTGGAGGGCCAGCCGTGCGGACAGATCGGCAACCTCGTCGAGGCCTCCGCGCTTCGAGCCCGGCCACGCCGCACTATCCATCCACGAGTACTGCTCTGGGGTGTTTCGGTAGCGGGCAAACAGGTGCTGGTGGACGTGAGCGACACTACGGCCGACGATCGCGGAGAAAACGAACTCGGGACCAAGCTCGGCCCGCAGGCCACGAGCAGCCCTCCAAGCTGCTCTGGCGATGGCCACAGCCTCGACTTCGGTCAGCGCATCCAACGACGGGCGTGGCGACGGCTTTCCATGAACAGATACCCCAGGACGGTCGTTCCGTCGTTTCCTACGGGTCGGTGGGACACGATCACGTGTTCGTCAGCCCAGACACGGTGACCGACCAGCGGGCCTTCCCCACGATGCTTGGCGCAGATCAGGCACTCTTCAGCCATGCTTCCAGGCTATGCGTCTCGGCTGTCGTGAGACACCTGGATAGTAGAGAACACACTAGGGGACTTGACCCTGGGTGTTGGACACCGGACGCACTTGGATCCTGACGATCCGGGTGGACAGGAATCCCGTTCAGATGGTGATGAAGCACTACCCGCCGGAGTCCCGGGCCGAGGCGGTCACGCTCTACCGGTCCCGGCCGGGCGCGGAACCTCGTGTTCGGCACCAGCCCGCCGGCCAGGGTGAAGCGGAATCCGGTCAGCTCGTGCAGGCAGTCGCCGACCTCGGCGTGCTGTGGAACGTGGTCGGGGGGACGGGTGCCGCCACACGCGCTTCGAGCAAGTCCTGGCACACCGTGGACCAGCTCGTCGAGGTCGCTGCGGTCGTTGAGGCCGATCGCCGGCAGCGTCGGCACGCTCGGATTATGCTTGCCGTCGAAGCATTCGTGCGCTTCGAGGAGCGGGCTGTAGTTGGGGGAACGCGTCTTCCAGACTCGACATCCGCCGCCGGCAACGACCGGACGGCAGGCGACGTGACGAGGTTCCAATGAACACTCACCGGCCGGTGGACGCCACCGCTCCCGGTCAGCACACCGTGGGCAGGCCCGTGCAGTTGTTCGGCCGGTTGCCCGACACGGTCAGGTCGGTGGCCTTGAGCAAGGCCGGGTCGTACTTGAAGGGGCCCGCGGAGATGCCACCGCCGGTGCCGCGCTTCCCCGGGATTCCCTCGGTCGCACCGACCACCTGGACCTGGCCGCCCTCACCACCCGCACCGGTGCGGTTGCCGGTGATCGTCAGGTGGTCGATGTCCGCGGCACGGGGATGGTTGACGACGAGTCCGCCACCGGAACCGCCGTCGTTACCCCATCCACCGGTCCCGTAACGCCCGCCGGTGCCGCCGTCACCGCCCGCCCCGCCGTCCCCGGTCACGTTGTCCGCCAACCGGCCGCCGGAGATCGTCGCCCTTGGGAGGCCGAAGACCCCGAACAGCACGATGCCCGCACCGGAACCGCCGTAGCCCCCGTTCGTCCCGGGGCCGGCCAACGCCTCCGGCGAGCCGGCGTTGCCGCCGTGCCCGCCCCGCCCGCCCGCACCCGTGCGGTTGCCGACCACGGTGATGTCGGTCAGCGAGGCGGACATCAACGCGAAACCGCCGCCGTTCCCCCCGTTGCCCGCGAACGAGTGCTCCTCCTGCCACCCGGGCGTGCCCGCACCGGCGCCGCCGTTCGGGCCGACACCGCCGTTGCCGCCCCGGCCCCCCGCACCACCGGCCCCGGTGGTGTTGCGCACGGCGCCGGAGCGGGACCCGGTCACCGTGCCGTCGGAGGCCAGACCCGCGCCGTTGCCCCCGTGGCCGCCCGTGCCGCCCTGGGCCCCCTTGCTGGGGTTGCCGCGCGGGTTGTCGGAGCCGTCACCGCCGGCACCACCCGCGCCACCCGCGCCGGTCCGGTTGCCCTCCAGGGTGGAATCCACCAGTTCGAGCGTGCCCCCGTTGTAGATGCCACCGCCATGGCCCCCGTTCCCCCCGACGCTGCCGGCACCGGCGGGCCAGGCGTAGCCCGTGTCCAGCAGGAGGCCGTGCCCGCCTTGGCCGCCCGTGCCGCCGTCTCCGGTGACGTTGTTCCGCACCGTGCTCTGCAGCACCCGCAGCGTCGCGCCGCCGCCGTCGTTGTAGATGCCGCCGCCGTCGCCACCGTATCCGCCGAGCTGGCCGCGCACACCGGGCGATCCGGTCTTCCCCGTCCCGCCGTTGCCCGTGCGGTTGCCGGACACCGTGCTGCGGGTCAGCACGGTGGTGCCGGCGTTGTGGATCCCGCCGCCGTCCAGGTGCCAGCTGCCCACGTCGAGTGAGTCGGGCGTGTGGCCGCCGGAAACCGTGATGCCGTCGAGGTCGAGCAGCGCCCCTTTCTCGACCCGGAACACCCGGAAGCGCGGCGCGGCCTCGTCGCGGACGATGGCGACGTCCGCCCCGCGCAGCCCGACGCGACCGGTGATCCGCGGCAATCCCGCGTTGCCGATCGGCAGCGCGTCGTCGCCGACCGGCTCCGTGAGGCGGTAGGTGCAGCCGGGCGTCAGTTGTAGTTGCTCGTAGGTGTTCGCGGCGTTGACGCGGTCGATAGCCGCGATCAGGCTCGCCGTGTCGCACGGGACCTGCTCTGCCGCGCCCGCCGCCGGCACCACCACGACGCCCGTGCCCAGCGCGAGCACCCCGATCACCAACCCGTAGCCGTTCCTGCGCATGGGCGCTCCCCTCATTGTCCCGTACTACCCGCACCCACCTTCGAGCAGGCGGCGCGTCGGGCAAACCACAGAACGGCGCAACCCCGTTGAGACGCCCCGAAAACGAGCGATTCCACCCGGAGTGTCCACAGTAGATCTTTGTCCGGCGGCATCCGGCCGTATTGCCGTAGGTCACCGCGCGTCGGCGACCAGGGTGGTGCGACTGGACGGACGCCGCCGCATGACGACACGTGGTTGCTGCCGCAGCCCGGGTGCCCGGTGTCGACCTCGACGTGCTGCCCGACGAGCCGGCGGGCCGCACGGTCGTGATCGACGACAGCGGCCTGGCGGTCGTCGGCGTTCGACCGGCGGCCCGTCGGGCGACCGGCCGGTGGTGTGGACGCCGGACGACACGACGAGGCTGCTCACGTCGGCGTTGGGCGTTTCGAAGCGACTCACCCACTCGGTGAGGCAGCTGCTGTGCCCCTCCACGAACTCGCCGTTCAACTGCTTGACGCTGGGCATCCAACCGGGAGCCGTGCCGAAACTCCGTCCGGCCACCCCGTTGTCGGGCGTCAGGGTGACCACTGCATCAGCCAAGACTCCGGGTGGTCCCAAGGTCACCGTCGCCGCGCAGGTCGTTGAGGCCGAACAGTCGGCCTTCGGAGTTGCAGACGTGATCGTCGGGGAGGTGGAGTTTGCAAACTCTCTTCAAGATCTTCCGGGGGCGAGGTGCTCATCCTGTCGCCAGCCGTGAGGACCGGGATGGTGCTCGACCTTGTCTGCCGTCGTCGGCAGCCGAGCACCGGAGAGGTACGGCCGGCGGCCGCCGTCGCGCGGGGCCGCGAACTCGCGGGCCGGTGGTGGCGGGTACGGGTTCGGGGATGTGGGTGGCGACCCCGCCAGGCGTTGTACGTGGTCGCGCTTTCTCCGGGGGCCGGGAATTTCCCGCTCAGGTGGCGGAAACCCGTGCGGCAGCTGATCTCCATACCGTCCTCCACGGGGTAGTCGACCGAGGCGTAGCCGTTGGCCGGATCGCGGACGTAGTCCAGGTACTCGCCCATCGAGGCCAGGGCAGTGTCGTCGGCGACCACGACGGCGCCGGGTGCGAGCCGGTCCTCCAGCAGCCGCAGGACAGGCAGGCACAGGTCCTTCCAGCCGTCGAGCAGCACGAGGCCGATCGGCCCGGGGACTTCGGCCAGGGTGGTCAGCGCGTCGCCGGGCAGGATCGTCACCGCGTCCGCCACCCCCGCCTCGACCAGGTTCGCGCGCGCGGCGGCGATCTTGACCTCGCTGAGCTCGGTGCTCAGCACGTGGCCGACGCCGTTGTCGGTGACCGCGGCGGCCAGGTAGATGGTCGAGATCCCGAACGAGGTGCCGAACTCGACGACCGTCTCCGGCCGGGCGGCCCGGACCAGTGTGTAGAGCAGCGTGCCGCCGCGCGCGGAGATCGGCATGAGGACGCCTTCCAGTACATCCGCGCGCTCTTGCGCGGAAGCGTCGGCGTACGAACGGGCCGCGGGCCACGGGGACGGGGCTTCGTCCTCGACGGCGGCCGCGGCGAACAAGCGGTCGAGCACGGTCAACACTGATCGAGTCTGCAAGGTGTCGGTCACACCGCTAGCGTAGACGCAACGTTGCGTTGTGGCTAGCGCCGACTACGCTCGCTGCAGTACCCGATGAGGAGAGCCCGAATGGAAGGCGACACCGGCCGCGCCGCCCACCGCGGAAACCGGCACCGGCGCAGCGAGGAAGCCCGCCAAGCGGTACTCCACGCGACCGACGACCTGCTGGCCGAGCGCGGGTTCGCCGGGCTCACGATCGAAGGGATCGCGGCCAGGGCCGGTGTCGCCAAGCAGACCATCTACCGCTGGTGGCCGTCCAAGACAGAGATCTTGATGGATGCCTTCACCGACGACGCCGTGCAGCACCTCACGCCGCCCGACAGTGGCGACCTCGGCGAAGATCTGCGTATCCACCTGCGCAACCTCGCCGAATTCCTGACGACGTCGGACGCCGGGACCGTCTTCCGCGCCCTCGCCGGACAGGCGCAGCACGACCCGGAGGTCGCGACCAGGCTGCGCACGGACCATCTCGGCAAGCAGCGCGAACGCGATCGTTTGCCCCTGCAACGCGCTCTCGACCGCGGCGAGTTGCCACCGGAGACCGACATCGACTTCCTGGTGGACCAACTGGTCGGCCCAATCCACTACCGCGCGCTGGTGACCGGCGAGCCCGTGCCGAAGGAGTTCACCGACCGGCTTGTCGCCCACGTCCTGCGCTAGTGGTCGCGACCGTTAGTTCGTCAGGGGTGATCATGCCGTCAGTGGTTGTGGCGCGTGGCAATCATGGCGGCCGATCCTGGTGAGCAGTCGATTGAGGTCGTGGGCGGTGAAGGTCCGGTCGATGGGCTGGACGGTGGCGTTGTAGTGGCCCTGGAAGGACATCAGTCGTTCGGCGACTTCGTCAAGGTCGCCGAAGTCGTCCGGTGTGAGTGTTTCGCGTTGCACGGCGGAGAAGTAGATCTCCACCTGGTTCAACCACGAGGCGTGTACCGGTAAATGGACCATGTGGGCGCTGGGGAATGCGTGCTTCATCCGGGCAGCGGCGGCCCGGTTGCGGTGGGAGGCCCCGTTGTCCACGATCCAGAACACGCGGCGGGCACTGGTGTAGGGCTCGGTGGTCATGACCTGGTCGACCAGACGGGAGAACGGGACGATGCCCGTGGTGGACGCGCAGCGGCCGATCACGCGGGCTTGGTGGACGTCGTAGGCGGCGAAGTAAGCCAGGGTTCCACCGCGGGAGTATTCGGATTCCACCCGCATCGGCCGCCGCGGACCGGCGGGCAGGGTGTCGTGGAGCCGGTAGCGGGCCTGCACGCCGGGTTTCTCGTCGGCGCTGAGAACGAAGTCGTCCTCTCCCAACGGTTCGCCCTGCCAGACTCGGGAGTGCAGGTCGAGCACCCGGGCCGCCTTGACCGCGAATTGCGGGTCGTGCGGAAGGGTGTACGAGCGGTGCTGCCACGGTTTGATCGCGTCGGCGGCCAACCAGCGGCGCATCATGGATGCCGAGATCCGCTCGCAGACGCCGCGTGCGACCGCCTCACGGGCCAATTCCGGGCAACTTCACCGGGACAACGGCGCCCCGGCCCGTGTGGGCAGCTCGCAGGCCAATGCCTTGACCTCGGCCACGACCGCGGCCGGGAATACCCGAGGCCGCCCGTTGCGCGGCCGGTCGACCAAATCCGGCAACCCGTCGTGGCGGAACCGCTTGCGCCACTTACGACCGGTGTCCTCGACGACCCGCAGTTCGCAGGCGATGCCGGCGTTGGACCCGACGGCGGTGGCCAGTACGATCCGGGTCCGCGTCACTTGTCGATGCTCGGCCCGACCGCGCCGTGCCAGAGCCTCCAATGTCCGCCGATCCACCTCGTCCAGCGTGATCGCATACGGGCTCCGCACAGCCACTCAATCCACCCACTCCAGGATCGACTATAGGGGTGAGACGGAATCGGGCAGGATCGTGACCTATGGCCTCACCGCCCGAGTCGACCAAGGTCTCGCTGCACTAAGGCCTGCTGGCACGCGCCCAGGAACGCTGGCCTCAACCGGCCACCGTGCGGGTACGCCACCACGGCGCGTTCGCCTATGTTACCGACGACCTAGCCGACGGCACCACCCTGCCGCTGCTGCGGTTGCGCTACAACCGATCCCTTACCACCTGGAGCTTCGCCATCTACCGCGCCAGCCGCGACGGCTACGAGGACCCAATCCTGCCCAGCGGACACCCCTTCGGCAGGCACACCACAGGAAGCACTCGACTGCGCCTGCGGGCTCTACCTCAACGACATCACCGCCTGGTGCCGATTCCCGACGAACCGACGGTCGCGCCCACTAGGTGACGTCCTCACCGATACCGGTCGGCGTGAGCAGTCCGATTCCGGTGATCGCGACGGTCACCTGGCAGGCTCCTCGGTGGATTCACCGATCTTGGCCTGGATGAGGGCGGCTGCCTGATCGAGGCTGACCGACTTGTTCAGCTCGTCGTCAGAGATCTTGATGCCGAGTTCCTCGCCCAGGGTCACACCGAGTTCGACGATGGTGAGTGAGTCGATCTCCAACTCCGCGAAGCTGATGTCGTGCCGGATCTCCTCGGCGGGGATGTTGAACCTGTCGGTTAGCAGGGCTGTGATGCGGTCGAGGACGTTGGTCATGAGGATTCTCCCGGTTGTGTTGTGGTGCGGAACGGTGACGCCCCGAGGTGACTCGGGTGCGGTGGTTCGACCGGGCGGCGGCTCCGGCCGGTGCAGCACGGCCGACGGCGCGTCGGTCACTACCAGCGGGATGGAGGCCGCCCCGGTGTTGCCAACTCGGTCGATGTTGTTGGCGGTGGAGTGTTCGGCCAACCCGAGGCGGTAGGCGACGGCTCTCGGGATCCGGACGATCGCCTGGTGCGGAATGAGCCGGTCGGCCTGGTCGGCACGCCGGCCGACCAGGTTCAGCACCGCCTCACCGAGACGGGCATGGCGGCCGCTGCACGTTGGAGCACCTTGCCGCCGGCCATGCTGAAACCGCGTTCACGAGCGGGGAGCGGTGGGGGTCTGCGGCGTTCCTGCGAGCTCCCGCCCGCACTGTGATCAGGTTTCCGCCGGAGCCGTCGCTGCCGAGGTCGAACGCCCGCAGTTGGCCGAGGCATGTGGCGACAGCGGGCGCGGTCACCGGGCACGGCCGGTGCGGCGAGGACGTTGCCAGGACCACCTCGTCCACTTGGCGGTCTCCGGCCGAGTAGAACACCCGGAGCCCTGCCGCGACCACCAGATCGCCGGTGGCAACGCCGAGACCCACACGGTGACGGGCGGCGATTCCGGTCCTTGATCGCACCCCTTCGCCATCCACGCCCCAAGCCTCCGGCAGCTCGTGGCCGGCCACCACTCTCGACGGAACCCATCCTCCGGCGGCCTTCGGGACGGCGCCCCGCATCTCACGCCCCTTCTGGATCGCCTGCGCAGGGCAGTTGGCACCACCGGCTGTGGCGAACTCGGACGGACCTGGACCAGTGCGCACCAGGCTTCGCGACACCGGCGGCTCCGCCGGTTCGTGCGGCGTCCATCGCAACGTCATCGCGCCTCCGCCAAGGTCTTCAGGTGGTGGTGGAGGTCGTCGGCGAGCGCCACAAGTCCGCCTCCGGCGCGAAACGCCTGGATAGTCGAGTACTGGAACTTGAAGCGCTTGCTCAGACCCCCCGCGAACTCGATCGCCATCAGCGAGTCGACCCCCAGCTCGTCGAGCTTCTTCGTGGCATCGATCCGATCCGGCGTGGTCTGCATCACGGCGGCCATCTCGACCAGCATCGCGTCCAGGACGTGGGGCAACGCGTCGGCGTCGGGCAAACCCCGGATCCGGTCCAGCAGTGCGGTCAGGTCGTCCTCCGACTGCGCCGCGCCTGAGGTGAGCGCGGCCAGGCGGGGTGTGGACAGCAGCGGCATCGATATCCGCAATTCTTCGGCGTCCATGTCACCTACCGCGATGACTTCAGAACACGGTTGTCCGATCAAGTCCTCGACCGCGTCCAGCGCCGCGCAGGACGACATCGGTTCCGCTCCCAGGACTGCCAATCGCTTCCCGATGTTCTCCCGCGCGACGTAGCCCACATCCTCGATCGCCCCGAACGCCACGGCCAAGCCGTGCTTGCCTTCCCTGAGTCGCCTGCGGGCGATCGCCTCGAGGAAGGTGTTCCCGGCGTTGTAGTTGGACTGGGTCATGAGACCGCACAGGGCCGACCAAGAGGAGTAGAGGACGAAGAAGTCCAAGTTCGCCGCACTGGTCAACTCGTCCAGGTGTTGCGCCCCGATCAGCTTCGGATCCAGGGCGGCGCGGAACGCCGTGGCGTCGAACTCCAGCAGCGGCCGATCCTCCAGCACCATCGCCGCGTGGACGACGCCACGCAGCGGTTTGCCACTCCGTTCGATGGTGTCGAGCATGCTCAGCACCGAGTGCCGATCGGTGATGTCGATGGCGTGGACCACAGCGAGTGCTCCACGTTCGGCGAGTTCGTCCACCACTCGCCGAGCCTCCGGCGAATCCATGCCTCGCCTGCCGACCAGGACGAGATGGCGCGCTCCGCGCTCGGCGAGCCGGATCGCCGTGGCCGCGCCGAATCCGCCCAGGCCGCCGACGACGAGGTACGTCCCGTCCGGATCCGGTGCCGGCCGGCGCGTCCGCGGACGCACGGGTACGGGTTCCTCGAAGGAGAGGACGATCTTGCCGATGTGCCGGGAGTGCTGCATCAGCTTGAACGCCTCGCCGATCCGCGCGGCCGGGTAGACCCGGTTGGGCAGTGGGGTGAACTCGCCGCCGCAGGCCGCGTCGAACATCTCGCGGGCGTACTGGTGCTCCCGCTGGGGGTCGTGTCGGGGAAGGTCGGCGATGTCGACCACGAAGAGGCTGATGTTGTCCGCCAGCGGGCGCATCGCCAGCCGGGAGTTCGCGTAGATGTCCCGTTTGCCGATCTCGACGAAACGGCCGGAGGGTGCCAGCGTCTCCAGGCTGCGAGCGAGGCTCTCCCCGCCGAGGGAGTTCAGGACGACGTCCACCCCCCTTCCTCCGGTGATCGCCATCACCTCGCCGGCGAATCGCGTGCTCCGGGAGTCGAGTACGTGGTGAGCCCCCAGAGCGCGCACGAAATCGCGCTTGAGCTCGGTGCCCGCGGTCGCCAACACGGTCGCGCCGCGCCGCAGTGCGAACTCGGTGGCGGCGATTCCGACACCCCCCGCTGCCCCGTGGACGAGAATCGATTCTCCGGGCTGCAACCGGGCGAGGCGGTCCAGTCCGTAGTGGACGGTCATCCAAGCGACCGGGATGGTCGTGGCTTCGGTGAAGGCCAGGTGATCCGGCACCTTCGCCAGGTGGTGGGCGCTGGCCAGCACGTGGGAGGCGAACGCCGCCTGACCGAGGCCGAACACCCGGTCTCCGGGCAGCAGCGTTTCGACACCCGGCCCCACTGCCGTGACGTTGCCGGCGAATTCGAGCCCCAGCGCGAGGTTGTCCGTGTTCTCCGGAGTGTCGGAACCTGGTGCCAGCAGCCCGGTCGCGAGCATCACGTCGTGGTAGTTCAGCGCCGCCGCTCCCACCTCGACGACGACCTGGCCAGGGCCGGGCTCCGGCGGCGGGTGTTCCTCCCAGCCGAACCGCACGGACAGACCGGGCTCGGAGATCGACAGCCGGAACCCGGCGGCGGGCTCGAACGCGACGGGGGAATATTTGATCACACGAGGGACGAACCTCCCGCCGGCCGTCAGCAGGACCTCGTCTTCACCGGTGGGATCGAGCAGTTCGGTGACCACCCGCCGGGCGTCCGCGGTCGGGTTCGTGCCGTGATCCCACGAAATCCGCGTCACGTGCAGGGAAGGGACTTCGTTGGCCAACGAACGCGCAGCGCCCCACATGGGGGCGTCGCCGGGTTCCTCGGCACGTTCTGGGGCGGGGAGCACGCCCGACGGTCGGGTCACCAGAGCCAGTCGCAGGAGGGGGCGCCGAGCGGCGAGGTCGGCGACCTGACGAAGCACTGCGGCGCGCCGCGTCGTCGCGTCCGCCAGGTCGGAGGGGTTGCCGCCGAGCACGAAGACGACGCCGTCGATCTCGCCTGCCGGGAGCGGCAGGCCCGCTACTACGTGGTCGGTGGCGGTCCCGACGTCGCGCAGGGCCGCCAGGACGGCGTCCGCGCGTTCGCGGTCTGCGGTCTGGTCCATCACGACGAGCCAGTGAGCATCGGTGACCGCCGACACCGGCTGACGGTGTTCGACCTGAGGGGAGCGGGCGGAGCGGGCCGAGATCACCGAGAACCCTGTGTTCTGATCGTCCAACACCGCGTCGACGTCGGTGAAACCGGTATCGGTCAACAACGTGGTCCATTGGTCCAAGGCCAGCAGCTGCGAATCGGCACGCAACGGGTCGTCGTCCGCCGCCCAGAATCCCTTGAGCAACCCGAACGGCAGAGCCAGGGTGTCGGGGTCGTGGGATTCGCCCGCGAGCAGCGATCCGCCGGGTGCCAGCAACCGCGACACGTTCCGCAGCGCCTGTTCCGCGTTCGGACTCGCGTGCAGCGAGTTGCTGGCGATGACGAGGTCGAACTCGCCTTCGGTGAACCCCTGTTCGACGGGGTCGGCGTTGATGTCCAGCGCTTGGCACTCCACGAACCCGAGGTGGTCGAACCGGGCGTGGGCTGCCTGGAAGAACGCGCTGGACAGGTCGGAGAACACGTACCTGGTGCGGTCGGGCGGAAGCTCCGGCAGGACGAACCCGGTGGCCCCGCCCGTTCCCGCGCCGACCTCCAGCACGCGCAACGGCCGGTCGGCGGGCCAGATACTCGCGATCGCCCTTGCGGTATCCCGCAGCACCACGTTCACGAACTGCGTCAAGGGCGCCAGGTCGTGGAAGTAGGCGATGGAGTCGGTGTCGCCGTACACGACTTCCAATGCGTCTTCCCGGCCACACAGCATGTCGGTCAGGCGTCGGGTGCAGGAGAGGATGTGAGCCGACGCCACGGCCAGGTCGGGTTGGTCGACCAGCTTCCGGTACACAGCCGGGAGGTCCGGAGCCGCGACCAGTCGCCAGGTGTCCGCACCGTCCTCGGCCAGCCACCCGTGGGCGATCGCCATCGACAGCAGGCGGCGGACCAGTCGGCGGTACTCCTCCCGCACGCCGGCGCGGATCAAGTCGTCCGTCGTGAACGTGTCGCGGTCGGGCAGCAGTGACCGTGCCGTGTCCACGATGGCGCAACCGCCGGCCATGAGCAGCAGGTCGCGCTGGCGCGACCTGCTGCCCGGCACTGAAGATCGCGCCACCCTGGTCCCGGCGGCGGGGACAGCCGCCGTGGTACCCGGCCGGGGAGCCGCCCGCATGACCGTCTCCCAACGCGGTGGTCCGGGGACGAGCACCTTGCCGAACGACCGCATCCTGCAACCGGTGATTTCCACGGCGACGTCGCCGCTGTCGTCCGCGACCACGATGTCCCACACCGACTCGCGGCGGCCGTGGCTGCGCAGGACGACTCGAACCCGACCGGTCGGCGGAGGCTGTCGCCACACCCGCACCCGCTCGACCGCCGAGGGCAGGTAGCCGCGGGCGCCCGGCTCGTCCAGCCGCAACAGCGGTATACCCGCTTGCATGGCGAGGTCCAGCAGCGCCGGATGGACTTCGTACCCGTCCTGCGATCCGCTGAAGTCGTAGTCGGCCCACACCTCGCCGCCGCGGACCCGGAGACCGCGCAAGCCTCGGAACAAGGGGCCGTAGGCCAAGCCGGCGCGATCGCACACCTCGTACAGTTGTTCATGGCCGACAACTTCGGCCGGGGTGCCCGGTTCGCAGACCCGCGACGGCGATTCCGCGACCATGGGGCGAACCCGTCCCCGCGCGTGAGTGGTCCACGCCACGTCGCCGGGCCGGCTCGACACGTTCAGCAGACCATCTTCACCGGACACCGACACCTGTGTCCGGTGGTCCATCGCGGAGCCCCACGACAACACCATCGCGCCCAAGATGTCCAGACCGTCGAGTTCGACGGGTCCGCCGAGCGCGCGTCGGCCGGCTGCCAGTGCCATCTCGACGTACCCGGTCGCCGGCATGACCACGGTCGCCTCGACGCGGTGTTCGGCGAGCCACGGTGTCCGGAACGGCTCGACGGTGTTGAGCCAGGTGGGGTCGACCACCGGCATGCGCTCGCCCAGCAGTGGGTGATCGAGCCGCCCCTCGCCGCTGGTGCGCACCCAGAGGTCAGCCGGGAGCAGCCAGTGCCGTTCCCGCTGCCACGGGTACCGGGGCAGGGCACACACCTTCCCCCGGTAGGGGAAGTGCCGCGCGAGGTCCTGTCCGCCGGCGACGACCACTTCGGCCAGGACTCGCTCACCGATCAGCGTCCCCGCCTCGCCGCGAGCCAGCGTGGTCGGTGTCCGGTAGCCGGCCCGACGCAGGTACGGGGCCAACACCGGGTGCGGACCGATCTCCACGACGATCCCGACGTCATGAGCCTCCAACGCGGACATGGTGCTCTCAAACCTCACCGGTAGCCGAACGTTGCGCCACCAGTAGTCGGCGTCCAGGTCGCCGGCACGCACCGGCTCCCCGGTCACCGTCGACAACATCGGGATCTCCGGCGGCCCGGAGTTCACCGCCGCTAGGCGTTCGCGCAGCCGCTGCTCGATGGCGTCCATCGCCGGACTGTGGAACGCGTAGTCCAGATCCAGTTCACGGGCGAACACGTCGTCGGCCGCCAGCTTCTGCGCGAACTGCTCGATCGCGTCGGCATCCCCGGCGATCGTCACGTCGCGATCACTGTTCACCGCGGCCAGCACCAACCGCCCGGAGAACTCCGCGAGCATCTGCTCAGCGCGGGCCTGCGGCAACCCCACCGCCATCATCCGCCCGGTACCCGCCGTGGTCGCCTGGGCCCGACTCCGCTCCGCGACCACTTCGGCCGCCGCGTCCAAGTCGAGCGCTCCGGCGACGTAAGCCGCCGCGACCTCACCGACGCTGTGGCCCAGCACCACCACCGGTTCGACACCGTGTTCGCGCAACACCGCGACCAACCCGACCTGAACCGCGAACAGCAGCGGCTGCGCGATCGCGGTGTCGGACACCCCGCCCAGCGGAATGGCCAACTCGTCCAGCACCGACCAACCGAGCCTGGGACGCAGCGCGGCGTCGACCTCGACCACTGCCGCGCGGAACGCCGGCTCGGTGGTCGACAACTGCCGTCCCATGCCCTCCCACTGCGACCCGTTGCCGGAGAACGCGAACGCCACCCGGTTCCGCTCCCCCACCACTCCCGTCGCGCCCGCCGCATCACGTGCACCGTTCGCCACGGCGCGCAACCGCTTCGCCGCCTCGCCGGGACCCGCGGCGAACACAACGGCGCGGCGCGGCTCCGGAGTACGGCGCAGGCAACTGGTGTAGGCCAGGTCGTAGAACTCGTCCGCCGAGCCACGCTCCAGTCGTTCGCACATAGCGTCCACTGCGGTTGCCAGCGCCTCGTCCGATCGCGCGGACACCATCAACGGCACCGAACCGCCGCCCTGCATTGACGGCGGGGTCTCCGGTGGCGACGCCAGGACGGCGTGTGCGTTCGCGCCACCGAAGCCGAAGCTGTTGACCCCGACCACCCCGCGCTCCACCGCGAACGGCTCGTGCACCGGGGACAGCCCCAGCCCGTCGAAGTCGATGTCGGGATTGGCCGGCAGCCCGTGCAAGGACGCCGGCACCACACCGTGGCGCAGCACCAGCATCGCCTTGAACAGGCCTGCCATGCCGGACGCGCTCTCCAGGTGCCCGAGGTTCGTCTTGACCGACCCGATGGGCAACGGCTGTGCCCGGTGCCTGCCCAGCACCTCACCCAGGGCAGCGCACTCGATCGGATCACCGACCGGGGTTCCCGTGCCGTGCGCCTCCACGTACACCACATCATCAGGACCTGCTCCGGCACGCGCGTAGGTGTCACGCAACAACGCCGCCTGCGCCTCAGCGCTCGGTACCAGCAGACCGTTCGTTCGTCCGTCGGTGTTCACCCCGGTCGCCGTCAACACGGCGTGCACCCGGTCCCCGGCCGCGAGGGCGTCGTCCAAACGCTTGAGCACGACCAGGCCGGCGCCTTCGGCTCGCACGTAGCCGTCCGCACCAGCGGAGAACGCACGACACCGGAACGTCGGCGACAACATTCCCGCCTTGGCGAACCCGACGAAGTCGAGCGGGTTGACCAGGACGCTGGCCCCGGCGGCGATGGCCAGCGCACTGCCACCGGTCCTCAGCGCCTCACACGCCTGGTGCACCGCGACCAGCGCCGACGAGCAGGCGGTGTCCACCGCCATGCTCGGACCCCTCAGGTCGAACGCATAGGAGATCCGGTTGGCGGCGATCGACAACGCGCCACCCGGCATGGCGTGCGCGCCTATCCGCGCGGGCTCCAGGGTCTGCCCGAGGCCGTAACCCATCTCCGACTGCCCGACGAAAACAGCGGTGTCCGATCCCGCCAAGACGGTGCGGTCGATCCCTGCGTCGTCCACGGCCTCGACCGCCAACTCCAGCAGGATGCGCTGTTTCGGATCCATCGCCGCCGCCTCACGCGGCGAGATCGCGAAATAACCCGCGTCGAACAGTTCGAGGTCTGACAGGAACCCGCCGGCGATGGAACAGGTCTTGCCCGGACGATCCGGGTCCGGGTCGTAGAACCGGTCGACGTTGAACCGCCCGACCGGCACCTCGCCCACCAGATCGCACTTGCCCGTCAAGGCCGCCCACAGTTCGTCCAGCGTCGAGATCCCGCCGGGCAACCTGCACGACGCGCCCACCACCGCGATCGGCACCGACGCCACGCCCTCAACCTTCACCACTTCATCACCACCACCCCGTAGCTCATGCCACTGGCCAGGCCGAGAAATGCCACCAGGTCACCGCGTCGGACCCGTCCTGCCTCGATCGCCAGCGCCAATTGAACCGGAAGGCTCGCGGCGGCCATGTTCCCATGCTCGCCGATCACCTTGACCATTTGTTCTTCACGCAGGTCCAGCCGCTCGCACAGCACGCGGGTCAGCACTTCCACCGGCTGGTGCACGCAGACCACCGAGAGATCCGACATCGACAAACCCAGTTCGGCCAACTTCTTCGGTATCACGCCCAAGTCGGATTCCACGAAAGCGCGGGCGAACCGGAGCCCGTCAACGCTGAAGGCACCGGTCCGCAAGGTCTGGGAGCCAGCGGCGACTTCGATGGGAACTACCGCCGCATCCCACGACTGCGATTCCGCGCTGAACCCGACTCCCAGGATTCCCGGCTCATCGCTCGCCTCGATCAGCAACGCCGCACCGGCATCCGACGCCGTGTAGGCCGCTCCGTTGGCCAGGTACTCCCCCAGATCACCGACCGTCCACTTCATCAGGTTCGTGATCCGCTCGCCGCAGACGATCAGCACCGTCCGATAGGACTCGGTCCGGATGAGGGAGTCCGCGACTTCCATCGCGTTGACCACGCTGTTGCACGCGTTGCGCACGTCGAAGACCGGGCAGCGAGCACCGAGCGCGGCGGCCACCGCGTGCGAGGTGGCAGGTTCGACCATGGGCAACGACACCGCGGCGAACAAGATGAGATCGACGTCGGCTATGTCCCGACCACTTTCGTCGAACAACTTCCGCGCTGCCCGCACACCCAGCTCGACGCTGTCGCAACCGGGATCGGCGATGTGCCGGTAGCGCACGCCGGACAATCTGGTGATCATCCCGTACGGGATCTTCGTTTGAGGATTTCGTGCGGCCAGGCGCCGCTCCAGATCCTCGGTGGACAGTACTGATTCAGGCAGGTGGACCGCCAACTCGGTAACCCGCGAGCTGAGCCGCTTCATTAAACCCTTCCATCGTGGACCGAGAGTCTGACCGTCAGCCCAGCAGTCCCTCACTTTGTCCGAATTGAACGACCCGCCTTACTGTCAGCCGAGGACCGCCCTACCGAATCATGGTCGATGTCCGCCATTCGCGCACCCGCGGCACGAGCCGCATCCGACATCCCGCACCAATCATCGTGCAATCCTCAGCCTTGCAGCGCCGACTATCAACTCCCCGATAGCGTGAATTTAGAGATCACTTCAGGTGACCTCAAATGCGAACCAAACTCGGGCTTGCCCGTCGGATCGCCCACGCCAGGCACAGAACATGAGGAAAATTCGGCCTGCCGTTGCATCTCGATACCCACTCGATCGCACCAACTCATGCCACCCTGCATTCAGCAACCGCATACTCATCAAGTGGTCCGTCGAAGGAGAGCCGAGGAGACTGGACGAGCCCCGAAGTGTCACGCTGCCGACGCGTCGCTAGCCCGCGTCCATGCCGGTCCTCCAACCGATCCGATCTTTCGATCGGCGTTGGGCACAAGACCGGTCGACCTCGGGCTGCGGAGATCCGACCTGCGGTACGGCCATCACCATGATGCCCGATCTCTCCTCCTTCGGGTCCATCGAAGCGCCGTCACGTCGGGCCTTTTTCATCTTTGTACGCAAGCGGTAGGGCAAGCTTTCGGCCATCGATTTCGCCAGCTACTCGGTGACTCGGACCACGCATCGGATCAGGAGGCCGCAATCATGGACCAATAGCGCTTTGCCTGCCGCACAGGTGCACAGGTTCGAATTTTCCTGAAGCTGTCGCGCTAACGCGGAGTACTCGGGACCGTACATCAGATCGACGAACTCGAGCACGGCTTCGATTGCCACTCTCAAGTCCACCACGTATCGAGTCTTCACATGGACGGCGATCAGCAGCGGTCTCAAGACTCGGGTGCAGACGCCCGACCTGGCCGTCGTTCTCGGGCGTCACCGGTTGCCGCGTCACCCGGCCCAGTTCGGAATGACCCGCAAGTCGTGCGCCTGTGCCGCAATTCCCGGCCCGCGCCGGGCGGCCCGCCAGGCCATAGCCATCGGTTCGACCAACGCCCACCGGGTATCGGACAGGTCGCTGGCTACGTACGTCGAACCGTTGTAGCGGATCGTCCCGGACGTCGAAACCCTCGACCGGATCGTCGCGCTCCCCCACCACGCGCTCATCCCCTATGCCGAAGTGCTCGCCGTCCTTGAGCTGTCCAGCAGTGCGGCGGTGGGAGGGCGTGGTCGGCGGCCGGCTGCGAGGAGGACCGACTGCGCGAGTATGTGCGGAAACGGTTGCACGACAGGGACAGCTTGGACCAGCGATCGCGGACGACGGGTCGGATGCGCTACCTCTCCGCGCCGTCCGGGAAGGGCGCGGACGGGTCGGTCACCGGCGAGGGAGCACTTTCTCCCGGGCCGGAGTGCCCTTCAGGTTTCCGGAGAAGCCGTGTTTGGTTGACGCTGTGACCGACTCGGCAGGCGGATTGAGCAGACATGGTGACGGCCCCCACGTGACGCGCTCACCCCAGGCGGCGCCTACCGCGTCCCGGACGACCGTTCCGCCGGCACAGACACGATGCCGCAGGAAGGGATGTCGCCCGGCCTTCCGCATCGAGCTGTCCTGCTCTCGGCGCCGGGCGCACGCCGGCCGGACCGCATGTCCCAGGCCCGGCGATCGGTGGTGCGCGCGGTATCACCGGAAGTGATGGATCGAGGGAGAGGCGGAACGCGCTGTGAGGACCGATACGGTCGACGAGCGCCGCGTGCTGGTGCGGGGCCTGTCGACGTCCTACCTCGAAGCCGGCGTGGGGCCGGTGCTGCTCTTGGTGCACGGCAACCTCACGACGTTCAGGAGTTGGCGCCGGATCGTCGCGCAGTTCCAGAGCACCCATCGCGTCCTGGCGGTGTCGCTCCCGGGGTATGGCGGCACGAGCCCGCAGCCCGACGTAGAGCTCGACAGCATGGTGTCCTTCCTCGCTGATTTCCTCGATGTGCTGTCCATCGACGAGGCGATCGTGCTCGGGCACTCCTCCGGTGGCCTCATCGCGGCGACATTCGCGCTGAGGAACCCGGGACGGGTGACCCGACTGGTGCTCGCGGACTCCGCCGGACTGGGCCGCGCGGTAACACCCTTCGCCGTTGCCGCTGCCCTGGCGCCCACCTGGGTCGAGAACGTGGTGATCTCCGCGCTGCTGCTGCCCGGCGGCAACATCGCACTGGCGCTGTTGGGCGCCCTCCAGCTGCGACGGCCCTGGCGGGTATCGCTGCGGGAGTCGGTCGAGCAGAGTCTCGCACTGCAAGCACGGACGGTTCTGTTCACGTCTTACCGGACGGTACGCATGGCCATCGGTCCGGCCGGGCAACGCCCCCGCTACAACATCGTCGACCGCCTCGGCGAACTTCGGATGCCCACCTTGGTGATCTGGGGCGTGACCGATGATGTTTTTCCCGTCTGGCAGGCGGTGCGCGCGGTTCGGAAGCTCCCCAGGGGGCGGTTGGCCCTGCTCATAGGAGGCGGTCACATCGGCTTCCTCGACAGCCACGTCGAGTTCATCGACTTCCTCAGCCCGTTCATCCGTGACGAGCTGGACGTGCCGCCCAACGAGGGTGACGACGACCGGGTCACCGAGAGGGGATGGTGACGTGGGAATCCCCGCCGTCTCCGCGAAGACCTCCCTTGGCGCTGCGGCGCAGGACGCGCGTTTCCGCGATCCTGCGTGGACGTCCAACCGCCACCTCCGCGCCCTGCGCGACACCTACCTGATGGCCACGCGGGCGGCAACGCAGGCGGTGGACGCCCTTCCGCTGTCCCCCGGCGACCTGCGCGCCGCACGGTTCGTGCTGGACCTGGCCACCGGAGCGCTGGCTCCTCCCAACCTGCTGCTCACCAACCCCGCCGTCCTGCGGAAGGCGGTCCGAACTCGGGGCCGCAGCCTGGTCCAGGGCTTGACGAACCTGCTGACCGACGTCCGGCACAACGGCGGATTGCCGTCACCGGTGGACCGAGGCGCCTTCACCGTCGGACGAGACCTGGCGACGACACGCGGCAGGGTCGTCTTCCGCAACCACATCATGGAGCTGATCCAGTACGAGCCAACCACCGCGACCGTCCACACCGTCCCGCTCCTGTACTCACCTCCGTGGGTCAACAAGTTCTACGTCGTCGACCTGACCTCCGAACGCAGCATGGTGCGGTGGGCCGTCGACCACGGGCACACCGTGTTCGTGATCAGCTACCGGAACCCGGACTCCTCCCTGCGGCACATCGGCTATGACGACTACCTCCGGGAGTCCCTGGTCCCCGCCCTGGGAGTCGTCCGGGACATCACCGACACCGACGAGGTGAACCTGTCGGGCGCCTGCCTCGGCGGGTTGATCGGACTGATGCTCGCCGCCTGGCTGGACGACGACCACTCCCTGCCGAGACTGCGGAGCATCACCGCGTTGAACACACTCGTCGACTTCAACGACATCGCCGAGGTCGCCACGACGGGCGCCACCGGTTGGCTGCTGCGGGGACCCGCGCTGCGGTTCGTGGAAGCCCTGAGCACCGCCCAGGGCTTCGCCGGCGGCCGGCAACTCGAGGCGTTCTTCCGCCTGCTCCGTTCCGAAGAGCTGATCTGGTCGAGGATGAGGGCCCACTGGCTGATGGGTGAACCACTTCCGGCCTATGACATCCTGTACTGGAGCTGCGACTCCCTCAACGTCCCCCACCGGGCACAGCAATACCTGCTGCGAGACCTGTGCGTGGAGAACGCCTTCGCCGCCGGCACCGCGGAACTCGCCGGGCGGAGGCTCCGCCTCGATCACGTCACCCAGGACGTCTTCCTTGTAGCCGCACTGGATGATCACATCGTTCCGTGGACATCCGCCTACCGAACCGTGCGACTGCTGCCTGGTGATGTGCGCTTTCACCTCACCACCGGTGGACATGTCGGTTTGGCCGCCCCAGGTTCCGGCACGAGCTACTGGACTGGCGGACGCGATGACGTCGCCGGCGCGCCCGAGTGGCTGGCCGGTGCCACGAAGAACCACGACAGCTGGTGGCCGACGTGGATGCGCTGGCTCACCGAGCGCGCGGGACCACGGCGCACACCACCGCCGCTCGGCAGTGACCGCTATCCGCCGATGGAGCGGGCACCCGGGCCGTACGTTCTCACCTGACCGCTAGACGATCCCGAACAGACGGTCCACGCGGTGCTTGCCGGGCACGGCCAGCGCAGGCGTCGCCGAACTCGGCGATTCGACATCGCCGCTGTTGCCCGGTGTGGCCCCGGTGTGACCCCGGTGGCGTTGACGATCTCGACGTCCGGGTCGATCGCGACATGCCCTTCGTATCCGCCGAACCCCGCTGGTTTTGTGGCTATGGCGGACCTCAGGATCGTTTCCAGGCCGTGCTCGAGCCGGATCACAGCCGTGGTCCCGAAGAGAGCCGACTATCAGGCCCACCGAAAGAAGAAGGGCTCCACGAAGGACGGCCGGTCTTCTTCGACCCGCGCGCTACAAGCGGCGCAAGACTGTCGAACGCTGCTTCTGCAAGATCAAGAAATCGCATGGTTCGGCCACCCGCTACGACAAGTCACCGCCAACCACATGACCCGAGCCGACCAGCTCCTATCAGGACCTCCGGTCGCGGCATCCACGAGCAGGAAGCGCGGCCTCGTCGATCGTCCATACCGGAGTTCCGGGCAGAGGCGTGTCCGGCTATGTGAAGTCGTCCACGATGTGGTCGAGGCATCGCTCCACCACGGCTGCGATGGTCAGCACCGGGTTGACCGCGGCGGTGCATCCCGGCATCAGGGCGGAATCGAGGCAGTAGAGCCCGTCGTAGCCGTGCAGACGTCCGTAGGCGTCGGTGGCCTTGTTCAGGACGACTCCGCCCAGAGGGTGCAGGACGAGGGGGTGTGTGGCGAACGGGTCGTGCACGGTGGCACCGCCGTCGATGTTCCGTGCCACTTGGCGCATGAGGTCCCTGGTGGCTTGCCGGGTGCTCGCGTCGCTGCCCCGCGCCCACTCCAGTCGCGGCCTGGAGGTGATCGTGGACCACGTCCACCGCCCGAACCTGTCGGGAATGCCCATCCCCGGGCAGAGCATCCACGACTTCCCGAGTCCTGCGGCGCCACCGTGGGTCACCAGGGCCATGCCGTCGCCGGAGCGGGTGAGGAAGGCCGGTGGTCCGCCGTGCGGGCCGCCCGCGGGCATGGCCTTGACCTTCAGGGCGTACATCTGGTCGCCGTTCGTGCCCCACTGGCCACCGATGAACTCGTTCAACCTGGGCAACTGCCCGGTCGCCTTGGCGGTGACCAGCATCCGGGGCGTGTGAACGCCCCCGGCGGCCAGCACGAGGCGGTCACAGGTGATTCCCACCCTCTCCAGCACCGTGCCGCGGATGTCGAGGTGGTCGACAACCAGGTGGTAGCGGCCGTTGGGGTGCTGACCGATCTTCGTGACCTCGTGCAGCGGCCGGACCTCCGTCCGGCCGGTCGCCTCCGCGCGCGCCAAGTAGGTGCGGTCGATGCTCAGCTTCGCGCCGCTGTTGCACCCGGTGAACAGGTATTGCCCGATGGTCACCGAGGCTCGCGCGGTGCCGTTCAGCTCGGCGCGGACGACGTCGAAGTCGTAAGTGTTGGTCACTCGTTCCAGGGGGAGTCCCGCGTCGACCAGGGCATCGCGCCAGATCTCGGCCGAGCGGTAGGTGGAGCGGGCGAGCAGGTCGTCGGGGAACTCGGTGCCGCCAAGGCGATCGCGAGCGCGCGGGTAGTAGGTCCGGTCGAACTCCTCGTAGTCGAGCTCCGGTGGGAAGGCCCGCTGGAACGCTTCGGCCCGTGGCTGCGGCAACATCCCGCCGTAGACCAGCGTGCCGCCGCCGACACCGGCTCCGCAGACCATGGTGAGGTTCCGGTGCGGTAGGACGTCCAGCAGTCCGGTGGATCGCGGGAGGAGTTTCGCGGCGACCTCCTCGGCGACGGACCCGAGCCAGGGAACTTGGGAGAGCAGCGGTACCGGCGGTCGGCCGCCCACCCAGAGCAGTCGCTTGTCCGGGGAAGGCCACCGCGGGAAGGTGTCCGCCGCCGGAGTGATCGGCCACCGGCGGCCGCGCTCCAGCACCAGGTTGTCCACGCCCGCTTCCGCGAGCCGGAACGCGGTCACGCTGCCGCCCACCCCTGAGCCGATGATGACGGCTCCGTGCTGCTCTTCGCGGTCCACGCGGTCGCGGCCCGTCGGTGTGGTGGTCGTGCGTCGGTTGCCCACGTCGTGTCCTCCTTGTCGTGTCACGGTCGGGATCGCTCCCGGCTGAGCGGCCGATCAGCCGTCGGCCGGGGCGAAGCACAGGGCGTGCGGGTCGGTGGTGGCCGGCACGCGAGGGTCAGGGCGGTGCCGTCGGTCTTTCGGACTTCTGCGTTGGTGGGGATCGCCGGCACGACGCCGCAGCAGGGGGTTTGCGGCTGTGGGAGTGCTGGGCAGGACTCGGCGCGCGGGTTCGCCGCCGCCTCCGGCACGCGCGGCCCGACGCGGGAGCGAGCCGGCGGCGGCCCGTAGCGGGTCGACCGCACCGGCCTGGTTCCGGTCGTCTTTGTGGTGTGTCCAGATCATCGCCACACCTCTTGTTCCCGCTCGGCTTCCGGTTCGCACGAGCCGTCCCCGGCGTTCAGCGAGGACGGCGGACCAGCTCGACGCCCAGCAATTCGGCCCGGACCGCACCGTCGGCGTCGAAGAGGACCACGTCGCAGCGGGCGATGTTCTCGGTGGTCACCCCCGCTCGCACCACGCACCGTCCTCGGTCGGGCAACGGGCCCAGGCGGTGCAGGCGATAGGTGGCCACGTACATGGGGAGCATGCTCGTGCCCAGGAGCGGCTCGGCCCACAGCAGCGTCGCTTGGAGCGCGGCGTCGGTGGCCGCAGGGTCGGTGGGCCAGTCAGTTCCAGCCCAGCCGCGTTCGCGCACACCCGTGACGTCGGCCACCAGCCCCGCCGCGCTGATCCGCCGGATCCGCTGCACCGCGTGGAAGGCCGGTCCGTGGAAGAACGACGGTCGGCGGTAGGCCATCGGCTCATCCACCGGGACGAGGCCGGCGGGGTCGTCCGGCGGTCCAGGGGAGCGCAGGTCGCCGAGTTGGGCTTGGCAGAGCGCCCGACCCGAATCGCCACGCAGCTCGACTCGCATGCCTCGCCCGTTCTCCTCACCGGCGAGGGTGAACCGCAGGCTTGGGCCGTCGAACCGGGACAGGGACGCGGTGCGCAGGACGCGCACGTCCTCGAGCGCCAGCCCCTCGGTGCCGGGTCTCCAGGCGCGCAGCGCGCGGACGAACCAGTCGAGGGTCACCGCCAGGGGCACGACCGGTACGTCCAGCGGCACGTGGTCGGCCAGGTACGGGTGGGTTCGGTGGGACACCCGGACTTCCGCCCGCAACGCTGCGGCGGGGGCGCGGAAGTCCCCGGCGTCGAGGATGACCCTGCTGTCTGCGTGGACGGGGGTGGACAGCTCCGCGAGGAACGCAGCCGCGCCTGCCTCCGGTTCGATGAGGGTCACCCCGGCGCGTGCGAAGTGGCGTGCCCGCTCCCGGGTCACCATGCCACCGCGCCAAGGGCCCCAGGCCAACGAGCGGACGAGCCGGCCGGGGTGCTCGGCCCGCATGACCGAGGCGACGGTGTCGAGCGCGCAGTTGGCCATCGCGTAGTCGCACTGCCCGGCGTTGCCGAACACCCCGGAGACCGAGGAGAACAGGCACACCAGCGACAGCGGGTCGGTCCGGGTCGCCTCGACCAGGGCGTGCAGCCCTGCCATCTTGGTGTTCAGCACGGCGTCCAGCCGCTCCTCGGACTTGTCCTCGATCCGCTGGTCGTCGAGCACGCCGGCGGCGTGGACCAGTCCCGTGATCGGCCCCCATCGGGCACGCACGTCGTGCAGCGCCTCGCGGAGAGCGGCGTGGTCGCGCACGTCCACGGTGAGGTAGCGGACCTGGGAGCCGGCGGCGGTCAGCTCGGCGAGGGTCCGGCGGATGTCCCGGGAAGCCAGAATGCGCCGTGCGCGGGCACCGATCCGGGCCGGGGGTCCTCCGTCGCGGACAGCGAGTGCGCGGATCAGGTCGATCTCGTCGACCGCGTCCGCCAGTCCCTCGGGCTCGTCCTCCAGCGGGGTGCGCCCCAGCAGCACCAGCCGTGGCCGGTGCGCGGCGGCCAGAGCCCGCAAAGCCACGGCTGTGATGCCCCTGGCGCCGCCGCTGACCACGAGCACCGCGTGGGGACCGAGCCGGTCGCACGGCTCGGTTTCGGGGTCGGCGGGCACGGCGCGCAACACGATGCGGGTGCCGTCGGCGCCGAGCCCCACGTCGGTCGTGGTGTCCCCGGCCAACAGTTCCCCGACCACGGCGGCGGCCACCTGTTGCGGGCTCCGCTCCCCGCGGTGGCAGTCCACGGCCTTCACCACCGCGGCCGGCCACTCCCGCGCCGCCGTTCTGGCCAGCGCGGCGATCCCGCCGAGCCAGGCCCGTGTGCCGCACCGCCCGGACAGGCCGAAGTCGCCACCGGTGTCCTGGACGGTGACGAACACACCGCCGTGCTCGGTGAACGCCCGTGCCACCGACCTGGCAGCCCGGAAGGCGCCGTGCAGCACCGCGTGCGACTGCTCGGGCCGGTCGACCTCCGCCAGCCCACCGAGGAACACCACGCCGCGGGCGGTCGGCGGAACCTCGTCCACCACCGCAGCCCGCACCCCGTGTCCGGCGAGCAGGTTGACCACCTCGCTCGCGACTCCGGTGCCGTCCTCGGTGACGACGACCTGCCCTTCGGACAGACCTGGCAGCGCCAGGCCGCTGGCGGGTGCGGCACAGGCGCGAACTGCCAGTCGCCGCAGCGGGATCGTGGTTTCACCGCCGGTCGAGGTGCCCCCTTCGGGGGCTCGTGCTTTTCCCGCCTGCTCCACCTCCTCCCCGTGCCGTTGCGCGGCTTGTCCCCCGGCGGCGTCGATCACGTCCGCCAGCGTGCGGAGCCGACCCAGGTTCGCGGTGTCGCCCTCCGTCGATGTGGGCAGTTGCTCGCGCAGCACCGAGAAGATCTCGACCCGCTTGATCGAGTCGATGCCCAGGTCGCCCTCCAACTGCATCCCCGGCTCCAGGACCTCCTCCGGGTAGCCCGTCAGCCGTGCCACCGTCGCCAGCACCAATTGGGCCACTTCCGCGCTCCGGGATCCGTTCCCGGTGTGCCCAGGGGGTTGGTGCTGCCGGACAGTGGTGTCCGGCTCAGTGCGCACGACCGGCTCCGGCTGTGGCCCGGCCGCGTGGGAAAGGTGCTCTGCCGTTCGCTCCTGGACGGGTTGTTCCACGGGTGGGGCGGGGACCGGGAGGTGATCGGCAGGCGTCGTCGGTCGCACATCGGGCGTCGAGGCGTCCGTGCTCCCGTTCGGCGAAGGTCGAGCGCCGTCCGGCACGGAGCCGTGGGGCGGTGGGAGCGGTGGGCGGTTCCTTTCGGCCGCAGCGCCGGGAACGTCGAAAGCCGGTGCCGCTGGTGCGCCGGACGACCTCAGGAACGCCAGGTGCGCCTCGGTCAGGGCGCGCAGGTATTCCGCGTGCACCTCGCTCACATGCCGCTGCCTGTCCTGCGCTGTCTCCGACCACCCGTCGCCGGGAGCGGGCACCCGCTCCCGGCTCCTGGCGGCCTCGGATGGCGGCGGCAGCGCACGGTCGTCCGTGACGGGGTAGCGCCTGCCGTGGTTGCCGCCGTCGATCGGTACGGTCATCACAGGCTTCCTCCTCCTGTCGTCGTGGCCGTCGGCCCCGGCGAGGGCGAACGGTTCCCAGAGCGCGTCGAACCGCAGGGCGACGCCACGGGCGGCGAGGCGGCCGAGCCCGTCTTGGAGCGCCGTGACCCCGTGGCGGTCGCGGTGGTCGAGGGGCACCGCCAGGTGGTCCCGCCCTGCCAAGGCCCGCCCGACCAGTCCGGAGAGCACCGAGCCGGCACCCACCTCGACGAACGTGCGCGCTCCGGCGGCGTACATGGCCTCGAGCTGCTCGGCGAACCGGACCGGCGCGAGCACGTGCTCGGTGATGCGCCGCCGGATGGCGTCCGGGTCGGGCGGGTAGAGCCCGGCATCGGTGTTGCCGTAGACCGGGATGGCGGGAGTCCCCATCGCGAGGTCCGAGACGTACTCGCCGAACGGGCCGGCGATTCCCGCCATCAGCGGGCTGTGGAAGGCCGCCGAAGCGTCCAACCGGCGGGTGGTGATCCCTCGTTCCCCCAGCACGCGCTCCAGCTCGGCGCAGGCGGTCCGTTCCCCGGAGACCACCACCTGTCGCGGCGCATTGCGGTTGGCCACGACCAACGTCCGGCGAAGTCCCAACTCGACGATGGCGGTCTCGGCCTCCACGGCGGTCGAGGAGACGGCGGTCATCGCACCCGGCGCGCGGACGGCGGCCTCGCTCATCAGCTCGCCTCGTCGGCGGGCCAAGCGGACGAGGGTGTCGGCGTCGAACACCCCGGCGTGGTGCAGCGCCACCAGTTCGCCGAAGCTGTGCCCGGCCACCGCGTCCGCCCGCAGCCCCAGGCGATCCAACACGCCGAGCAGCGCGAGGCTGTGCACGGCCAAGGCCGGCTGGGCCCACTCGGTCGCCGCCAACCTCTCCCGCTGCCCGGCCTCGCCGCGCTCGTCGAAGGTGGGTGGTGGGAACACCACGCGGTGCAGCGCCTCCTCCCCCAGCCGCAGTCCCGCGGCGCGGTCCCAGGCCCGACGCGCGCACGGCTCGTGCACCGCGAGGTCCGCTCCCATCGCGAGGTACTGGGAACCTTGGCCCGGGAACAGGAAGGCCACGCCTCCCGTTTCCACGTCGCCTATTCCGTAGTGCGCGGCGCTCGGCAGGCTGAACGGGCGGTGCGGGTCGCGGTCCACCGCGTCGGCGACCCGGAGCAGGTCGGTGACGGTGTCGCCGCCGGCGGAAGTGACCACGGCGAGCCTGGCGGTGTGCCCGACGTCGAACTCGTGCTGGCTGTCGCGAGCCTGGAGCGGCAGGTCGCCGTCCGCGCACGATCGGGCCGCCTCACGTACCCGCGCGGTCAGCTGCCCGGGGTCGTCGGCGCTGAACAGCAACAGCTCGGTGGGCGCGGCGCGGTAGACGCCGGCGGCCCCGCCCTGGTCCGCCGGCACGTGCTCCTCGACGGTGATGTGGAAGTTGGAACCACCGAACCCGAAGCCCGACACCGCTGCCCGGCGCGGCGTCCCCTCGGCCTGCACCCACGGCCGCACCCGGGTGTTGAGGTAGAACGGGCTGGAGGGCAGGTCCAGCTCGGCGTTGGGCTGGTCGACCTTGATGGTGGGTGGAAGCACCTTGTGGTGCAGGGCGAGGATCACCTTGAGCAGACCGGCGGCGCCGGCGGTGCACTTGGTGTGACCGATCTGCGACTTGACCGAGCCCAGTGCGCACCACTGCCGATCGGCTCCCCCGGCGTCGCCGAACACCTCGCGCAGCGCGGTGAACTCGGCGCGGTCCCCGGCCTTGGTTCCGGTGCCGTGCGCTTCGACCAGCCCGACGCTTTCCGGGCCGTACCCCGCGTCGGTGTAGGCACGGCGCAGCGCGCGGGCCTGTCCCTCGGGAACCGGGGTGTAGATCGCCGTGCCGCGACCGTCCGACGAGGCACCCATCCCGCGGATCACGGCGTAGACGTGATCGCCGTCCCGGTCGGCGTCGGTCAATCGCTTGAGCGCCAGCAGGACGGCCCCCTCACCGAGCATCGTGCCGTCGGCGGCGGCGGAGAACGGTCGGCAGTCCCCGCTCGGCGACAGGGCAGGGGTCTTGCTGAAGCACAGGAACATCTCGATGCCGTTCTGGGTGTCCACGCCGCCGGCCAGCGCCAGGTCGGCGCGGCCCAGCGCCAGCTCGGCCATCGCGACGGACACCGCGGACAGCGAGCTGGCGCATGCGGCGTCGGTGGTGTGGTTGGTGCCGTGCAGGTCGAAGCGGTTGGCGATCCGGCCGGCCACCACGTTGGCCAGCAGTCCCGGGAAAGTCGCCTCCTGCCACGGCACGTAGTGCTCGGTGATGCGCTCGCAGACGCGGTGCGCCACGTCCTCCGGCACCCCGGTCTCCCGGAGCGCCTTCAGCCACACCGGGCGCTCCAAGCGGTGGGTCATCTGCGACAACAGCGGAAGCGCGGACGAACCGACCACGACGCTGGTCCGCTCGCGCGTGGTCGACGACAGCGGTGACCCGACGTCACGCAGCGCCTGGTCGGCCACCACCAGGCCGAGCAGCTGCGCGCTGTCGGTGGCCGGGAGCTGGTTCGGGGGCACGGCGTAGGCGATCGGGTCGAACTTCACCGGGGGCAGGAACGCGCCCCGCTTGGCGTAGGTCTTGTCCGGCGCGGAGGGGTCCGGGTCGTAGTGGTCCTCCGGGAGCCACCGGTCCGGGGGCACGTCCGTGATCTGGTCACGTCCTTCGACCAGGCACCGCCAGAACCGGTCCACCCCCACCGCGCCGGGCAGCAGGGCGCCGAGCCCCACCACGGCGATGGGCACCTGCGATCCGGGCCGTTGCTCGGTCATGAACCATCTCCGTTCGGTTCGGTCGTCCGGTCAGGCAAGAGGCCGGGGTCGGAACACCGACGCTTCCGGGGCGAGGGGCAGGCCGCAGGTCCGCAGCTGGTGCACCCGCGTCAGCACCGCCGCGCCCTCCAGCAGGTTGCGCGCGATCTGCACGGCCGAGCGGTTGGCCGGATCGTCCAGGAAGCTGCCCGCGGCCCAGCGGTTGAACGCTCCCATCGCCGGCCCGCACCAGATCTGGTAGTCGGTGCGCCGCGCCCGCTCACCGGTGATCGCCCAGCGGCCGGCTTGTCCCAGGTACCAGCGGAACACCAGGGCCATGCGGTGTCCGGGGTCCCGCTCGGCCCGCACCACCTGTTCCGGGTCGCGGTCCAACCAGTACCGGCGCGTCTGCTCCCAGACGTCCTCGACGGTGGTCCGGAAGACAACCCGTTCGAGCTTGTCCCGCATCGAGATCGGCAACGCCTCCAGGGAGGGGTGCTCGTCGTAGGCCCGGCGGAGCAGCCAGGCCCTGCTCGCGAACAGCGTGCCGCGCCGCAGGACCTGGAGGGTGACCCCCATCTCGAACATGTCGGCCGCAGGTGCCATGGTGGTGTCGGCGATGTCGGCGTGGGCCAGCAGCTCCTTGCCCTCGGCGGAGAGCCCCGACTCGATCGTGCACTGGTTGACCGAGCCGGTCACCACGTACGCCGCTCCCGCGGCGAAGGCGGCGGCCAGCGCCTCGGGTGTGCCGAGGCCGCCGGCGGCGCCGATTCGCACCGGAGACCGGTAGCGGTATTCGCGGACGGCGGCGTCGCGCACCGCCGTGACCGCCGGCAGCAGCGCCGTCATCGGTCGGTTGTCGGTGTGCCCGCCGCTGTCCGCCTCGACCGTGACATCGTCGGCGACCGGCACGCAGGCGGCCAGCTCCGCCTCCTCCTCCGTCACCTGCCCGCGGTCGACCAGGAGACGGACGAGGTCGCGCGGTGCGGGTGCCAGGAACCGGGCGGCCACCTCCGGCCGGGACAGCTTCGCCATGACGCGTCGGGCGCGAACCACCTCCCCAGTCCGGTCGCGGCGCAGCCCCACCACCGAGCACCGGACGACGGCGGGCGTGAGGTCCAGATAGGCAGATGCGGAGACGCACGGGACCCGGCGTTCGAGGAGCAGGCTCGCGATCTCCTCTTCCGCCCGCGGCTCGGTGGGCGAGTGGATCAGGTTCACCGCCCAGTTGGCACGGCCGGACAACCGTGCGGACAGCTCGTCCACCGCGGTGGCCACGACGCGCGTGGGCAGACCCGCAGCGCCGAAGGCGCCGAGCATCCCCGCCCGGGCCACCGCGACGACCAGGTCCACCGTGGCGATGCCATTGGCCATCTCGCCCGCCACGTAGGCGAACCGGGTGCCGTGCGCGGCACAGAACCGGGGGTCACCCAGCCTCTCCGGGTACAGGGGCGGGAGAAGGCCGACGACCGGGTACCCGTCCCCCGACCCGGTTTCCAGCCGCCCACCCACCGCCAGACCGAGGCTTGAGTCCGGGCCACCGTCGAGGACTACCAACTCCTCACGGGTGCGGTGGGCCAACGAGGTCAGCCCAGCGCGGTCGAAAACGGGCTGGTGGCCGCTTGGCAGCCACCGGACGGCTCGTACCGCTCCCGCGGTACCCGACCCCGGCGGCGTCGACCGGGTCATCGGCTTAACAGCCATCTGACGCTCCCATCGAGTCGATCCTCCGCTCCGGCGCCGATCGACGCCCGGGTCACCGACGTGCTGTTCCATAGGAGCAACGGAACGGCGGCGCGACAACAGTTCCGGAGGAACGGCTGTTGAATGTGGTGAAACTTCCCCACTCCAGATCTCGGGTGCTGCCCGCCTCCACCGTGGTCCGGAGTGGACCGACACCGGTATGGCCACGTGCAACACCGCGGCGCCGATCCAGTCGCCCTGCAACCCCGGGACAGCGTTCGCCTACAACGATTCGGCTGGAGTGGCAGCCCTTCGCCGGCGGCCGATCGGCCGGGACCGGGACACCCTGGACCCACGCACCATGGTCCGCGGCAACCCTGCCGGTGCAGACTGCTCGGTGCCAGCACACCAGCCACGACAGCCACAAGCGACGACGGTGCCGCACGACCTGGCCGGTGCTCCTCGACCACAACGACCGACCGCCCGACAGTGTCGAAGCCCCCGGCGGGAATCCGGTCGGCAACTACGGACCGCTTGTGCGGCGGTGGAACCACCGGGCCGTCGCTGTTCGCCCCAGGGCGTCAGCGGCTTGATGTTCTCTGTGACGGTCAGCGCGGTGTCCTGGGGTCCGCTGCCGCAGCATCGCCTGCCGCCTGGACCCGACGACACTCCTCGAGGTCGACCAAGCGTTCGCACAGCGCGGTGAACGCCGCCTCCGTTCTACTGCTCGCGTTGAGCTTGCTCAAGATCACGTGCACGTAGTTCTTCGCGGTCTTGTCCGAGATGTCGAGCGCCTGCGCGATCTGCCGGTTGGACAGGCCGGCGGCCAGGAGCGTGAGAACCCTGCGCTCCTGGCCGGTGAGCCACGTGCGGTCAGACCGGCCACGGCTCGCCAGTCCGGCAACCCGAGGTGGCGGGGCTCCGGTTCCCGTCCCGGCCAGCAGGCGTGCCGCGATCGTCAGCGATTCCGCGGCTTCCCGGACGCAGCGGATGGCGTGTTCGACCAGGCGCAGCGGGTCGTCCCCGTCGGGATGCCTCGCCGGCAGCTGGACCACGTTCACACCGATCGTCACTGCGGTCTCCCTCGGCTCGCCCCTCGTCGACAGTGGACCGATCGCAGGAAACCACCGGTTGGTCGGCACGTGCATGGTTTGGCCGCGACCCGCAGTCGGTCTGTCCTGCGATTCACGCTACTGGACGAGGACTTGCCCAGCCCCGCACTGTCGGCCGATCTTGTTGAGAGTGTTGCAAGATTCCTCGACCCACAAGGACTTCCGCCCCACGAACGCGCTGGCTCAACGACTGGAGGCACTGTGGGGTCCGGGGGCAGATCGTCGAGCAGGCGAGACCGAGGGGGCTGTGATGTCTGCGGACTTCCCGGCGGATGCACAGGCGGCGGACTCAGTGCCAGGTGGCGGGATCGGTGCAGCATGCGGGCAATCCGCCGACGGTTCAGCCCTTTCACCAAGAGTAGCTCAACATGACCTTCCCACTCGGTGAACTCCCAGCAGGAGAGGTCGTCACCGGAATCACTCGGGTGAATCGTGTGCCACTTGGCGACCAGCAGACCCAACAACTCCTGCACAGGATCCTGATAGGCACACAAGAGTCGCAGCGACTACTCGACGGCGAGGTCTTCCCCTGCGCTTCCTTCGGACACTTCCCGGCACACCGACGCCCTTCCTACCCTTTTTAGAGCCGCCCCACTGTAGCCCCAGACCAAGCGTAGTGATCCACTCCGCAGGACAATAGCTCCATTCGGGCATCTCGGTCGCAGGTCCGCCAATCCGCAGCAATTGGAATTTCCCGGACATCTGTGCGGGTATCGGCCGACCACAACCTCACCGCCATCCGGAGGGCAGGCTCACCGCTGGACGGCGGATCATCCGGGCGGAGGCGCGTCCACCGCTGGCCTGACCGCCGAAGCCACGTACCCCGGTGGACGTGGGGAGGAGGGGTACGGAGCCGATGTGCTTCGTCGCAGCGAGGTCTCTCGATGTGCTCTCCCCCATAGGCAACAGAGTGGACATCACCCAATCGCTGCGGCTCATCACGTCAGATCGGAAGGGGGTGAAGGACTCTTGCCGAACCGAATGAAAACTGATCCGGTCAAGAGCGGTCCCGTCTCCGGGGAGACCAGCACCAGCGCCACACGGCGTAGAGCACGGGACGTGATCTTCGTTTCGCCGGATTGATCCGTTCGAGAGCCGACCGGTTCGCGTGGCCCTTCCGCCATCGCAATGGCGCACGGTCTGTGCACAACATTCCGGCGAACCGCGCTGACACTTGTTCGCGATCGCACGACAGGCCCAGCCCCAACGTGCGATGGCAATCGAGCCGGCTCGTCACTTTACTTGGAACGGACGTCCTGAATGCGCCGGACCGCGGGTCGTTCCGACATGACGACCACCTCGTCGACCCACAGGCACCCGAGCGCATCGGCAACACGCGTTCGACCGGGAGACCCATGACATCGCGGAACCACACGCCCAACGACCTGCTCCGTGCTCTGCTGCGAGAAGCGCGGTGGACCAACCACAACTTCTCCCTGGCGGTGAACCGCGTGGCCGCCGAAGCCGGCACCAGACTGCGCTACGACCGCACCAGCGTCTCGCACTGGCTGTCCGGCACCCGCCCGCGACCGCTGGTCACGGCGTTCGCCGCCGAAGCACTGTCCCGCAGGCTCGATCGCCCGGTCTCGGTGGCGGACACGGGCTTGGGCAACCTGGCCGCGGAGGAGGCCGACCCCCTGCCAGAACCGGGTTCCGGGCTGGTGGCGCTGCACCGCTTGACGGAGTCGGACCTGGACCCGAGGCAACGCATCGCCTTGCGTGACCAGCCGTTCCGGACCGACTGGTTGGTGGCGCCACCGCGGCGGGACCGTCCGGAGGTACTCCACGCCCGTCCGAACGACGACGACGTTCCCTGGTCCGGTCTCGAAACCGTGCTCGCCGTGATGACCTCCGCCTTTGCCACCGCCGACCAGACGCTCGGCGGTGGACATGCCCGCTCGGCACTTGTGACCTACCTTGCCAACGACGTCCTCGGCCGGCTACGCCCGGCCCCCACCGCACATATCCCTGATCAACTGGTCAGCCGCGTGGCGGCGTTGACCGACCTGATCGGCTTCAAGTGCTTTGACGACCTCCACCAGTACCTCGCCCAGTGCTACTACCGGGTGACGCTGCTCCTGGTCGACGAGGTGAACGACCGGACCGGCCAGGCCTTGGCGTTGCGGGGCATGAGCGCGCAGGCGTGCTTCCTGGGGCACTACCGCCACGCCGCGCAGTTGGCCGACGCCGCTGTGGACCGCGCTGGGACTTCCCCACCTCCAGGCACGCGCGCGTTGCTCCTCGGGCAGGCGGCCGTCGCGCACGCCGCGCTCTTCGAACGCCGAACGACGCTCGCGCGATTGGGCGAGGCCGAAAAGCACCTGACCAAGACGGACGACGCCCCTCGGTCCGGCGGGCGCACGCACCACGCCGACGTCGGGCACCTGGCCGGTCAAGCCTTGGCGTTCCTGCATGATCACCGGCAGGCCGAGATCGCGCTGCGTGCGTCGCTGCGCCGCCGTGCCGAGGGTGAGCGCCGTTCGCGCCTGCTCACCACGCACCAACTGGCCGAGTCGCAACTGCGCCGTGGTGACCCGGAAGAAGCCTGCAGGACGTGGCAGTGGTTCTTGGACGAGTGCTCGTCGGTCCGTTCCGGGCGTGTGCGCTCCGCCCTGCGCTCGTTTTCTGTACGCCTCTGGCACTACCGCGACAACGCCGTGGTCACCCAGGTGTTACGGCGAGCAGAACGAGTGACTGGGCAGCTCACGGCATGAACCGACCCGTCAAGCCACGTGGATCAGCAGCGTCTCCACGACCACCGCCCAGATCACGGCGGATCGGACTTTCGACCTCGACGCCCCTTCGAGCACCGATCGCCGGGGAGCAGGTGGTTGTCCTGGCGCGTCTACGGGCAGGCCAGGAACGCGTCGCAGTTCGTCCCGGGCCAGCCGTACTCGTTCCTCGCCGCGTTGGAGCCGGGTCGTTCGTCGTGGACGGCGATCCTCGGCGTGCTGCGCCTGATCGCGGCCGCGTAGTGGCGGCTGGGAGATCCGCCGGTCCTCAACGTCGCCGACGCCGGACACCACATCACCCCGCCTGGCATTCGTCCTGAACCATCTCCATGTCGAAGTGACGGGTCGAATCCGCTCGGACCGGGTACTGCGGCTGCCCGCGCGAACACGGCGGCGAACTCGCCCTGACTGCGGCCGGCGGCGGTCACCACGACCGACACCGTCCATGGCTGGACCACGACGGGCCACTGCCGATCATCGAAGGCACCCTGATCCGGGTCGCGGTCGAGCACCTGCCGGGTCGGCGTGGGGTGAAACCGGTGTGGTGGTGGTCTTCTTGGAACACAGGTTCCGTCTGTTCAAACAAACCATCGGCTGGACAACCCTGAAGACCCGCAACCCCGACACGTCCGGCTCCTGGACCCGGCTGCTCCTTGTCGCGCACACCCAACTGCTACCCCGCACGTCCATCTTCATTCCGCCGCAGTGCTGCCGGCGCGTCCGTCGCGCTGGCTTGTGCTTACCCTCTATCGCCGTACGACAACAGAGTGAAGGTGCCCACTACCTGCTCGAAGTCACCGAACGCGGACTCGACCGGGGGCGGCGAGCGCCCCTACCCTGAACGAGGATCACTCAGCCCCTCCGAGATCGGACGTACGGGCGGATCTCGTAGAGGCCGCTGATCACATCACGATCTCGATGCGGAGTACCGGAACGGCGTCGACGAACAAGCGTGGTCGAGGGTGTTGCGACCACGCCTCTTACCACCACCGCCACGGACGAAGCCGACCCTGTGATCGGTCGACGCCGACGCGAGAAGGTCTACTCGGGAGGCGTCAACGCTTCCCGGCACCGACACGCCACCGATCACTTGACCATGGACACGTGGAGGGAATGCCGGTGATTCACAGGCCAGACCCAATCCAATGCCTGCTCGGCCTGCCAATCAGCACCGTGCACCGCGTGCCGACCGAAGTGCTCCGCCACGACGCGGCGGCCCGCAACCGGGGCTGCCGCCAATCAAGAAGATCGCTGCGCGATCTGACGTTCCTCGGCAACGGCGCATGGACCATCCGCACGTTGTCGCGTCGGGTGTGGTGTCTGCCGCTGGAGTTCACCGCCGAACTGCCCGACACGCGCCCGAACATGGTGGCGATGGCGGTGCCGGTCATCGACGTGGCGCGCCAACGGCTTCGCGGACGACGTCGGTCATCACGTGCACCGGACCACCACCGTTTCGAGGAGGCATCGCATGGATTCCGATTCCACCGACGACACCGCCGAGAAGTCGCCAGAGGACGCTGTCACCGCGTCCCGTCCCTCTTCTGGGCGACTCCTGCTGCGTCGCCTGCTCATGGTCCTCGGCAGTATCGTCGCCGGCATCTGTGCTTGGTTGGCACTGGGGACCTTCGTGCCGGGGCTGCCGATCATCGGGACGATCGGCAGTCTTCTCCTGCCTCCCCTGGCGGGTCCGTTCATCGTCGTGGGTCTGGTCGGCGCGGCGCTGGCGTTCACCGCAGCACGACTCGGCGTGCGGCGAACCGGCCTGACCATCGCCCTGGTGGGCGTGCTGTCTTCGGTCGGCTCGGCGGTCGTGCTCATCGACCACGTGGTCGTCGGACAGGCCAACGGCGCGGACATCCGTTGGTGGCAGACGTTCCTCGTCCGGGGCCCTGGAGTGGGCGAATCGCCACCGGAGCAGGTGGCGTACGCGTCCAACGGCGACCAGACGTTGAAGATGGAGGTGTACCGGCCCAAGGGCACGACCACCGGGGCGCCGGTGCTGGTGTACGTCCACGGTGGGGCGTTCGCTTTCGGCATCCCCTCGATGCAGTCGGCGAACTTGCGTTGGTTCGCCGACAACGGTTTCCTGGTGTTCGGCGTCGAGTACACCCTCGGTTCGCCCCAGGATCCGAACTGGGACACCGCCGGTCCTCAGGTCGCCTGTGCACTGCGTTGGTTGGCCGAGAATGCCGCTGGCTACGGGGGCGACGCGGACCGGAGCTTCGCCTACGGCGAATCCGCAGGTGGCGCGCTCGTGCTGAACACGGCGTACGCCGCGGCCCAAGGCAAGGCGACTTCGTGGTGCGGTGGCACGGTTCCGAAGTTGCGCGCCGTGGCGGCCGAGTACCCGGCGGTCGACCCGGTAGGCATCTACGCCAATCCCGACCTGGTCATTGGTCCCATCGTGCGCTCCCTGAGCGACCGCTACCTCGGGGGTTCCCCCGACGCCCATCCCGACCGCGCTCGCGCCGTCTCCTCCATAACCTACGTGGGCCCGAACGCCCCGCCCACACTGCTGTTCGTGGCCGACGCCGACCACGTGGTACCGGTCGAAGGCACGCTCAGGTTCGCGGACGCCGCCAAGAAGGCCGGTGTCGACATCCGCACCATCCGGTACCGCTGGGCTGATCACACGATCAACCACCAATTCTACAGCGCGCCCAACCAGACGATGCGGCAGCTCATGCTGCGGCACTTTCGCGACCACGGGCGCTGAGCCCGACCGGAGGTCGAAGAGAGCCAACTTGCCGTGGGCCGGTCCGGTCCGACCGGGGCGAGGGCGTCGACGACGGTCCCCTGCTCATGGTGGTTGTCGCGGTCGGTCACGACGACTCCCGCAGCCGAGGTCGCTGGACGAGTGGCGGCACAGCGCCTGTAACACGCGCGCGGCCCGCGGTGGTGTCAACACCGCGCGAGATTCAACAACTCCCGCGCGGACTTCCCTTGGCTGAACGGCACGGTCGGCGGTGAACTTGGTTGAAGGTGCATCTCCACGAAGTGCCGTGGACGCATGTCATCCGGCAGGAAGGCTCGGAGGACGGATGGAAGCAGCGCCCGAAGCACGTGCCGAGCTGTGCGGGGCGCGTTGTCCCGATCCGGCAGACGCGGTTCGGAGCCGTGTCCTCGAACTGCGGAGAACCACCTCGGTCGCCTGGCCTCGTCCAGCGGAAGCCCCTTCGACGGACCCACGACGCCGTTGCGGGAGTCCGCCGCCACGATGCTGTGCGACTCCTTCCCTGAACCACTAGGAGAACCACGCCATGAACCACGTGATTCCGCACCACAGAGATCGACAACCTGTTGTGGATCTGCGGGCCTACGGCGATCGTCTGGTAACCGACCCCTACTCGGTCTACTCCGAGCTGCTCGCGCAGGGGCCGATCCACCTCACCATCCTGCCCACGGGCCTCCCGGCGTGGCTGGTTCTCGGTCATCCCGAGGCGAAAACCGTTCTGGTCCACCCGGATCTGGCCTACGACGCCACGTACGCCACCGACCAGTGGCGTACTCTCTACTACGGCGCTCCAGACGCCACGCAGCCCTTTCAGGGGCGGTCCATGTTGACGTCCGACCCTCCGGATCACGAGAGGCTGCGCAAGCCCGTCGCGCACAGGTTCGTGCCGAGCCGCATCGATGACATGCGTGGCGTGGTGGAGAACCTGACCGCCCGGCTGCTCGACACGCTGCCCACGGGCGAAGCCTTCGACCTCGTCCGTCAGTTCGCCGCACCGTTGACGCTCGGGGTCCTCTGCGACCTTCTCGGCATCCGCGGCCTCGATCACACCTTCATCCAGGACTGGGTGGAGCGGATCAACGTCCCGCGCAGCCCCGAGGACACTCTCGCCGCCCGCCGGGAGATCGTTCCCTTCGTCGACAAACTGATCGAGGAAGCGAAGCTGACCGCGAGCGACAGCCTTCTCGGCAACGTGCTGCACGGCGATGGTGCCACTTCGATGACACACGAGGAGTTGCGGGGCATGGTGGTGGTGCTCCTCAACGCCGGTCACGAGACCACGACGACGTTGATCACCACTGCGATATGGGGATTGCTCACCAACCCCGACCAGATGGCTCTGCTTCGTGAGAACCCCGATCTGCTCGACGGGACCATCGACGAGACGCTGCGGTACGGGAGTCCTGTGCACATCGCACCTTCCCGGTTCGCCCGGAGGGAACTGACCGTGGCCGGCACGGTCATCCCCGCCGACGGCACCCAGGTACAGGTGGTGATCGGTGCCGCACACCGGGACCCGCGGGTCTTCCCCGATCCCCACGTCTTCGACATCCGTCGCCCCGCGAACGAGCTGCTGGCGTTCGGCCGGGGAATCCACTTCTGCCTGGGCTGGGCGCTGGGGCGGTTGGAGGCCGCGATCGCCATCCCGGCACTGCTCGACCGGTTTCCCGGACTGGCCCTCGCCGGTGACCCGGCCGACCTCCGATGGCGGGCCGGTCGTGTGGTCCGCTGCCTGGACAGCCTGCCGCTCGACGCCGGCTCAGGAAGACATCACCGCTGACCTGCCCCGCCCGCCGGTTCAAGGCCACACCGGTCCGCATGGCGGCGGCTCGCGACCAACATCCAGTCGGACTGGCCGGGAACCGGCCAGGTGATCTTCTCCAGCGTCCGCGTCTTCCCACGAAACCCGCCCTTCTCTTCGGAGGTTGTCCCAATGACCCGATCGACAGCCGCGGTGGTCGGCTCCGGTGTGGCCGGCCTGACCGCCGCATACCTGCTGCAGAAGCAGTTCGACGTGACCCTGTTCGAGGCCGATTCACGGCTGGGCGGACACGTCGACACCCGCGAGGTCGACATCGCGGGCCGAAAGCTGCTCGCCGAGGCAGGTTTCCTGATCTACAACGAACGGACGTCCCCAGGACTCAAGCGGCTGTTCGCCGAACTGGGCGTCACCGGGCAGCCCGCGGCGCTGACCACGGATGTGACCTGCGCCGACTGCGGCTTCGTCCATGCCGCCAACCCGCTGGGCACCGACACCACGCCGGACCGGCCCGAGAACATCGACGCGGACACCTGGAAACGGTTCCTCGACGACATCGCGCGGTTTTCGGCCGCTCTCCAAGAGATGGCCACTTCCGGGAAGGAAACGACCCTGGTCATCGGTGAGCTGCTGGAACAGGGTGGGTTCTCGGAGTACTTCGTGCGCCACTTCCTCTACCCGCGGACGGGCTCGTGGTTCGTCTCCGGCTACCGGGCCCTCGAAGTGCTCCCGGTCCAGTTCGTGGTGAACACCTTCAAGAATCAAGGGCTGCTCGAGCCCGACCCGTTCTCCTCTTGGCGGATGGTCTCCGAGGGTGGTCGGGAGTACGTCCGGCGGATCGCGGAACAGCTAACGTCCGTCCGCACGGCCACGTCGGTGAACTCCATCCGCCGTTCGGACTTGGGCATCGAGATCCACGACGCCGCCGGGGGTTCGCACCGATTCGACAAGGCAGTCATCGCGACGCACGCGTCACAAGCGCGGAAGATCCTCGTAGATGCGACCGCGCCGGAACGCGAACTCCTGGGTTCCGTCCAGTACACGCCGATCGAAGTCCTGGTGCACACCGACACCACGGTGCTCCGGAACGACCGAGTCGGGACCAGCCCTCTCAACGTCCGTGTGTCCTGCCTCACGCACCGCACGTCGATGGACCACTTCCACGTCGACGTGGCGGCCGTCTCCTCGTTGGACGTCCCCGAGCGAGTGCTGGTCAGCTACAACAGCGTCGATCTCATCGCCCCTGAACGAATCCTGGCGCGTGCGTCCTACGAACACCCCCGCTTCGACGCGATCAACTTCGCCGCTCAGCATCGACTCGCCGATCTTTCGGGGCCCACGCTGGCGTTCGCCGGTTCCTACTTCGGCAGCGGGTTTCACGAGGACGGTTGTGATTCGGCGATCCGTGCGGTTGCGGCGCTGGGGGTCACCTGGTAGCCGTTTCGTGGGACGAAGACGCGGGAGGTCCGGCACACCGCCACCGCTCCGACGGCCTCGGCACCGAGCGGCCCGTACCGTCCTCCCGTACGCCGACACGGCTGTGCTTGGGCGCCGGACGGTTGTGCCACACCATACCAACGTGGTGTGGCACAACGCGTCCCCTGCGCCCATGGGCAGACGGGGCACCAGTTCGTCAATCCTCGCCGGAGACGCTGCGCTGAAGCTCTCCCAGGTCCCAGTAGGAGCGTTCCCAGGCGAACCTGTTCTCGTCGTCGAACCTGAAGAGGCTGATCCCGTGCTTGGTGAACCGGCGGCCGACGGCGGATCGGTCGAAGACACCGGGGTGGGCGTCGGCGACGACCCCGGTGTAGGTCCAGCTCACCGCCGCGTGACCGTCGCCTTCGAGGTGGCAGGTGAGGTCGAGCGAGGTGTCCCGGAAAGCGGCGAACCACCTCGCGGCCCCCTCCTTGACCGCTTCCAAGCCTCGGGTCGTCGTGTCGAGGGCAAGGTCTTCCACCACGGTGTCCTCGCTGAAGCACGTCAGGTAGGAGTCGAGGTCGGCGTCGGAGATGGCTTTGGCCCAGGTGTGGAAGACTGCGGCGTGCTCAGCACGTTCGCCGGCCGGGCTGTGGACTTCAGGCACGGTGGGTACACCTTTCTGCGTGTCGTGCCGGGACGGGTACGTCGGAACAGTCGCCGGGTCATTCATCCCTGCGAGGCGGCCGGGTCGGTCCGATGAGCAGGTCGATGATGTGGCCCGAGCGGTCCGCCGGGGTCCACTTGCATGCGATCCGGAAGAGTTCGGCGACCTGGGCGGTGAGCGGCAGCGGGCAGTCCTCGCGCCGCGAGATGTCCAGGCACGAGTCGAGGTCCTTCAGCAGGCTGACCGAGGACCCTAGCGAGGTGTCGGATCCGGAGACCATCAGCGGTTGGTACAGGCGCAGCATCGGGGAGTCACCCAGCCCTCCGGCCAGGGCGTCGGTGAGCAGGACGGGGTCGACACCTGCGACAGCGGCGAGCCGGGTGGCCTCGGCGATCGCCCACACCGTGGCGGCGATGAGGACCTGGTTGCAGAGCTTCACCGCCTGTCCGGCCCCGCACGGACCGACCAGGGTGCGCTTGCTCGCGTATGCCTTCAGGTAGCTTTCCGCGCGGTCGAAGTCGGCCCGCTCCCCGCCGGCCATCACGGTGAGCGTGCCGCTCTCGGCGGCGGGCACACCCCCGGAGACCGGTGCGTCGAGCCAGTGGGCCCCGGTGGCCTCGGCCAACGCTCGGGCGAGGTCACGGGTGCTGTGCGGGTGGATGCTGGTGTGGTCGACCACGAGGTCGTCCGCGGTGGCGGCCTCGGCGAGCCCGCCGGGGCCGAAGGTGACCCGCTCGACCGAGGCCGCGTCGTGCACGCACAGGAACACGACTCCGACGTCACGCATGACGCCTGCCGGGGAGTTCGCCTCGGCCGCGCCCTCGGCGACCAGCGGAGCGGTCTTCTCCCTGGTCCGGTTCCACACGGTCACGTGGTGCCCGGCCCGCAGGAGCCGTCGGGCGACGGGAGTGCCGAGGCGTCCCAGGCCGATGAACCCGACCCGGTCACGTCTGGTGGTTTCCACCGGTGTCCTCCAGGTCTGTCAGGTAGCGGTCCACGCCGTCGAGCACGTGCGGGCCGCCGGCGATCGCGACGTAGCCGTCCGGGCGCACCAGGAGGAACCCCCGGGTCAGGCGTCGCAGGTGGTGGTGGTCGACCAGGGTGGCCCGGCGGTCGGCCAGGGCCGCCGCGCGCGTCGACAACGCGGAGCGTTCGGCTGGTCCTGTGGTGACGAGCCGGAAGCGGTCCGGCACCGTGTTCCCTTCCAGCGCCCACGGCGGGGCGGGCAGTCCGGCGAAGCGGTTCGTCGGTCCGGGGTGGACGGACGGATGGCGGGTGCGCCGACCCGCGACCACCGGCGCGTACCACCGTTGCAGGATCCCGAGGTGGTGTGCGCACCGCACGAGCGCGCCGCGCGGACGCTTCCAGCGCGACCGGGACAGGGCGGCGCGCATCAAGGTGCCCGTGAGCCTGGTGGCGAATCGGGCGGCGGCCCGCCGCTCGACGTCGTAGGTGTCCAGGAGCGCGTCGCCGAACGTGCCGTCGAGGACACCGGCGAGCTTCCAGGCCAGGTTCCGGACATCGTGCAAGCCCAGGTTCAGTCCTTGGCCGCCGAAGGGGGAATGGGTGTGGGCCGCGTCGCCGACCAGGAAGCAGCGGCCCAGCCGCATCCGCCCGGCCATCCGCTCGGCCGACGAGAACGTGGTGAGGCTCTTCAGTTCGCGGACGCGCAACTCGGCGGGTCCGCGTTCCAGCAGTTCGTCCACGACACCGGGTTCGAGTTCCCGGTCCGGTGCGATGTCGCCCGCGATCCGGAACGTCCCGCCGGGCATGGGCGCGATCAACAGCACACCACTGGCTGTCAGGTGGTAGCTGACGTCGTCCGGGCGGTCGACCGTGCCGCGCAGACGTGCTTCGGCGAGCGCGAACCGTCCGGGCATGCGGGACCCGGCGAAGTCGATGCCGAGGCTCTCGCGGACGGTGCTGTGCACGCCGTCGGCCCCGATCAGCCAGGAAGCCTCCACACGAGACTCCTGGCCGGTCTGGTCGGCGATGTGGACGGTGAGCCCGTCCTCGTGTTGCCGCACGCCCAGCACGCGGACGCCGTGTTCGACCTTCCCTCCCAGCCGGGTCACCGCGCCGGCCAGCAGTTCATCGGTCCGTTCCTGCGGCAGCAGCAGGGCGTCCAGGGGTGGGCGCAACCGGATGCGGGCCAGCGGGCGCCCGTCGCTCAGGTAGGACAGGGCACGCGGTCGGAACGCGATCGCCCGTGCTTCGTGCAGGACGTCGAGGTCGGCGAGGACGTCCTGGGCCGGCGGCCACAGCATGATGGCCCTCGATCCCGTCGCCGGCTCGGGCGACGCGTCGAACAAGCGCACCTCGATTCCCCGCTGGAGCAGCTTCGCGGCCATGGCCAGCCCGCACGGGCCGGCTCCGACGACGACCACCGGATCTCGTGTTGCGTGCACTCCACGTCCTCCTGTCCGACGGCGAAACGGCGTGACACGGGCACCTGATGCTGAACGCTGAGCTATTCGGCGACCTCGGTGCGGTACGTCCAGCGGTAGAGGGGCATGGTGGTGTCCCCGTCCGTGTGACGGTCGAGCTCGTAGTGCTCGTAACCTCCGGTCCACCGGAACGTGAGGCGACTCGCGTCCCGTCGCTGCGGGACCGGCGGGAGATCGACGAGTCGGTCCGGTCCACCGGAGAGGCGGAACGCGCCGGCATCGGTTGCGCCAGGTCGGGGCTCGGGCTGCGGGTCAGGGACGAGTGTGGTCATGACGGGTCCTCCTGGGAGCCTCCGGTCGCCCACGGCGCGGCCGGGTTGGCCGCGATCTGACCGGCCAGGGCGCTCATGGTGGGTGAGGTCCAGATCACGGTGCGAGGTATGTCGAGGCCCAGGCTGCGTTCCAGGCGCGCGCGCAGTTCCTGTGCCATGAGGGAGTCGAGGCCCAGCGCGGCGAGGTTGTGCTCCGGGCTGAGCGAGTTGTCCGGCAGCCGCAGGACGGTGGCCACGTGGTCGCTGATGTGCTGCTCCAGCAGGCGTTGTCGCTGGGGTGCGCTGTCGACCTGGCACAGCCGCGCCAGCACCGGGTCGTCGACGACCGCCGTTCCCACAGCGCCGAGGACGTCCGCGAAGAAGGTCGACTCCAGCGAGGACAGGCGGCTGCCCACGAACAGGGCGATGTCCTGCGGTGTGTAACCGGTGCGCGCGCGGGAGTGGCGCAGGATCGTGTCCAAGGCGCGGACGCCCTCGACCGGGTCGATCATGGTGAAGCCGCGCTGCTCCAGTGCCGCGCCGATGCCGTAGCGACCCCACAGACCCCAGTTGACGCTGGTGGCCGGCAGTTGCCGGGATCGGCGCCAGGCGCAGAACTCGTCGAGCGCCGCACTCGCCGCGGCGTACAGCCCTTGACCGGGCGACCCGTGCAGGGAGGCAACGGAGGAGAAGCCGACCCACCAGTCCAGTTCGTGGCCGAGCGTGGCCTCGTGCAGTCGCCACGCGCCGGTCACCTTGGGCTCCCAGACGCGGTGCAGGATGGGCGGGTCGAAGTGGTCCATCGTGATGTCCTCGACCACCGCGGCGGCGTGCAGCACACCTCGCAACCGGCGGCCTCCCTCCGTCGCGCGGGCAACCAGTCGTTCGGCGGTGCCGGCGGCCGCGATGTCGCCTTCGACCGTGACCACTCGGGTCCCGGCGGCGCGCATCCCCTCGATCGCGCGCCGGGCGTCAGGGCCGGGAGCCGACCGGCTGCACAGGACGATGGAAGCCGCCCCGTTGTCGGTCAGCCACCGGGCGACCAGGAGGCCGAGACCGCCGAGACCGCCGGAGACGATGTAGCTGCCGTCGCCGCGCACCACCTCGACCTGCTCGGGCGGTTCGACGGCTTCGACGGTCCCCGCCGTCGGCCAGGTGAGCACCAGGCGTCCGATGTGCTCGGCGTTCGCCATCCTGCGGAACACGTCAGGGGCTTCGGCGACGGGGAAGTCGGCGTAGGGCAGCGCCGGGATCTCGCCCGCCGCGAGTGCCTGGGCCACTTCGGCCGACAGCCGGGCGATCAGGTCGGGATTGATATCGGTGAGCAGGGTCAGGTCCATGCTGTGGAAGGAGATGTTGCGCCGGAACGGAGCCAGGCCGATGCGGGCGTCGGCGTCGATGTCCCGCTTGCCGATCTCGACAAAACTGCCCTCGGGGGCGACCAGGTCCAAGCCGACCCGTTGCGCCTGGCCGGTCAGCGAGTTGAGGACCACGTCGACGCCCCGGCCGCCGGTCGCCTTGCGGACGCCTTCGGCGAACTCCAGCGAACGGGAGTCGAGCACCGTGGCGATTCCCAGGGAGCGCAGGTACTCCCGCTTCACCTCGGTGCCGGCGGTCGCCAGGACGGTGGCGCCGCGGGCGCGGGCGACGTGCACCGCGGCCAACCCCACCCCGCCGGCGGCGGAGTGGATGAGCACGGTCTGGCCCGGCCGCAGACCGGCCTGGTGCCGCAGGCCGTACCACGCCGTCATGTAGGCGCCCGTCAGGCCCGCCGCGGCCAGGGTGCTCAGGTCGTCGGGCACGGGCACCAGCCAGTCCGCCCGGACCACGAGGTGCGAGGAGAACGCGCCGCCGTCGGTGGTGACGGTGGCGACCCGACGGCCCAACCATGCGGGGTCGACCTCGTCGCCGACCGCGGTGACCGTGCCGGCGCAGTCGAAGCCGATCCCGTGGTCGGCCGAGCGCAAACCCAGCGCGACCAGCACGTCGCGGAAGTTCAGGCTGCTGGCGCCGATCGTGATCTCGACCTGCCCGGGTCCGGGGGCCTTCCGCTCCTGGTGAACCAGTTCGAGGGAGTCGAGGTCCCTCACCCTGCGCGGGAAGAGCGTGTAGCCGTCGACGCCGACCTCGCAGGTGCGGTTCCGGCGGTCCTCGGCTTGGCGGGGCGCGTAGGCAAGGCGTGCCCGGTGGCGGACCCCGTGGCGCCAGGCGATCTCGTCATCTCCTCGGGAACCCGACGCGAGGTCGAGGAGCAGGTCGGCGGGACCGGTGTCCCCGTCCACGTCGACGGAGGTCGGGCAGAGTTCTCCGTGCTCGATCGACAGCACCCGCATCAGGCCCTGCACCCCGCTGTGGCTCAGATCGACAGAGTCGTCGGGCAACACGCTCTGCGCGCCGGGGGTGACGGCCCATAGCCGCGGCGTGGTGCCCTGGGCGCGGCGGGCGAGCGCGCGCACGATCAGCGCCACCCGACCGACGCGCTGCACGGCAGTGGCCAAGTCGAGGTCTTCACCACCACCACCGGGCGGTCCCGGCAGGACCACCACACCCGTCAGTTCGGGTTCGGCGAGGAACGACGTGGTCGCGTCGTCCAGCGCATCGGCACTTGGTGGCACGACGGCGACCAGGCTGGTTCCGCCGTTCTCCCGGAGCAGGTCGGCCAGCACGGCGGCGTTCGGGTCGGCCGCGGTCTCCGTGACCAGCAACCAGGTGCCCCGGATCGCCGGCGGTTCGTCCGGCAGCGGCGAAGGAGACCACCGCACCTGCAGCAGGCGGCTGTCGAACAGCTGCTCGGCGGTCATCTCGCCGGCGAGGGAGAACACGACGTCGACGGCCTCGGCGACCACGCGACCGTCGTCGTCGAGCAGCCACAGCGTGCCGGTGCAGCCGGTGGAATCCGCCTGGTCCAGGCGGGCCAGGCAATGGCTGCCTGTCGAGGTGTCGCCGTGGACCAGCAGTGAGCCGACTCGGCGGGGCAGCGCCAGTCCATCGCCCAGCTCGCAGGAGCGGGTCCACAGGATGGCGAGGGCTTGCAGGCACGCGTCCATCTGGGCCGGGTGCCAGATCAACCCGCGCGTCCTGCTGAACGCGCTGTCCGCCAGGGAGATCTTGGCCAGCGCGCTCGACCTCGTGCCGTTGTCGTCTCCGTCGCACACGTCCACCCGGCTCAGTGCGGTGAACACGCCGCCGTGCTCGATCCGGTGCAGCTTCAGCAGTCGTTCGGCGAACTCCGCCAGATCGACCGGCCGGGTGTGCTTCGCGCGCTGCTCGGCCAGATCCACAGGCGGTCGTCGCGGAACCTCGGCGTGGCGCAGGACGGCCGTGGCGTACACGGTGCGGTTCTCGTCGTCGTCCGTGGCTGCCAGGTTCCACCGGTAGCACCCGGACTCGTCCGGATCGGCGGTCGCCGCCAAGCGGTCCCCCGCGGCGCGGTGATCCGCGGCCACCGGCAACATCCGCAGGAACTCCACGTCGCTCACGCACACGGACTCCGTCTGGAACACCTCGCGTGCGGCTGCCAGGGCCATCTCGCAGAGCCCGGCTCCCGGTAGCACTTGGACGTCCTCGACCTTGTGGTCGGCCAGCCACGGCAGCGAGGCGACGTTGGGGCGGGATCGCCACCAGTGCCGATCGTCGGTGGGGTCCAACCCGTGCACGTGCGAGCCCAGCAGCGGGTGGCCGTCGGTCAACGGTGTGCCCGGACCGAGCACGATGGGCGGCGGCACCAGGTAGGTGGAGCGCTGCCACGTCGTCGCGGGGGCGTCGACCAGTTCTCCTTCACCGTAGAGGCGCTGCCACTCGACGGGGTAGCCGGCGCAGTGGGCTGCCGCCAGTTGCCGGGCGAACGCGCGTTGCTCGTCCTGCTCCTTGAGCAGGGTCGGCAGGACGACCCCGTGCTGTTCGCCGGACGCGAGCAGGTTCTGCTGCAGCGGGAAGGACAGCAGCGGGTGCGGCGACACCTCGACGTACATGCGGAAGCCGTCGGCTGCGGCGGCCGTGACCGCGTCGGCGAACCTGACCGGTCGACGGAGGTTGGCCACCCAGTACTCGACGTCCCCGGAGATCGGCGCGCGGGGATCGGACTGGACGGTGCTGTAGAACGGAAGCCGAGCCGGTTGCGGTCGTACGTCGGCCAGTGCGGTGCGGATGTCGTCGAGCACCTCGTCGACCTGCGGGGAGTGGGAGGCCACGTCCACCGCGATCTGCGCGGCCGACACTCCCGCGTCCTCCCACCGCCGCACGAGCGCGGCGATCTGCCCGGCGTCGCCGGACAACACGGTGGACGAGGACGAGGCGATCACCGCCACCTCCACTTCGGACGCCTGCTCGCCCAGCGCGGCGAGCTCGGCCTCCACGTCGTCCAGCCCCAGGTGCACCGAGGCCATGGCACCGCGACCCGCCACCCGGGCGGTCAGCCGGGATCGGCGGCACACCACCCGGACCGCGTCTTCGGGGGTCAGGATCCCGGCTATGACAGAGGCCGCGATCTCGCCGAAGGAATGGCCGATCACCGCTGCGGGCTCCACCCCGTGGGCCCGCCACATCGCTGCCAGCGCGACCTGCACCGCGAACAGCACCGGCTGCACCCGCGCGAACCCGGCCACCACGTCCGGTGCGGCCAGCACCTCGGACACGCGCAGCCCGGACTCCTCTTCGATCAACGGTTCCAGCGACCGGATGGTGTCGGTGAACGCCTCGTCCCGGCCCAGCAGCCCCATGCCCATCCGTGCCCACTGCGAACCCTGCCCGGAGAACACCCACACCGCACCCGGTCCCACTCCCCGACCCGCCAGCCCGTCCCGCACGTCGCCGGAGGTCTCCCCCCGCGCGTACCGCTCCAGGTGCCCCGCGAGTTCGTCGCGCGAGCCGGCCACCACCGCCAGCCGCGCAGCGGAGTGCGAGCGCCGCACGGCGAGGGTGTGCGCCAGATCGGGCAGTCGCACGTTCGCGCCATCGCCGTCCAGCCAGTGCGCCAGGCGAGCGGCCGAGGAGGGCAACGCACCCTGCGACCCTGCGGACAGCACCACGACGTGCGGGCGGGAAGCGCACGCGGTCACGTCGACGCGCGATCGTGCCGGCAGCGGAACCGACTCCTGGGGCGGCTCTGCCACGACGACGTGGGCGTTGGTGCCGCCGAGGCCGTACGAGGAGACCGCCGCGATCCTCGGGCCGTCCTCGATCGGCCACGGCACCGTCTCGGTGGGCACGAACAGCCCCGAGCCTTCCGGGTGGATCTGCGGATTCCACCCGGCGAAGTGCAGCGACGCGGGAACCTGCCCATGTCGGACGCTCATCACGGCCTTGAGCAGACCCGCGATGCCCGAGGCCGGTTCCAAGTGCCCGATGTTGGTCTTGATCGACCCCAGCGCGCACCGGCCCCCGCCCTGCCCGTAGACGGCCGTGGTGGACCCGAACTCGACCGGGTCGCCCGCCGGTGTGCCCGGACCGTGCGCCTCCACCATCCCGACCTCCGCCGCGTCGACACCCGCGTACCGCAGCGCCTCGCGGAACACCGCTTCCTGCGCGATCCCGGACGGCACCGTCATCCGGTGGCCCTGCCCGTTCTGGTTGACCGCCGAGCCGCGCAGTACCGCGAGGATCCGGTCGTGGTCGCGTTCGGCGTCCTCCAGCCGCTTCAGCACGACCACTCCGCAGCCCTCACCCCGTACGAAGCCGTCCGCGCCCGCGTCGAAGGCGTGGCAGCGACCGGTCGGGGACAACATCCCCCAACCGACCCTGGTCAGTCCCGACTCGGGACCCGTCATGAGCTGCGCCCCGCCTGCCAGCGCCAACTCCGACTCCCGCGTCCGGAGACTCTGGCACGCCAGGTGCAGTGCGACGAGGCTGGACGAGCACGAGGTGTCCACCACCAGGTTCGGTCCCCGCAGGTCCAGGGTGAACGCCGCGTGCCCGACCGCCGTCGCGTGCAGGCTCGTCGAGGCGTAGTAGGAGTTGATCTCATCCGGCGGACGCAGGGCGCGCAGCGCGTAGTCGGTCCCGTAGATGCCGGCGAAGACACCGGTCCGGGAACCCCGCAACTCCTTCACCGGGATGCCCGCGTGCTCACACGCCTCCCACAGCACTTCGAGCAGTAGGCGGTGCACCGGGTCGATCCACGGTGCCTCTTCTACGCTTATCCCGAAGAATCCCGGCTCGAACGCGCCCAGTTCACCGTCCAAGAAGCAACCCCAGCGCATCCTGGCGACCGCCGCGGGGCCCACCCCGGCCAGGATTCCCGGCTCCCACCGGTCCAGCGGCACCTCGGTCACGGTCTCGCGGCCCTCGATCAGCAGGTGCCACAACGATTCCAGCGAGTCCACCCCGCCGGGAAACCTGCAGCCGGCACCGATCACCGCGATCGGTTCCTGTTGTACCGCCCGGGAAAGGTCCGCCTTCGAACCAGTGACCACGACGCGCTCCTCACTCGGAATCCGTTCACCCAGCGGAGGCCGGACGGGGCACCTCCGTCAGCAGGCCGTCACCGACGACCTTCGACGCTCCGCGTTTCCCACGTTCCCCGACGCCGATGAGGTGTAGAAGGGCGGCCCGATGGGAACCCGTTGAACGTGCGGCCTTGTTGAACGTCACCGCCACGTCGCCGAAATGGTCCATTGGGGTCCGCTTCGGATTTGTCCTTTGAGGACATGTCGCCGCAGGATCTCGGCAGGACCGTTCGGCCCGCCCCCAGGCGAGGCCGGCCGATATCGAGTTGCAGCGATATTCGGGATTGAGAAGAAACCGACCTCGTTTCAGGATGGTGTGATGACGACTTCTCCACGAGTGCCGAACGCCGAACTGAGGAAGCTGCTGGCAGAGAGCGGGTGGACGGGCCAGATGCTGGCCGGTGCGGTGAACGGGCTGGGCGCGGAGAACGGTGTCACGCTGAGGTACGACCGCACCTCCATCTCGCACTGGCTGTCCGGCTCTCGCCCCTCCCCCCAGGTCGTCGACTTGGTCGCGGAGGTGTTCTCGCGGCAGCTGGGACGCCCCGTCGGTCCGGAGGACACCGGGCTCGTCAGTCCAGCCGGCCGGGCCTTGCGGATTCCTCTTCCTCGAGAGCCGGTGGAACAGCTGGTGTGGATGGGAACCGCGAGCACCAGCGGGCAGGACGTGCTGCGAGGTGTGACGTACAGCCTCACCCGGCGTGGTGCCCTGCCCCTCGTCGGCACATCACCACCTGCGGGCGGACGCGGAAGGATCGGTGTCTCGCACGCGGCAGCCGCCACGTCGATGGTGTCCGTCTTCTCCGCCATCGACATGGCTTTCGGCGGTGGAACCGGCCGTGTGGCACTGTCTGCCTACCTCGCCACCACCGTCGCGCCGTGGTTGCGCGCCTCGGCCACGCCGAAGGTGCGGGCACGGTTGAACTCCGCAGCTGCCCGCCTGTGCTACCTCGCCGGTTGGATGTGCTTCGACGACATGTTGCAGGGTGCCGGTCAGCGCTACTACCAGGCCGCAGCGCGACTGGCCGCCGATGCCGGCGACGCGTGCTGCTACGCGGCGGCCCTCCGCAGCCTGAGCGTGCAAGCCCACTACCTCGGCCACCGCCGCATGGCGTTCCTGCTGGCGGAAGCGGCGATGCGGCAGTCCCACCGGGTGCCGCCCATGGAGGCCGCGTTCCTCACGGGACAACTCGGCGTGGCTGCTGCCGCGTATGGCGACAGCCACGCCGCGCTGGGTCATCTGAGCAGGGCGGAACGGCTGTTGCACCGCACGGAGGGGTCCGACGCACACGTGGGTGGCTACGACGTCGCGGCCTTGGCGCACCAGCAGGCCGAGATCCTGGACGCGATCGGAGACCGGCCCGCCGCGCTGCGCGCTCTGACGGTCTCGCTGAGGCACCGGAAACCGGACCAGCGGCGAGCCCTGGCCATCACCAGCGCTCGCCTCGCGGAACTGCACCTGTCCGCCGGACACCTGGACCGCGCGTGCACCGCGTGGTCGGTGCTCCTCGACGAACGCCCGAACCTCACGTCCGGGCGGGTCGACCGGGCAGTCCGCTCCATGTGCGCCCACCTGCGCCCCCACAGCAACCACCACGCGGCCAAAGCGTTGCTCAAACGGGCGTCGGCCGGATGACGGGCGGCACGACGACCCGCGGTACGACGGGCGAGGTTCGCACGGCGACCTCCACGACAGCCGACGGTCCCAACCCTCGCAAGGCGTCGACCACACCGTCGACCGCACCCGGATCGGCGGTCAGCGACGCGGTCACGCCGACGCACCCCGCCGTGCGCAGCCAGTCCGGTTCGACCTCTCCCGCCGACGCCACCACGAACGCCGGCACGCCCAGCGCCGCGAACCGCGCGACCACCTCCTCGCTGTCGTCCGCTGCCGCCTTGCCCACCACCAGCACCACGTCCGCTTCGGCCAACAGCCGCAACGCGTTGTGCCGGTCGGAAGGTTCGTGGCACAGGGTCGCGGGATGTTGGGGCCTGACGTGATCGAAGCGTGCCCGGACCCGTTCGGCCACCCGCATGAGCCTTGCCACGTCCGCTCCCGGCTCCACCACCACGCCGATCGGGCCGGGATCGCCGACCCGCACGGCGTCGGCCTGTGCCATCTCGTTGACCAGCACGACCTGCTCGGGCGCCTGGCCCGTCAACGTCGGCACGGCCGCGTGCGCGGGATCGGCGACGACCACCACCGTGGCACCCTCCTCCGCCAGCCGCCGGACCTCGCCGGCCGCCGCAGCGACCAACGGGCAGGTCCCGTCGCTCAGGACCAGGTCCCTGGTCGCTGCCTTCGCCCGCACGAGGGGACTGGCACCCGCGGGACCGAAGTGGAGCAGGGCACCGTCCGGGACCTGGTCGAGGGATTCGACGAACACCGTGCCACGCCGGATGAACTCCTCTGTGGTGACCCGGCACGGAGGAGGGGTGCCCAGGACGTGTACGGGCCCGGCAACGGTGCTCAACAACTGGTCCAACGCACGGAAGGACGCTTCGAGCCCGGTGCACCAGGGTTTTACCGCAGCCAGCGCGATACGCCGCGTCCTCAGTACCTGTGCCCACTGTCGGACCGCGCCGAGCACCAGGGCCGCCGCGCGGCGATCACCGCCCGGCACGGCGGCGGCCATGCCCAGCGCACTGCCATCCCGGTCCACATAGGACGCAACGGCCGCCACATCTGCGCTGCACGTGATGTCGCGGGACGACAGGTCCTCGGCGCGCAGGTGTTCGACGCGAACCGGCTCCAGGCCCGCGCGACGCAGGCTGCCCGCGAGCAGCGCGGCGGCCGGACATCGCACCCGTCCTCGTTCCGGGTGCTCCACCCAGTCCGCCACCACGATCTTCCCGGCGAGCTGCCCTTGTCCGACGTTCAGTGATTCGACCCTGAGAGTCCTTCTCATCCTGCCTCCCTCACCGCAGCAACCCGAGCCCACGGGTCCTGGGCCCGTCTCAGCCTGCTTCGTGAACGCCACATCGGTCCCGGTGTGCCGCCGACCCGCCGCAGCCGCCCGTGTAGCCACCTGCCCACGCCGCCGGGGGTCACGAGGTCGCCCTGAGCACGGCGGCCAGGTGGCCCACGGTGGTTTTCCTGGGTAGAACGGACACGGCGCGCGCGTCGGGGACGGTCGCCTTTGCCAGGGCGGTGAGGACGTTGCGCGGGCCGGTTTCGAGGAACGTCCCGGTCCCCGAGCGGTGCAGGCCCTCCAGCGCCCGGCGGAAGTGCACCGGTCCGATCAGGTGGTGCGCCGTCGCTTCGCGCAGCTCCGCTGTGCTCCGGTGGGTGCGCAGCAGCGGCGCGGAGAAGACCGGGGTGTGCGGCAGGTGGACGGTGACGGAGGAGATCTGGTCCAGGAAGGCGCGGGCGGCGCCGATGAGCGCTCGGTTGTGGAACATGATCGTGGTGGCCAGCCGCGTCGTCCGCCGGCCGTTCCGGTTCGCCACTGCCGTCAGCGCCGGCAGGTCACCGGCCGCGCCCGACACCACGCATTGGTTCGGCGCGTTGTCGCACGCCCGTTGCAGGGACGGCAGGGCGACCTCGGCGAGCAGCCGGTCCACTTCCGCCGCGGTCGCTTCGACGACGACCAAACCGCCCGGCGGCGCGGCGCTCTCCGCTATCGCGGCGTCCCGCGCGAGAACGACGCGGGCCCCGTCGCCGACGTCGACGCCCCCGGCCGCGGCCAAGGCCGCGATCTCACCGGCGCTGTGGCCCATCATCGCCCGCGCGCGCACGCCGAACCTCCGGTGCAGCAAAGCGGACACGGCCACAGCGGCGGTGTAGACGGCCAAGTGCGCGGAGGTCGGGTCGTGCGCCGACAGGTGACGTTCGTCCGGGCCTCCGGGGTCGAGCAGCAGCCGGGGCACCCGGTGCCGGCCGTGGTCCGCGTGGTCCACCTGGTCGATCACCGAGCGGACCTCCGGGAGTTCTTCCAGTCCACACAGGACACCCGGGCGGTAGGAGCCCACGCCGGGGAACAGCAGCACCGGCGCGGGGCGGCGGGACGGCGACCGTCGACGTGCAGGGCCGGTCAGCACGAGCGCAGCACGAGCGACACGTCATGCCCGCCGAAGCCCATCGCGTTGTTCAGGGCGGTGACCGGCCCGGTTGGCAACGGGCGCGGGGTGGGGCCTACGACGTCGAGACCGACGGCGGGGTCGAGGTCCACGAGGTTCGTGGTGGGCGGTGCGACGCGGTGGTGGACGGTGAGCGCGGTCAGCACCGACTCGACACCGCCGGCCCCTCCGATCAGGTGCCCGGTCGAGGACTTCGTGGCCGAGACGCACGGGCTGTCTGCGTGTCGGCCCAGCACCCGGCGGATCGCCCCTGCCTCGGCCACGTCGCCCAGGGGCGTGGAGGTCGCGTGGGCGTTGACGTGGGTGAGTTCGGCGGGCGGGGTGCCGGCGTCGTGCAGCGCTGCGGTGACGGCCCGCGCCACGCCCGCGCCGGAGGGGTCCGGCTGGGCGATGTGGTGGCAGTCCGCCGCCAAGCCGTAGCCGGCCAGTTCGCAGTAGACGCGCGCGTTGCGCGCCCTGGCGTGCTCGGCATCCTCGAGCACCAGCACCCCCGCCCCCTCACCGAGCACGAAACCGTCGCGTCCGGTGTCGAAGGGGCGCGACGCGCGGAGCGGGTCGTCGTTGCGGCAGGACAGCGCTCCCATGCGGGCGAACCCCGCCAGCACCAAGGGGTGGATCGTGGCGTCCGCGCCGCCGGCCACAACCACCTTCGCCCGCCCGGACCGGATCATCTGCACGCCGTAGGCGATCGCCTCGGCCCCCGCCGCGCAGGCGCTGACCGGTGAGTGCACGCCGGCTCGTGCGCCGACCAGCAGGCCGACCTCCGCGCTGGGCGAGTTCGGGATCATCATCGGGATGCAGTACGGCGACACGCCGGCCGCGCCCCGGTCCACCAGGGCCTCGTACTGCCGGATCATCGAGGTGATACCGGCGAGGCCGCAGCTGACCACCGCACCGACCTCCAACGGGTCCAGCGGGCTCTCGCCGCTGGAGGCGGGTGCGGTGAACCCGGCATCGGCCCACCCCTCGGCGACCGCTACCAGCGCCAACTGCGTCGCCCGGTCGGTGTGCCGGACCTGCTTGGGCGACAGGACGGCGGACGGGTCGACGACCGCGGCCGCGACGATGCGCACCGGCAGCTGGTCGACCTTCCAGGGCGGCTGGACGTCGAGTGCGCCGATGCCGCTGTCACCGGCGAGCAGGGCCGACCACGTCGTGCGGGCGTCGCCGCCCAGGGGCGTGGTGGCCCCCACACCGGTGACCACGACCCCCGGGACCGTGCCGGACATGGGAACTCCCTCGTGTCGGGTGCCGTGTCAGACCCTGCGGCGCAGGTAGTCGACGATCTCGCCGACGGTGGCGAGCGCCTGGGCGTCCTCGTCCGGGATCTTCACCCCCCACTGCGCCTCGGTGACGTCGAACAGCTCCACGATGGCCAGGCTGTCGACGTCCAGGTCACCCTTGAGCGAGGAGTGCGCGTGGATCTTCTCCTCGGGCACCTCGGCGATCTTGGACAGCAGCTTGACGAACTCGGCCGAAACGGTGTCGGGGTCGATGGACATGGGTCAGCGCCTCCCGCGCGTCGAGGGTGCACGAACCGACCTGGGCGGCCGTGCACGGTGGACTTGTCACGTCTGGTCGCCATCCACGAGAGCGGTCGCGCTCACGGAGCGGGCGAGGCGCTTGTGGGTGGACCACAGGAAAGCGCCGGCGACGACTGCGAAGAGGCTGCGCCGGCGGCCCGCGTGGCGGTCGAGCCGGTTGGCTCGCTCGACGCGGAACACCATCTCGCCGCCGATCAGCTGGCGCAGGGCGGTGTGGACGTAGTGCAGCGTCTGGGTGCCGTTGGTTAGCAGTTCCAGCGTGACGTCGGCCAGCCGCGCCTCGGAGATGGCCTCGTCCGCGATGTCGATCATGATGTCCTGGAGCTGGTCGCGGAAGGTGCCCACGACGCTCAGCTCGGGTGCCAGGTAGCGGATGGAGCCCTCCAGGTTGGCGAACGACTTGCCCAGCAGCGCGATGGCGGGGTTGGTGCGGATGCCGTGCCGGGTCGAGCTGCCCAGCACCGAGGTGAAGGTGGCGCCGAAGTCGAGCCGGTCGAGCGTGACGGTGGTCAGGCTCGGGACGAGCAGCTCCATGTCGTTGCGGAACGCGGCGACGTCCGCGCGTTCGGTGGCGCGCCCCATGTCCACCCACGCGCGGGTGACGCCGAGGGCGTCGTTGAGGGCGACGTTGAGCAGCATCCGCAACATGCCCAGGCTGGTCCGGTGGTCGATGCGGCCGACCATGCCCCAGTCCAGCAGCGACGCTTTGCTTCCCGGCTGGACGAACACGTTGCCCGGGTGGGGATCGGCGTGGAAGACCTTGGTGGTGAAGTAGCTGCTGAACATGAACGCCATGAGGTCGCGGCCGATGCCGACGCGTTCGGCGGTGGTGAACTCCTCGGGACGGGCGTCGGCGATGGAGCAGCCCGGCGCCAGGCTCTGCACCATCACCGTCGGCGATGCTTCGTACACCTCGGGAACGTCGAGGTGCTTGTACTCGAGGACTTCGGCGCGAGCGCGGTCGGCCTCGACGGCCTCGCGGGTGAAGTCCAGTTCCGAGCGCATGGCTTCGAACAGCATGTCGAGCATGGCCCGCACGTCGACAAGCTCGGTGAACCCGGGCGCGGTCACGGCCAGCAGCCGGGCGGCGCGGCGCAGCAGCGCCATGTCCTCGGCGATGAGAGGTGCGATGTCCGGGCGCTGCACCTTGACAGCCACCGGCCGGCCGTCGGTCAGGGTGGCCGCGTAGACCTGGGCCAGCGAGGCGGAGCCGATCGGGTTCTCGGTGTCGAAGTCGGTGAACATCCCGCGCCACCGCCGACCGAGGCCGGCCCGCAGGACCGGTTCGAACTCGCCGAACGGGCGAGCTTCGACCCTGTCGTGCAATCCGCGCAGCTCCTCGGCGGTCGCCTGGGAGACGATGTCCGGGCGGGTCGACAGCATCTGCCCGACCTTGATGTAGAACGGTCCGAGCTGTTCCAGCGTCGCCCGCACCCGGCGGGCGCGCGTCCTGTCCACCGACCGACCCCCGGGCCCGCCCGAGGTCCCGCGTCCGGCACCGGGGGCTGGTTCCGGCCTCAGCAGCGCCAGCAGCGCTCGGGCGAGTTCACCGACGCGGTGCCGGCCCATGCCACCCGCCTCCTCGCTGTGCGATGTGCGCCCCGTCGCGCCGAGGGGACGTGTCGGATCCGCCGCGGTTGTGCCGGCGCTTGCCAAGGAGGCGACCTACGCGGACCCACCGGCGGCGCGCCAGTATGCGAACCAGGCCACGAGCACCGCGACCAGAGCGGTCCAGCCGAGGACGGCCGGCCACCACCGGGGCGCGGCCAGGTCGAGCAACGCGAGCCCGGCCGACGCCATGGCGAACACCGGGTGCAGGTCAGAGCGCTTGGCAGGCACGACGTGGCACTCCCGTTCCGCGACCGCTTCCGCCACCCGTACCACGACCGGTCGCCGCCGCGTGGACCTCTGGCCGGCTCGCGCCTACTTCTTGTCGGCGAGCTGCCGGGTGCCGAGCTGGTCCAGCTTGGCCGACAATTCGTCCAGTGAGGTCTTCAACGCCTGCAGGTCCCGGTGGATGGCACTGCGGTCGTCCTGTTCCAGCCCTCCCCGGATGCCGTTGTAGGAGTCGCCGTCGCGGTCGAGGATGTCGTCCACGAAGTCCTTGGTGTCGTCGACCACATCGCCCAGGTACCGGAAGAACCCGACCCCGTTGCGCCGCCTGTACCGACCCATCACTGCCTCCGTCTCAGCACTTCTCAAGGTTGCGCCGCGAACACCTGTTCCGCAGCCGTTCCGACAGGGCCGACTCTCACCCCTTTCCGGAAGATTCGTCCGGCCCACTGCCCCGGGCTCCCACACGTCGGGCGTGGCGACTCCACCACATTCCCGACCCGCGGAGAAAATCATCGGCAGCCGCATCGACCACTGCCGGACACCGCTCCCGAGCCGGTGCCGCGCCAACCGTTGCGCGAGCACCGGTTGCCGTGGTTGAGCCTGCCGTGGGAACTGGCCCCCTGGCCACGGGACCTTCGTACCACGCGGACCGGTCGACTGATCGGAAGGACAGCGGAGCAGTCGTCGGGTTCAACAGTTTTCACTCGCACGCCACTTACAACACCGGTCAGTCTCGCGATGCGCACGGAACGTGAGGAAATCGGTCGACCGATGACCCGTTCGGGCGGTGATCACTGGCCGCACACCACGTTATGGCCCATGCCCAAAAGTACCTGCCGACCGGCCGATGCGGCGTCGGACCAGAATTCCGTCACACCAACGGGGGTACACATAGACGGCGAATGTATGTGAGATGCGAACGTTGCCGTGTTCACGTCATCAGCCGCGAGCCACGGCGGACGATCCATTCCAACCGAGGGTGCGAGGACAACCATGCCCCACCGCAGCAGCGATCTTCCCAAACGCGGTATCTGGCGCTCGCCGAGCGAGATGAATGCGCTGGAAACACTGTTCTGGCGAGCGGAGAACCACCCGGGAATGCGGTCGAACATGGTGGGTGTGTTCGTGCTCGACCGATGCCCGGACTGGGAGCGCTTCGTGGGCAGGCACGAGTGGAGCACGCGCGTCGTCCCCCGGTTGCGGCACCGGGCGCTGGAGCCGCCACTGCGGCTGGGCCGGCCGTTCTGGGTCCCGGACGAGACCTTCGACGTGCGCAACCACGTGCACCGGGTGCGACTGCCGACCCCCTGCACGACCCGCCAACTGCTCGACCTGGTGGGCGCGGTCGTGTCACGTCCCCTGGCCCCCGAACGCCCGCTGTGGGAGGCGACGCTGGTGGAGGACTGGGACGACGGACACGGCGGGAAGGCCGCCTACTTGCTCAAGCTGCACCACAGCCTGTGCGACGGGATGGGCGCGGTGCAGCTGATCACCGTGCTGCTGGGCGAGGCGGCTGCCTCCGCAGCCGAGCCCGCGCTGCCGCCCGCCCACCGCCGCGCCGCGCACGCCACCACGCTGCTCGCCGGACGCCTGGCCAAGGTGCTGCTCGCGCTGCCCTCGGCCGCGACCCGCGCCGCACGGGGAACCCGTGCGGGCTTCCCTCGGCTCAAGGTGCCGTCGGCCGGTCGAGTCGTGAAGCGCGTGGTGTCGTTCGCCAGGACGACGCTCGTGCCCCCGGCCCCCGCGTCGCCGTTGCTGCGCGAACGCAGCAACGCCGTCCACCTCGACGCGCTCGACTTCCCCCGGAAGGCGTTCCGGGCGGCGGGCAAAGCGGGAGACGGCACCCTCAACGACGTCTTCGTGGCCGGCCTGATGGGCGGTGTCGACCGCTACCACCGCCACTTCGGGGTGGACCTGCCCGAACTCCCGATGCTGATCCCGATCAGCGTGCGCAAGCACGACGACCTCCCGGCGGGAAACCGGCTGGCCAGCACGAGGTTGGCCATGCCGGTGTCCGGCCTGGACCCGGTCACACGGATCGTCGAAGCCGGCCGCCGGATCGCCACCGTGCGCAGCAAGTCGACGCTGCGGGCGTTGGACCTGCTCACCCGGCCGCTCGCGCCGTTGCCTGGCCCGGTGGTGAGGTTCGCCCTGAGCCAGATGTTCCGGGGCAACGACCTGATCGCCACCAACTTCTCCGGACCACCCGGCCGGCTCGGCCTTGCGGGATCACAGGTGCTGGGCATTCTGCCGTTCCCGCCGCTGCTGTGCGGCGCGACGAGCATCGCACTGACCACCTACCAGGACCGCTGCCACATCGGGATCACGTTGGACACCGGCGCGTTCACCGATCCGGACGCCTTCGTCGCCGCACTGAGGGAGAGCTTCGAGGAGCTGTTCGCGCTCGCCCCGCGCGACCGCGTCGCGCCCCTGACCGGGTGACCACCACCACGACCGCCTGGAGGACCGATCTCATCCCCGTTGTACCTGCTCGACCTGCGAGGTAGGACAGCGCTCGTCACCAGGGCATCGGCAGGGCAATCGCCACCGGCCCGGCCGAGCCTGGGGGCCGCGGCCGGCGAGGTCGAGCAGCTGGCCGCCGGGTGCTCCTGCTCGCCTGCGACATGAACACCGGCGAGCAGATCAGGGCCGCCGCCCAAACGGTGCCGGCCGAGTCCGACGGCTTGGACCTGCTGGTCAAGAACGCCGAAGCATCGGGCACACGGGCTCGTTGCCGGACCCGGAGTTCGACGGCTGGCCGCGGGTGCTGCGGTTGCGGCGCGCAGATGCTCTCCCGCGACGCCGTCACCAACGCCGCCTTCGTTGACCCGGACGCCGGCCGCCAAGTGACCCCTTGCCGGAGGGCCGGTGAACGCCCCTGGTGCCAGTGGCATTCTCAGACTCGCTCTCGAAGCCGTGGACGAGGCGCGCACGGGTGTGCAGGCCGGACCGGCGGCCCGCTTGGCGGACGCGGTGCACCCGGTAACCACGCAAGCCGGATCGCCCTTCCGCGAGGGTTTGCTCACCGCCTGGCAACTGGACCGGCCCATCGGGCGCGACAACGACGTGTGCGACCGTGACACCGGCCGACCTCGCGACCGTGCCGCAACTTCCGGACGCGCCCGGAAGAAATGCTTGACCGCCCTTTGCGGCACCGTTTTCGAGGGATCCTGGACGTCTGCCGACCGGCCCGGTCATTCGCCGTGGCGGGTCATAGTGTTTTATGCGGACAACCAAATGGAGGTTTACTCGGTTCCTGCTGGTGTGGGACACTTCTTCGACCAGGACAAGAACGGGTCATTTGCGGTCAGGGAGATTTCACACATGTCTCCAAACGCCTCCGAGCAGGACGACGAGAGTGCTTGTGACCTAGTGGAATTGCTCCGGCAGGCGCACGCCCACCAGCGGGCAGCCCAACAGTTGATAGCCCGTGCGGAAGAACTGTGCCGACAGGGGCACGCTGCGGCCCGGAACCCGCCGCCCTGTCCTGGTGGAGATGTGTGGGACCGGTTCACCGAACGTGAGACCGAGGTAGCGGAATTGCTCACCCAGGGCATGTCGAACCGTATCATCGCGCGCCGCCTGGACATCTCGGAGCGCACCGTCAAGAACCATCTGAACTCAATTTTCCAGAAGCTCGGCGTGGCCGACCGGACCCAGACGGTGATCGCCCTGATGCGCGGCACATGACCCACGTTCTCCACCCCCACCTGCGCAGCGCCCCAACCGGCCGCCATTCGCTCGACCAAAGCGGTGCCGCGCTTACCCCGCTCGTCACCATTCGAGCCGAAACCCGATCGCATCGTTGCCCGTCGAGATCGGCTGATCTGGCGGTGCGCAGGGCACATCCGAGCAGAAAGGTGCACGACGAGCGCGCTGTCAAGATCCATCCGACGACGTGAGGAGGCGCGGCCGGGGAGTGTCCGATTCGGTGAATACGTCGTGGATGTTCCCTCGCTGTCGTCAGCGGATCACCCAACCGGCTGAACCGGAACACCGTCGGCCGCGCTGCCAACGCCGGCACGATCGGGCGTCGCGAGCCCGACCATCGGCGAAAGGCGGCCGTGGCGTTGTCCACGCTTGACCGGATGCGAGCAGCCGAGCGCAGCATCGGGCATGATTCCCGACCTGGTTGCCCGACACATCGGGGACAAGGGGTGGCGGGACGACGTCCGCGATCGTCTCGAAATCGCGGGTCTGCTCGGCTTGCTCTACCGGGAAACCGGCCGGTGCCGGCCCTGGCCACAAATATCCCGGAGGCTCCCGGCTGCGGGTACATCGCGATGCCCGGCATGATCGAACTTCCGGCGAGGACGTCCGTACGGCTGCACGGTGGGAGCTGCGCTGGGCCGAAGACCGGCTGTCGGACATCGCCTTCGGCAACGCCGAGGAACAGTGGTTGACCAGGCTCGCCGCCGCCGAGCAGGCTGTCGCCGCGGCGGTCCGGGTCATCGAGCTGATCCACGCCGACGAAACCCCGACACACGCCGGTCCCGGCTCATCCGGCTGGGAGGACGCCGCACGCGCACTCCAACTCGCCCAGCGCCTGCTCGCCGAGGCGCGGGCCGGCCGAACTCACGCCACCACCCGTCTCTGAACGAGGTGTAAAGCGGTTCCAGCCGCGCTGGTCGTCGGCACGGTCAGAAACCGCTCACAGGACCTTGCGGAGACAACGGAACCAGAGAGGAAGGTGTCTCCGGTTCCACGTGGGAGCGCGGGTCGGAGACGGGGCGGTAGGAGAGACGCAACGCAGCGGGGTCGCGAGCAGGGCGGCCCTGGGGACGGCGGCGTCGATCCACGCCTCGTCCTGCCGACGGGGATGTGCAGGTACGGGGTTCACGAGCACGTCGGTGCGGATCGTGTCGTCGTCGGACGGCAGCCGGGTCTGCCGCTCCGCGCGAGGGACACCGCGTCCAACAGTGCCCGGAACGAGACGTCGGCATCCGGTGTTGTCGGGCACCCACAGCGCCGGGTCACCGCAGTCGGCCTCGACGCGCGCTGCCGCGACTGCGGCGCTACCGGCGCCGACGGCGACCACCGACTCGGGCGCGTCCAACTCCCGGTCCAGACGGCGGGGCGGACCGGTGATGGTCCGCAACCTGGAGCGCAGGTCGGGCACCCACCGCTGCCGGTGGTCGGTTCGACCTACGAGGGCGGTCCCGCCGAACGACGCGAACCAGTCCTGCGCCCCTCGTCGACCAGGTTGGTGGTGCCGTCCAGACGCGGGTCGTTCTCGACCCGGCGGACCTCGTCGGCGACGCTCGCTTCCTCGCACACGGGCCGCGCGATCGCGGGCAGCACCGCTCGGACGATCGCCTCTGCGACGCAGGCGGTGCCGCCACCTCGGAGCCCACCGGACCACGACGACCAGCCGCGGCTGGTCGTCGTGGTCCCTGCCGCTCCCACGCGGTGATGACTGCGACGTCCGGTCGCTGCGGTGAGGCGGGCTGTGTCGAAGTGCTCCGATCCCGGTGACTCGTCCTGGCTCTACCGCGTCGAACGCTGGTTCGCCGAACTGAGCACGAAAAGACTCCGACGAGGCGTCCACTCCTCGGCCGCGGCACTGGAGGCCGACATCCATGACCGGATAGCCACCCGGAACAGCAATCCGAAGCCCTACGTGTGGACCCGGGCCGAGACCAGATCCTCGAACGCCTCGACGGACAGCTGAACGGAATTCCAGATACCAGGAGGCCAGCCGTGCGCCGGCCCGGCCTACCGCCACCGGCCGACCAGGTACACGGACCGGCGTCTACCAGGGGCCAGCTCGCCGAGGTCGACCAGCAGTTCGAGCACGCTCTCGACGTCCTCCATGGAGTGCTCGCGCCTGAGGTAGTTGAACCGGTACAGCCCGAAGCAGACGACCTGCGCGGCCTCGAACGCCGCGATCCGCGCCCGGCAGCGGTCGACCAGGTCGACCGGGTACCTGGCCAGTGCCTGCCGGACGGTCTTGTCGGTGTCGAACTCCTCGACGGTCTCCGAGCCCCCGCGACCCGGCACCACCACTAGCTCCACTGCATCAACCCGTCCCGTCGGCGTGTTCGGTGCCACCAGTGTCGCGGGTCGGTGTCGTCCGTCACCATCAGGTGACAACGAGCTCGTCCATCACCTGCGCGGAGCCGCCGCCGGCGTCCCCGGTGCCAGCATTGCGTATCGCTATCACACGACCGTGGCGAATGGACCTGCCCGACAGTGGGTCACGACCGAAGCCCGCGGGTAACCGCCGGGATGTGTTGGTCCAATGCGGCGGTCCGCTTCTTGGGCGGTGGCCTTTCTAACCGACCAATTCGTGCCCGTGGCGCAGCTCCTGGTGGACGCGCGCAGCGTCGACACCCCGGGATCGCCCGGAGGTGGCCGGGCACCGGCGCGATCCGGTCCGCCCTGACAGGACGTTGTCCGGCGGCACCGGACCGGTGCCGGTTCGGTGCCGCCGGTGCCGGTCACGGGCGGTCAGGCCTGGTGGATCTTCCAGTCGGCGACGTTGTCGCTGCGGTTGTAGTAGGCGTTGGTGTCCACGTCGAGTTTGCCGCCGTCGGTGGCGTGCTGGTTGGTCTCCAGGAAGCCGCCGTTGTCGCCGTAGGTGTTCCACAGGTGGACCACGTCGCCCTTGCGGACGTACCCGTCGGTCGGCGCGGAGGTCTCAGCGAAGATCCGCCAGCGGCCGGTGCCGGCGGCGCGGTCCTTGCTCGTGGAGGTAGAGACGTTGTACTTGCCTCCGGCGCTCTTCTGCGCGGCGGTGGCGTGGCCGTTGGTGTCGAGGTAGCCGCCGTCACCGCCGTAGAGGTTGCGCAGGTACACCAGGTCCCCGCTCTCCACCGGGGTCCCGTTCGCCTTGCCCGAGGCGGACAGGATCTCCCAGGTACCGGTGCCCACCCCGCGGGTGGCGGTATCGGCGGTCGACACCGCGTACTTGCCGCCGACGTCCGCACTGTGCCCGTTGGTGTCCAGGTAACCACCCGTCCAGGCGGCGTACCCGTTCTGCAGGTGGATCTTGTCACCGTACTTGAGCTCGTTCGCCATGCAGCCACTCCTCGGATCGGGAACCCCCGCGTCCCGGCCGCCGGCGGGGGACCACCCGCTGCCCGGTGCTTCACCCCGATGACGGTGATCAACACCTGGACGGTCAAGAAGACGACGGCCGCACCCGCGCACAGTGGCGCGCCGCATGGTGAACGCCACCCCGATGCGAGACACCCGACCCGGAACACGACACCCACGTCTCGGATGGGCCAGACCGTCAGACCACGGCATCGGCCGAGCAGCCACGTGCGCCCCGCGGCCAGGCGTGTGCGCGGCGAACCATCCGGATGTGACGCGGCCTTAACCGCCCTTTGTCACCGATGGCACGGTGTGGACGGCCGGCGCGGAGTGGTCGAGGCGGGGACGAGCGGATGTTGCGAGCGTCCACCAAGAATGCCCTGCAGGACTGGTCCGACCAGGCGTACTCGCACAGCCGATCGTCATCGCGGAAGTCGGGCGGCGTCACCCCGGCACACGACCCGATCATGACGCCGAGAGCCGACCACACCATGACCGTGTCCGCACCGCCGCATCCCGCGACGCTGGCAGCGTGGATCGCCGCCACCGTCGAGCCGGGCATCCCCGCCTTGAACCCAGCGCCGGCCGGGACGTTGCGGTTCCTGTTCTACGCCAGGGCCTCCACCTCCGAGCACCAGGACCCACAGACCTCGCGGGCGTGGCAGCTGGACGTCGCACACCGACTCGTCGACAGGCACGGCACCATCGTCGGCGAGTAGTTCTTCGAGAACGGCTGTTCCCGACAAGTGCCCTGGCACAAGCGACCCCAAGCCCCGGCGCTGCTGCGCCACATCGCGGCCAACGCCCACCTGGTCGACGCGGTGGTGGTCGGCGAGTACGAACGCGCGTTCCTCGATACCGACCAGGTGCGGGCACTGCGCGCGTTCCTGGAGCACTTCCGGGTACGGCTGTGGCTGCCCGAGGCCGACGGTCCCGTCGAGTTCGACAACCCCCTGCGCACGAAGCCCTGCTCACCGTCCTGGCCGCGCGGTCACAAGCGGAGGTGGTGCGCGCCCGGCACCGAGTCATGATCGCCATGCGCAGACAGACCGTCGAACAGGGCCGCTACCTCGGCGGCAGACCACCCTACGGCTACCGGCTCGTCGACGCCGGACCCCACCCCAACCGCGCACTGGCCCGACGCGGAGTACGGCGACAACAACTCGCACCCGACCCCGCCATAGCACACGTCGTAAAACTGATCTTCCACCTACGCCTCGCCGGACACAGCAAGGCGGCCATCGCACGACACCTCAACGAACAAGGAATCCCCGGCCCGTCGCACTGAGGTTCCCCCGGTAGCTCGGAGTTTTTTCAGGCATGGTCCGATGGGGCCTGAAGGGAGTCGTCCGTGGCACCACCGAAGAAGTACCCCGACGAGTTGAGGGCCCGTGCGGTCCGGTTGTACCGGGAGTCCGACCCGAAGCCGGTGATCCGGCGCCTGGCCGGGCAGCTGGGCGTGCACCCGGAGGCGTTGCGGAACTGGATCCGGCAGGACGAGGCCGACCGCGGCGAGCGGGACGACCGGCCCACCGCGACCGAGTCCAAGGAGCTGCGCCGCCTCCGCAAGGAAAACGCGGAACTGAAGCGGGCCAACGAGATCCTGAAGACCGCGTCCGCGTTTTTCGCGGCGGAACCCGACCCGACCCGGCGACGGTCGCGAAGCTCGTCGAGCAGCTTCGCGACCGCTTCGGGGTCGAGTTCGTCCTCCGGGTCCTCGGCGTCGCCTCCTCCACCTACCGCGGCTGGGTGGCCAGACAGGCCGACCCGTCGGACCGCGAACGCGAGGACCGGGCGATCACCGCCGAGATCACCGACATCCACACCGCCTCCGGCGGCACCTACGGCAGCCCGCGGGTGCACCAGGTGCTGCGGCGTCGGGGTGTCCGCGTGTCGCGCAAGCGTGTCGAGCGGCTGATGCGCCAGGCCGGCCTGCAGGGCGCTTTCCTGCGCAAACAGGGGGGCGGATGCCGCCGACCAGGCGGGATCCGCGGGCCGCACCGGCGCCCGATCGGGTGAACCGGGACTTCACCGCGCCCGCGCCGGACCGGTTGTGGGTGGCCGACGCCACCCGGATCCGCACCGGCGAGGGCGTGTTCTGGCTCGCTGCCGTGCGCGACACGTTCTCCAACCGGATCGTGGGCTGGAAGACCAGCGACCGCTGTGACACCGGCCTGGTCCTGGGCGCCCTGGAGTACGCGATCTGGTCGCGCGACGTGCGCGACGGGCAGCTGATCCACCACAGCGACCGCGGGTCGACCTATACGGCCTTCCGGTTCGCGGAACGGTTGGCGGACAACGGAATCCTGCCGTCGATGGGGTCGGTCGGCGACTCGTACGACAATGCCTTGATGGAGAACTTCTTCTCCACGCTGAAGATCGAACTGGTCTACCGACGGTCCTGGCGCACCCGCGACGAAGCCGAGAACGACCTGTTCGCCTACATCGACGGACCCTGTTGCCCAATTTTCATGCGGCATGAGGGAGGTCGAGCCCCGCCACGTAGGAGATTCGAGTCGGCGCGAGTGGTGTTCCGTTCCACCAGGCGTCCAGCCGGATCAGGTTGACGGCGGCAGCGGTGAAGATGTGCGCAAGATGCGTTTTGGCCAGGCTTGTGTAGCGTGAGCGGCGTACTCCGGTGACGGCGACGGCTTGGTGGATGGTGCCCTCGACACCGGCACGGGTGGCGTAGCGTTGCTTCCATTCCTCGGTGGCCTGCTTTGCCCGGACACGTTCGAGCAGAACGTTCTGCTCCTGAGGACGGATGGTCAGTTGCCTGCCGTAGCGGTGTGAGCTGGTGCACTGGTCGCGCACAGGGCAGGGCGCGCAGGTGCCGGTGGCGAACCGGATCCGGATCGCCGGACGCTTGCCGCTGTCGAAGCCTTCGGTCCAGTACTTACTGGTTGCTCCGGTCGGGCACGTGGCCTGTTTGCCCGACCAGTCGATCTCGAAGGCTTCCGTGCTGAAGTCCTTGTGTCCGTTGGCCTGTCGCGTGGTGTTCGATCGCACCGGACCGACAACGGCCACGCCGTGCTCGGCCTGGGATTCCAGCAGCAGCTCGGCGGAGGTGTAGCCGGCGTCGACGAGGTGTTCGGCGGGCAGTAGGTCCTTGTCGCGGAGGCGGTTGTGGATCTGATCGAGGACCACGGCGTCGTTCACGGTGGCGTCGGTGGTCAGGACGTCGGTGATCAGGTGGGGCCGTCCGGTCTCGGCAGTGTCGTCGCAGGTTTCACTGAGGTGGACCTTGTAACCGTCCCACCCCATCCCTCGCTTCATCCCGTATCTGGAATCGGTGTCGTACGGGGAGGTGATCCGGTCCCGACTGGGTGGGAGATCGTCCTTTCCCCGCAAGGATGCCGTCTGCTCGTCGCCGTCGCCGACTCGGTGGTACTGCTGAAGCCATACGGCCCGCAGGATCTCCACCGCGGGAATCTCGCGCAGCCATGTCGGTGCGGCGGGCGAGAAGACCGCTTCCAACAGCCGGTAACCGTCGTCGCCGATCTGTCGAGCCTGGGCGGCCCGTTCGTCCTCGGCCCGAGGCAGCCGGTAGGCGTCGGTCCGTACTCCGTACCGCTGCCGCCACACCGGCTCCATCCACCCACCGAGCCACTCCGGTGACGCCGCGGCCAACGCCTCCAGCGCCGCCCGCAGCGTCTCCCCGACGAACTCCAAGCGGTTGAGCGACCGGACCGCGGCCAGCACATGGGTCGAATCGGTCCGCTGTCTGCCCCTGCCCACCACCAAGCCCAGTTCCGTCAGGCGACCCAACAGCATGTCGAGGACCGTCTCCTCCAGGTCGTGGGCGAGCAGGCGGTCACGAAAACCGGTGAGCACTGTGAAGTCGAAGCCCGTATGCGACAACTCCAAGCCCAGCAAGTACTTCCAGTCGATCCGCGACCTGACCGCGTGCGCGGCCTGGCGATCGGTCAGGTTCTCCGCGAACTGCAACACGCTGACCAACGCCAACTGTCCAGGCGAGATTCCCGGCCTGCCCCGTACACCGAACGCCGACCTGAAGACCTCGTCGTCGAACAACGGCCCCAACCGGTCACGGACGTTCATCGCCAAGCATCCCTTGGGAAACGCCGCCCGAGCCACTTGGGCAGTCAACTCAGGGACTTCCGACCACGCCCGTGGTTGCAGCGACACTAACAGCTCCACTCGCATGCGGGACAAGACCAACATGTTGATCATGCACCACGACGATCACACCGGGATGAGGGCCATGGGAATTGGGCAACAGGGTCATCGACGGGTTCTACAACACCGAACGCATCCAAAAGGACCTCGCCTGGCTCAGCCCCGACGAGTACGAAACCGCCTGGCACGCCGCCCAGACCGAACCGACTACCATCCCGGCATCACCGACCCGATCCAGGTAACAACCACCTCGGGTTATCGGGGGAACCTCACAGGAACACCACATCCAACACAGCCGACCCCGCACCACCAACCCTGACGACCTCGGACAACCCGCCACTCCACCCCAAACCCACCGGAAACCCAGGCCACACCGTGCCCGGCCGGAACCGGCCAAGCCTGCACCGATCCATCGCCCCCCGACGGCCAACCGCTACCCGACACGCCAACATTCCACAACACAACGAATGCACTCTCATGCCGCTGGTCGCGCCGCCTCGACGCTCGCATGTGCCCGCGAGCGCAGGTTCCCGCGCTCGGCTGCGCAAGCACACAGGCCTGACCCCGGCTGCCTACCACGGGCGCTTCGGTGTCCTTGGAGGACTCGATGGACCGGTGGCGGTGTCAGCCGATCCGGTCGACCAGGTGACCCCCGGCCTGGCACACCCACACTGCGATCCCGTCCCGCAGTTCGGGGTGTTGACCGACCCGGTGCTGCGGACATACCGGCCACACGACACTATCGCGCGACGCGATGAGCGACTGAACGGCGTCGGCGATCGAGACCAGGGCCGGCTCACGGGCCACCGCCCACACCTGGTCGTGGCCGACGGTGTTGTCCTCCGCGGGCATCTCCGGCCGGTGGCCGAGCGCCGCCTCGGCCTGGTCGAGTACCAACGGCACCAGTTCGGCCACCAGTTCCTGCCGCCGTTGCGCGGCCAGTTCCTCGACGTACCAGGCAGGTGCGCTCCCGTGACGGTCGAACACCTCTTCCAGCCACGGGCGCACCAGTGGGTCGTGGACCTCGGACCCGAGCACGGGTTCGAGGTCCACGACCCAGGAACTCACCAGATCATTCCGACGTACCAATAACCGAACCTGCCGTAGAGGGTGAGGGTGCCGGACGCGGAGAACGTCATCCGGTCCCATGGTCCCAGATAACAGGTCCAGAAGCCCCAGCAGTGATACCCACCGCGGGCCCTGGAGGCCAGGTTGGAGTACCAGCTCCCGTGGAAGGTGTACATCCCCAGCTCGCCATGGGAGTAGCGGCCACCGCCGATGCGCCACCCGTTCGCGGTGAAGGAGTACCCGAACCCGGCGCGGATGTATGCCCACGCCCACATGCCCCGGAACCGGAACCACCACTGCATCGAGCACCGATTCCCGTCACACACCCGCTGCATACCCGCGCACGCCGTCGCGTTGCACCTGCTGAACTGCCGTGACCACAACCTGCCGTCGAGGTCCTGGTTGTTGACCGGATCCTGGTTGGCGTAGTCGTAGGCGTTGGCGGATCCGCCCGCCACCGGATCGGTCTGCAAGAACCGGCCCAGCGACGGCGAGTACAGCCGAACCCCCATGAGTACCACGCCGCCGAGGGCCTCGGCCGAGCGCAGGTGCGTGCCGAGATAGCCGTACCGAGCGCCGGAGTTCTGGTTGCCGAACTCATCGGAGTTCTGCACCGTCGGTGCTTGCCCCGCGGTCAGCGGGAGGGCCACCACGACGTCGTCGTGCAGGTTGGTCAACTGCAGCACGGTGCCCGCAGTGCCCGTGGTCGCGGCGAGACCCTCAGACGGCGCCAGCACGTTGCGCGTGATGTCGCCGTTGGAGTTCTCCACGATCCACCGGGGGCTGTCGCTGTCGCCGTCGTAGTGGTTGACCTTGGTGCCGGTCGGCTGCCACGTGCCGCCCACGTTCGACTCGGTCGCCGAGGTCCGCACCCGCGACCCGGTGTCCAGCGTCCAGGTCTGCCTGCGGTCGCCCGCCGTCGCCCGCTGCGCGAGGTCGTTGGCGTAGTAGGCGAACGTGGAGCCACCGGGGAGTGCGGTGGTGCGACCGAACGCGTCGTAGACGACCCCTGTGTCGACCAGGCGGTCGGCCGAGTCGTGGGTGTGCGTCTTCTGCGTGCCGCCCGAGGTGGGGCAAGGTGCGTCCGGCACCGCCGCCGCCGTGGTCAACGACTTGCGGTTCGAGTGCTTGTCGAAGGTGTAGGTACGCCGCGTGCACACCGCGTCAGTGGTGTCGTCGACACCGGCGAGTCTGCCGACGGCGTCGTACTGGTAGGTCTGCGACGACACGCGGCCCGGCGAACCGACATGACTGAGCCGTTCGCCGTGCACGGACAGGGTTACCGAGTCGCTCAGCAGCACCGCCCCGTCGGAGTCGCGGGTGTAGACCCGCGATACCGCCTGCCCGGTGGGGTCGGCCGACTGCCGCATGGTGTGACCACCAGGCAGCCGCTGCTCGGAGACGGATCCGTTGGCGTCGTACCGGGTGCCGAACTGGCCCGCGACCGAGTCCGTCCGCCCCGTGACGACCCCGCGGGGGTCGATGGATGTGTCGTAGCTGGACAGCGCGTTCGCCGGCGTGGACTCGGTCTCCCGAACCGGGCGGTTGAGCAGGTCGTACTCGGCGGTGGACACCCCGTTGTCGGCATCGGTGTAGGACACCTGGCGGCCCAGTTTGTCCTTGACCCGTGTGATGGTCCCGCCGGTTGTCGACGTCGTGCTGGTGACCGCCCCCGTCGCAGGGTCGTATCCGGTGGCCACGTCCGGGATTGCCGTACCCGCCGACCCGGTGATCGACACCAGGGTGACCCGGCCCGCCGGGTCGTGGGTCGTGGTCGCCGTGCGGGTGCTGCCGTTCGCGGTCTCGACGAGCTTGGTCACCTGACCGAAGAGCCCGTACTCGGTGGTCTTCTCCGGCAGTGCCGACGGGTTGGTGCCGCCGCCGGTGATGGCTCCGCCCGGTCCGGTGGAGCACGTCAGCCCCGACCACTCCGGGCGTCCGGCGCACGGGCCGGTGCCGGTGCCGGTGTAGTAGGAGGTCACCGTCGTGCCCGCGTCGGTGCCGGTCGAGTCGGGTGCCAGGGTCTTGACCACCCTGCCCTGCGCGTCGTACTGCGTGGACGTGGTGATCGCCAGACCGCCGGGGTCCTGGGTGGTGGAGGTGGCCACCCCCTTCGTCCAGTCGAACCCGGTCGCGGTGACCCGTGTGTCGGCGTGCAGCACGGGCTGTTCCCGCAGCTGGGCGCCGACGGTCACCGCGGTCACCTGGTCGCGGACGGTGGCCGAGCCGTCGGTCGGTCTGCCTGTGTCGTACTCGGTGACGGTCCTGGTCCGCGCGGCGACGCGGCTGCCTGCCGCGGCCACCGTGGTCGTGCCGTCGACGAGCGCGTTCACCAGCCCGATGTGGTGCAGGGGCCCGAGTTCCTCGACCTTGCGGGTCCCGTCGGGGGAATAGGTGAAGCGGGAGGACAGCAGTTCCGCCCGCTCCGCGCTCGACAGGCCCGCGATGCCGAGCGCGGTGAGCCGTGCGTCGGTGGACGTCGCCAGCGCTCGGTTCGCAGCGGTCAGGTCGCGCACCAGGTTGCCGAACTTGTCGTACTCGCTGGTCGTGATGTTGCCCGCGGGGTCGGCAGTGTTGACGCGCTCACCCGACGGGTCGAGGTAGTACACCGTCGCCCGGCCGTAGCCGTTCGCGGGCAGGTCCGACCCGGTGGAGGAGGTGGGGACCGAGTCGGCGGGGAAGATCGCGGTCGCGTCGGTTGGTGCCTGGTGCTGGCCCCACGTCCGTACCTCGGTCGTGCCCAGTTGGCGCGGCGCCGCCGAGCCGGTGGTCGGCACGCCGTAGACGAGGGTGGTGACCGAGGTGCCCGAGACGACGTCCCGGCTGCCCTGCTGGAGCGCGGGGCGTGTCACCTTGAGCAACATGCCGTCGCCCGAGGTCGCCGAGCCGCCCGCCGAGCCGTAGACGAAGGTCCACGGCAGCAGCCCTGGCGGGGTCAGCGTGGTGACCCGACCGGCGGCGTCGTAGTCGTAACCGGTCTTGAGCGCGGGGGAGATCCGCGGGTCCCACACCTCCCGCAGCCGTCCTTGGTCGTCGTAGGCGTACGCGGAGACGACCGTGGCGGTCGAAGCGGTCCCGCCGGGTGGGGTGGCCCACAGCGTCAACTCGCGCAGTTGCCCCGCGTAGTCGCCCAACGCAGAGCCGGTGGCGGTCGTCGCGGTTGCGTAGCCGAACTCCAGGACCCGACAGCCCTGGGCGGCCGGGGTGGTCTGGCAGGACGCTGCGGTCGCCGCACCCGGTGCGATGAGCCGCTTGGGCCTGGCGAGCGTGGTCCCGTTCACCACGACCTTCTCCGACACGACCACGGTGGTGCTGTCGGTGAGCCCGTTGACCAGCGAACTGGTCACCTGCCAGGTCACGGCCGCCGCGTCCACCTTGCCGAACGTGGTGACCGTGCCGATGGTGTCGGTCAGGGTGAACCCGGCACCGAAGCCGCCGGTGAGCGTCAACGACTCCTCACCGATCTGCGGCACCCAGCCGGTGCTGGTCGCGTTCGCGGTGAACGACACCGCCGAGCCGTCCTCCAGGACGACGTCGAGCGCGGTGTCGGTGGTGCGGCGGATGTGGGTGTACTGCGACTTGCCCGACTCCGCACTGATCCCGGACATCCACTCATCACCGAGGATGGCCGCCTGCCCCTCCTGCGCGGACCCCGCGTGCGGTGCCCGGGAGTCGGCGGACCGGGTGAAGGAGAGGCCGAAGAAGGAGGCGTCGTTGCTTTCGAGGGAGTGGTTGCCGGTCAGCAGGTTGACCGCCCCTGGTCCGATCTCCTCGCTGGTGGCGCCGTCGGCGTCGCGGTCGACCACGAGCTTGAGCGGTTCGGTGGCGCCTTGGGCGCTGTTGGGGCCGGTGAAGTCCGCCTTGACCTGGATCGCGCCGTCCGGGGTGACCGTGTCGGTGGCGGTCCACACCAGCGTCGGTGTCCGGCCCGCGGTCATCGCGACCGGCCACGACGTGAGCGCTTGGCCGTCCTTGGTGACGTGGCCGGGCGTGACGGTCGTCCACGGGTCGGCGTCGGAGCGCCGCCAGAGCAGGGTCGCCTGGTCGTACTTGCTGTCCGCCTCCACGGCGACCGCGACACGTCGGGCGGTGTGGGTGCCGTCCGACGGGGTGTCGAAGCCGCCGGGTCCCGCGTGGAAGGTGTAGTTGACTGCCTCGGACCTGTTGTCCGCGCGGTCGACGGACCGGACTTTGAGCGTGTGGGTGCCGTCCTTGGGCGGGGTAGCGGTGAAGGACACCGTGCCGACGGCGCCGCCGGTGGGCACCTTGGTCCAGGTGTCGCCGTCGAAGCTCCACTCCAGCCAGTGGTGGTCGGCCGCGGGTGGAGTGGCGGTGAACGTGCCGGGCTGCCCGCCGCCCTTGACCCACTGGGTCGACGGGTAGTCGGTGGAGTTCAGGCCGGTGGGCGCGGACGGATTGGTCGTGTCGACGACGAACGAGGTGAACGGCGACCACGTGGTGCTCCAGTGGGTGCCGTCGAAGGCGGTCGTGCGGAACTTGTAGGTCTGTCCGTTGGTGAGCTTGCCCGTGGCGACGGTCGCGGTGGCGACCTGACCGGCGGGCACGTCGTTCACGACCTGCGTGTCGACAACCGTGCCCGCGCTGTTCTGCACCTCGAACGTTGCGCGAAGCTTGTCGTTGTCGGCGTCACCGGTGCGGACGCGCAGGGTCGGAGTGGTGGTGTTGACGCGGAACTCGCCACCGTATGAGAAGAACGGCGGACCCGCCTGGGCGTCGGTGCCGTCCTTGGGCCTGTAGTTGTAGGTCACCTCCAGCGTCGGGATCTGGTTGGCCGCCGCGTTGCCGGAGTAGAAGCGCTTCCAGCCGGAGGTGTCGGCCTCGTTGCCCGCGCGCAGGCCCATGCTCGACTGCGGTCGTTGGGTGCCCGCCCAGTACGCGACCAGGCTGGTCACGTCCACGGTCGAGTAGCCGGGGTTGTTGCAGGTCCCGCCCGAGCGGCGGGTCTCGGTGGGGCTCGCGTGTTTGGTCAGCATCGCGGGCTGGTTGGTCCACCGGGTGGTGCTGGTCGCCTCGTCAGCCGCCCAAACCTGCCACTCCCTCTGGTCGCACGACCAGGAGTGGTAGTTGAACAGCCGCAGCTTGGCGTCGGTCACCAGCGCGCGGGAGATCGGCGCGGTGTTCCAGGTGACGAACGAGCGGGCCACTGTCTTCTTCGTGTGCGCCGCGTCGTCGTAGGTGCCCGGCCAGCCGATCTTCAGGTCGACCGAGCCGGACTCGTCTGTGGTGACGTCGGACTCGACGAAGGTGTCGAAGACGTTGCCCAGTCGGGTCATGGACGGGTCGACGCGCACGGGGAAGGTGGTCGCCGGGTCGGCCAGGAACGCCGGGTCCGGGCTCAACCCCAGCTCGATGGTCCCGCCGCGCTGCTCGACAGTCATCCGCACCGGCGCGCGGCGAGTGTGCTCGCCGGAGCGCTCGTCCACAGTGGAGTCCCACATGACCGGCGCGGGCATGGTCGCGACCTGCCTGCCGGACTTGCGGTCGGTGAACGCGACGCCGCCTTCGGCCTGGGCGGTCGCGACCAGCCCCTCGGCCTTGAGCGGCAACGTGTAGCTCACCGGCCCAGCAGGCCGCTGCTTGATGTCGACGAACTGCTCGAACCCGTCCCTGGTCATCGAGACCACGACGTCGGCGCCCGGCACGGCGTCGGGGTAGGTGGCGGTCGGCCCGTCCAGTCGCGGCGCGGGCAGCCCACCAGGCCATTGCAGGGTGATCGCTTCGGTTCCGGACCCGAGGGTGACCAGATCCCTGGCGGGTTCCGCGGCGCCGAGCGCCTTGGCGCGGGTGCCACCGGCACCCGCCAGCCGAGCACCGCGCGGGTGCGCCGGCGCGGCCACAGAACCGTCAGTCTGCGCGCGCAGGGTGAGGTCGACGTCGACCCACTTCCCGTCGCGCTGGAAACGCTGGGGTCCCGACGACAGCTCCGAGGTCAACGTGCCCGACGGGTTGGCCCACGTGGTCGTCGACTCGGACCGCTCGGACAACGCCTCGACCCGACGGCCGGACAGGCGGGCGGCGAGCCGGGCTGACGGGATGTCCGGAGCCTCGGTGACGCGCTTGGGCTGTGCAACCGGTGCCGCGGCTGGTGTGGCCGCGGCTGGTGCGGCGGTGATGACCGGCAGCAGCGGCGCGATCAGCAACAGCGAAAGGATAATGAGGGCGCGCGGGCGCGCGCCACCGCGAGGTGGTGACATGCAGAGACCCCCCAGGTCAGGCCGATCAGATCGGCTCAGCCAGACAAGCATCATCGCCGCACCACCCCGAGGCAATCCGCCAAAAGGTCTGCGGGGGCGGACGCCGCTGGTCACGCGGGGACGGGAAGGAGACCGGTGCGGCCGGATGTAGCACATTTGTGGGTCGAACGACCGGCAGCAGTTTCCGGCGCCGCTCCTAGCGTCGAAGCGTGTCCATACAACGATTATTGAGCAGATCCGTGGTCAGCGCGGTCGCTTTCGCGCTGGCCCTTCCGTTGGTCGTGGCACCTGCCATGGCGCAGACGCCGCTGCAGTTGAACACCACCAGTCCGTACCCGGTCGACGACACGGCGAGCAGGTCGCTGACGCCCACCGTGTCGGTGTACCCGGGCCAGCTCGGGTCGGTCGAGTTCGAGCTCTACAACGCCGAGCAGACGACGCGGCTCGCGGACGGGCCCGGCACAGTCGGTCCTGACGGCAGGGCGAGCTGGACGGTGCCGAGCGGGGTGCTCGCCGACGCGGTCGAGTACGCGTGGCGCAGCAGGGCTGTCGGCGGTGGCCAGGTGGGCAACTGGTCCGAGCTCCATCCCATTGTGACGGACTCGGTGGACGGAGTGGCCCTGCCTTCGAGCCCTCCGAGCCCTGGTGCGGTCGACGGGCTCGTGGTGACGCCTGCCGCTGGCGGTGCATACCTGACCTGGCAGGGCGCTGACGGTGGTCCTGGAGCGATCGTGACGCACTACGTGGTGCAGGCGTGGCGTGCTGACGGCGGCGGGTCACCGGCGGCCGAGGTGGTCGTGGCGGCGACCGAGGACCACGCTGTGGTGAGCGGGCTCTTTGACCAGTTCGAGTACAGGTTCGGGGTCACTGCGCACAACGAGTGGAACTCCGGTCCTGGTGCGGGATCCGGTGCACTGCGTCCGGCCGCGGCGCCCTTGCCGGCCGCGACGTTCACGGCGATGGCGACCAGTTACATCACGGCGCGCGGCAAGCTGTCCAGCGGTGCCACGAACAGCCCTTCGCGGGCGGTTGACGAGAGTCCGCACGCCGACGTCATCCGCGAGGCGGTGCTGGCCGACGGTCCCGCCGACGTGAAAGAGCGCGAGCACTTGGTGAAGGAGAACGTGCTCGTCACCTCGCACGCCGCGGAGGTGTCGGACGTCGCGGTCGTCCCCGGCCAGGGCGAGACCGTCACCGTGCACGCAAACGTCTTCGAGAAGCTCGACCAGGAGGCCGTGGTCAGCTCCACCGAGAAGGTCAAGTTGCCGGAGGAGCGCCTGCGCCGCTTCACCTTCACGTTCGTCGTCAAGAGCGGTGCGTCGAAGCTGACGTCCGTGACCACGCCGAAGGAGGGTGAAGGGCAGCCCGACGCCGTGGTGGAGACCCCGACGGTCAAGCCGGTCGAGATGGACGAGAACGGCTTCACCGAAGGCCCGGAGATCGTGTCGGCCGCCGCTGCGGTCAACCACGCCAGGATCTCCTCCTACGCACGGGTGTGGGCTCTGAAGGACAACCCGCACTACAAGATCAAGGGCAACGACTGCACGAACTTCATCTCCCAGGCGCTGCGTCACGGCTACTTCCCGAGGAGGCTCGGGCCGTACCGGTCCGAGAGCGTCTGGTGGTACAACGGCGCCTGGCCGATCTACGGGTCATGGACGTGGTACGCGGCCCACAACAGCTTCAACCACATGTGGAAGAAGAACCGCGCGGTCTTCCGCAGCCACACCAACCAGGCCGTGCCCGGAGACATCCTCTACTTCGACTTCCAGAACGACGGGAAGATCGACCACGCTGCCGTGGTTACCAACGTGCAGGGCTACCACGTCTGGTACGCACAGCACCAGCCCAAGCTGAAGTACCGGCACCTTCAGAAGGTTCTGGCGGGAAGTCCCAGCACCAGGGTCTACCTCGCGCACATGACGGGCTGAGCCGTTCACAGGTCTTCGAGCCGCACGAAGCCGTCCTGGATCGCCCTGGCGACCAAGGCGGCCTTCGTCGGTGCCGAGCGGCCTGCGTCCGCGTACTTGATCCTGGCGCGGTCGATGTAGCTGTTCACCGTCCGCACGGTGATTTCGAGCCTGCCGACCTCAACCAGCTGCCGCAGGTCGCGGTACATCGAAACCTGCCCGCTCTGCTGGAGGTCGAAGACGACGACGTCGGCGTCGCTGCCGGGAGCCGTCCACGCGACCGCCGCCCTGGCGCCCGCGTCGAGCACGCGCACCGGTGGATTCGCTGCCGCACACCACATCTCGACGCCCGCCACGATCGCGGGGTGGTCGTCGACGACCACGCTGGTCATCTCTGCCATGCCGCCTCCCCCTGCATCAGGTGAGTTTGTCGAGGGGGCTCTACATGGCGCCTACAACGTCTCTACATCCGCGATAGGCTCTGCCGCTGACACTCCTGGGGATACATGGATCTACAGAACTCGTTGGCACTGCTGGGTTTGCGCCTACACGTCGATCTGCGGGCAGAGAAAGCCGATACCTGGCAGGCGGTCGTCACCGCGTTGCGGGCGGTGAACGCGGCCATGGTGAACGACGCGGTCACACCGTCCGCGTACAACCAGCATGGGCCCTGACCCCGGATGTTGGACACGGGGTTATGCGGCGTGGGTCAGCGTAGCCGGTGTTGGTAGCAGGCTGTTCTCGTAGTCGATCGGGGAGGTCTGGCCGAGGTGGGAGTGGCGGCGTCGGGTGTTGTAGCGGTGTGCCGAGCCGAACACCGCCAGGCGTGTTTCCCTTGCGCTGCCCCAACTCCGGGCGCCTTGCAGTGTTTCGCGTGTGAAGGAGGCGTTGAGGCTTTCGGCGGCGGCGTTGTCGGCGGAGCTGCCGACCGCGCCCATGGACCTGGTGACCCCGGCGGTGCGACAGGCGTCGGCGAAGGATTCGGCACCGTATTGGGCTCCGTGGTCGCTGTGGAAGATCGCCCCGGCCAGGCTGCCCCGTGTCCGCTCCGCCGCGTGCAGGGCGTCGAGGACCAGGTCGACGCGCATGTGGTCGGCCACCGCCCAGCCGATCAGGCGGCGCGAGCACAGGTCCATCACGGTGGCCAGGTAGAGAAACCTGCCGTCGGCGATCGGCAGATAGGTGATGTCTCCGACGTAGCGGGTGTTCGGTGTCTGGGCGGTGAAGTCGCGTTCGAGCAGGTCGGGGACCTTCACCGCCGTCGGGTCGGCGAGGGTGGTGCGGTGCCGGCGGCGCAGCCGCAGCCCGGCCAAGCCGATGCCGCGCATCACCCGGGCGACGCGCTTGTGGTTGACCACCTGTCCAATGTCGTGCAGTTCGGCGGTGATCCGGGGGACGCCGTAGGTGCCGGCCGACTCGCGGTGGATTACCCGGATGCGGGCGGCCAGGCGGGCGTCGTCGGCAGCGCGGGCGGTCCGGTCGGGTGCGGTGGCCTTCCAGTGGTGGTAGCTGGACCGGGCGAGGCTGATGACCTGGCACAACCGCTTCACGCCGTGACGGCGCCGGTGATCGTCGACGAACTGGAAGCGGTTCAGGAGCCGTAACGAAATTACTGATAGTTCGACTTCATCATGATCATCTCTGTGGTACATGGCTGTCGTGGGGATATCGGGCCGGGTCCTGGCGGTGCTGGGGGTGAAGTTCGTGGCGTTGTTGCCGCATCTGGACGAGCGGCGGCGGCGTTTGTATCTGGCGACCGAGGCAGAGGCGTTGGGACACGGCGGGGTCGGCGTGGTGGCCAGGCTGGCGGAGGTGTCGCAGTCGACCATCACGCGTGGCCGTGCCGAACTCGCCGGCGGTGCCGGACCGCTGAGGCGGGTGCGCAGGCCCGGTGGTGGGCGCAAGTCCGCTGCCGAGAACGATCCCGGTCTGGTGCCGGCGCTGGAGGCGTTGATCGAGCCGCGGGAGCTCGGCGACCCGGTGTCCCCGTTGCGCTGGACCACCGCCTCGCTGCGCGACCTGGCCCGGGAGTTGACCGCCGCCGGGCACCCGGTCAGCGCCCCGGTGGCCGGCAGGCTGTTGCACAGGATGGGGTTCAGCCTGCAGGGCATGGCCAAGATCCGCGCCGGCAGCCAGGTGCCGGACCGCGACGCCCAGTTCCGGCACATCGACGCGGCCGTCGAGTCCTTCCTCGCGGCCGGTTTGCCGGTGGTGAGCGTGGATGCCAAGAAGAAGGAGCCGATCGGCGACTTCGCCCGCGCCGGCCGCACCTGGCGCCCCCACGGACGACCGATCACCGCCCCGGACCACGACTTCACCTACTCCGACACCCCGATCGCCATTCCCTACGGCGTCTACGACATCGGGCGCGACAGCGGCTGGGTGAACGTCGGCACCGACCGCAACACCGCCGCGTTCGCGGTGGAGTCCCTGCGCCGTTGGTGGAACGACCAGGGCCGCCTCGACTACCCCGCCGCCACCGGGTTGCTGGTCACCGCCGACGCCGACGGGGCGAACTCCGCCGATTCCACCCTGTTCAAGACGGACATCGCCACGTTCTGCGACGAGTCGGGGCTCACCATCACCGTCAAGCACTTCCCGCCGGGAACCTCGAAGTGGAACAAAGTCGAGCACCGACTGTTCTCCCGCATCACCCACAGCCTGCGCGGGCAACCCTCGACCAGCTACGAGGTGCTGCTTCGAAGCATCTCGACCACCCGCACCGGGCTGACCGTCAAGGCCACGCTGGACCACAACGACTACCCCACCGGCCGCACGCTGACCAAGGCCGAACGCCAGGCCGTCGCGCACCGCGTCGAACGCGAGGAGTTCCACGGTGAATGGAACTATGCCATCGCTCCGCGCGATCCCGATGCGGAAGCACCGACCGAGCCGACACGTCGACTGCCCGCGATCCCGGCCGAAGCCACCTTCCTGCTCACCCATCCCGCCCTGACCGGCATGACCCGCGAACGCTTCGACCGGCTCGTGGACGAACTCGAACCCTGCCGCAAGCTTCTGGCCGAAGCAGAGCGTCAGAAGAGGCAGGGCATCGACCGTCGCGGATACAACCCCGGATTCGGGTTCCTCGACCACGTCACCGCGTACTGGCGGCAATCCTGAGTCGCCGCAACACAATCACCCTGACCCTGGCGGCCCGATTACTCCAACGGGACCGCTACACCCTGAGCTACCACGCACACCGGACCAGGCCGCTGCTGGCCTTCGCCGGACCCAACACCGCCGCGGTCCTCGGCCTGCCTCGCCGAACCCACCCACCCCGCACGCTCGAAGCCCTCAAAGCCGCGATCGAACACCACGAAAACATGATCAAAGCAGGCAGTAGTTGATTTACGGCTCCTCACCAGCGCGTCTCCCCTGCGAAATACCGGGCCGCCTTGCGCAGGATGTCGCGTTCCTCCTCCAGCTCGCGGATCCGCCTGCGCAGTGCGGCGTTCTCCTCCTCCGGCGAGGCCGGAGCCGAGGCGCTCGCGGTGGAGGCGGACGCCTCGGTGCGTTGTGCGTCGTCGAGCCGGATCCAGTTGCGCAGCGTCTCGTGGTTGACGCCCAGGTCCTGGGCCACCGATTTGATCGTCGCGCCCAGGCGGGACCGGCAGAGCGCGACCGCATCGGCCCGGAACTCCGGCGGGTAGTGCTTCATCACCATCTGAACGGGACTCCTGTCCACCCGGATCGTCAGGATCCAAGTGTGTCTGGTGTCCAACGTCCGGGGTCAGGGCCCAACCTCGATGAGGTGACACTGAGAGCTACTCTGCGCGTTGATGGCGCAGAGTAGCCACGACGCGGCCGAGCACCCCCAGGTCAGGTCACATCGGACATCGATGACGCTTATCCCCTCATCCACCGCCCGAACCCGACCGTCGCCCGCGTGGAGAGTGCGGCGAGGCACCTGCACCACCTTCACGCACGCGAGGCGGACCGGTCGCCGGCGGCGACTCGCCCAGACACCTTCGCAGTGCTGTCAGACATCGACGACCGGCGCAGTCCGCAGAGTGGACTCGGCGCATCCCGGCACCACCGCCTTGCAGCCTGGCCGTTCCGACCTCGATCCCGCACGCCGAAGGGTGCCCCGAAGGCGGCCAAGATCATGTGGTCGTCCTGAGCATGGCGACGAGGTGGTCCGCGCACGAAACCTGCATCCAGCCCGACACCACGACCCCGGCAAGACCCCGACAACAACCACCAAAGGGTAAAACTCAGGCTTAGGCGAGGAGGGAGCCTCGGCTGACTTGTCGTGCGTCCCGTGGTCGGCGGTCATTCGGTCGTAGACGACGCTGGGCAGGCGTCGTTCGAATGCGCACGTCGCCTCCGTCGAGGTCTTCGCGCCGGCTTTGCCGGTGTCGTGGTCGGCCCGGGTCGAAAGGGCAGGACAGGGACACGAACCTTGCCCTGGCTCCTCTGCAACGCCGGGCGGGTGCCCGGTAGGCATGAGAGGTCCGCCCGGATCTCTTGTTGGAGGAGCCATGCGCATTCGCGGCCGAGGTGAGGGCCGGGAAGTCGATCCACGTCGGGACGTGGCCGGGCCTGCGCGTTCGCAGCCGGCCACCCCGGCCGTCGAGGGGGTGCTGGCGCTCCAACGCGCGGTGGGCAACACCGCGGTGACCCGAATGCTCCAGGCCCGGCACGAGCCCCCTGCCGAGTGCGCCGACGACCGGGACCGGGACACAGCCGTGCAGCGGTCAGCGATCCACGACGTGCTCGACCGGCCCGGCACCCCGCTGGGCGCGGCGGTCCGGCAGGAAATGGAGTCCCGGCTCGGGGCAGACTTCTCCGACGTCCGGCTGCACACCGGCGCCGAGGCCCGCGAGTCGGCCGCCGGGATCGACGCCCCGCGCCTACACCTCGGGCAACCACGTGGTCATCGGGTCGGGTGGGGCCGATAGGCACACACTGGCCCACGAACTCACTCACGTGATCCAGCAAGGCCAAGGCCCCGTCGCGGGGACCGACCGGGGCGACGGGACGAGCATCAGCGACCCGTCGGACCGGTTCGAGCGGGCGGCGGAGGCCAATGCGACGCGGGTCATGGACAGCCCGACACCGCAGCCGGGCACGTCCGCGTCCGAGTCCGCGTCCGGAGGAGTGGCTGCCGACGTCCAGCGCGCACCGGCCGCGACCGGCGACGGGGACCTGACCGTACAGCGGATGGGCAACTGCTTCTCCAACGAACCCGACCAGGACGTCCCACTACCCACCCGGCGGCCCGATGGGCGGTCCGGAGGTCGACCGGGCGGGCAGTCGTCCGGCGGTCGGTCCGGTCGGTCCGGTCGGCGGTCCGGCGGGCAGTCGGGGTCCAGTGCGCTCGCGGCGCCCGTGCCCGTGCCGCTGCCCGCCGCGCAGCTCGGCGACATCCTCCGACGGTTCGGCATCCCCTTGCGCGAGTTGGAGTTCCGCATGTTCGACCCGCACGGGGTCCTGCTGAGCTTCATCGACGACGAAGAGATGATGGGCCTGCCGCTGAACCAGGCCTACACGTGGCTCACGCAGAACTTCACGAGCGTCTGCGGTGAGACGGTGAACATCCTCCGCGAAACGAGCTACCCGGACAGTGGCGCCCCGCAACGGATCTACGGCCTGGACCAGGTGCTCGGCCGGGTGTCCGAAGCGGGGGACGCCAACCTGGAGATCCACACCAACGGTCACACGTTCTTCGTCGAGCGGCGCGGGCCGGAGTGCCGGATCCTCCAGAGCTACATCGGGAGCTATTCCCTCGCGGACTCGCTCGCGGGCGCGTCGCACGCGGGCACCACGACCATCCAGACAGCCGACCTCGTCCGTCACCTGCGGGACATCGCACAACACCACATGACGGACAAACAGCGGACGCAGCCGTTCCGGGCCCATCCGGACGAGAACCGGCTGTTCGGCGGCCCGCTGTTCAACGAGCAGGACCTCCGGGGCGACGAGATCAACATCTGGTGCACCGCCACGTCCGCCATCCGCCCGGCCAACGACCAGGAGGCGAGCGTGACCACGCGGCTCAACCAGAACGCCGCCGTGTGGGACGAGATCCGGGACTCCTCGGTGATCACCAGCGCCTGGCTCTTCCCGAGCTGACGCGCGCCGCCGTGCTCGGACTGCGGTGGTTGCGATACGACCCGGGCTCGGCTTCGTGGGTGAGGCGGGTGAGCACCCAAGAACGGTACCGGCGGCACCCACTCGGTGGAGGGCAAGGCGTTCACCCAGGGCACCCGGTACCTCACGACCAGGATCACCGCGGCCGGCAGGAACGGCTTCCAGTCCGAGCCCGGCGGTACCGACTGGTCGCCGCGCGGGCCCTTCGTCCTTTTCGTGCGCGACACGAACACGAACCAGGAGAACCCGCGGCCGCACCGACTCCCCCGCCGCAGGCCCGACACCAGGAACACCCGCTTCCGTCGCGATGCGGGTGCTCGGGTACAACGACGTGGTGAGGGACCGCGACGAGGGAACGCGTCGTCACGACACCGTGGCACGACCGACGATCTGGATCTTCCACGATGATCGCGCACGTTTCGCGGCAGGCGTGTTCACCACCCGCGCGGAGGGGCTCGCCTGGGCCGCCCGCCACCACGTCACCGGAATCCTCACGGAGTACCCGATCGGCGGCTCGTACGACGTGGCCGTCACCGAAGGCCGATTCACCCCGACCCGACCGCACCACGGCACACCCGACCACGTCACCGGTTTCTCACCAGGCCTCGACCACCTACACCTGACAGACGGACAGCCACACCACCAAACACACACTTCTGCCGCGAGCCGCGCGTTCGGAACGTCCGTTTCCCTGCCGGCAACACGGCGACCGTGCCGTCTGTCACCACGGGCCGGCGATCTACGAACGCGGACTGCCCTTCGCCGGTCGATGGCAGAGGCCGCAGGGTGATGCCTCGCCGCCGACGTGGGTCCGGGCGAACCGTTCCAGCTCGGCTTTCGGCCCGCAGAACTTGATGTACTCCCCGGTCCACCGGTCGCCGCGCGCCGGGGCTCCCGCGATCGTCCGGCAGGTGGCCCGGTGCAGCTTCAGGTAGCCCGGCGTGGGGTTGCGGGTCGTGTTGAGCACGTACAGGTCGGAATGACCGGCCAACCACCGCTCGTATCCGGCGTCGTCGTCCTGGAAACGTTCCACGCCCACATCCTCCACCCGGCAAAGAAGACGAACGCCCGCTTCTGCCGATGAGCGGTCCCGCCCGCTGTCGGTGACTGCGGCAGGGATCCGATGCAGCTGTGCCCGATGGTCCGTATGGGCATCCCGGGATCGGGTCATTGGGTGGGGCGAAGCTGTTCCTTCGAGAGGTTGATGAGGTCCAGTCCAGCCGCCTGTGCCCGCGCGTGCGCGGACAGTTCGAGGTCGGTTGGGATGGTGTCGACGGCGGCGATCAGGTGGGTGTCGACGCCGAGGCGGGCGCTGGTGTCGAAGTCCCGATCGAGTTGTTCAGAGGTGAAGTCGCGGGCCTTCGACTTCACTTCACCTGCGATGTAGCGCTGGTCGTGAATTCCGACAACGTCGATCTCCCGGTTGGTGCCATCGTGGAACGTGGCCAGGGCTCCGCCGAGTAGGTGGGTTTGCGCGGAGCGCCGGGTCAGCGCGGCGATGACCAACAGGTGCGGCACCACTCCCTGGTCGCTGGCCCTGTCGACAAGAGTGTTGAGTCGGTAGTGAAGAGCGACGCTGTATGTGGTCTTGGTGTAGGTCGCGGTCGCCCGGCAGCCGGGGCACTTGGCCGCTGTCTCCGCAGCGGGGAGGGGGACGAAGCTGCGTACCCCGCAGCGGGCGCAATCTGCCTCGAATCCACGTTCGGCCCAGCCGATGGAACACAGCGTTTCCAGGGCGTCGACGGGGTCCACCGCTAGTTGGCCGATCCGTTCCACCAGCCCGGCTGCGCTGTCGTAGCGACGTTCGCCGCGTCCGCCCCACCGTGCGGCGAACTCGTCGATCTCCTCGTCGGACATGCCGTTCGAACGCATCTTCTCCATCTCACGCCGGTAGGCGGTGGCCCGTGGGGTGGTCAAGTGGACGACGGCCTCGTACACGGTCGGCCGCAGCAGCACCGACAGGTCCGTTCCGTCGGTCAAGGCTGCGGCGAGCCTGCCCTTCTCCGACAGACCCCAGGTCGATGTCTTCTCTCCGATGAGCACGTCCGTGGCGTCTCCCAGCGAGGGGACGGCGAGGTTCAACGGGTGGACGCCCATCGTGTTCGTGGCAATCTGTACCGAGCGGTCGCGCCAGACGGCGTTGTCGACGATCTTTCCGGCCAGGACGTCCCGGACGGGCAGGCCATCGAAAAGCGGACTGGTCAGACGGAGAAGGACCCGACCAGCTCCGTTGAAGGCCACCGGCGAGGGAGTTCGCAACTGGACGCGCCCGTCGGTGGCGAACACTTCCCGTTCCTCGACCTGTCCGTAGCGCCGAGAAAAGATCAACAGGTCCCGGATTTCGAGGTTCACCCGATAGGTGAACGGCGGGACTCGCGGCTTGGCGGACGAGCTGACCCCGGTCCGCAACTTCTCGCCGGTCGGGTGCAGCTCCAGCACGTGCTCGGCCAACCCGTGCAGCACGTCCTCCGGTACCGAGACGCTGCTGACAACCACGTCCGGCGCGAACTCGTCGAGCCGCGACAGTTGCCCGGCCAGGTCGCGACCGAAGCCCACCCAATGCTCCACCCCCGCGGCCGGCACCAGCACCATCGGACACGGCTCGAATCGCCTGGAACTCAACGCTCTCATGTTCCAGAACCACAAGCAGTCGCGGAACTCGTCCTCACCCACCACCCAGACGAGCGCAGGCACAGGCCATGCGCCCGCGGCATGGTTCTCGCCGAAGCTGTCACCCGTGCGATCCAGGAACGTCCCGCCCCACAAAGCAGCGCGGGCGACCTCGTCCCCGGTCCGCGGCCGCCGATGGCCGATCAAGTCGCCGTGCTCCTGCTCATGTTCAGCGGTGAAGTCTCCAGCGAGAACCGCCTGCCACAACGGTCCGTCCACACAACACACAACAGGTGCCTGTCCATCGGGGCCGCCCCGATCGTTCAACGACAAAGGGTGGACGGTAAACCGCGTCGGCCCCGAACGGTCGATGTCGGCCAGCGTGGTCACGGGCAGGCCGAACGACTCCGACACACGACGGGCCCGGTCCGTGCCCGCATCGACATCCACCAACCCCTCGACGGCAGAAGTGGCCACCACCTGCCGCCACCACCCATCGACCTCACCATCCGGGCGCACCGGCACGACCGGCTCGGCTACACCACCCCACCGGGTCGACGCTTCCCTGACCACCCGACGCAACCCGTCCACGCTGCCCTCACGGATGAGGTAGGCCGCGCGAGCAGGCAACACCTCGGCCTTCATCATCACCGGGCCCGAACGACTTCCTCCGACCATGACCGAAGATCACACCACACCTCCACTAAAACGCCACCCCACATGGGCCAGTCCACGACCGTGACACGGACCGCCGCCTCCGACAGGACGTCGTGCCGCCTGGCATCGACTCGCGCCCGCCGCCTCAATGCAGTGCGCATTTTGGAACGTCCGCATTTGCCGAGGTCCGGACGTTGGCGACGACGCCGACGCTTGGTATCCGCCTGTGGAGGTGCGCACTCACCTCGTAAACCGCGACGAGTAGGTGCACGATGATGCCAGCTCCGGAGTCTCGGATGACCAGTAGGCGGTGACATGAGAGAAGCCTGTCGTCCGAGGACTCGGTGGCGCCGGCTCAACGCGCCGTGAGTCGTTCCGTTTCGCCGGTGGAGGTAATCCACTTGATCGACGTCATCGTCGGGCCGATCAGGAACGCCATAGCGAGCGATGTCAGCACACGGAAATACGGCCCTCCCATCCCTGGGAAATCGTCGAGACGGGCGCACAAGCGACTGGAGGAGCTGCACAAGCTGGGGTGCTGCCGCTGCCGGGCAAGACCGCGTCATGCGCGCTGTCGGACCGCGCCGACCGTGCGGTGGCTGTTCGCCGAACGCCTGGCCGGACGCAGCATCGAGGACCTGGTCGAGATCCACAACCAGCGACGCACCCCATGCCCTGCCCAACACGACCCCGAACGCAACGCCCACCGCACGCGGCGCCGTTGGACCGCCGAGACCGTGACCACTATCCTGCGCAACCCACGCTACGCCGGGTGGGAGCGCGCGGAGCTGATCAACCGGCTGTTTCAGTTCCGAGAGACCCCCAGCGTTCCAGTTGCAGGCCACACCGCAGGGCAAGTGATATTTGATCTCGGCAGTGGCCATGCACCTGATGCCTGTCCTCGACCAACCGCCCGTGGCACCTGCCGCGGAGCCGCTGGCGATCCGGGCGTGCCTGACGCCGATGCTGACCGCCGAGTTCGACCGCGAGTGGGACCTCGCCCTGGACGAGGCGAAGCGGGCCAAGGACCTGGCCCCGGTACGGGAGCTGCTGGGCAAGTGGCGGCACATCGCCTACCGCGAACCTCGTGGCCCGGGTTCGTATTACCGGATGCCGGCCAAGGCCGAGCAGATCCAGCGTCGAGGCACCAACCCTGCGGCGGTGACGCTGGAGGAGATGAAGGCCGTCGTGCGCGGACGGCAGGCCGAGTAGCTCTTGCGACGTGGTCGAGGTCGTGCCGGTACTCCTGGAGACCTGGGCACTCGATCCGGACGCGCTCGCCGGCTACGCCCGCCACCACGACGCACCTGAGCGGCCTTCCGGCAGCATGCGCACAGATCAACGTCCGACGGGGTTCATGCCGGTCGAACCTACGCGCATCGCGCACCGCCGCCGTCCCGCCTGCTGGCAGGACGGGTCTACTCGGTGTCGGTCCGATACCTCACGGCGCCCACGATCCGAATGAGCGGGCGCACGAGAGGACCGACACGCACTCCTGTCATCCCGTCGTGCGGGTCACGCGGTCCGGATCCGGAACCGGAGTGGCATTCCAGCCGGTTTCCCGGGTGAACCAGCCCACGCCGACCCCGTCGGCCTGGTCCGGCCTGGCGGCCAGGAAGGTGCCCGGTTCCGACTCGGTGTTCCTGAGGCGGAGGGAGTACCGGTCGGTGTCGACCTGCCAGAGGGTCCGGGGCCTGCGCACGTTTTCGTGGTTGTAGCACGTGACGGTCTCGACGTCGCCGTCGCTGCCCGACGAGCCTTCCTTCGCGGCCAGACATTTCCAGGTGCCCTGGCTGATGAGCATGAAGGTGTTGTCTCCCTCGTTCCACCACTGCCACTGGTGGTGGTCGTTGTGGGAGTCGCAGGGTTTCGCGTACACGTTGCCCTGCCGGTCGCTGTCGACGCAGAAGCCCTGCGTGTAGCTGTGGAGCATCGTGATCGCGCACGGTCTTCGGTATGTCCTCGGCGGCACTCGCGGAAGGAGCCGTCACCAAATCGGAGCAAGGGCGAGCACGGACACGGCCACGGCCGCTCGGCGCATCGGGCGCAGAAGGGAGATTCCCCTTCGTCGTGGTTCCGGGTGGCCGGACGCCACCAGCCCCGACGGTCGCTCCCCTATCCCCACCCCGCACCCGGACCGCTCCACCCCATCGAGTGACCCCGGCCGGGCACCGTCTTCTGGACGCCTGCCACCGGTAGGTGTGCCACCTCCTCCGGACAAGCCGACCAGCGAACGCGCACAGCACCCTCAAGCGATCCGACCGGCCCAGCCGGCGCAGAAACGCCGCCCCGAAGCAAGCCGGTCAGCCCGATCAGACACGCCGGCAACCTGCACGAACACGCGACACTGGAACACGCGTCTGTACCAGTACGTGCGGCGGAAGTCCGCCAACATCTGCAACGCCCGGCCGTCCAGACTGCGCGAGGAGATGCCACGTTCTTGAGACTGATCGTGATGACATCGCCGTGAGACAGCCGGAAAACCGTAGTTCGCAGAAGATCGAGATGTCATCAGCGGTGAGACCCTACACGTGGGGTCTCAAATTCGACCGGCAACAGGCCCAGCGGACCCGACGTCGATTATGAGGCTCGGATATTGCGGCGTACGGCGTCGAGGTAGTTGGTGATGGCTCGGTGGTTCTTGGTGAGGCATTCGATTTTCTCGGCCATGCGATCGCGTTCGCGTTCGAGCGTTGCGATCATGTCCGGCGTGACGTAGGGCATGTGGATCGTGCGTGGGGTGTTCAGGCAGGGCAGGATCTGCTTGATGATCCGTGTGGGCAGCCCTACGTCGAGCAGGCCCCGCACCTGGAGAACCCGGTCGACGACGTACTCCTCGTAGTCCCGGTATCCGTTGGGCAGTCGATTCGACTCGATGAGCTCCTGCTCCTCGTAGTAGCGCAGCAACCTCATCGGAGTCCCCGTGCGCGTCGACAGCTCACCGATCCGCATGTCCCTCTCCTCGCCCTGGTGTGGCCGGCGTTCTGCGACTCGGCAGACGCCGAGTTGACCTTCACACTGATGTCACCCATCGATGATAAGGCTATGACACGATCAGATGCCCTGCCACCTCGCTCGATGACGAACGCCCGGCTCCCGCTGGCGGGTCTTCTGGCCTTGGCCACCACCGGGTTCATCACGCTCCTGACCGAGACGATGCCCGCCGGGGTGCTTCCCGAGATGAGCCGAGACCTGGGCGTGAGCGAGACCGCTGCCGGGCAGAGCGTCACCGTCTTCGCGATCGGCGCGATCCTCGCCGCGATCCCGCTCACCAAGGCGACGATCGGCTGGCCGCGCCGACACCTGCTGCTGGTGGCGATCGCGGGCTTCGCGATCGTCAACACCGTCACCGCGCTCTCCGAGAGCTTCGCGCTCACGCTGGCCGCCCGGTTCCTCGGCGGCATCGTCGGCGGGTTGCTCTGGGCGTTGCTGGCCGGTTACGCGGTACGGATGGTTCCCTCACATCAGCGCGGCAAGGCAATGGCGATCGCGATGGCGGGCGCGATCGTCGCGCTGTCCGTCGGAGTTCCCGCTGCGGCGCTCACGGCCAAGCTCGTCGAATGGCGGTACGCGTTCGGGATCATGACCGTCCTCACGCTCGCGTTGATCGCGTGGGTCATCGCGGCGGTGCCGAACTTCCCCGGACAGCCCAAGGGCTCACGGCTCCCGCTCGCCCGCACCTTCCGCATTCCCGGCGTGGCGCCCGTGCTCCTCGTGACCCTCACGTTCGTGCTCGCCCACAGCATCCTCTACACCTACATCGCCCCGTTCCTCACGCCGCTCGGCATGGCAGGTCAGGTCGACGCCGTGCTGCTCACGTTCGGCCTGGTGTCGCTGGTGAGCATCTGGATCGCCGGAGCGCTCGTCCACCGGCACCTGCGCCTCCTCATGATCCTCGCGTGTGCGCTCTTCGCGACATGCACGCTGCTGCTCGGCGCCTTCTCCGGCGCGCCTGCGCTCGTCTACGCCGGCGCAGCGCTCTGGGGGCTCGCGTTCGGCGGCACCTCCACCCTGTTGCAGACCGCAGTCGCCGAAGCGGCAGGCGACGCCGGCGACGTCGCCCAAGCGCTCCTCACCACCGGGTGGAACGTCGGAATCGCCGGTGGTGGCATCATCGGAGGCATCGTCCTCAGCGGATCGGACGCGTCATGGCTGAGTTGGGTCGCGCTCGCACTGCTCGTCCCCGCACTCGCCACTGTGCTCACGGCACGCGAACACGGGTTCGCCAAGGGAGAACTCGGCAGCCGCTGAACCACCGCTGCCCGCGACCCGAGCACAACCCGGTGTCGAGGACCTCTCCGTGCCGGCCGAGGAGTGGGACCTGCACAGCTTCTGGGTCAACGACACGCCGATGGTCCACGGCAACCCCTTCGTCGCCGACACGGCCGCCGACACCGACGGTGCATCGCCGGTTCGCGATCTGGGCCGGGGCGGGGGTGTGGGCCCGTCTGCATCGCGCGGTGCCGGCGAGAATGACCGGAGCGGGGCTGGTCGATCTGTCCCGCGTGCTGCTGGACACCGCGCACGTGAGGGCGAAAAGGGGGCGGGCACACGGGTCCGAGTCCTGTGGACCGGGGCAAGGCGGGTACGAGTTGCATGTCCTGTCGGACCGTTCGGGAATGCCGCTCGTGGTCGGCATCTCACGTGGCAACGTCGTTGACGCCGACGGTCTGAAGCCGATGGTGGCGGGTCTGCTCTCGCGGCACGATCCCGTCCGCAGCCGTCACGGCAAGCCTCGCAAACTGCACGTCGACAAGGCATACGGCACCGCCGAGCTGCGGCGATGGCTACGCGGCAAGCGGATCGGAGTCCGTATCGCCCGCAAGGGCGTCGAGTCCTCCCAACGCCTGGGTCGTCACCGTTGGGCCATCGAACGCACCATGTCCTGGCTGACCGGCTACCGCCGCCTCTCGCCCTGCTACGAACGGCATCCCTTCAACTACCTGGCCTTCCTGGGCTTGGCTGCGGCCCTGCCCTGTTGGAAGCGTTTCCTCAAAGCCACCATGTAGGACATGGTCTTGATGAACGGCTCCGGACCAAGCTCCTATCAGGCCTGTTCAGGCTGGCCGGTGCGCAACACAGCCGGCGACGCCGGGCGGCCCCTGCCGCCTGTCGGCTACAGCAGAGAACACCCGGCGCCGCTGGAGATTCAGGAGTGCCAGTCGCCGAACATCTCGACGAAGTTCCTACCGGCGACTTTGGTGCCGTGGTAGGTGCCTTCGAACGCGGCGGTGGCCTCCAGACGCCCGTTGCCGCCGAGGAGGATCTCCTGCCCCGGGTTGCCGGTGACTCGCACCGTGAGACGGGTCTTCAACGCCGGGATGCTGACGATCCACCGGGTCGGGTACCTCTGTCCGGTCGTGGGGCTGGTCCAGTGCTCACTCGCGTCGTCAGCGAGCGGCACGACGGATGCCACCTCGTAGGAGCCGTCCTTGCGCAGAACCGTTGCCCAGGTGTGCGTGTCACCGTCGGCGCGGACGGCGTCCCAGATGGCCACCGCATCACCGTTGGGCATGTTGAGGTTCATCCAGCTCCAGTGATTGCCCGGTGCCCCGTCGGTCGGCCCCCACTGACGGTCCAGCCAGGACTGGCCGGTGATCTGCCGGGAGCGCCCGTCGAGGGTGAGGGTGCCGGTCGTCCGCAGGTCGGGAAGGGCGAACTCGTAGTTGGTCTGGCCGAAGAGGGAGAACGCTCCGGTGCCGCCGTAGTTCAGGGCCGGTCCACGCGCTTGAAGCACGACGTCGAGGGAGCCCCACGGCACGTCGAGGGAGACGGACATCCGCTGCGCGTCCCCTGTCCACCTGAGACCGGGCGCCGTGATGTCGAGGCCCGTCGTGCTCCAGGCGTAGTCCCCGGCGTCGACCCTGGTGGCGTGGCTCTTGTACCAGCCGGTGGTCGCGTCGTGAACGGAGAACAGCAGCAGGTTGCCCGGCCCCTTCGGGATGCGCACGGTGTGCACCAGCAGGCCGATGTCGTGACCCCCGGAGTTCACTCGACTGGTGAAGTAGATCGAGTCGGCCCAGTCGTCCTCCGGACCCGGCGTCTTGGCGCCGAGATCCGCGGCCGGATCCACCAGTGCCGGGATCCCGCTGGCGACAACCGTCCCCGCGGGTGCGGGGTTCCTGTCGTCGGCTCCTGCCAGAGGTGAGCTGACCGTCGAACCCAGCATGGCTGCCAGGGCCGCGGCAGCGGCCAGTTTGGTTCCGATACTTCGTCGCATGGGGACCTTCCGGGCACGTAGCGATACTTTGTATTACCAACTAAACCCAGTATGGTTTGTATTACAAACGATGTCAAGCGGCGGCCCCGACGACGTCACAACGCTGCTGACCCGTCACACCGGGAGCACCGTGCCCCGCACGACGACCCGCTCTCCGACGCGGTCAACCGCACGTCGGCGCGAACTTCGAGGTCGGTGGTCGAGCGGAGGGAGTGGTGTGATCGGCGCAGGACGTTCACGCGCCCGCCGCCCAGCAACGGCTTGTCCTCCGGACCGGCGAAGTACGGGTCGATCAGGATGGGGCGGTGGTCGTTTCGGCTGGGGCAGTACTGGTTGCGCCAGCGCCCGCACGATCCACCAGTGCCGGTATTCGCGCGTGCCCTTCCCGAAGTCGTCGTCGGGACGGCCAGAAGGCTCGGTACGGGCACGCCCCAGGCCGATGTAGCGCACGGTGGGATCAAGAACCAGGTCGAGGCGTGCGATCCGGCGTCGGGCAGCGCGAGGCGCGATCATCGGTTCCGAACGCACCAACGTCTGCCCCATCAGCGGCCGCGTCACGAGGATGGTGCGCTGCGAGCCGTTGCAAGCAGCCGATCGGCTGTGACACAGGGCCGCCCTGCCGGGAAGTCGTCCGTGTGCCTCCCCCAGCGGATCGGTGCTCTGCCGCGACAACTGCAGGGACCGGGTCAGAAACGACGGCATTGCGGTGGTCGGCGGTGGCGGAGGCGTAGTCGGCGGGCGGCGGATCCCGGTGCGGGCGGCGAGGGTGTTCCAGCGTGGGGCGGGCAGCGGGGTGGTGTAGTCGAGGGTGCGGCGGCGGGCGTGGTCGATCGGGCTGCCGTGGGTGTCGAAGTGGTGGGCGATGCGGTGCAGCGCGGTGCGTCGGGCGGGCCAGTCGGGTCCGTCGGCGAGGCACCGCAGGGTCGCGGGTGCGTCGTCGACGGAGACCCCGCGACCGAGCAGGGCGATGGTCCATGGGATGGAGCGCCCGGTGCCGGAAGCGAGGGTCACGCAGGCGAGCGCGCCGCGGAACAGGCGGCGCACGCACCAGTGCGGAGCCTGCCGGACGGGTGCCCGCAGCCGGGGCACGCCCGCGCCGGTCAGCGCAGCAGCGCGACGATGGCGGCGGCGCGCCGGACCGGATCGCCCCTCTGCCCCGCCCCTGGTGCCCGACCCCGCCGTGGCGTGGGCCGCGCCACCCGGCAACGGCGGAATAGACCCGGCTGGGGTACTGTTGGGACAGGTAGTTGAACTCGCAACTACTTGGATCGAGGAGCGGCTATGCAGTTCGGGGTCTTCACCGTCGGGGACGTCACGCCCGACCCCACCACGGGGCGGACGCCGACCGAGGCCGAGCGGATCAAGGCGATGGTCGCGATCGCGCTCAAGGCCGAGGAGGTCGGGCTGGACGTGTTCGCCACCGGCGAGCACCACAACCCGCCGTTCGTGCCCTCCTCGCCCACCACGATGCTCGGGTACGTCGCCGCGCGCACCGAGCGGCTGATCCTGTCCACCGCGACCACGCTGATCACCACGAACGACCCGGTCAAGATCGCCGAGGACTTCGCGATGCTCCAGCACCTGGCCGACGGCCGGGTCGACCTGATCATGGGCCGAGGGAACACCGGACCCGTGTACCCGTGGTTCGGCAAGGACATCCGCGACGGCATCGACCTGGCGATCGAGAACTACCACCTGCTGCACCGGTTGTGGCGGGAGGACGTCGTCGACTGGGAGGGCAAGCACCGCACGCCGTTGCAGTCCTTCACCTCGACGCCGCGCCCGCTCGACGGTGTGCCGCCGTTCGTCTGGCACGGCTCCATCCGCAGCCCGGAGATCGCCGAGCAGGCCGCCTACTACGGCGACGGGTTCTTCGCGAACCACATCTTCTGGCCCAAGGAGCACTTCATGCGGCTGATCACCCTCTATCGCGAGCGCTTCGAGCACTACGGGCACGGCACGGCCAGTCAGGCGATCGTCGGCCTGGGCGGTCAGGCGTTCATCCGGCCCAACTCGCAGGACGCCGTGCGCGAGTTCCGCCCGTACTTCGACAACGCCCCCGTCTACGGCCACGGCCCGTCGCTGGAGCAGTTCACCGACCAGACCCCGCTGACCGTCGGCAGCCCGCAGGAGGTCATCGACAAGACGCTGACCTTCCGCGAGCACTTCGGCGACTACCAGCGCCAGCTGTTCCTGGTGGACCACGCCGGCCTGCCGCTCAAGACCGTGCTGGAGCAGCTCGACCACCTGGGCGAGATCGTGCCCGTGCTGCGGGCCGAGTTCGCCGAGGGCCGCCCGGCCGACGTGCCGGACGCGCCGACCCACGGCTCGCTGCTCACGGCGGCCGTGCGATGACCACGCTCGCCGTGGTGTCCGCCGGTCTCGGCGAGCCGTCGTCCAGCCACCTGCTGGCCGACCGGCTCGCCGCCGGGGTCGGCGCGCTCGCGCCGGTCACCGTGCGGTCGGTGCACCTGCGCGACGTGGCGCGGGACATCGCCGACAACCTCGTCGCCGGGTTCCCCAGCGCCCGGTTGAAGGCGATCGTGGACGACGTGGTCGGCGCGGACGCGCTGGTCGCCGTCACGCCGACGTTCAACGCGTCCTACAGCGGCCTGTTCAAGTCGTTCTTCGACGTGCTGGAGCCGGACTCGCTGGTCGGCAAGCCGGTGCTGATCGGCGCGACCGGCGGCACCGAGCGGCACTCCCTGGTGCTGGACTTCGCGCTGCGCCCGCTGTTCGCCTACCTGCGGGCGGCCGTGGTGCCGACCGCGGTCTACGCGGCGTCCGCCGACTGGGGCTCGCCGCAGGGCCTGTCCGACCGCGTCGACCGCGCGGCGGCCGAACTCGCCGGCGTGCTGGCGGGCCGTGCGCCCGCCAGGCCCGCCGACGAGTTCGCCGACGTGGTGCCGTTCGAGCAGCTCCTCCACCGCCCGTGACCGCAGAGGCCCGCCCGGCACCGTCCGGGTGGGCCTCGCGACCGGCGGACGCCTTGCCGTGGAAGGGTTCCCGACCGGCACGCGCGTGCCGGCCATCCCCTCGAATCCGGTGGACCGGCCGGCTGCGCTGCCAGTGCGGGGTGATCGCCCGCAGCGACCTGGTCCGCCAACGCCACGTGGCGCAGGTCTGGGCTGGACGAGGGTCGGTGCGGGACGGGGCGGGTTGTTAGATGAACATGGCATTCATTAGCATGATGTGGTGACCGTGACCCTCGACGCGCCCGCGCGCGATTTTCGGCGCTACCTGAACGCCCGGCTGCTGTCCGTGGCCGGCAGCATCGTCGCGGTCGTCGCGCTGCCGGTGCTGGTCTACCAGCTCACCGGCTCCACCGCGTGGACGGCGGCCGTCGCGATGGCGGAAGCGTTGCCGTACCTGGTGTTCGGGCTCCTCGCCGGCGCGGTCGCCGACCGGGTGGACCGGCAGCGGTTGATGGTGGCGATGGACGTCGTGGTGGCGGTCGCGATGGTGACCGTCCCGGTGGCGTGGTGGCTCGACGCGCTGACCGCCCTGCACGTCGTGGTGGTGGCGTTCCTGGTGCAGAGCGCGTTCGCGTTCTTCGACGCCGCCAACTTCGGCGCGCTGCCTTCGTTGGTGGGCAAGGAGAACATCACCTCCGCCTACGCCAAGCTGTTCGGCCGCAGCACGATCCTGGAAACCGTCCTGCCCGCGCTGGCCGGCGCGGCGGTCACGGTCGTGGCCCCGGCCACCCTGCTCGCCGTCAACGCGGTGACCGCCGCCGGGTCGGCGATGCTGGTCCGGGCGATCCGGGGCGCGCTGTCCACCCCGCGCACCGACTCCACCACCGTCGCCGGCGACATCGGCACCGGGTTGCGCTTCCTGTGGCAGCACAGCATCATCCGCACGCTGACCCTGGTCGGCGCGACGCACTCGGCCGCCGCCGGCGCCTGGGTGGCGATGATGGTCCCGTGGGCGGACCGGGTGCTCGGCGTCGCCCCGTCCGGGGACCTGCGCTTGGCGGTGCTGTTCGGCTGCTGGGGCGCGGGCGCGTGGCTCGCCTCCCGGCTGCTGCCCGCGCTCACCGAGCGGTGGGGCGGGGCACGGCTCGCGCTGGGCGGGCTGCCGGTGTCGTTGCTGTGCGCGGGTTCGGTGCTGCTGAGCACGCATTGGGTGCCGGCCTGCCTGGGCGCGATCGCCTGGGGCGCGGCGCACTCCACCGTCGTGCTCAACTCCATCACCTACCGCCAGCGGATGTGCCCGCCCGAACTCCGGTCCCGGGTGAACACGACGGCCCGGATGCTCTCGTGGGGTCTCGGGCAGCCCGCGGGCGCGGCGCTCGCGGGCGCGGCGGCGGTGCTCGCCGGGCCGCGCGCCGGGCTGGCGGCCGGCACCGGCGTGCTGCTGGTCGGGGTCGCCCTGGCCTGGGCGACCCCGACGCTGCGCCGCGCGGCTAGCTCCGGTGATGCGGGCTAGGCCATTTCCAGCGGAATCCGTAGCCGCCCGGACCGAAATCGAGCGCGACCCCGAGCAACGACCCGCCGGCGTCCATTTCCACCGGCCGAACGTCCTCGTCCGGGCCGCCGGTATTTCGGTACGACTTGCATTCCACCGGCCGGGCCAACGGGTCGAACGCGACCTCCAACACGTATTCGCGCACCGGCAGCCGGAATTTCCGCCCGCACTCGGTGGCGACCGGGTACGGCGGCCGGTTCACCAGTTCGTGCTCGATGACGATGCTGTCGCCGTACCGCAGCGCCCGGTCGAACAGCAGCTCGGCGACCACCAGCCCGGCGGCGGGCTGGGCGACCAACCGGCCCACCGTGCAGTGCCGCAACGGGCGCAGCAGCGGCAGCGGCCGGTCGCGCTCGTCGACGTGCACGACGACCACCCAGCGGTCCGCGCCGTCCGCCTCCGCCCGCAGCACGTGCCGCGACCGGATGCCGCGCTCACCGCGATCCGGGCCGACGGTGACGAAGTCGTGCTGGCTCAGCCTGGTCAGCCGGGCGTCCCAGCTCGTGTCGACCTGCCGGATGGCCCAGTCCACCTCGTCCGGGTCCGACCAGAGCGTGCTGATCGGGACCGGCTGGTCGGGTACCCGCTTGAGCCACCGGCCGCGCGGCCGGGGCGGGCCCAGCAGACCGGCCAGGTAGCCGGTGGGCAGGGCGAGGATCTCCTCCAGGTGGCCGATGGCGGCCAGTGACGAGCGGCGTTCGGGCCTGCTGCGGCCCGACTGCCAGTAGCTCAACGTCGCCAGGCTGACCTTCACCCCGTGCTGCGCGAGGTGCTCGCGGATGCGTTCCAGTCCCAGCCCGCGCTCCGCGATGGCGGCCCGTAAGGCCCCGGCGAATGTGTCCGTTCTCGCTGTGTCCATAGCAACTCCCCCTTGCTGCCCGCACAACGGTATTGCGCGGATCGTTCGGGGGGAATGGCCTTATGGACACTTCTTATGCCCGGATGCCGGTGGGATCGATCCGCCGACCACGAACAGGGCCAGCGCCACGTCCTGTTCTCCACCCCTGACAAGGGCTTTCACCGCGTCGTCGGCGAATCCGGCGACGGCGCAGCAGCTCAGCCCCAGGGCGGTCGCCACCAGGTACAGGTTCTGCACCGCGACGCCCGCGTCCAGGTGCGCGGTGCGGTAATGCCGAGGACCGTATTTCGCCAGCCCCGGCCCCATCCGTCCGGTTAGGACGATCACGGCGCGGGCCCGGCGGGCGAACTCCTCCTGGGCGAACACCCCGGCCAGGTCGGTGGTTCCGGTCGGGCACAACGCGTGCGGCTCGCGCAGGTACTCGAAGACGTCGCCGTCCAGCACGACGTGGACGCGCAGCGACGGCAGGCCGCCGGCGGTGGGGTTGGTGCCCAGGACGTGCTGGACGCCCGGGACGTCCGCGTGGACGCGGCGCTGCACGCCGACCGCGTAGTGCAGCAGCGAACCCAGCTCCAGTCGGCTCAACGGCCCATAGGAGTAGCGCGACCGGCGGGACAGCAACGCCTCCGCCAGCGTCATCGCCGGTTCCTCCGGCTCGGGCAGGGTGATCACAGGAACGGCGGCGGGTCGAGCAGCACCGACGCCGGGTCGCCCCAGCGCGGCAGGCCCAGGTAGCGGAACGCGGCGGGCGCGTTGGGCACCAGACCGGTCGCGCACACCCGCACCACCCGCAGGCCGGCCTCGGCGACGTCCTCGGTGGTCAGGTCGACCGTCGCGATCCGGTTGCCCGCCAGGCTTTCGCGCAGCGCGGGGAGATCTCCGCGCGTTTGCGGTCTCGTCATCCGCTCGGGCCGGGTGAAGCGGGGCAACAACTCCGCCTGCACCCGGGGGTCCAGCCAGACCTGCACCTGCGCGCCCAGGTCGCGCACCTCGGCGTACTCGGCGCCTGCGTCGTCGCGGTAGCGCCGGTCGGCGCGGTGCGGCAGGTACAGGCCGCGCGCGAGGATCCCGGCCTCGATCGAGCGGAACACCCACCCGTCGGCCTCCAGCAGGCCCTGGGTGAAGATCCAGGTGTGCACGGCCTCCAGCACGGCCTTGGTGCACGCCTCGACGGGGTCGAACCGGGCCGCTCCCCCGCCGGCGACGATGCCGGTGGTCCGGTCCACCACGACCGCGCCGACGCACGACACCGGGTGCTCGGTGGGCAGTTCCACCAGGTGCACCTCCAGCGGGCAGTCGGCGAGTTCGGCGGCCAGGCCGGGGACGTCGTCCACGGCGATGCCGGTCGTCGGCGCGCCCAGGTGCCACCACCGCTCCAGGGCGTCGCGCTCGACGAGTTCGAGCAGGGCGCGGGTGAACGCGTCCTCGGTGCTGACGCCGGTGGCGATACCGGCGTAGTTCAGGTGGTGCAGCCGGGGTTCGGTTCTGCGTTCGCCGGAGTGGTAGTTCAGATACGCCCACGAAGCGGGAAGGAGGCATATTTCACCTGATTCCTCGCCTTCCACCCACGCGATCGGCACATCACCGGTGAACGGTCGATACGGGAAACCCCGGGTGGCGTGTTGCCGGGCGGTGAAGAACGGCAGGTCGGCCGGGCCGAAATGCGGGATTCCGGCCGCTTTCAGTTCATCGGCGCTCGCCCTGCGCAGGCCAGGCGCGACCCGGTTGCCGCAGTAGCGCTCGACGGCCTCGCCGACCGCCGCCGCGCGGGCCGCGTCCACGTCGCCGAAGGTCGTGCCCAGGCTGACCCGGTCGGCGGGCCACGCGCCCAGCCGCCGGGCGTCGGCCACCTCGGCGGTGACGGCCCGGTAGCGGCGCGGCGCGCCGGGCACCGCCTCGACGTCGACCAGCCTGCGCACGATCCCGGTCAGCGGGTCCACCAGCAGCGGCGCGGTCACGATGCAATCTCCTCGGGTAGGTCGGCGGCCCGGACCTCGCCGGAACCGGTGGGGTGCCAGGGGATCCGGGCGCGGGCGTGCCGCACGGCCCGGTGGCTGGGGTGCAGCGCGGCGGCCCGCACGGGGTCCTCGCCGGTGTGCGGGTTGCGGGCGTGCCGGGGGAAGTGGTGCCCGGCGACCTCCAGCCGCAGCCGGGTGCCCTCGGGCAGCGACCGGCCGACCGGCGGGAGGTCGAGCACGACCCGCCGGGGCACGCCGGGCCGGTGCCGGACCCGGGTGACCGCGTGCGCGAGGTGGATCCCGTCGTGGGACAGCCGGACCACCCAGTCCGCGTCGGGCACGTCGGCCACCGCGTCGAGCAGCACGGTGGCCGCGCCGCGCAGTTCGCCGCCGGGCAGCGGCGGGGTGAGCAGCACGCCGCTCGGGTCGTCGGTGATCGGCGCGCCCGGCGGCACCGACCGGAACGGGCGGGCCGGGTCGGCGCGGAACTCGGCCCGGACCACCTCCAGGTCGACCGGGACGGCCGACGCGGTCTGCCGCCGCCAGCCGTCGACGGCGTAGAAGACCTTGTCCCCCTTCAGGTTGTCCAACGCCCTGGCCCACGCCAGGTAGAGCGCGCCGATCCGCCGGCCGGCCAGGGCCGCGCCGGGTTCGGCGGCGTCGAGCGCGTGCGCCCACGGACCCAGGACGAGCCGGGTGGGTCCGCCCCAGCCGCGCGCCAGCCGTTCGGTGTCGGCGGCGAACGGGTCGTGCAGACCGCCGACCGCGAGCAGCGGCATCCTCAAGCGGGGCAACGCGTCCCAGAGTTCGCCGGTGCGCTCGGGCGCGGTCCACAGGTCGTCCCAGCCGGTCACCAGGTCGACCACCGGGGTCGCGGCGAGGTCGGCGGACACGGCGGTGGCCGCGTGCTCGCCCCACCAGCCGACCCGGCAGGCCAGCCGGGCCGCGCCGCCGGGTTCGCGGGCGGTCTCGCCCAGCCCGAGCGCGGGGACGGCGGCCAGCACGCCGACCACGGCGTCCGGCGCGACGATGGCGGCGGTCACCGCGCAGTACGCCGCGTAGGACGCGCCGGCCGTGATGATCCGGCGGAAACCCAGCCGCCGCACCGCGTCCACGACCGTCGCGCCGTCGTCGGCCTCGTCCCGGTAGGGCCGGAAGCGGCCGGCCGAGCCGTGCCGGCCGCGCACGTCGCCGACGACGCAGGAGAACCCGCGCCGCCGCCACGCCTCGGCCTCGGCGAGGTGGTGGTGCCGCCCGTAGGGGGTGCGGATGAGCACCAGCGGGGCGTCCGGGTCGGCCGCGACGAGGGTGTGCGCCAACCCCGCCACGGTGAACTCACGGGGCACTGGCGGGCACCGGGAGCACCGGGTGGTCGGCCAGCGCGCCGGTGTCCAGGTCGAGGACGCGCAGCCGGCGGTGCGCCGGGATCGCGTCCGGGGTCAGCGAGTTGCGGGTGACCGGCAGGTCGGCGGCCCACCGGGCGAGGTCCTTCACGGCGAGCGCGGCGACCAGCAGGAGCTCGGCCGGGTCCGGGGTCTCGTCGCCGAGCACGGCGTTCTCCCCGGCCCAGTAGGCCCGCAGGTGGCGGTGGCCGGAGCCGGCAGCGGCGAGCCGGCGGGCGCGGACGTCCCGGTGGGACACGCCGATCGGCTCCAGCAGCACGTGCCGGCCCTCGCGGCTGATCCGCTGCCAGCCGATGCCATGCCCGGCCAGCGGGTCGAGGTCGAGCCACCGGTCGGGGGCCGGGCCGTCGTGCCACCCGCAGACCGCCGCCGGGCGCCGCTCCAGCAGCTCGTCCAGACCGGTTTCCCCCGGCAGCACAACCGGGTTCGCGCCGGCCAGGCGCAGCGCGTCGACCAAGGCGGCGCCGGGCCCGGCGAGCACGGCGACCGTGCGCCGGTCGACCGGCCAGCTCGCCCGCCGGCCCAGGTGCCCGGCGCGGTCGAACGCCGAGAGCTCCGGCGGGACCGGCGCGTCGGCCCGGGTCAGGGCCGCGCGGACGCCGCCGACCGCCTCGTCGGACAGCGCGACGGCGAACAGCTCGCCGGCCGCGTCCCGCAGGACCGCGCCGGACGGTCCGGTGAACAGCGCCGTGCCGGGCTTCAGGGTTTCCACGCGGTCCTCCAGGGCCGGGAAGGGGTCCGGGGCCGCCGCCGGACGGCGGCCCCGGAGTGGGTCACTCGTCGTCGCCGCCGTCGAACGGGTTCTCCACCAGGGCGTTGCTGTGGCTGGCGGAGTTGTGCGGCAGCTCGCGCTCGGCCTCGACGCTCACGAAGACCTGCTCCATGGGACGTTCCTCTCATTCGTGGGTTGCGGTCGGATCGACCTCCACCAACCTAATCTGGAACGACAACCATTTTCAATACCCCGTTGGTGGTGATCCACAGCACTTCGCCGGCGACGCCGTAGACCTCGCGCAGCAACGCCGCGTCGACCACTTCGGACGGCGCGCCGTCCGCGTGCACGACACCTTCCCGAAGCGCCACAACACGATCCGAGTACCGCGCGGCCTGCGCGAGGTCGTGCAGCACCGCCACGACGGTCAGCCCGCGCTCCCGCTGCAGCGCCCGTACGAGGTTCAGCACGTCGATCTGGTGCCGGATGTCCAGGAACGTCGTGGGCTCGTCGAGCAGCAGCACCGGCGCGTCCTGGGCCAGCGCGAGGGCCAGCCGGACGCGCTGGCGCTGACCGCCGGACAGCCGTTCCAGCGGCGTGTCCGCCCACTCCGCGACCCCGGTGTCCCGCAACGCCGCCCGCACCTGCTCGTCGTCGGACTCGCCGAGCATCCCCAGCGGACCCCTTGCCGCGTAACGACCCTGGCGCACGAACTGGCGCACGGTGAGCCCGTGGACGTACGGGGTCGTCTGCGGCAGCAACGCGATCCGGCGCGCGATGTCCCGGCGCGACAACGCTTCGAGCGGTCCGCCGTCGAGCAGCACGGCACCGCGGGACGGTTCGAGCAGGCCCGCCAGCACGCGCAGCAACGTCGTCTTGCCGCTGCCGTTCTGCCCCAGCAGGCTCAGCCACTCCCCCGCCCCCACGGCCAGGTCCACGCCCTTGAGCACCTCGTTGTCGCCGAACCGCACGCGCACGCCCTCGGCGCGCAGCGGGGACAGCAGTGGTGTCACCCGATCCCTCCTGTTCTCCGCGCCACCACGATCAGCACACCCGCGCCGAGCAACGCCGTGATCGCTCCCGCCGGCACGTGCGCCAACTGCCCCACCGTGTCCGCCGCCGCGACCGACGCCGCTCCGGTCAGCGCGGCGGCCGGCACCGCGTCGCGGTGGACCGCGCCGACCAGCCGGCGCGCCAGGTGCGGCGCGAGCAGGCCGACGAACGCGGTCGCGCCCATCGCCGCCACCGCCGCCGACGTCGCCAGCGCCGCCAGGACCAGCACCCCGCTGCGCCACGGCACGACCGCCAGGCCGACCGCGTGCGCGTGGTCGTCGTCCACGGCGAGCACGTCGAGCACGCCGCCGAGCAGCGTCGCGGCCACCAGGACCACCAGCAGCACCGGCCACAGCGGCGCGAGGTGCTCCCACGTGCGGCCGACCAGCGACCCGAGCAGCCACCGCGACACCGCGCCCGCCAATTGGGGCCGCGCGGTCAGCAGCACGAGCGTGGTCCCGACCAGCACCGCCGACACGACCACGCCGCGCACCGCGACGTCACCGGACCGACCGGCCACCACCCACAGCACACCACCGCCGAGCACCCCGCCGACCAGCGCGGCGGCGGCCATCGGCACCGGCTGGGACGCGCCGGCCACGGTCGCCAGCACCGCGCCGAGCACCGCTCCCGAGCCGACGCCGGTGATCTCCGGCGACGCGAGCTGGTTGCGGATCGCGGACTGGAGGATCGTCCCGGCCACGCCCAGGCACGCGCCCGCGCACAGCCCGACGAGCACGCGCGGCGCCCGCAGCTCCAGCACGACCATCCGGGCGTGCCAGTCCTCGCCGAACAGCGCGCCGAGCGTGGCCCCCGTCGAGCCGACGCTGACCTGGGCCAACGCGCACACCACCACGACCGCGACCAGGCCGCCGAGCCGGCGACCGACGCGGTTCACGCGCGCCTCCGCACCAGCAGCCCGACCGCGACCGCCGCGAGCGCGGTCAGCCCGCCCACCGGCAGCTCGACCGGGTGCAGCGCGGTCCGCGCGACGAGGTCGGCGACCACCACCACGACAGCACCGACCAGCGCCGTCACCGCGAGCGAGGGCCGGCCGAGCCGGGCGGCCAGGCGGGGTGCGAAGAACCCCACCCAGGCCACCGGACCGGCCGGCCCGACCACCACGGCGACCAGCAGCGACGCCACCCCGAGCACGGCCATCCGGACCCGGCCGGGACGCAGGCCCGCCGACATCGCCTCGTCGTCGCCCAGTCGCAGCACCCGCACCCGGGGCAGCACGAACAGCACCGCCGGCACGGCCAGCGCCAGGCCCACCGCGACCGGACCGAGGGTGCGCCACGTCGTACCGGTCAGCGACCCGAGCAGGTAGCGCACCAGCACGCCCTGCTCCCGCGAGTCGGTCATCGCGGTGGCGGCCAGCATCACCGCCTGGCACGCCGACCCGACCGCCGCCCCGATCAGCAGCACGGCCGCCGGCCCCGTCGCACCGCGCACCGCCAGCAACGTCAGACCGCCGCCGACCGCCGCGCCGAGCAACGCCGGGGTGAGCGGCGCGAAGGGCAGCGCGATCCCGAACGCGACGCTCGTCCCCACGGCCGCCGCCGCGCCGCTGGACACGCCCAGCAGCTCCGGCACCGCCAACGGGTTGCGCAGCGACTCCTGCAACAGCAGGCCCGCGGTCCCCAGGCACGCGCCGGCGACCGCGCCGAGCAACAGCCGGGGTGCGCGGAGCTGCCAGACGACGACGTGCTCCAACTCGGTGCCGGTGAACAGCACGACCGGCTGCCCCAGCATCAGCGAGCCGAGGACGGCCACCACGGCGACAGCCGCGAGCAGCCTCAAGCGGGGACCTTGGCGAGAGCTTCGTCCACCACCGCCGCGAGGCTGCGCAGCCCGCGCCCGGAACCCCACAGCTTGGCGTGCATCTCGAACACCCGCTGCTGCCGCACGGCCGGGATCTGCTGCCACACCGGGTTGTCGCCCAACTGGCTGCTCAAGGTCTTGTCGTCGGCGGAGAACAGCAGTGAGTACACGAAAACGACGTCGGGCTGCCGGGCGAGGAGCTCCTCGACGCTGTAGTTGCTCGCGGTGTCGACATCGGTCCCCTTGGCCGGGAACGGGTAGTCGAACAACTGCCCGAGCAGGTGCCCCTTGAGCGAGGTGGTGGTGTCGACGCCGATCGCGTCGACGCTGCCGTACATCAGCAGCACCTTCCTGGCCGCCTGGGGACCGGCGTGGCTGCGGGCGACCGCGTCGGCGAGCCGGCCCCGGAACTCCTCCTCCGCCCGGACGGCCCGGTCGGCGCGCCCGGTCAGCGACCCCAGCGCCCGCAGGTAGCCGACGGACTCCTCCCAGGTGGCGGGCTCGGCCGTCCACAGCGGGGCGAACTTCTCGATGGCGGGCCGCAGCGCGTCGTGCACGCCGGGCAGGCCGATCACCAGGTCGGGCCTGAACCCGGCGATCGCCTCGACGTCCTCGCCGCCGAACGTGCCGGGCACCACCGGGACGGCCTTGCCCGCGTCACCGAGCAGGGCGGGGTGGCTGATCAGCACCGGGTTGGTGGTGCCGACCGGGGTCAGGCCGAGGTCGGCGGCGATGTCGTCGCACAGGCCGTTGAGGCAGACGATCCGCTCGGCGGGCTTGGTCAGCGTGATCCGCTGCCCGTGCGGGTCGGTGACGCTCAGCGCGTTCTCCAGCGGCGCGGCGGTGCGCACCACCTCGGTGGCCTTCGCGGGTTCCTGGGCGGCGGGTGCCGGCGTGCACGCGCCGAGCAGCGCGACGGCGGCGAGGGCGACGGGGACGAGCTTGGTCATCGGGCGTTCTCCAGCCAGGACAGCAGGGTGGCGGCGTCGCGGTGGAACGCCTCGGGCGAGTCGTCGGGCACGAACTCCAGCAGCACGTCGCGGTCGCGCCCGTCCTGGGCCAGCACCGCGAGCACCGGCTGCCAGAGGTCGGCGCGGGCGGCCAGCGGCAGCCGCTCGGTGAACCCGTCCGCACCCCACGAGAACGCGTGCACGGCGGCCAGCCGGGGCAGCAGCGCGGCGACCTCGCTCAGGCACACCGCGACGTCCGGCGACTCGCGCGGCTGCCAGTGCGCGACCAGGTCGACCTCGGCCAGCAGCCGCACGGCCGAGCCGAGCTCGTCGGTCAGCGAACAGACGTGGTGCTCGGCGGTGACCGCCAGGCCGCGCGCGGCGGCCAGCTCGACGCAGCGGCGCAGGTCGTCGGTGATCGCCCCGCGCTCGGCCGGCGCGACGTCGGCGGAGGCCTTCACGCCCGCCCAGACCCGGATCCGGGGCGCGCCCAGGGCTTCGGCGGCGGCCAGCACGGGCCCGAAGTCGGCCGGGTCGCTGTGGCCGGGCTTGTAGTAGGAGCCGTAGGTGCCGACGGCCAGCCCGCGGTCCCGGCACAGCCGGGCGGCGCGGGCCGCGCCGGTGAGGTCGCCGGGCGGGACGTGGGCGTCACCGGCCCACTCGACCACCCCCAACCCGGCGTCGGCGGCGAGACCGACGACGTGGTCGACCGGCCTGCCCCGGAAGGTGACCGAGGCCAATCCTGCGGTGATCATGGGCGCCCTTCACTCGTGCGGGTGAGGGTGCCATACTTACTGAATATGAGAGTCGTTATCAAGCCCGAAACGGGGGATCGCACACCGCCATCCGGTGGACGCCCCACCGATCACCCACCGCCATCCGGTGGACGTCACCTCGGGCACCCACCGCCATCCGGTGGACACGACGAACGCCCTCCTCCCGCACGGGAGAAGGGCGTTCGGCACCACCTCGCGGACCGGCCCGCTCGACGCCGGTCGGCCTCGCTCGCCGGTCAGCCTCGTTCGACGCCGGTCAGCCTCGTTCGACCAGGTGACCCACCACGTCCGGGCCCGGGTGGGCGTGGCCCGAGCCGTCCCGGCGCGCGTCCACCTCCGGCAGCTCCACCGGCGACCCGTTGTCCGCCGCGCCCGCCGGCCGCGGGCCGACCCACGCCAGCGCCAACCCGGTCTCGCCCTTGAGGAACCGGTGCGCGCGCACCCCGCCGGTCGCCCGGCCCTTCGCCGGGTACTCCGCGAACGGCGTCACCTTCACGCTCTGCCCCGTCGAGGTCACCACCATCGGCTCGCCGTGCTCGTCGTCGTCGGTCCGCACCGCGCCGAAGAACACCGCGTGCGCCTCGCCCGGCAGGGTGATCCCCGCCATGCCGCCGCCGCGCAGCCCCTGCGGCCGGACCAGCGACGCGCTGTAGCGCAGCAGCGACGCCTCCGACGACACGAACACCAACGTCTCCTCGGCGCTGCCCAGCCAGGACGCGCCGACCACCTCGTCACCCTCCTTGAGGGTGATCACCTCGAACTCGTCCGACCGCACCGGCCACTCCGGCGCGCACACCTTCACCACGCCCTGCCGCGTGCCCAGCGCCAACCCCGGCGAGCCGGTGTCCGACAGCGGGGCGATGCCGACCACCCGCTCCCCCTTGTCCAGGCCGACCAGCTCACTGGCCGCCATGCCGCCGCTGAGCGACACCGTCCCGCTCTGCTCCGGCAACACCGGCAGCGGCAGCACGTCGGTCTTGAACGCCCGCCCCCGGTTGGTCACCAGCAGGACCTGGCCGCGCGCCGTCGTGTGCACCGTCGCCGCCACGGCGTCGTGCTTGACCCGCCCGTTGCGCCGGCGGGCCTCCGAGGCCTCCTCCGACTCCGCCGCCGTGCGCGCCACCAGCCCGGTCGCCGAGAGCACCACCTGGCACGGGTCGTCGGCCACCTCCAGCGGCCCGGCCGGCTTCGAGGCGGCCAGCACCTCCTTGAGGTCGCCGTCCAGCAGCACCGTGCGGCGCTCCTGCTGGAGGTCCTTGGCCACCTTCGCCAGCTCCCCGGACACGACCTTCTTCAGCTCGCGGTCGTCGTCGAGGATCTTCGACAGCTCGGCGATCTCGCCGCGCAGCCGCTCCTGCTCGGCCTCCAGCTCGATCGCGTCGTAGCGGGTCAGCCGGCGCAGCGGCGTGTCCAGGATGTAGGTGGCCTGCACCTCGGAGAGCGCGAACGACTTCATCAGGCCCTCCTTGGCGGCCTGCGCGTTCTCGCTGCCCCGGATCAGCTTGATCACCTTGTCGATGTCGAGCAGTGCCTTGAGCAGGCCCTCGACCAGGTGCAGCCGGTCCTCGCGCTTGCGCCGCCGGTAGCGGGTGCGGCGGGTGACCACCTCGTACCGGTGCGCCAGGAACACCTCCAGCAGCCGCTTGAGGCCCAGCGTCTGCGGCTGGCCGCCGACCAGCACCAGGTTGTTGATCCCGAAGGACTGCTCCATCGGCGTCAGCCGGTACAGGTCGGCCAGCAGCGCCTGCGGGTTGACCCCCACCTTGCACTCGATGACCACCCGGACGCCGTTCTCCCGGTCGGTGAGGTCCTTGACGTCGGAGATCCCGGTCAGCCGCTTGGACTTGGTCACCTCGTCGGTGATCTTCTCGATGATCTTCTCCGGCCCGACGCCGTAGGGCAGCTCGGTGATCGTGATCGCCTGCCGCCCCCGGCTGCCCTCCAGCAGCCCGGTCTCCACCTTGGCCCGCATCCGCACCACGCCGCGACCGGTCTCGTAGGCCTTGCGCACCTCGTCCAGGCCGAGCAGCACGCCCCCGGTCGGCAGGTCCGGGCCGGGGATGAACTCCATCAGCTTGTCCAGCGACGCCTCCGGGTGCGTCACCAACCACCGCGCCGCCGCGACGACCTCGCCCAGGTTGTGCGGGATCATGTTCGTCGCCATCCCGACCGCGATCCCCGACGTCCCGTTGACCAGCAGGTTCGGGAACGACGCGGGCAGCACCGAGGGCTCCTGCAACGACCCGTCGTAGTTCGGCCGGAAGTCGACCGTGTCCTCGTCCAACTCCCCGACCAGCAACATCGCCGCCGGCGACATGCGCGCCTCGGTGTTGTGGTTGACGAAGCCGCCGGCCAGGAACGAGTGGTCCTGGGACCGCACCCGGACCGAGTAGACCTCCGCCGGCTCGTCGGCCGCCACCGCCGACACCGCCTCGAACCGGTAACCCGAGTCCATGATCGGCAGGATCGTCGCGAGGACCTCGGTGTCGCTGATCCGGTCGATGATCCGCAGGCGGTCGGTCTCCCACCGCTCCACGCGGTCGAAGTCGTGCGTCGTCAGCCACTTCCGCCCGCTGCCGCGCCGGTCGAAGTCGAGCGCGCCACGCACGTAGTCGGCCACGAACGGCACGTGGTCGGAGCTGGGCCGATGGGCGTTGAGCGGGGCGTGCCCGAGCAGCGCGGACAGCTCCGCCTGCTTCGTCTTCAAGAAGCCGACCCGCTCCGCGAACGCCCGGACGTCGCGCAGGCCGGACACCACCAGCCGGTGCTCGACCGACCCGTTCGGTCGCCGGGAGGAGCGGTGGACCGCGATCACGCCGAACTCGGCGAGCAGCTCCTGCACCTGACCGGCGAGGACCTCGCTGTAGGTCGAGTACTCGACGGTGCAGGAGTTGTCGGCCTCCCGGCACCCGCCGTCGCCCTCGAACGCGGCCATCAGGAACGCCCGCTTGACGCCCCACCCGCCGTTCCAGACGAACTCGGGCACGAACTTGTCCCGGGCCTGGTGGCCGATGAACTCGGCGAGCGGACTCGCCCGGAACGCGTCCATGCCACCCGCGCACTCCTGGACGTCAAGTTCGCGGATGAGCTCGCGGGCCTGCCGGGTGTGCCGTTCGGCGACGTACCGGTGGCCACCCACGACCTGGTCGTAGGCGTGCAGGACCTCGGTGAAGAACTGCTCGTCGGTGGTGTTGAACCCCGCTCGGGTCTCGTTCGCGAACCCCTGTGAGACCCACGCCCCGGCGAGCACGCCCACCATGTGCTCGCGCGCGGTCGGGACCACCTGGGACCACGCGTTGCGGGCGACCGCGACGACCGCACCGGGTCGCAGCTCGTCGAGCCGGCGCCACTGGAACAGCGGCACGCCCATCGGCGCTTCCAGGCACAGCATTAGGTGGTTCTCGCTGCCGCGGAGCGAGAAACCCGACTTCGTGGTCATCCGGATCGTTGGGTGGACGCCCGAGTTGAACACCTTGTCGACCTGGACGGACTTGCCGTCCTTGTCGAGGACCTCGAAGTCCGCGTCGGCCTCCGCGTCGGCGGGCAGTGCCACCAGGTCCGCGATCCGCGGGCTCGCGCCGTCCGCGAGGCGGATCCGGGTGTCGCCCACGACGCAGTAGCGGCTCGCGGCCGGGCCGTCGTCCGGGGAGCCGAAGTTGCCGTGGCCGTCGACCAGCGGGGCGTTGAGCGAGAAGTCCTGGGCCAGCCGGACCATCGCGTCGTAGATCGCGGTGTCGCCGTGCGGGTGGTACTTGCCCATGCAGTTGTGCACGACCTGGCCCGCCACCACGAACGCGTGCTCGTCGGTGCCGACCTGGATGTCGAAGGTCTCCGCCGGCTCCACCGGCTCGACCGACACCACCGCGCAGCGCGACGTCGGCTCGGCCGGGTCCTCCGCGCGGGCGCTGCGGATCACCTCCACCAGCTGCTCGTGCCGGGTCTTGGTCCACCGCAGCAGCGCCGCCGCCAGCGCCGACGCGTGCCGGCCCGCGACCCACAGGCCGTCGACCGACCGCTCCGCGCGCAGGCCCGCGTCCGCCAGCACCGCGTACACCTCGTCGCCGAGGTCGGCGAAGCCGATCTCGCGGCCGTCGTGGACGTGCCCGGCCGCGTCGAACAAGCCCGCCAGGAACGGGGTCCAGCGGGCGCGCGCGGACAGCACCGGCACCGGGGTGCGGGTGGTCGCGGCGGCCAGCGCGGCGTCCGGGGCGAAGGTGAGCACGTGGTGGTCCACGCCGTCGGCCTCGTACTTGTCGCGCGACACCGTGAGGTCGCGCTCAATCGCCCACCCGTGCGCGCTGTCCAGCGGCTCGGCGTCGGTCAGCGTCAACCGCACCCGGCCGTCCTCGACCACGCCCGCCGCGGCCACCAGGCCCAGCACGTACGCCTCGACGTCGCCGCCGTCGGCGACCAGGGTCGCGTGCCGGTCCGCGCCGTAGGCCACGGTGTGCCGGCCCGCCAGGTCCCGGGCGTCGGTCCACTCGTCCGGGCCGGTGCGGAAGCGCTGGCCGGGCGTCACCCGGATCGCGTCGCCGTTCGCCCAGGTCACCCGGACCAGCTCGGACACCGGGTTGCGGTAGGTCTCGACGACCGGAACCGGGCGGCCCGCGCCGTCCAGCACCCGGTCGCCGACCTCGATCCGCTCGATCGGGCGCAGGCCGTCCGGCGTGGACACCAGCGCGCCGCGCACGAAGCAGTCGCCGACCACCCGGGAGGACTTGACGTACGGGCTGTTCGGGCGGTGGCCCTGCTCGTTCATCGAGAACAGGATGCGGCGGTGCACCGGCTTGAGGCCGTCGCGCGCGTCCGGCAGCGCCCGCGAGTGGATCACCGAGTACGCGTACTCCAGGTAGGAGTCCTCGATCTCGGTGGTCAGCGAGTTGTCGAACACCTGCGCGCCCGCGCGGTCGAAGGCGGACGGGTCGACCCTGGTCGTGGGGGTCTTGCGGCGTGCCACTGGAGTCTCTCCTGCGTTCAGACGTCGATCGCGGACTGGTCGACCCGGGCGGCCGATTCGACGAGCCACGCCCGGCGCGGCTCCACCTTCTCGCCCATCAGCAGCTCCAACGCGGCCTCCGCGGCCTCCGCGTCGTGCATGGTGATGCGCCGGACGGACCGGGTCGCCGGGTTCATCGTGGTGTCCCACAGCTCCTCGGCGTCCATCTCGCCCAACCCCTTGAACCGGGGCACCGGCTTGACGATGGTCTTGCCCGCCTTCTCCAGCCGGGCGACCGTCTTCTCCATCTCCCGCTGGGTGAAGGTGAAGTGGGTCTCCGGGTTGCGCCCCTTGGTGACCACCTTGTGCAACGGCGGCATCGCGGCGTAGAGCCGGCCGTCCTCGATCACCGGCCGCATGTACTTGGCGAACAGCGTGATCAGCAGGGTCCGGATGTGCGAGCCGTCCACGTCCGCGTCGGCCATCAGGATCACCCGGCCGTAGCGCATCGTGGCCAGGTCGAAGGTCCGCCCGGTACCCGCGCCGAGCACCTGCACGATGGAGGCGATCTCGGCGTTGCGCAGGGTGTCGGCGAGACTGGCCTTCTGCACGTTGAGGATCTTGCCGCGCAGCGGCAGCAGCGCCTGGTACTCCGAGACCCTGGCCATGCGCGCGCTGTTGTGGACGAACACACCGGCTTCCAGCGCGAAGTTGTGGTAGCCGTCCACCGTGAGGTCGAAGACGTCGGCGGTGTCGGGCAGCGGCTCCACGGACGCCACGGTGCGGTCGACGTCGGCCGCCGCCTCGCGCAGCCGGCCCACGTCGCCGTCGAACGCGGTCAGCGGCCGGTCGAACCGCAGCCCGGTGCGGGCGTTGCGCAGGCGCTCGGCTTCGCAGGCGTCGGCGAGCACGGTGTCGTCCAGCGCCAGGAACGGTGCGAGCCGCTGGAGAGCGGCGACGCGGGAGCCTTCGTTCTGCTGCGCGACGCGCTCGGCACGCGGCACGGACGCCACGTAGGGCGCCCGGCCCGCCTGCGCCTTGGCCGGCTGCCCCGGGTCGGCGTCGAGCACCCGGATCTTCATCTGCGGGGCGTGCCGCCGGCCGAACTCCGGGTTCTCCCGGTGCCAGGCGACGACGGCGGCGCGCTGCCGGTCCCACTCCGCCGGGTCGGCGCACTGCCCGGTCGTCACCCGCGAACGCCAGACGGGCAGATCGGGCTCCGGCCACTGGGCCGGCGACCGGTCCCGCCCTTCGGCGCGGCGGGCCGGATCGGCGAAGAAGATCCGCACGCGCTCGGCGGCCTCGGCCCGATGCCCGGCGTCGGCCCGGTAGTCGGCCTGCCGCTGCCGCACCCGGTCGGCGTATTCGGCCCGCTCGTCGTCGCCCAGTGAGCCGTACCAGTCCTGGAAGCCCTGCTCGACACGCCGCCGGAAGGCCGGGTCAGCGTTGCGCTCGGCCAGTCCGGCCAGGCAGACCTGCCGGAACCCCTGGTCCCGCCACTGGGCGGACATCATCGCGGACTCGAACTCCGGGCCACCGGCACCGCGCCAGGCCCGGTAGCCCGCGTGGACGTGCTCGCCCATCATCGACGCGTGCAGCGCCGCGTGGTCGTTCCACGTCATCCGGCGCAGGTTGCGCGGGTCGTTGTGCTTGTCGACGTCGACGTGGTGGCGGACGGATCCGTTCGCGGCGTCGTCGAGCCCGTGCCGGAGGTTGTGCGCGTCCGCCAGGTGGTGCGGGTAGACCCACTCGGCACGGTCGTTCAGCCAGACCCGCTCGTGGCCTTCGAGCTTGTCGCCCGCGGCCTTCGAGGACAGCGACCGGTGCAGCGGCATCAGGGAGTCGCCGGGCTGGAGCAGGTCGGCCCGGCGGTAGGAGCCGTCACGCAGCCGGAACAGGTGGTCGGGCGTGCACCGGACCGACTGGCCGTCGTCCAGGGTCACCCGCACCAGCGCGGCGTCGCGCTTGGTGAGGCGCGGCTCCACCAGCGGCGCGACCACCACGCGGCCGGCGCGGTCGGTGGTGTACCCGAAGTGCCGGACCCCGCGCTGCCAGTCGGCGGCCAGGTCTGCGAACGACATCGACCCGCCGGACGCGAGCGCGACCCGCGTGTCGCCCGTGAAGCAGCCGAGGGCGCTGTCGCCCTCCACGAGGAACAGCTCGCTGCGCGCCACGCCCGTGGTGCGGCAGTCGACCAGTTTGGGCGGCATGGCCGCGCCTTCGAGCGCGGTCTTGCGACGGGCGGCGTCCTTCTGCTGCTTCTGGGTCAGCCGGACGCGGGAGGCGTCCACGACCTTCTGCAGGACGACCTTCGCCTCGGACTTGGTGCGGCGGTCCTCGGTCCAGGCCTTGATGTGCTTCTCGACCACGCCGAGCGCGACCTTGGTGATGCCGGCCGTGGAGAGCTCGTCCTTGGTCTGGGAGGTGAACTGCGGCTCCGGGATGCGGACGTGCACCACCGCGGTCATGCCCTCCAGCACGTCCTCCAGGGTGGGCGGGTCCTCCTTGGGCTTGAGCAGGCCGCGGGTCTTCGCGATCGCCTCCTGCACGGCCTTGAGCGCGGCCCGTTCGAAGCCGCGGCGGTGGGTGCCGCCGTGCACGTTGCGGATCGTGTTGGTGAAGCACTCCACGGTGCGCTCGTAGCCGGTGCCCCAGCGCAGCGCGATCTCGACCTCGGCCTGGCGCTCAACCTTGGAGCGCATCACGCCGTTCTCGTCGGCCGCGTTCTCGTGGTAGATGCCGGTGCCGTTGATCAGCAGCGTGCCGGACACCGGTTTGTCGTTGGCCGGAGCCAGGAAGTCGACCATGTCGGCCAGGCCGCCGGGGTAGTGGAAGGTCTCCTCGGCGATCGCGCTCCCGGTGGCGTCGCGCAGCACGTAGGTCACGCCGGGCACCAGGAACGCGGTGTTGCGCAGCTTGGCGCGGACCGCCTCGACGTCGAGCTTCGCGCCGTTCTCGAAGTAGCGGGCGTCGTACCAGTAGCGGGTGGACGTGCCGGTGCGCTTGGTGCGGCCGGTGACGCGCAGGCCGGACTCGCGGGTGAACGCCGCCATCGGGCCGGGGCCGTCGAAGACGCCGGGCACGCCGTGCGCGAAGGACATCTCGTGCTTCTTGCCCTCGCGCATCACCGTCACGTCGTAGCGGTGCGACAGCGCGTTGACCGCGGACGCGCCGACGCCGTGCAGCCCGCCGGAGGTCTTGTAGCCGGAACCGCCGAACTTGCCGCCCGCGTGCAGCCGGGTCAGCACCAGTTCGACACCGGAGAGCCCGGACTTGGCGTGCGTGCCGGTCGGGATGCCGCGGCCGTCGTCGTCGACCTGGACGCTGCCGTCGGCGTGCAGGGTGACCACGATCTTGGTGGCGTACCCGGCCACGCCCTCGTCGGTCGAGTTGTCCACCACCTCGGTGAACAGGTGGTTGATCCCCCGGCTGTCGGTGGACCCGATGTACATGCCGGGGCGCTTGCGAACCGCTTCCAGACCTTCCAGGTGGGTCAGGTCGTCGGCCCCGTAAAGGATCTCAGCGGTCACCGGGTCGTTCTCCCCAGGTCTTGGCGTGCTTGAAGCGGTTCACGGTAGAGCAGGGTAACTTCCGGGTCCGACAATGTGCCGACCAGACGGCGGAGGATCGCGTCATGGGACTGGTGCGGACCTGGTTTCGCGCAGCCGTGCTCGGCGGCGCGCCTTCGACCGTACACGCGCTGTTGACCGGCCGTGACGCGTTGGCGGCGACCAGGGCCGCGGGAACCCTCCTGGGCGCGCCCGGAGTCGTCCGGGGTGTTCTGGCCCACGTGGGCGTGTCGGCGGTCTGGACCTGCGCCCTGGCGGCCGTCGACCGGCGTCGGCCGCTGGGCGCGGCGGGCGGTGCGGTGGCGGGCGCGGCGATCGCCTGGCTGGACCTGGTGGTGCTCGGCCGCCTGTTCCCGGCGGTGCGGGCCTTGCCGCGCGGACCGCAGTGGGCGGACCACGTGGTGTTCGGCGCGCTCGTCGGGGCTTCGCTGCGGGCGTCGCGCTTGGCCTGAAAGTCCACTGTGGACCGGACCGGCGGGGCCGGTGGTCCGGTCGACCGCCGACGGTCGCGATAGGAGCAACGGCGGACCCGGAGGGCGAGCGGGACAGCGAGCGCCGCGCGGGGTCGGCCGGGTTGGCAGGGACAGGCGGTGCGGGCGCAGCGGGGCGGGCGCAGCGGGGCGGGCGTTGCGGACAGGCCCGCTGGCGGACCACCGCCGGGTCGGGGGCAAGTGCGGCCGAGGCCGAGCGCCGTCGGGCCGGCGGTGGACAACTGCGGGCGGGTGCGGCGCGGTGGCGGGGGTGTGCGAGGTGGCGGGGGCCACACGGGGGCGGGCGTATCCCGAGGTCGGGTTGTTCGTGCCTGGCCGCACCCACCCCCGTTCCGCGTAGAGTGCGGGCGTTCCGCGCAGTCTGCATGGAGGTGATCGGGCGCCGTGATGTTCCGACGTGCCGCAGCCGTGCCGAAGGAGCCTGTGGTGGCGGCCCCACCGCCCGAGCCGCTCCCGGTCGAGCGCGAACCCGTGCCCGCGCCGGCGCAGTTCTCGGCCTCGTTCGCCGGGGCCACGCTGGTCGTGGGGCCGCCGTCCGGACCAGGCCCGGCCGCGACCAACCTGGCCCGCGGTCTGCCGGTGGACCGGGGGCGGACGGTGGTCGTGGTGGACTTCCCGCCCGGTGACGAGGCGGCGTTCTGGCCGGCCGTGGCGGCGGCGCTGCAGGGGCGCGGGCCGGTCCGGCTGATGACCTCGCACGCGGGCACGATGCGGCCGACCGCACCCGCCCAGTGGCTGACCGAGCAGCTCGGCGCCGAGGTGGTCGCGGCGGACGGCGCGGTGACCACGGTGCCCGGCGCGGCGTTCGTGGTGGGCACCGGCGGGTACGGGTGCTGGCTGCGGTTCGTGCCCGGCGGGTCGCCGATGCCGATGGGCCGGCGGTTCCCGGTGCCGCACTGGGAGGCCGTGGACCCGAACTCGCCGTGGCCGACCGGCGACGTGGGCGTGTCCGAGCCGATCCCGGCCGGGCTGTGGCTGCGCGCGCAGCGGGCGCCGTTCGACCCCGCCGCGCCGGACGCCCGGCCGATCGTGGGGCTGCCGTGCCGGGACAACGTGCTGACCGTCGTGGTCGGCGGTCCGGGCCAGCCGCCGATCCCGGTCGACGAGGTGTGCCGGCTGCTCGGTGGGCTGCCGTCGGCGGCCCGGTCGCGGGTGCGGCTGGTCTGGTACGGCGGCGAGCACCAGGGCCAGGCGGTCGCCGACCAGATGGGCGAGCCGATCGCCCTCTACACCGGGTTGCCGGTGGGCTCGCTGCGCAACGGCGCGGCGGTCGTGGCGGTCAACCCGCGCGGGCAGCAGACGTGGCGGCCTTACGTGACCGAGGTCGGGTACCGGGCGGACGGCGTGCCGGCGGTGTCGGGCTACCGCGTGCCGGTGCCGGGCCTGGTGGAACGCGGGCCGGGGGTGTTCGACCTGGGCGGCGGGGTGGTGCTGGAGGTCGTGCCGTCCGGTCTGTGGGTGCGCGACGCGGAGGACAACGGCCCCGAGGTCCGGGCGCTGCCGGTCGACCCGGAGTGGGCCCGGCTGACCGTGGGCACGCCCGGCAAGACCACCGCGGGCGCGGTCGCGGTGGCGGGCGCGTCGCTGGTCGAACGGCTGGAGCCGGAGGTGCGGCGACTGCTCAAGGTGGTGTTCTGCGACCCGGCGCCGCTGCCCCGCCCGCCGGTGGCCGAGGACGAGGCGACCACGCCGGCGACCGGTGACGGCGACCCGGTGCCGCTGAGCCTGGACGGCCCGCTGCCGCCCCCGCCCGCCCCGGTGTGGGGCGAGGCGTCCGGCGAGGAGGTCGTGCCGCCGGAGCACCGCAGCACCGAGCCGGAGCGTGACGCGCTGCGCCGGATGCTCGGCGACCGGTACGGCGAGCACGCGGCGGTGGCGTGCCGGCACATCGAGGAGCGCCCGGAGGACCCGGAGGCGTTCGAGGCGGTGGTGACCGACCTGGCGGCGGTGTCGGCGTGCCTCCAGCAGGACGAGGAGGTCGTGGTCGAGGCGCTGCGCTCGGGGCGGCTGGGCCGGCTGTGGCCGTATGCGGCGGGGGTCGTGTCCGGGTTGCGGCGGCTGCCGGTGCACCAGGGCGTGACGGTGTGCTGGGGCGAGGCGCGCTCGTTGCGCACCGGCGACGTGCTGGTCGAGCACGGGCTGCTGAGCACGGTCGCCGGGCCGACGGTGCCGCTGGACGGCCGGGTCGAGTTCGTGATCTGGTCGGTGACCGGGCGGCAGGTGAACGTGGTGGACTCGTTCGGCAGCCTGGTGCAGGAGCGGGTGGTGTTCCCGCCGGGCACGGCGTTCAAGGTGCTGGCGGTGGTCGAGGCCGAGGAGTCCGCGCCGATGCAGGTGATGGTCCAGGAGGTCGTCGGCCGCCACCACGAGTTGCCGCAGGGCGTGCTGGGCAGCCTCGAACGGGCCGCCGTGGCTTTGCGCAACGCGGCCCGCGCCAACGCCTGACCACACCGGCAGGTCGAGCACCCGGACTCCCGTCCCCCGGTGCCGGCCGCGCCCGTCGGCGGACAGCGCGGCGACGACCGGCCAGGTGGACGGGCCGGCGGGGCACGGGCGCGTGGTCGGACCTGGGCGCCACGGGTGAGTGGGCGGACCAGGGGATCACGGGCACATAGGCGGACCAGCGGGTCACGGGTGTGCGAGGGCTTCGGCGACGGCGGGCGCGGTCGGGTCGATCCGCTGCGACAGCCGGTAGGACTCGGCGGCCTCGTCGGCGCGGCCGAGCCGGGCCAGCGCCCAGCCCCGGTAGAACGCCGCCCGCGCCGCGGGGAGCCCGCCCAGCGCGATCCCCTCGCCGAACGCGTCCGCGGCCTCGTCCGGGCGGTCGGCGGCGAGCAGCGCGTCACCCCGGATCGCCCACGTGCGGGAGTCCCGGGGGCTGAGCGCGACCAGTTCCCCCGTCGCGTCCACCGCCCGGTCGGCGTGCCCGGTCCGCAGGTGGGTCCGGGCGATCGTCTCGTGCAGCGGGTAGGCGTAGTCGTCCCGAGCCAGGCGGTCGAGCGCGGTGTCCGGGCGGACCGACCGCTGACACGCCAGCGCCCGGTCGAGCAGGTCCCACGTGCCCGCCACGTCGCCGCGCAGGAACGGCACGAACGCGAGCGCCCGGTAGTGCGCCTGCCGGGCCAGCGGCTCGTCGGGCGCGGTGGCCTCGACGATCGCGGCGGCCTCGCGCAGCGCGGGCGTGTCCGCGCCTCGGCGGCCGTGGCGGACCAGCACGAACAGCGCCAGCGCGTGCCGCTCGCCGGCGGGCAGCCCGGAGCGCGCGCCGGCCAGCGCCGCCGCCTCCACCTCGGCCGACGACGGCCGTGACCAGAACAGCACGGCCAGCTGCTTGACCGCGCGGCCCGGCGTGAACCCGGCGAACCCCGCCGGATCGAGCACGTCTGCGGCGTGCCGCTGGTAGCCCAGCCGCAGCAGCAGGTCGGCCGCGACCACCGGGTCGTGCCCGGCCCGCACCCGGTCCAGCACCCGCCACCACAGCGGCGCGGCCAGGTCGGGAGGGAAGGCCGCCATGTCGGGGCCCAGCGCGTCCACCCGGCCGTGACCGGCCGCCGCGAACACCCGGGTCGCCGGGTACGGGTTGGTGTTGAAGCGGGGCAGCGCGTCTCCGGTGCCGTCCGCGTAGTGCCGGGCGATGGTGTGGGTGACCTCGGCCAGCCGCGACGACCAGGGGCCGGGCTCGCGCAGCCCCAACCACACCGGGCAGCGCACCGGCACGCCCGCCGACGCCAGCGCCGCCAGCCGACGGGCCAGCGCACGCGGTCCCGGGTCCGGCTCGTACCGAGGCACGACGATCACGCGCCCTCCTCCCCTGGACCACGATCTCGTGACGTGAACCCACCCGTGCGGGTTGCACGCGACCCGCGAACGACGGGCGCTCCCCCGTGCGACGGGCGCTCCCCCGTGCGACGGGCGCTCACCTTCCGCGAATTGCGGCCCGCGACACCCGTCCCGTGGCTATTCTGGCGCTCCCGATCAACGGGCGGTGATCGCCCGGACACAGCCACCGGGTGGATGAGTGGCCTACGAGTTCGACGTGTTCCTGAGCTACCGGCGGATGAAGGAGTGGCCGGAGTTCGTGCGCCGGCACTTCCTGCCGAAGTTCGACCACTGGCTGGCCGCCGAACTCGGCCAGGAGCCGAGGATCTTCTACGACGCCGACGTGCTGGAGACCGGCGCGGCGTGGCCGCAGCGGCTGGCGGCGGGCGTCTCGTCGTCCAAGGTCATGGTGTGCCTGTGGTCGCGGGAGTACTTCGCCAGCGACTGGTGCAAGGCCGAGCTCGGCCACATGCTGGCCCGCCGCAACGCGGTCAGCCGGCTTAACGACCCGCTGCCGCTGGTGCTCGCCGTGGTGATCCACGACGGCAAGGACTTCCCGGTCCTGCTCGGCGAGATCCAGCAGTTCCCGCTACAGGACTGCGCCAGCCCGTGGATCGCCGCCGGCAGCCCGAAGGCGGAGCTGCTCTCGGACAAGGTGATGAAGCTGGCGGGCGACGTCCGGCAGGCGATCGAGCGCGCCCCGGAGCACGACCCGGCGTGGCGCGACCTGGCGATCGACGAGTTCACCGGCCTGTTCCACCGGCGCAACCCGCCGGCCGGCCCGCCCAGCCTGGGGCTGACCGGATGATCGTCACGTTCTACTCGTACAAGGGCGGCACCGGCCGCACCATGGCGCTGGCCAACATCGCCGTCGTGCTGGCCCGCGCCGGCCACCGGGTGCTCGCGGTCGACTTCGACCTGGAAGCGCCGGGTCTGGCCAGGTACTTCGAGGAGATCACCCCCGAACCGCCCCGCACCGGCCTGATCGACCTGCTGCTGGCCGAGTCCGCCGAACCGGGCGGCCCGGACTGGCGCGACCACGTCGTGCCGATCGAGCGGAACCTGTCGCTGCTGGCCGGCGGCAACCAGGACCGCGACTACCCGGCGCGCGTGCTCGGCTTCGACTGGGGCGAGTTCTTCCGGGCGGGCGGCGGTGAGTTCTTCGAGCGGCTGCGCGCGGACTGGTCGGCGGAGTACGACTTCGTCCTGGTCGACAGCCGCACCGGGATCACCGACACCGGCGGCGTCTGCACGATCACCCTGCCCGACATCGTCGTCCCGGTGTTCACCGCCAACCACCAGAGCGTGGACGGCGTGGTGGACGTGATGCACCGCGCCCAGGCCGGCCGCCAAGCCCTCGACTACGACCGCCCGCCGCTGGTCGTGCTGCCCCTCCCGGCCCGCTTCGACGGCCGCACCGAACGCCGCTCGGCCCAGGAGTGGCTGGAGATCTTCGCCGACCGGTTCGAGCCGTTCTACCAGGACTGGCTGCCCAGGGGCATTCGTCCCCGGCAGATCCTGGAACGCACCAAGCTGCCGTACGTGGCGTACTTCAGCTTCGGCGAACGCCTCCCCGTGCGCTCCGACGACGCCGCCGACCCCGAGTCCCTGGGCTACGCGCTGCACACCGTCGCGAAGTTGATCGAGAACGGCCTGTCCAACGCCGCGGAGGTGGTCGGCCTGCCCACCGAACCCCCGGCGCAACGGGTCCGCACCGACGAACCCCGCCTGACCGTCCTGCGCCGACGACGCCGACTCCTGCCCGTGGCCCACCTGATCACGTCGGCGATCGCGTTGGTCGGGACGATCACCCTGCTCGTGTCGCAGAACGTGGCACTGCCGTTCCGGCAGACGATCGTGCTCGCCGGAGCGGCCCAGACCGGCTACTTCGACAACCCGGAGGTCCAGCGCATCCTGCTCCGGCGCGGGTTCAGCGTCCGCATCACCCAGGCCGGCGACCGCACCGAGTCCCCGGTCGACCTCGACTCGGCGGCGTTCGTGATGACCACCGGCGCCCTCTCCACCGACGCCCTCCGCAGTCAGCTCGAATCCGCGGGCCGCAGCAGCAAGAGCTACGAACCGTTCTACAGCCTCCTCGTGGTCGCCGGACGCCATGAGCACGTGGCGGCGCTCGCGAGCGCGGGTGTCGCGACACCCCCAGGAGAACCCCCAGTTCTACAGCCTCGACGTGCAGCGGTTCCTCGACCTCCTCGCCCGGAAGCCGACGTGGAACGACCTCGGCGTGACGCCCGACGACGCCCGTTCCGTGGCGGTGGGAACCGCTGACGTGTGCCGGTCGGGCACAGCCGCCGGCTACCTGGGCCTGGCCGCGTTCGCGGTCGGCTCGGTGCCGGCCACCCTCGAGGATGCCCGGTCCATCGCGACCCGGCTGAAACCGCTGGTCCAGCAGCAGGGCACGCCCGCACCGGCCGTCCCGCTGAGCGACGAGTCGCCCCTGGTGGTGACCTCGGAGCACCGGTACTTCGCCAACCCCTTCGGCAGCGTCGCCCTCGTCTACCCGAGGACCCCGCTGCGCCTGCGGCAGACCTACACGGCCCTCACCCCCGAGGCGGAGAGGCTGGGCGACCTGCTGGTCTCCGACCCGGAACTGCTGCGCGCCGCCGCCAGGTCCGGCTACCGCGCCTACCCGCCGGCGGACGGCCTGTTCGACCAGGCGCGGGACGAGCAGGGCGTCGCCCGACCGGACGCCGTTCGCGACGACCGGTTCGCCGTGCTGCCGGAGCCGGACGTGTTTCGGGAGATGGTCAGGGTCGTGGGCGACTGCGGGGGTTCCGGTGGGGGTTGACCCGGCTCTGTGGTGGAGCGTTTGGTGGCCGTGGATGGTCCTGTGGACGGCGACCGCCGCGCTCCTGCTCGTCTCGTTGGCGCTGCCGGCGGTACGCCTGTGGCGGCGACGCCGCGACCGGGCCGACGGCCTGGTCGTCTACCTGGACGACAAGCTCCACGCGGATGTGGTCGGCCGGGTGACGGAGGTCGACCTGGTCCGGCAGGAGGTCACCGGGGGTCGGAAGGCTGACGAGCCCGTCGCGCTGAGCGAACTGGACTCCTACGTCTCGATCCGGGGCCGGTTCCGGGTCGACGTGCGCGGTCGGGACACGGTGGTGCTGCTCGCGCCGTTCGGCGACCCGGACGACCCCGACGACGCCGCGAAGGTCCGGGTGTCGTGCGCGGTGGAGTCGCTGCGCGGCATCGACCTGCCGTCCGGGGTCTTCAAGGCGCGGTGCCTCGGCAGGGTCAACGGGTGGAACGCGGAACGACGGGAGTTGGCCGTCGTGCCGGTCGCCGTCTACCTGTGACGCCTCACTCGAACATCACCGAGTCCAGACCCCAGTCCACGATCCGCTCCCGGTCGCCCTCCACGGTCGGCGCCGCAGGTGTCGGCTTGCGCTCGGCCATCAGCTTGATCCGCGCCTGTTCCGCCGGCATCGCGCACGCCTGCGCCGGCTTGCCCGACCCGATCGCCCGGAGGTACTCCCGCACGGTCGTGCCCTCCGACGCCAGGTAGCTCATGCGCCCCTTGGCCACGAAGAAGATCGCGCCGACCGGGATCACCAGCAGGAGGACGCCCACGGCGATCCGCCGGAACACCATGACCGGTCTCGCCACGCCGCGCTCCCCCTGGACCTCGACGCGGGCCCGCCCCGCCGGTTCCGTTGCCGGACGGCGCGAATACCGGATCGACGCCGGCCGGCAACGCGAAGCGGGCTCACACCGCGGGCTCACACGTTGCGCCGGTACTGCCCGCCCACCTCGAAGAACGCCTCGGTGACCTGGCCCAGCGTGCACACCCGGGCCGCGTCCATGAGCACCGCGAACACGTTCTCACCGGTCTGCGCGGCCTCCTTGAGCCGGCGCAGCGCGGGCTCGGCCTGCTCGGCGTGCGCGGCGGCGAACGCGCGGGTCCGGTCGACCTGCGAGCGCTTCTCGTCCTCGGTCGCGCGCGCCAGCTCGATCGTCACGTGCTCGCGCTCGCCGCTGTCCGGCAGGAACGTGTTCACGCCGATCAGCGGCAGCGAGCCGTCGTGCTTGCGCTGCTCGTAGAGCATCGACTCGTCCTGGATCCGGCCGCGCTGGTAGCCGGTCTCCATCGCGCCCAGCACACCGCCGCGCTCGGAGAGCCGGTCGAACTCCAGCAGCACGGCCTCCTCGACCAGGTCGGTCAACTCGTCGATGACGAACGAGCCCTGCAACGGGTTCTCGTTCGACGACAGGCCCCACTCCTTGTTGATGATGAGCTGGATGGCCATCGCCCGGCGCACCGACGACTCGGTCGGCGTGGTGATCGCCTCGTCGTAGGCGTTGGTGTGCAGGGAGTTGCAGTTGTCGTACAGCGCGCACAACGCCTGGAGCGTGGTGCGGATGTCGTTGAAGTCCATCTCCTGCGCGTGCAGCGAACGGCCCGAGGTCTGCACGTGGTACTTGAACTTCTGCGAGCGGTCGTTCGCGCCGTAGCGCTCGCGCATCGCCACCGCCCAGATCCGCCGCGCCACCCGGCCGATCACGCTGTACTCGGCGTCCATCCCGTTGGAGAAGAAGAACGACAGGTTCGGCGCGAAGTCGTCGACCGACATGCCGCGCGCCAGGTACGACTCGACGTAGGTGAACCCGTTGGCCAGGGTGAACGCGAGCTGGCTGATGGGGTTCGCGCCGGCCTCGGCGATGTGGTAGCCGGAGATCGACACCGAGTAGAAGTTGCGGACCTTCTGCTGGATGAACCACTCCTGGATGTCGGCCATCATCCGCAGCGAGAACTCGGTGGAGAAGATGCAGGTGTTCTGGCCCTGGTCCTCCTTGAGGATGTCGGCCTGCACCGTGCCGCGCACGTTCGCCAGCGCCCACGCCTTGAGCCGCGCCTCCTCCTCCGCGGTCGGCTCCCGGCCCTCGGCCGCGCGGAACGCGTCGATCCGCTGGTCGACCACCGTGTTGAGGAAGAACGCCAGGATGGTCGGCGCGGGACCGTTGATGGTCATCGACACCGACGTGGTGGGCGCGGTCAGCTCGAAGCCGTCGTAGAGCGCCTTCATGTCGTCCAGGGTCGCGATGGACACGCCGGACGTGCCGATCTTGCCGTAGACGTCCGGCGGGGTGTCGGGGTCACGGCCGTAGAGCGTCACCGAGTCGAACGCCGTGGACAGCCGGGTCGCCTCCGAGCCCTTGGACAGGTACTTGAACCGGCGGTTGGTGCGGAACGCGTCGCCCTCGCCGGCGAACATCCGGGCCGGGTCCTCGCCGTCCCGCTTGAACGGGAACACGCCCGCCGTGTACGGGAAGTAGCCCGGCAGGTTCTCCTTGCGCAGGAACCGCAGCAGCGTGCCCTCGTCGTCGTAGCGCGGCAGCGCCACCCGACGGACCTTGTTGCCCGACAACGTCTCCCGGGTCAGCCGGGTGTGGATCTCCTTGTCCCGCACCCGGACCACCAGCTCGTCGCCGCTGTAGTCCTCGACCACCTTCGGCCACGCCTCCAGCAGCTCCGCGGACACCCCGTCCACGTGCTTCTCGGCCTTGGCCAGCAGGTCCGAGATCGGCTCCGTGTCGTGCCCGGCCGCGGCCAGCTCGTCGCGCGCGGCCCGCAGGTGCGCGGCCCGGCGCACGGCGTCCACGTGGGTCTCGGTGGCCCGGTGGTAGCCGCGCACGGTCTCCGCGATCTCCGCCAGGTACCGGGCCTTGGACGCCGGCACCACGGTCGACGCGGCGGTGGACACCTTGCCGGACACCGGCAGCAGCGCCCCCGGCGACACCTCCAGCCCGCGCCGCACCAACTCGTCGCGCAGGTGCTGGTACAGGGCCGTCACGCCGTCGTCGTTGAACGTCGCCGCGGACGTGCCGAAGACCGGCATCTGCTCCCACGAGACGCCGAACGCCTCGCGGTTGCGCACCAGCTGGCGGGCCACGTCGCGGCGCGCGTCCTCCGCGCCCCGGCGCTCGAACTTGTTGATCGCCACCGCGTCGGCGAAGTCGAGCATGTCGATCTTCTCCAGCTGCGACGCGGCGCCGAACTCCGGCGTCATCACGTACAGCGAGTGGTCGACGAACGGCACGATGGCCGCGTCGCCCTGGCCGATGCCGGGCGTCTCCACCACGACGAGGTCGAAGCCGGCCGCCTTGCACGCCAGGATCGCGTCGGACAGGCCGTCGGGCACCTCGCTGCCCGCGCGCCGGGTGGCCAGCGAGCGGAAGAACACCCGGTCGCCCTCCAGGCAGTTCATCCGGATCCGGTCGCCGAGCAGCGCGCCACCGCCGCGCCGCCGGGTCGGGTCGATGGCCAGCACCGCGATCCGGAGCTTGTCCTCCTGGTCCAGCCGGAACCGGCGGACCAGCTCGTCGGTCAGCGAGGACTTGCCGGAGCCGCCGGTGCCGGTGATGCCCAGCACGGGCACCGGCCGGGCGGCCTGCTCCAGCCGGGTCTTGAGGTCGGCGGGCAGCCGGCCGGCCTCGATCAGCGTGATCGCCCGCGCCAGCACGTCCTCGGAGCCCGCGAACAGGCCGTCCCAGGACGACGGGGTGTCGGCGGCCAGGTCGTGGTCGCACGTCTCGATCATCGAGTTGATCATCCGGGCCAGGCCGAGCTGCTGGCCGTCGGCCGGGGAGAAGATCCGCGCCACGCCGCGCGAGTGCAGCAGCTCGATCTCCTCCGGCACGATGACGCCGCCACCGCCGCCGAAGACCTTGATGTGCTCCGCGCCGCGCTCGGCGAGCAGCTCCACCAGGTAGCTGAAGTACTCGACGTGCCCGCCCTGGTAGGCGCTGATGGCGATGCCCTGGACGTCCTCCTGCACGGCGGCGGCGACGACCTCGCGCACCGAGCGGTTGTGACCCAGGTGGACGACCTCCGCGCCCTGCGACTGGAGGATGCGGCGCATGATGTTGATCGCCGCGTCGTGGCCGTCGAACAGGCTGGCGGCCGTGACGAAGCGGACCGGGTGCGCGGGAACGTGCAACGGTGCAGCAGCGGACACGACGGCTCCTTCGGCATCGCGGAACTGTCCTCAGATTACTAGGACATCCATCTATCGGAAGTGCAAGTGTCGTGTGTGTCGGCTCACCCGCCGCCGGACGGTACCGGTAAGCCGGGTCAGCCGGCGAGCAGCAACTCCACCAACGCGCGCGACCGGCGCGCCGGACCACCGACCCCCATCGACTGGACGGTGGCGTACACACCCTCCATGACCAGCGCGAGTTCCGCGCCCAGCGCCTCCGCGTCCGCCACCCCGCCGGTCTCGGCCAACTCCTGCGCCAATCGGGTGAACTGGCCGTGCACCCACGCCTTGGTGGCGATCGCGTTGCGGTGCGCGGGCAGCGCCGGGTCGGGGAACTCGGCCAGCGCCATCAGGAACGGGCACCCGCGCGACCGCTCCGGCTGCACCTGCACCACCAGCTCGTCGAACACCGCCAGGATCCGCTCCCGCACGCCCCGCCCGTCGTCGGCCGACGCCCGCAGGAACCACGACCGGTGGCGCTCGTCGGCCCGCTCCAGGTAGGCGGCGACCAGGTCGTCCTTGGAGGCGAACAGCCGGTAGAGGGTGGTCGGCGCGATCGCCGCCTCGGCCGCGATCCGGTCCACCCCGACCGCCCGGATGCCGTTCCAGTAGAAGAGGTCGTGCGCGATCGCGAGCACGTGCTCACGGGTCTGCGCGGCAGGTCGGCGCACGGTCGGCATCCCAGGCTCCTTCGCACTCCGGCCCACCTCGGGACCTTTCCCCAACTTAACACCGCCGCACCCCTCCGCGGTCGCCTTGTCAGGGATCGTTCCACTACGAACGGATCGGCATGCCCGGGACGGCCGGCGGCGGGTGCGGCGCGGCCGGTGCGGGCTCATCGGAACAGCCCGTCCGACCCCGCCCACCTGGGACGGCCCGGGTCGGTGCGCGACACGCCGACCCCGAAATGGGGTGCACTGCCGCGCGTGCTCCGTCCGTTGTGGAACCATTACCCTCCGCGCTGGTCGATCCGGGGCCGGCGAATTCCGGCAGGCGTTGATCCGTTTGCCAACCCTGGCCGTTCCCCTGTTCGCAGGCGCGTGTAGCTTTCGCTTGAAAGGGGTACGTGACCGCCCATGAGCAGCACACCGATCTACGACGAGCTGGCTGCCATCCTGCTCGCCGACCAACCGGTGAAACCCGAGGCGAAGACCGCCGCCGCGGAACCCGTGGAGGACCCGGCCAAGCCGGTCCGCACGGGCGGCCGTCGGCGTAAGCCCGAACCGGACGCGTGATCGTCGGCCGGACCACCGGCCGGGCTGATCTTCAGTATGCACTGAAGGAATAGTGCTCGCTGCGGTCGAACATGTGTTCGACCTCGGCTAGGCTTCGCGTCATGCAGGTGTCGCTGTTCGACGGCGGCGCGGAGCCCCTCGGCCTGCGCCCGCTGACCGGTGTCCGCCGCACCGCGCTGGACGGCAGCGCGTGGATCGACGTGCTGCCCGGCTGGCTCACCGGCGCGGACGAGCTGTTCCGGCACCTGGCGACCGGCGTCCCCTGGCGGGGCGAGCGCCGGCAGATGTACGAGCGCGTGGTCGACGTGCCGCGCCTGCTGTGCTTCTACGGCGAGGGCACACCCCTGCCCCACCCGGTGCTCACCGACGCCCGCGACGCGCTGAGCCGGTGGTACGCGGACGAGCTGGGCGAGCCGTTCCGCACGGCGGGCCTGTGCCACTACCGCGACGGCCGGGACAGCGTCGCCTGGCACGGCGACACGATCGGTCGCGGCTCCGCCGAGGACACGATGGTGGCGATCCTGTCGGTGGGCGCGCCGCGCGCTCTCGCGCTGCGGCCGCGCGGCGGCGGCGCGACCGTCCGGTACGCGCTGGGCCACGGCGACCTGGTCGTCATGGGCGGGTCCTGCCAGCGCACGTGGGAGCACGCCGTGCCCAAGACCGCCCGGCCGGCGGGCCCCCGGATCAGCATCCAGTTCCGCCCTCGCGGAGTGCGCTGACCGCGTCGCCGGGCAGTGGCCCGACGGCGTGCGCCAACGACGTCGGGTAACGCTGTGTTGAAACGGGTGTCCCCTTTTCGGCGGACCCGCTTCACCATTCAGCCGGTACGCCCCGCGCTGATCATCGCCCTACTGTTCCACCCCGCGTCGCCTAGCAGCCGACCCTGCCCGACACTCGTTCCAGGGGAGAACCATGACCATTCCGACCGAGCCCATCGGCAGCATTCCCCGTCCTGCGGAATTGATCCAGGCCCAGCACGACTTCGCCGCCGGGACCATCGACGCCGACGCGCTGGGAGCGCTGACCGACCGGGCCGTGGCGGACACCGTCCGCCGGTTCGAGGCCACCGGCTCGCCGGTGGTCACCGACGGCGAGCAGGCCAAGCCGAGCTTCCTCACCTACCCGGTCTCCGGCATCGCCGACCTCGCCCCGGACGGCCTGGTGGTGCCGTTCTCCGACGGCCACACCCGGCAGTTGCCGCGACTGACCAGCGGCCCGTTCCGGTACGCCGCGCACGCCGCGGACCACCTGCGAGCGGCGCGAGGGCACACGTCGGCGGCGGTCAAGCAGGCGGTGATCGCGCCGTCCGCGCTGAGCCTGCTCTACCCGCAGGACGGCATCGACGGCTACCCCCGCGAGCGGTTCCTGGCCGACCTGCTCGACGAGGCCGAGGCCGACATCCGGACCTGCCTGGACGGCGGCGCGCACAGCGTGCAGCTCGACTTCACCGAAGCCCGGCTGTCGCTCAAGCTCGACCCCTCCAAGGGCGTGCTGCACGACCTGATCGCGGTGAACAACCAGGTCCTGGACCGGTTCTCGGAGCAGGAGCGCGCCCGGATCGGCGTGCACACCTGCCCCGGCGGCGACTGGGACGCCACGCACAGCGCCGACGTGGACTACGCCGACCTGCTGCCCGACCTGTTCACGCTGCGCGCCGGCTCGTTCTACGTGCAGCTGGCCGGCGAGCCGGACCGCCGCCGGGTGCTGGGCGTCATCAAGGACTCGCTGCCCGAGGAGCGACGGCTGTTCATCGGCGTGACCGACCCGATCGACCCGCGCGTGGAGACCCCGGAGGAGGTGCGCGACCGGGTGCTGGAGGCCGTCGAGTTCGTCCCGGTCGAGTCGCTGGGCACCTGCGACGACTGCGGGTTCTCGCCGTTCGCCGACGACACGTCGACCTCCCGGGACGTCGCGTTCGCCAAGATCGCCGCCCGGGTCGAGGGCACCAGGCTGGCCGAGAAGGCGCTCGGCGTCTGACCCGGCGCGCCGGACCGGGCGGGGACGCCCCGCCCGGTCGACAGCCCTCTGCGGCCTGCCTCGGTCGTGCGCGTAGTTCACGATCGACCGCGCCCACCGCTCCCCCGACCACTTCAAGCGTGCGGGGTATGGAGCAGCTCCGGCCGTCGTGCGTGCGACCGGGCGCCGGCCCGTGGTAGCCACGAGTTGCGTGAAGAAACCCACCCGTCACGCCGTTCACCGGCGCACGCAACCCGGGAGTCCCCATGGGCATCGTCCGCACCGCGCTCCGCCGATCCCTCAAGTCGATCCGGTACGTCACCCCCGTCCCGCCGCACGCCGCGCGAGGACCGGTCGCCGCCGTCTACCGGCAGGCGGAAGCCGACTTCGGGATGCTCGCCGCGCCCGTCGCGCTGCACTCCCCCTCGCCGACCGCGCTCACCGCGTGCTGGGTCCTGTTGCGCGAGACGCTGATCGCGTCCGGATCGGCGTCGCGGGCCACCAAGGAGGCCGTGGCCGCCGCCGTCTCACGGCAGAACACCTGCCCGTACTGCGTGACCGTCCACCAGGCCACCCTGGACCGGCTCGGCGGGTCGTTCGCCGCCGTCGAGGCGTGGGCGGACCGGTTGGCGGCGCACCCGGCCGCCGGGCGCTCGGGTGACGACCGGCCGATCCCGGAGGAGCAGACCCCCGAGCTGCTCGGCGTCGTGCTCGCGTTCCACTACCTCAACCGGGTGGTGAACGTGTTCTTGGACGACTCGCCGCTGCCCGCCGGCGCGCCCGCGTTCGCCGAACAGCTGCTCGGGCGCTTCATGGCCGCCGGAGCGCGCCGCGAGTACCCGCGCGGCGCGGCACTGGACCTGCTGCCGGCCGCCCCGCTGCCGCCCGACCTCGACTGGGCCGGCAACGACCCCGCGGTGGGGGACGCGCTCGGCCGGACCGCGGCGGCGTTCGACGCGGCCGGCGCGCGGGTGCTGTCCGAGGAGGCGCGGGACCTCGTGGCCGCGCGGATCGCCGGGTGGGACGGGGCGCCGCCCGGCCTGGGCCGGGACTGGGCGCGGGAGGCGGTGTCCGGGCTGCCCGCCGACGAGCGGCCGGGCACGGTGCTGGCGCTGCTCGTCGCGTTCGCCTCGTACCAGGTGGACGACGCGGCCGTGGCGGCGTTCGGCGGCGACGACGCGGCGCTGGTGGACCTGGCCGGCTGGGCGGCGTTCACCGCCGCGCGCCGGGTGACCGCCCTGACCGCGCGGACCGCGGCGGTCTGAGGTGCGCGCCGCGTGGCGGGCGCTGGCGGTGCTGTGCCTGGCGAACTTCCTGATCCTGCTGGACACCACGATCGTCAACACCGCCGCGCCGGACATCATGGCCGACCTCGGCGCGGGCCTGGACGACGTGGTCTGGGTGCTCAACGGCTACCTGCTGGCGTTCGCGGCGCTGCTGGTCGTCTTCGGCCGGGTCGGCGATGTGGTCGGGCCGCGCGCGGTGTTCGTCGCGGGGCTGCTCGTCTTCACCGCCGCGTCCGTCCTGTGCGGACTGTCCGGGACGCCCGGCGTGCTGGTGGCGGCCCGGGTCGTGCAGGGCGTCGGCGCGGCGGCGCTGACACCGCAGGCGCTGGTGCTGATCTCGGCGGTGTTCCCGGCCGACCGGCGCGGGGCGGCGTTCGGCGTGTTCACGGCGGTGGCCGGGGTCGCGGCGGTGTGCGGGCCGACCCTGGGCGGGCTGCTGGTCACCGAGTTCGGCTGGCCGTCGGTGTTCTACCTCAACGTGCCGCTCGGGCTGCTCGGCGCGTACCTGGCGGTGCGGTTCGTGCCGGAGCGGCGGACCGCTCGGCCGCACCGGTTCGACGTGGTGGGCGTCGTGCTCGCCACCGCCGCGCTGGTGGCCCTGGTGTTCGGGCTGGTCGAGGGGCAACGGCACGAGTGGGGCACGATCGCCGGGCCGGTGACCGTGCCCGGGGTGCTCGCGCTGGGCGTCGTGCTCGCGGTCGCGTTCGTGCGGTGGGAGCGGGGCCGGCCGGAGCCGCTCGTGCCGCCGGCGCTGGTGCGCGACCCCGGCTACCGCGTCCCGGTGCTGATCACGCTGCTCACGTCGTTCTCGCTGTACGGGCTGCTGCTCGTGTTCGTGCTGGAGACCCAGGTCCTGCTCGGCATGAGCCCGCTGGTGTCCGGGGTGACGGCGCTGCCGTGGACGGTGGCGCTCAGCGCGGTGGCCCCGCTCGGCGGGCGGCTGGCCGACCGGCTCGGCGGGCGGGTCCCGCTGGTCGTCGGCCTGTCGGTCTACGGGCTCGGCGTGCTCGGGGTGGCGTTCCTGCCGGGCGCCGACGCGTCCTCCGGCGCGTTCCTGGCGCCGATGGCGGCGGTCGGCGTCGGCATGGGCCTGGCGATCGCGCCGACCACGACCGAGGCGATGCGCGGGGTGGCGCCGGAGCACACCGGGGCGGCGTCGGGGGTGCTCACCACCGCCCGGCAGATCGGGGCGGCGCTGGGCGCGGCGGTCGTCGGCGCGGTGCTGCAGAACCGGCTGGCCGACGCGCTGCGCGACGGCGACCCCGCGCGGGACGTGCGGTCGGCGCTCGTGACAGGCTTCGGCGCACGTGACGAGGCGTTCGAGGCGGCGTTCCTCGGCGCGGCCCGGCCCGCGCTGCTCGTCGTGGCCGGATCGGTGTTCCTGGGCGCGCTGCTGGCCACCCGGCTGCGCGCGCCCGTCCGGGTGGGCACACCGCGCGGATGAGCCGGGCAGTCCCGTCCGCAAGCTTCGGCGGCGGGGCCGGGGTCCGCTGGGTCAAGGGCGACGTGGGATGGCCCCGAACACGTCATCGCCGCAGGGGTCGGGGGACAAGTCCTCACCGGCAACCTGAAGATAAGAATTCCGTACTTCCGCGGGTAGGGTGAGTCGATGGTGACCAAGCGCAAGTACCACGACCGTTGCGCGATGGCACACGCCCTGGACGTCGTGGGCGAGCGGTGGGCACTGCTGGTCGTGCGCGAGCTGCTGTTCGGCCCCAAGCGGTTCACCGACCTGCGCGCCGGGCTGCCCGGGGCGAGCCCGAACGTGCTGTCCCTGCGACTGCGCGAACTGGAGGAGTCGGGCGTCCTGTGCCGCCGCAAGCTCGCGCCGCCGTCCTCCGCGCGGGTCTACGAGTTGACGCCGTGGGGCTACGGGCTGGAACCCATGGTCATCGCGCTGGGCCGGTGGGGCGCGCGGTCCCCCGGCCTGCCGCGCGACGGGGACCTGGGCCCCGATTCGGTGATGCTGGCGGTGAAGACCCTGTACCGGCCGGACATCGCCGCCGGGTTCACCGCGGACCTGGCCGTGCGCTTGGGCGACGACCGGTTCCACGTGCGGTTCGCCGACGGCCTGCACGTCCGGCGCGCCGAGCCCGAGGCCCCGGACGCCGTGCTGGCCACCACCCCGCGGACGCTGGCCGAACTGCTGTGGAACGACGGCGTGCTGACCGACGCCGAGGCGGCGGCCGAGGTCTCGGTCACCGGCGACCGGACGCGGGTGGAGCGGTTCCTCCGGCTGTTCCCGCTCCCCGAACCCGTCTGACGCGGAGCGGTCGCGGGCCGGCATCCCGGCTCACGCGTGAGGTTTCCTCGGTTCGTGCGTGACGGCTTCTCGGTTCCTGCGTGAAATTTTCTCGGTTCGTGCGTGACGGTTTCTTGGTTCGTGCGCAGTGCCGCAGTTGTGCCCCGGCCAGGGCCAAATCCAGCCGTAACACCGTTATGCTCGGACCCGGAAACCCACCCGCCGGACACACGGGAGGATCTGTGGCACACACCGGAGTCCGATCGCACGCCGTGGGCGGCACGACCGGCCTGCTGGACGGGCTCAACACCCGTTGGCACAAAGCGGCGCTGTACTCGTTCATGTTCGTCGTCATCGCGCACTGGGCCGAGCACATCGCCCAAGCCGTGCAGATCTACGTGCTGGGGTGGCCGGCGCCCCAGTCCCGGGGCGTGCTCGGCATCCCGTTCCCCTGGCTGATCAGCTCCGAGGTCCTGCACTACGGCTTCGCGCTGGTGATGCTGGTGGGGCTGTTCGCCCTCCGCAAGGGCTTCACCGGTCGGTCCCGCACGTGGTGGGGCGTCGCGCTGGGATTGCAGTTCTGGCACCACATCGAGCACCTGCTGCTGATCGTCCAGTCGTCCACCGGCGCCAACCTGCTCGGCCGCCCGGTGCCGACCAGCGTCATCCAGCTCATCGTGCCACGCGTGGAACTGCACCTGTTCTACAACTTCGTGGTGTTCGTGCCGATGGTGGTCGCGATGGTGATGCACCTGCGCCCCACGCCGGCCGAACGCGAGCAGATGCGGTGCACGTGCGCGGTCCCGACCGCGGCGTGACGCCGTGCACGAGCACGGAACGGTAGCCCTGCCGCTCGGGTTCACGATCCTGCGGCTGCTGCTGCTGATCACGGTGACGATCGTGGCGGGCTGGGCCCTGGCCCGCCCGTTCACCTCCGGCGGCGCGCTGACCCGGCGCGTCGTCACCGCCGTCGCGGCGGCCGGTGGCGTGGTCGCGCTGCTGGTCGCCGACGCGACGTGGCTGCCCGGCCCGGCGGCGGTCGCGCTGATCGCGGCCCTGCTGGCACCCCCGTTGCTGCGCGAGAAGATCCCGGTGCTCGCCCACGCCGTGCTGGCCGCCGTCGTGCTCGCCGCGGTGGCCACCGCGCTGTGGTTCGCCGGACCGCCGCTGTCCGGGGCGCACCTCGTGCTGATGGCCGGATTCGCGGGGGTCGGGTGGGCCGCGCTGTGCCCGCCCACCGTCGTCGTGCGGGTGGTGGGCGCGGGACTGGCCGTGGCGCTGCTCGCCGGCCTGGCCCAGGTGACGCTGGCCGGCCACCTGGCCACGCCGCCGTCCGGCCCGATGCTGACCAGGGTCGCCGTGGCCGGCGAACCGGTGGACGTCCTGGTCGCCCCGCACCGGCCGGGCTGGAACGTGGTGCGCGTGCCGGACGCCCCGCTGCGCGTCGGCAACGCCGAGAACGCCCTGGTGAGCGCCGAAGAGCGGCCCGGCGCGTCCGGCCGGTGGGCGCTGGTGTGGCTCGACCCGGGCCGGGGCTCGCTGTGGCTGGGCCGTGACGGCGCCCGCGCGACCGTGCCGGTGAACCCCGGCAGCGACCCGTGGACCGGGCCGGACGTCCGGGGCCCGGACGGCACCGAGTACGCCGACGCCGCCCTGGCCGCCCTGCTGGCAGGCAAAGCAGAACCGCCGTGGCCCCGGTTGACCGACACCGACGCCCGCGCGCTGCGGGCACAGGTTTCCGCGCTGCCCCGGGAGTTCTCGTTGGTCGCCGACACGTCGACGCGGTCGGCGGAAGCGGCGGCGGCGGTCCGCGACGAGGCCGCGCGCGGCGGCCGGGCGATCGTGCCGGACGCGCCGGACGTCCTGGTCGTCGGCGGCGAGGCGACCGGCACCCGGGTGCACCTCGCCCCGTGGCTGCGCCCACCGGACCTGACCACCCCCGACGGCCGCCGCTACGCCCGCGTGCTCGCCGACGCCTTCCCCGGCACCCGCCCCACCGAACCCGGTCTCGCCGCGTGGCGCGGCGACCAGACCACCGGCGAGGACCGCTAGTCCGCCGCTAGTCCCGCCGGCGGCGTCGAACAGCGAACGTGGGGACCGGTGAGGCCGCCGCCGGAACCGCCGAGCGGAACCGGCGAGGCCGCCGCCGAGCGGTGGAGCGCCGAGGTGGAGCGCCGGGCAGTGGAGCGCCGGGCAGTGGAGCGGCGAGGCGGAGCGGGGGCGGTGGAGCGGTGAGGGGGTGGGGGTCAGGGGTGGCGCAAGGCCGGGAAGTCCTCGTCGCGGTACTCGCCGGCCGGGCGTTCGCCGGTCTCCCGGCCGCGCAGCTCGACCCGGCGGATCTTGCCGGAGATCGTCTTCGGCAGCTCCGCGAACTCCAGCCGGCGGATCCGCTTGTACGGGGCCAGGTTCTCGCGCGCGTGCCGCAGGATCGCCAGCGCCGTCTCCTCCCCCGGCTCGAACCCGGCCGCGAGCACCACGTACGCCTTCGGCACGGCCAGCCGGAGCGGGTCCGGGGCGGGCACCACCGCCGCCTCGGCCACCGCCTCGTGCTCCAGCAGCACGCTCTCCAGCTCGAACGGCGAGATCCGGTAGTCCGATGCCTTGAACACGTCGTCGGTGCGTCCCACGTAGGTCAGGTACCCGTCCTCGTCCACCGACCCGACGTCACCGGTGTGGTAGTAGCCGTCGCGCATCACCTCGGCGGTCCGCTCGGCGTCGCCGTGGTAGCCGACCATCAGGCCCAGCGGCCGGTGCGCGAGGTCCAGGCAGATCTCGCCCTCCGCGCCCGGCTCCCCGGTCACCGGGTCGACCAGCACCACCGGGTAGCCCGGCGCGGGGCGGCCCATCGAGCCCGGTTTCACCGGCTGGCCCGGGGTGTTGGCGATCTGCACGGTGGTCTCGGTCTGGCCGAACCCGTCCCGGATCGTCACCCCCCACGCCGCGCGGACCCGCTCGATCACCTCGGGGTTGAGCGGCTCGCCCGCGCCGACCACCTTGCGCGGCGGCGTGCGCAACGCGGTCAGGTCGGCCTGGATCAGCATCCGCCACACGGTCGGCGGCGCGCAGAAGCTGGTGACACCGCAACGGTCCATCTCGGACATCAGCCGCGCCGGGTCGAACCGGGTGTAGTTGTGCACGAACACCGTCGCCTCGGCGTTCCACGGCGCGAACACGTTGCTCCACGCGTGCTTCGCCCACCCCGGCGACGAGATGTTGAGGTGCACGTCGCCCGGTTCCAAGCCGATCCAGTACATCGTGGACAGGTGCCCGACCGGGTACGACACGTGCGTGTGCTCGACCAGCTTCGGTCGCGCGGTCGTGCCAGAGGTGAAGTACAGCAACAACGTGTCCGAACCGCGCGTGACACCGTCGGGCGTGAACTGCGCCGACGCGGCAGCGGAGTCCGCGTGGTCGAGCCAGCCGGAGACCCGGCCGCCGACCGCGATCCGGGTGTACGAGCCGGGCACGTCGACGAACTTCGGCGCGTCCGCCGACCCCGTCACCACGTGCCGCGCTCCCCCGCGCCCGACCCGGTCGCGCAGGTCGACCGGCCCCAGCAGCGTGGTGGCCGGGATGACCACCGCGCCGAGCTTCATCGCGGCCAGCAGCACCTCCCACAGCTCGACCTGGTTGCCCAGCATCAGCACGACCCGGTCGCCCCGGCGCACCCCGTTGTCCCGCAACCAGTTCGCCACCTGGTCCGAGCGGCGGGCCAGGTCCGCGAACGTCCAGCGCCCCTCGGACCCGTCCTCCTCCACGATCCACAGCGCGATCCGGTCGTTGTCCCGCGCGATCACGTCGAACCAGTCCAGCGCCCAGTTGAACTCGTCGAGTTCGGGCCAGGTGAACGCCTCGCGCGCGGCGGCGTAGTCCGTCGCGTGGCGCAGGAGCAGGTCACGGGCGTCGCGGAAGCTCATCACCCGAGCCTGGGGCGGTGAGCCGCGCCGCACCACCCCCATTCGGAGGTGTCGATCCCGCGCCGGCCCGCCGGATAGGATCCGCGGGTGGACCCGTCCGACGACCTCCAGGCCTGGGCACCGAAGCCCTCCGCCGCCACGGCTCCGACGATCTCGCTGCCCGGCTACAGCGACTTCCGGCTGGTCGCGCACGGCGGGGAGGGCACCGTGTACCGGGCGAGCCAGGACGGCCTCGGGCGCGACGTCGCGGTGAAGGTCCTCGACGTGACCGACCCGGACACCCTCGCCCGGTTCCGCCGGGAGCTGGAGATCACCGTCCGGCTGGGCCGCCAGCACCCGCACGTCGTGACCGTGCTGGACACCGGCTCGGTCGCCGGCCGGCCGTGCATCGTGATGGAGTACTACGACCTGGGCTCGCTGCACGACCGGCTCCGGGAGCGCGGCCCGCTGCCGGTCGCCGACGTGATCGCCGCGGGCATCGCGGTGGCCGACGCGCTGGCGTTCGCGCACGGCCAGGGCATCCTGCACCGGGACGTGAAGCCGCAGAACATCCTGGTGCTGCCGACGTCCTACGTGCTGGCCGACTTCGGCATCGCGCGCGGCGCGGACGCCGGGCACTCGGCGTCGCTGCAACTGGTCAGCTACCGGCACGCCGCGCCGCAGATGGTCGAGGGGCACCCGCCGGCGGCGTCGGACGACCTGTGGTCGCTGGGCTCGACGCTGTTCACCCTGCTCGACGGGCAGCCGCCGTTCGCGTCCTCGACGCCCGAGCAGGACACCATGCTCGGCTACCTGGGACGCGTGCGGTCGGCCGCGCCGAGGTCGCTGCTGCGCCGGGACGTGCCGCCGGAGCTGATCGCGATCATCGTGAAGTGCCTGGCCAAGGCACGTGAGGACCGGTTCCCGGACGCCGCCGCGCTGCGGGCCGCGCTGGCGGCGGTGCCGACGTGGACACCGCAGGCGGGCGTCGACCCGGACCACACCGCGGCGGTGCGCCGGGAGGTGCGGGAGCAGATCCCGGAGGGCCCGACAGCGATCCCGGACTTCGGCCCGCGCCCGCCGGCCGAGCCCGCGCCGGCCGAGCCCGCGGAGGTCGCGCCGGAGCCGGTGCGCAGCTGGACCGAGGACCTGGCGGACCTGACCGTCCGGCACGACGCCCGGCCCCGCCCGGTGCTGCCGCCACCCGCGCCGCCGCTGGTCACCCTGCCCGAACCACCGCCGAAGCACCGCCGCAACCCCCGTGCGCTGGTCTTCTCGGCGATCGCCGTGGTGTCGGCGGTGGCGGCGGGCGCCCTGTGGGCTACCCAGGACCGCGGCGGCACGACCGCGACACTCCCCACCACGACGACCACCGCCCCGATCGTGACGACCGGCGTGACCACCGGCGTGACGGCGGCCGAGGACCCGGGCATCGACCCGACCTTCGCCCCGACGCTGAACCGGTTGGAGGACAACGGTTCCAGCATCGACGTGCTCTGGACCGACCCGACCGACGGGCAGGCCCAGTTCGTGCTGATGGACGTGACGGGCGGCAAGCACGACCCGGTGGTGACGGTGGTCGCCGGGGTCACCCGGCACACGGTCACCGGACTGGACCCGCAAGCCCGCGAGTACTGCTACCAGGTCCTCGCGTTCAGCGTGAACGGCGACGGCAAACGCGGTGCCTCCACCCCGGCCTGCGCCGTCCGCAACCGCTGACCCACCCTCCACCGCTCACCTGAGCGGCACGCCGTGACCCTGGCTGATCCAGCCCTGACGTGATGCGAGTGCCCGGTCCAGCACGACGGCGGAGCCGGCGGGCATCGCCGAGCGGGCGCAGCGCGTGCGTGCGTGCGGCAATCAGTGAGCGGTGGAGCGTGTGCGTCGGGAGGAGCGGGGCGGGGAGCGAGCGGGGCGGGGAGGTCAGCGGCGCCACAGGGGGCGGGGGTCGATGGGCCAGAACAGGCGGCGGTGCCATGGGACGACCTTGCGGAGGCCGGCGCGTACCTCTCGGGCCAGGTGCCAGGCTTCGTCGGCTTGGTCGAGCGTCGCGGTGCTGCCCGGTGGTGGGCGGCGGAAGACGCCGCCGCGCTCGGGGGCGAACGCGGAGCGGTCGGCGAGGTCCGCCAGCCGGATCGCGGGTGCCAGGGCCAGGTCGCGGGCGATGTCGGGGGCGGTCCGGTCCCGGCGCGGGGCGCGGCCGGAGAGCAGGAGCAGGTCCAGGACGTGGTCCCACGCCCCGGCGGCGCCCGCCCGGCGCAGCCGCACTCGGCGGCCCGCGCGCAGCGCGCCCAGCAGGAGCACCACCAGCAACGGGATCGCGGCCAACGCCAGCAGCCCCACCCACTGCCGCGACGACTGCGCCGTGGCCTGCGCCTGCGGGACGTCGGTCGGCGGCACGAACGGCGGCGGTGCGGACAGGGCGGTGGTCGGGGTGGCCGTGATGGACGCCAGCCGGTCGAGCACCTCGCGCTTCGCGGCGGCGCTCGACCCGCCCGACGACGTGCCGGTCACCGGGTCGAAGGGCACCCAGCCCCAGCCGTCGAAGTACACCTCGGGCCACGCGGTGGCGTCGGCGGCGCGCACCACCCGTTCCTCGCCCGACGCGGGCTGGAAGCCGACCACGACCCGGGTCGGCAGGCCCACGGCCCGGCCCAGCACGGCGAACGCCGACGCGAACTGCTCGGCGGTGCCGGCGTTGGCCCCCGGCTCGCCGGGGTTGCCGAACAGGAACCGCTCCAGCCGAGCGTAGGACGAGCCCACCGGGGCCTGCGCGTCGGGCGTGCGGCCGGTCTTCACGACCTGCTCGATGGCGACCGCGCGTTCGTAGGGCGTGCGGGCGTTCCGCGCGATCTGCCGCGCGTACTCGGCCAGCGAGTACGGCAGGCCGGGCAGCGCGAGATAGCGGCGCGACCGGCCGTCGGTGGGCACGGTGGCGGCGAGCAGGTCGTTGTCGTCGGGCACGTCGACCACGCCGCGCGACCGGTAGGTCAGGCCCGGGGTCAGCGCGTCGGGCAGCACCAGCGAACCGGAGTTCGGGTCGACCACGGCCCGGTCCAGCGTGACCGACGTGGGTCGGCCGACCGTGGGCACCCAGCTCCCGCCCAGCTCGCCGATCGTCACCTCGATCTCGGCCTCCTCGACCCGCTTGCCCGGCGGCAGGTCCGGTGCGGCGACCGCGCCCAGTGGCCCGTACAGCGATGCCGCGCGCCACGCCGCGCCCGAGTAGTCCGACAGCGCGACCAGCCGCACCGCCCGCTCCGGCCCCTTGAGCCGGAACAGCTCCACGTCGCCGAGGTTCGCCCACGACGCGAGCTGCGGCAGCGGACTGGCCACACCGAGGTCGGTCACCGGCGGCTCGACCAGTTCGCGCGGCTCGAACGCGTCGGTCGCGGGCAGCAGCGCCGCCAGCAGCGCCACCACCGCGACCGGCACGGCGGGCAGGCCGAGCAGCACCCGGCCGCCGGCTTCGAGCCGGTCGACCAGCAGCCAGCCCAGCGCGATCAGCGCGACCAGGCCGACGGCGACCAGGCCGTTCCGGTCCGCGCCGCCGGCCGTGAGCAGCGCGGTGCCGGTGTAGAGCAGGGCCGTGCCGATCACCGGGGCCAGCAGCGAACGTCCTCTGCCGGCAACGGAAACGGCCACCGCGAACGCGACCGCGAAGGTCAGCAGCGCACCCGGCACGAGCAGTTCGGGGGTGGCGGGCGCGGGCCGTGCGGCGGTCAGCACGCGCGGCACCAGGTCGAGCAGCACGGCGGTCGGGTCGGCGGACTCGGCGGTGTCGCGGGCCACCCAGTACCCGGCGGTCAGCGCGAGCACGAGCACGCCGAACAACGCCAGCCCGGTCGGCACCTTCGACCACCGCAGCAGCGGCGCGCACGCGAACGCCACCAGCGCCGACAGCGCGAACACCACCGACGGCAACCACCCCTGCCAGCCCGCCCCGAGGTGGATCGCGGCCACCACGATCAGCAGTGCCGACCAGGACAGCCGCGCCGTCCAACTCAGCCGAGCCGACCAGCTCAGCCGCGCCGTCACCGGGACACCGCCGTGTTCCACGCCGACAGCAGCGCCTCGGCCTTCGGCGCGCGCAGCACGAGCACGGTGCCGATGGCGGAGATCGGCACGTCCGGCAACGGGTCGACGGCCAGCACCACGCCGACCGACGCGCGCCCGGCCTCCAACGTCAACGCCGACAGGTCCGAACCGGCCCCGCCCACCACCGCGACCACGTCGAGGTCGCGGATCGGCACCGGGCGCGGCACGGCGGGACGTTGGGGCGCGGCTGTCAGGTCGGCGAGGGCGGCGAGCACGGCGGACGCGTCGGCGTCGACCGCGCCCGGCGGCAGCTCGACGTCCACCGAGCCGGACGCGGACAGCAGCCGCACCGGGTGCCCCTCGGCGATCGCCACCGTCACCAGGGACGCCGCCACCTCGACGGCGTCCTCGAAGTCCTTCGGGTCGGGGTAGCCGTCGGCGTGGTCGTCCAGCACCACGGCCAGGTGCGGGCGGGCCGGGTCGGCGTCCTCGCGGATCATCAGCGTGCCGGTGCGGGCGGAGGTCGCCCAGTGCAGCCGGCGCAGGTCGTCGCCGGGCACGTACTCGCGCAGCCCCACCAGGTCCGTGCCGCCGCGCTCGACCCGCTCGTCCGCGCCGACGTGACCGCGCCGAACCCCGCCGGGCAGGCCGCGCACCGGCAGCACGCGCGGCACGACCCGCACGTCCACGACGTCGCCGACGACCGTGCGGGCGTGCGCGAGACCGGCCAGGCCACGCCTGCTCAGCGTGAGCGGGCCGACCCGGAGCAGACCTCGGGTGTGGGTGGGGATGGGATACTCGACCTTCGTGCTCTGGCCGGGGTGCAGCGGCGGGATGTCGACCGCCACGACGTTCCCGGCCACCTCGTCGGTCGCGTCGAACAGCACCGGGAACCGCCGGCTGGTGCCGGTGAGCTCGATCGTCCCGGTGCACGTGCCGAGCCGCTGCACGGTCCGGGGCCGGACCGTCCGCTTCGGACTGACCTGCGCGCGGGAGAGCACGGACAGCACGCCGGCCAGGGCGAGCGCGACCAGCGCCAGCCCCAGGGCCGCGAGACCGGGGTAGCTCCACCACAGCCCGAACGCCACCAACGGCACCCCGACCAGGACCGCACCCAGACCGCGAGCGGTGAGCCGGACCCTGGTCGTCGCGCGGGCGGTGAGCCGGGCGCTGGTCGTCCCGGGGACAGCAGACGCGGCGCTGGTCGTCGCGGGAACGGCCGGCCCGGCGCTGGTCGTCGCGGGGCGAGCAGGCCCGGCGCTGGTCATCGCGCGGACGGTCGGGGCACCGCGACGCCCGACAGGACGTCCGCCAGCACCTCTTCGGTGGTGGTGCCGGCCAGCTGGGCCTCGCGGGTCAGCACCAGGCGGTGCGCCAGCACCGGCACGACCAGCGCCTGCACGTCACCGGGGACGACGAAGTGCCGGCCCTGCGCCGCCGCGTACACCTGCACGCAGCGCACCAGCGCCTTGAGCCCGCGCGTGCTCGCACCGAGCCGCAGCCGGTCGTCCGAGCGCGACGCCGTGCCCAGCTCGCCGATGTAGCGCAGGATCGGCTCGGCCACGTGCAGCGACTGGAGCCGGCGGCCGTACTCGGCGACCACGTGCGGGTTGGACACGGTCGGCACCGCGCCGACGAACCCCGCGCCGCTGCCCGGCCGCAACACGTCCAGCTCGTGCTCGGCGGTCGGGTAGCCGATGGACGTGCGCAGCATGAACCGGTCCAGCTGCGCCTCGGGCAGCCGGTAGGTGCCGTCCAGGTCGATCGGGTTCTGGGTGGCGACGACGAGGAACGGCGCGGGCACGGCGTGCGCGACGCCGTCCACGGTGACGGTGCGCTCCTCCATCACCTCGAGCAGCGCGGACTGGGTCTTGGCGGCGGCGCGGTTGATCTCGTCGGCGAGCACGATGTTGGCGAAGACCGGACCCGGCCGGAACCGGACCTCGCCGGTCTGCGGGTCGTAGACGGACGTGCCGGTGACGTCCGAGGGCAGCAGGTCGGGGGTGAACTGGACCCGCCGGGACACCCCGCCCAGCGCCCCGGCGACGGCACGCGCCAAGGTCGTCTTCCCGGTGCCGGGCACGTCTTCGAGCAGCACGTGACCCCCGGCGAACATGGACACGAGAACGAGGTCGACCACACCGCGCTTGCCGCGCACGGCGGCCTCGACCGCGTCGCCGAGCTTGCCGTGCAGGGCGCGGAAGGCGGCGATCTCATCCTCGCCGATGGCCGGAACTGCCGTTGTCGTCACTGTTCGCCGTACCCCTCAGTCACCCGATCCGACCGCACGCCGCCGACGTACGGCCGCCGAAACGCCTTGTCGGCCGTTCCACCGGAGATTCGCCTCTTCGCCCGCAGATCCGTTCGCGTCGCGGATCCGGTTGCGTCGCAGATCCGATTGCATCGCGGATCCGGTTGGGTCGCAGATCTGGTTGTGTCGCGGACCCGGTGCGTCGAGGATCCGGCCGGGTGGGGCCGTCTGCGGCGCGGGTTGGTTGCGCTGCGCGGAGGTCATGCGCGCCTGCGCCGGTTGCGGATGCGGAGCAGCCACGCGGTGGCGAGCAGGCCGATGCCGCCGCCCACGAGGGGTGCTTCCTGGGACGGCAGGCGGCGCGGTTGGCAGATCGTGCCACCGGGGCACGGCTCGCGGTCGATGACCCGGGTGGAGCGGACGTTCGAGTCGACCGAGGCACCGCCGCCGGCCGCGTGCGCGCGCACCACGATCTGGTTCATGCCCACGTCCACGTAGATCGTCGCCGAGGTGGCGTTGCAGGCGATGGCCTCCGAGCCGCCGAACGTCAGGTTGACGACCTCGCACGACCCGTTGTGGTTCGCCCAGTCCGGCGGCGGGGCCATGGTGACCTGGCGGGAGAACATGTCGCCGTTCTGCGTGAGGCCGGTGATCACCACCGCGCCGGCCGTCGGCAGGCTCGGCGGGGGCGGTGTGGTCGTCGTGGTGGTGGTCGTCGTCGGTGGGATCACCGGCGGGACGGTGGTGGTCGTGGTCGTCGGCGGCACGACCGGCGGGACCGTCGTCGTGGTGGTGGTCGGGGCGACGACCGGTGGCCGCACGGTCAACGTGCCGGTGCCCGCCTCGCCCGCACCCAGCTTGTTGTAGGCGGTGACGGAGACGTCCACCCGGCCGCTGGTGCAGAACGACGTGCCGGCGCAGGGCAGCGTGAGGTCCGTCGACGTGCCCGCGACCTGCGAGGTCTTGGTGCCGCCGCTGAACGCCCCGGTCGCGGTGACCGAGTAGCCGTCGATCCGCTCGCCGTTGTCGGCGGCCGCGCCCCACGTCACCCGGACGGCGACCTCGCTGCCGCTGTTGGCGGCCTGGCTGACCGTGACACCGGGCGGACGGCCCGGCGCGACCCCGGTCTGCCCGGCGCTGGGCGTGGTGACCGGCGCGTCGGTGGTGGTGGTGGTCGGGCCGGCGCCGTTCGGGCCGCCGCGCGGGGTGTCCCGGGTGGTCGGGTCCGGGCGCGGCGGCGGCGGGCTGGGCACGGTCGGGATCGGCGTGCGGTCCGGGTCGGTGACCGGCAGGTCGGGGCTGCGGACCTGCACGCTGCGGGTGCGGCCGTCGGAGTCGACGATCACGCCGGAGTCCGCGCCGGGGGTGTTGATGAACAGCTTGCCGTCGTCGAAGACCAGTTCCGGGTCGCCGGTGTTGGAGGTTCGCACGTCCTCCGCGCCGCGCCCGCCGGAGCGGTCGAGCACGACGACCTTGCCGCCGCCGCGGCACGGCACGTAGACGCGGTCGCGGAACACGGCGGGCCGGCCCGGCCGCGAGCAGGAGAACCGGCCCATGTCGACGCGGATCACCTCGTTGTCGGACACCAGCACGACGGTCCCGGCGTCCGGCACGGCGGCCGGGGTGAGGCCGGTCGGGCTGGTCTGCGCGGCGAGGACCTCGCCGGAGAGGGAGGAGGTGTTGGCGGTGAGGTCGCGGTTCGTGCCGTCGCGGACGACGACGCCGCCCTCCAGGCCGAGCAGCGTCACGCCGCGCTCGTGCGGAACCAGCGCGGTGCGCGGGCCCGCGCCGGGCACGGGCCGGTTCGAGCGCTCGCGGAACCTGTTGTCCTCGTCGCTCCACTCCAGGGCGTGCAGGTTGCCGCCGTGGTCGACGGCCCACACCACGCCGTTGTCGTCGGCGACGACGTCGGCCAGCGGTTGGCCGACCCGCCACGCGTCACCGATGTCGGCCAGCGTCACCGGGTCGGCGTTGTGCACGGTGCCGGCGGCGCGGTCGATCACGAACACGCGGTCGCCGACGATGAGGACCTTGGCGGTCGACCCGGGCGGGGCCTGCCGGCGGCCGCTTGCCAGCAGCGTCGCCAGGTCGACCACGGTGATCTGGCCGGTGCGCCGGTCCAGCACGATCAGCTTGTCGTCGGACTGCGCGATCTCCAGCTGGGCGTCGCCGCCGCTGACCTGGAGCCTGGTCTGAGGTGTGCCGGAGCTCGGGTTGACCTGGACGACCTCGCCGCGCTGGTCGTCGTTGAGCCACGTCAGGCCGTCGGTCACGTCGACGGCGGTGCGCGCGATGCCCTGACCGAAAGCGGCTCCGGCCAACAGCAGCACACCCAGCACGGCCGCGCCGAAACTGGCCGACTCACGTCGACCCGTGCCGATCACCCGGCGCGCAATTCCACCCAGCTTCAACCCCACGGCGCGGATGTTAACGCGGTGGTACGACATTTCCGGCGAGAGCCGGCAACATGCTCCGCTCGGCCCAACGGCCCCTCGGCCGGATGCGTCCACATCGGACCGCACACCTCCCCGGTCGGGTTACCTCCGAGCCTGTGACCAGGCCCGGACGTGGGACGTTCGGATCCCGGGGGTCGGGCGGTCCGGAGGGGTTCAGCCGGGGTGTCAGGTGGTGCGCGAGGGACGTGAGGAGGTCGCGTCGGGCAGGAGTGTGATTGTGCAGGCGGAACGCGATTCGGTTTTCGCGGGCCGTTCAGAATTCATCGAGTTCGGCACGCACCTGGGCGCACTCGGTCTGCAAACCGTTCTCCATGGCGCGGCTGATCTCGTCGAGGGAGGCCAGTTGCGCGGGGGTCAGCACGTCGAACAGCTGCTCCCGCACGGCGGTGACGTGCCCCGGGGCGGCGGCCTCCAGCACGGCGAAGCCGCGGTCGGTCAGCCGGGCGACGGAGCCGCGCCGGTCGGACGCGCACGCCCGGCGTTCCACCCAGCCCTCCTTCTCCAGCTTGGCCACCGCGTGGGAGAGTCTGCTCCGTGACGAGTGGCAGTTCAGGGCCAGCTCGCTCATCCGGAGCGAGCGCTCGGGCGCTTCGGACAGTGCGACGAGGATCTCGTAGTACGCCATGGGCATCCCCGAGTCCCGCTGCAACTGCCGGTCCAGGTGCTCGGTGAACTTGGTCACGGCGGTCCTGAACCCACGCCATACCTGCTGCTCATCGGCGCTCAGCCACCGCACGTCGCTCATGCTCCCATCATACGGGCGTTGTTGAGAGTTCAACCAGGATGCGCTATGTTCGGTTGAGAGTTCAACCAGACCGATCGAGAAGGACACCATGACCTCGCAGACTGCGCAGATCCCCGGCTACCTCGTGGGCACCTGGGCCATCGACCCGGTGCACTCCGACGTCTCCTTCGTCGTCCGCCACCTGGGCGTCTCCAAGGTCCGCGGCCACTTCGACACGTTCGAGGGCACCATCGTGACCGCGGAGAACCCGCTGGAGTCGACGGTGAACGCGAAGATCTCCACCGCGTCCATCAACACCAAGAACGAGTCGCGCGACGCCCACGTCAAGGGCGAGGACTTCCTCGACGTCGAGAAGTTCCCCGAGCTGACCTTCACCTCGTCCGCGGTGCGCGCCAACGGCGAGGGCTTCCTCGTCGACGGTGAGCTGTCCCTGCGCGGCGTCACCAAGGCCGTGACGCTGGAGCTGGAGCTCAACGGCTTCGGCGACGGCTTCGAGGGCGCCAAGGTCGCGGGCTTCTCCGCCAGCACCGAGATCAGCCGCAAGGAGTTCGGCGTGACCGGCGGCGCGGCGGGTGCCGCGGTCGGCGACAAGATCACGATCCTGCTGGAGATCGAGGCCGCGCTCCAGGCCTGAGGAGCACCGACGAGAGGGCCCGCCGACTGACCGGCGGGCCCTCTTCGCGTTCCTGTCGTCGGGCTGCGGGCGCTTCCTCGGTTGTGTGGCAGGCGGTTCGTGGGGTTGGGGGCGGCGGGCGGCGGGTTCGTGAGCTGCGGGGTGGGCTGGTGGGGCGTGGGCTGGTGGGGTGGCGCGCGCTGCGCGGCGTTGAGGGTTGAGTGCTGCGCGGTGTTGGGGGACGAGTGCTGTGCGGCGTTGGGCGAGGACGCCTCTCGCGGTGCGGTGGTGGGTGGTGCGGGATGGTGGGTGGTGCGGGGTGGGGTGGTACCTGGATCGGGTGGAACTTGAGATTCCCTTCGGCCTAGCATTTCGGTACTTTTCCGGTCACCGCCGTGACTAGCTGTGAACCGTTGACCCACGAGCCCCGTACTAGGACGTGAGTCGCAGGTCGAGACCGGAGCAAGGTGACTCGATCCGGACACGGTCCGCTTACGGGGTCTAGACCACGTGGGTGACAAGGGCTGTACTCATGGCACTATCCGACGCGACACGCGCCGGACGCAGGCGAGGAGGGACCGGTGTGAACGCCCAGACCGAGCAGGTCGACGACCTTCGACTCGTCGCGTTGCCCACAGCGGTCAACGTCGCGGACATGTTCGTGCGCTTCTCCCTGACCGAGTGGCGGCTGCGCGGGATGCAGGACGAGGCCGCGCAGACCGTGCGGCGGCTCGTCGGCGCGGCGGTCGACGTGGCGGACCCGCGTGCGCCCGGACTCCTGCTGGTGCGGCTGCGGTTGAGCGGCAGCCACCTGGTGGTCGAGGTCGAGGGCTACCGCGTGGCGCTGCCGCCGGAACTGGCCGGAGGCCGGGCCGGGCTGGTCGACCTGACCGCCGGTGGGCGGCTGGTGTGGTGCGAGCTGACGTTGCCGTCCGGCATGAGCGCCGCGGCGGTGCCCCTCCCCCGACGCGAGCCGCGCCGCTCGCCGGCGGCGGAGAAGCTCGGCGACGAGCCGGACGTGGATCCGGAGATCATCCAGCGCATCTTGTACGGGTTGGGCGGGGCGAAGGAGCGGCGGCCCGACTAGGTGCCGGGACGCCGCTCGACCGCGGTGTCGCGAGGTGGGGCGGGGCGTGAGACGTGGGGCGTGAGACGTGGGGTGTGAGGCGTCGGGTTGGGGGCGGGGCTCAGCGTCGGGCGAGGGTGAGGAGCGCGACGCCGAGCAAGGCCATGCCGCACCAGGAGACGAGCGGTAGCCGTTCGTGCAGGACGAGCACGCCGAGCACTGCGGCGACGGCGGGTTCGGCGAGGGTGAGCGTGGTTGCCGAAGCGGCGGTCGTGTGGCGCAGGCCGTGGCCGAACAGCAGGTAGGCGACGAACGTCGTGAACACCGACAGGTGCAGGACGACGGCCCAACCGCCGTAGGTGCCGAGCCAGGAAACGCCGAGCAGGAGAAGTACCGGCAGGGTGATCACGGAAGCCCCGCCGAAGACGGTGCCCACGACGGCCCGTGACGGGTGTCCCAAGGCGATCAGGTGCGCGCAAATCACCGAGTAGGCGGCATAGGACAATCCCGCCACCAGCGCCAACGCCACCCCGACGAGATCGACGTGCGCATCGCCCCCGCCGAGCACGAGGACCGCGCACCCGGTGACGGCGGTGAGCGTGACCAGCGGGCGGGTCTTGATGCCGAGCACGATCGGCGCGGTGGCCAGCGCCACCGTGGTCGCGACCGCGACCCCGGTACGTGCCACGGCCGGGTAGAACGCGAGCGCGTAACCCGCCACGGTGACGGCACCCAGGAGAAGTAGCCGACGGTCGGCGGTGCGCAGCACGTCGCGAGTGCCACGGGCGGTGAGGAAGAGCAGAAGGCCGCCGATCACCAGACCTGCCGCGCCGACCGCTGAAGCGGGAGCGGACGACGGGGCGAGCGAACTGACCGTGCCGGTGGTGCCCCACAGGAAGCAGGCGGCGAGGATCGGGAGCGGGCCTTGGGCGAGACGTGTTCGTACGACAGCGGATGACACGGGTACGGTTCTCCGTTCGCGGAAGTGACGAGGTCGCGAACGGGCGCACGGGGCGGTGAGGTGGGCAGCTCGACGGAACAGGTCGGGTGAACAACCTTGAGTACCGCTCGGCGGAGCCGCTCCGCAGGGCATGCTCGGGCAGCTGCTACGCAAGGTCGCTCGGAGAGCTGCTACGTGAGGCTGTTCGGGAGCTGTGCCCGGGATGCCTCTCGGTAGCTGTTCAAGGAGCTGGTTGTGCGAGGTGCCGCCGACGAGGCCGCAGGTGCGCCCGTCAGGCCGCGGGCGGCGGGAGAACGACGTGCCAGTGGGTGTTCACGACCTGCATCGTAGCGGAGCCCGGGGCCGGTATTCTGGGGATCATGGACATCGGCGTCGCGGATGACCTGCTGCGGCGGTCCCTCCTGGTCTACAAGTTCGCGGTCGAAGAGCTGATGACGAAGCTCCGGATCCTCAGCGAGGAGTTCGACCTCGTCCACCGGCACGACCCGATCGAGCACGTCACGCAACGGGTCAAGCGACCCGACGCGATCCTGGACAAGTTGCGCCGCAAGGGTTTGCCGGCCGACCTGGCGTTGGCGGCGGAGCACCTGGACGACGTCGCCGGCGTCCGAGTGGTCTGCCCGTTCGTGACCGACGTGTACCGGGTGCGGGACATGCTGGCGCGGCAGAGCGACGTGGAGATCCTGAAGACGAAGGACTACATCGCCACACCCAAACCGAACGGGTACCGGAGCCTGCACCTGATCGTGCGAATCCCGGTGTTCCTGTCGGACCGGGTGGAGCAGGTGAAGGTGGAAGTCCAGTTGAGAACCATAGCCATGGACTTCTGGGCCACGCTGGAGCACAAGCTGTACTACAAGTACGACGATCAGGTGCCAGCCGGATTTGTGGACGAACTCACCAACACGGCGGCTATCGCGGCGGAATTGGATGCGCGAATGGAATCGCTGCACTTGAAGGTTCAGCGCGACTGACGGATGCGCGTTCACGCGTGATAGTTGTGTGGGTATGGTGTGGTGCGGTGTGGTGTGGTGTGGGTGTGAGTGGGCGGCCGAATTGTCGGTGGTGCGTGGGATAATGGTGATCGGGGGCCGGCGGCCGGGCTGGGCAAGGCAGCGGGCGGGGTGACCTGCGGAAACAAGCTAAAAGAGTCCTCGCCGGACGGGCGAGCCGCCAAGGATGACTGGTGCGGTGGGCGTCGTGTCATCCCCGTACGGCCCGGTCTGAAGACAACCACCCTTGAGCAGTGAGTGCAAGCGAAAGGCGTGCTTGCACTCACTGCTCAAGCGCGGTTCGCTGCGCGCGGGCCATACGGGGATGACACGACGCGGCAGGGGTATTGAGTGGGACGAGTCGGTGCTATTCGAGCGGTAGGTCGTGGGTTGAGTTCGGATCGATTCGGCGATCGGCTTCGGCGATCTTGACGTCGTTGATGCTGGCTTCCCGACGGCGCATGAGGCCGTTCTCGGCGAACTCCCAGTTCTCATTGCCGTAACTGCGCCACCACTGGCTTTCGTCGTCGTGCCACTCGTACTGGAAGCGGACGGCGATCCTGTTGGGCGTCCAAGCCCAGAGTGACTTGCGGAGAACGTACTCGTGTTCGCGCTCCCACTTGCGGGCGAGGAAGGCGATGATCTCCTGACGGCCGGTCACGAACTCGGATCTGTTGCGCCACAAGGAGTCCTCTGTGTACGCCGCCGCCACGCGGTGCGGGTCTCGGGTGTTCCAGGCGTCCTGCGCCGCCCGGACCTTGCGGCGGGCGGAGTCTTCGTCGAACGGTGGGACCGGGGTCACGTCGGCATCCTTCTCACGGTTGAGTAGTGGTTTTGACGTTAGAACCACATGCTAACGGATGCAAGTGCGTGTTAGCGTTAGATGTGTCGCCCAACGAGCCTCGTCCCGTCCGACTCATGAACACCATCTGGGCGGACCGGTCAGGTGTGCACGATGACCTGTCGTCTGTGGACGGTCTTGTCGCGTGGCTTCGAGGTGCGGGCGGGGCTGAAGGTGACGGCGTCGCCACCGCCGACCTCGCCGGCGGCGGGGCTGAAGGTGGCGGCGGGGTCGGCAGGGGCGATGGGGTTGACGGTGGTGGTGAGGCCCGCCGGGTGGGCGAAGGTGGCCGTGGTGGTGAAGCTTCTCGGGTCGGCCTGGCGAGGGACACGGCCGAGGAAACCGGTGTTGCCGGGGAGACCGGTGTGGCTGGCGGTGATGTTGGCCACGTGGGTGAGTGTGATCTTGAGGCGTTTCGGGGGTTGCGGCGGGCGTTGCGGGATCTTGCCGGAGTCGTGACGGAAGACACTCGGGACGTTTCGGGCGACCGTGATCTTGCGCGGGCGGTCGCCGAGGTGAACGCGGCCGTGCGGCAGACGGCGGCTTGGCCGCAGCTTGAGGTGGTGGGCGGGGAGCTTGTTCGACGCACCGCCAGTGCCGCGCCGGGGGTCGTCCGGGTGTTGGCGGCGATCGCCGCGGAGGGCGTCGAGCTGTTCGGCGGGGAGCGGCGGTCGCTGCTGCGGGCCTGCTACGCGCCGGGGTGCGTCCTCTACTTCGTGAAGGACCACCCTCGACGTGAATGGTGCTCGCCCGGTTGCGGGAACCGGGTGCGGGCCGCTCGGCACTACCGGCGGGTCACTTCGCGGGAGCACGGCTGACATCCGGCAAACGAGGCCGTGGAGCTTTGGTTACGGGATCTTGGAGATATCTTCGGAAATACCCCCGGGCTGGGTTGAATAGCCTTCGGCGGGTTACCCTGTGGTCAGATTACCCGTTGACAGAACTCCATGCCAGGCGAGTGCGAATAATCCTCGCAAACGTCCCCTCATTACGGAACTGACTGGTCCAAACCAGGCCGTTCGAGTGAACCGCGGAGATCAATCCAAGAACGCGTGGTTACGTCTCGACAAACCGGGGAATCTATATTCCGCAGATGCTCCGTTTGGCGGTCGCGATGATCCTGGAACGGCCGTCAACTTGGATCGAAGCCGAATGGGCTCATTCCTGTAAAGGACCTTCGATGGATACCGATCACCTCGCGCGACGATTAGCCGGACTCGTGCGCGACCACCTCGTGCCCGGCGCGCAGCTGGCCGTCCACCGACCCGGTGCCGGCCTCTGGACGACCTCGGTCGGCCTGCCCGCGGACGCGGCCGTGCCGATCGGCTCGATCACCAAGACGTTCACCGCGACCGTCGCCATGACCCTCGTCTCGGACGGAGACCTCGACCTCGACACCCCCCTGCCCGACGTCGAACACCCGCTGACGCTGCGCCACCTGCTCAGCCACACGGGCGGGCTCCCGTCCGACCCGGACGACGTCCGCACCACCTCGCTGCGCCGTCACGCGCTGGAGGCGGGCCGCACGCTGGTCCCGCTGCACAGCCCCGGCGCGGGCTTCTCCTACTCCAACATCGGCTACGTCCTGGTCGGCCACCTGATCGAGGTGGCGACGGGAATGTCCTGGTGGGAAGCCGTGGACGCGGTCCTGCTGCGCCCGTTGGGGTTGCGCCCGCACTTCACCGTGGGGCCCGAGGCGGACCGCGGCGTGGTCAGCGGGCACGCGGTCAACCTGCCGCAGCGCCGGGTCGTCCCGGTGCGCCAGTCGCTCGAACTCGTCGACGCGCCGGCCGGCGCGCTCGCCGCCAGCGCCACCGACCTGGTGACGTTCGGCCGCATGCTGGCGGGCACGCCACCGCACCTCGTGGACGAGGCGGACCTGGCGCTGATGCGGACCCCCGTACGGCACGCCGAACCCTTCGGGATGGCCGACGGCTGGGGGCTGGGGCTCGCGCTCTACGAACGCGACGGGGTGGCCTGGGTCGGCCACGACGGCACCGCCGACGGCACCTCCTGCCACCTCCGGATCAATCCCGAGGACGGCACCGTGGTGGCGCTCACCACCAACGGGAGCAGCGGGTTCGCCTTGTGGCGGGACCTGGTGCCGGAATTCGCGGAGGCCGGTCTGCCGGTCGGCGATTACGACGGGCTGGGCACCCTGCGGGACCCGATCACGCCGCCGGAGGACTGCACCGGGAGCTTCGTCAACGGTGATGTCGAGTATTCGGTGCAGCCCACGGAGCGGGAAGTGCTCAAGCTCACGGTGGACGGCGAGCCGTTCGCGGACCTGTCGATGTTCGACGGGCTGGTGTTCGCGATGCGGGATTCCGACACCGGCGACACCAGTCAGACCGGCCGTTTCCTGCGGGACCCCCGCGGGGGCGGCATCCAGTGGATCCAGATCGGTGGCCGGCTGGCCCGCCGACGGGTCCCGGAAATGGTCTGAAGAATCACGTTTGAACGTCCTTCGTCGCGGGTAAGCGGCGGCCCGGCACCAACCCAGGAAAGGCTCTGCTCGCGATGACGTCTGCCCAAAACCTGCCGAGACTGGTGAGCGCGCGGGTCGCGTGCTCACCTGACGCGCCGGCGATCGTCTCCGCGACGGAGACGGTCACCTACAGCGAACTGGAGGCGCGGGCCAACCGGCTCGCCCACCTGCTCATCGCGAAGGGCGCCCGCGCGGAACAGGTGGTCGCGGTCGCCCTGCCGCGCTCGGTGGACAACGTCGTGGCGCGGCTCGCGGTGCTCAAGACCGGCGCGGCCTACCTGCCGGTCGATCCCGCCTACCCGGCGGAGCGGATCTCGTTCATGGTCGACGACGCCCAGCCGCTGCTGGTGATCGACGGGCCGGTCGACGTGGGCGGGTGGCCGGACGTCGACCCGGGGGTGGAGATCTCCGCCGACCAGCCGGCGTACGTGATCTACACGTCCGGCTCGACGGGGCGGCCGAAGGGGGTCGTGGTCACGCACCGGGGGCTGCCGGCGTTCTCGGCGGCGGAGGTGCTGCACTTCGACGTGCGGCCCGGTGACCGGGTGCTCCAGTTCTCCTCCCCCAGCTTCGACGCGTCGGTGCTGGAGCTGTGCATGGCGCTGCCCGCCGGGGCCGCGTTGGTCGTCCCGCCGGAGGGGCCGCTGCTGGGCGACCAGCTCGCGGACGTGATCGAGGAGTTCGGCGTGACCCACGCGCTGATCCCGCCGGTCGCGCTGGCCACGGTGCCGCGGCGGGCCCTGCCCCGCTTCCGGACGTTGATCGTCGGCGGCGACGCGTGCTCGGCGGACCTGGTGGAGCAGTGGGCGCCGGGGCGACGGATGATCAACGCCTACGGGCCGACCGAGTCGACCGTGGTCACGTCGTGGAGCGAGGCGCTGGTTCCCGGCGGGGCGTCGCCGCCGATCGGGAAGGCGATCCCGGGCACGGTGGTCCGCGTGTTGGACGCGGACCTCACGGCGTGCGACGAGGGCGAGTTGTACGTCACCGGGCTCGGGTTGGCCCGCGGGTACCTGGGGCGGCCGGGGTTGACGGCGTCGCGGTTCGTGGCGGACCCGTACGGGCCGCCCGGGTCGCGGATGTACCGGACCGGCGACGTGGTGCGGCGGTCGGCGGACGGCACGATGGACTTCGTCGGGCGGGCCGACCACCAGGTCAAGATCCGCGGGTTCCGGGTGGAGCCGGGCGAGATCGAGGCGGTGCTGGCGGGGTTCCCCGGTGTGCGCCAGGTCGTGGTGGTGCCCCGGGACGAGCCGAAGCGGCTGGTCGCGTACGTGGTGGGGTCGACGGACGGGTTGCGGGAGGGCCTGGCGGCCACGCTGCCCGACTACCTGGTGCCGTCGGCGTTCGTCGAGCTCGACGCGTTCCCGTTGACACCCAACGGGAAGCTGGACCGGGCGGCGTTGCCGGCTCCGGTCGTGGGCGAGGTTCCGGAGGACTTCGTCGCGCCTCGCACCGAGGAGGAGCGGCGGGTCGCCGAGGTGTGGGCGGACGTGCTCGGTGTCGAGCACGTCGGCGCGCAGGACGACTTCTTCGCGCTGGGCGGGGATTCCATCCTGGCCGTGCGGGCGTTGGGACGCCTCGGCGGGTTGCCGGTGCGGGCGATGTTCCAGCACCGGACGGTGGAGGCGTTGGCGCTGGCGCTGCCCGTGCACTCGCCGATACCTCGGGTGCCGCGCGGGCAGGCGTTGCCGTTGTCGCCGGCGCAACGTCGGTTGTTCTCGTTGGACGGCACGGCGGAGCAGAACACGGCTGTCGGGTTGCGGTTGACCGGGGCGCTGGACGTGCCTCGGTTGGCCGGGGCGTTGGATGCGTTGGCACAGCGGCACGACGCGCTGCGGACGACGTTCGACGTCGTGGACGGTGTGCCGGTGCAGGTTGTCGCGGCACAGGGATCCATACCGTTGGTTGTCGGGGACGCGCAGGACCTGGCGGTGCCGTTCGACCTTCGGCAAGGGCCGTTGACGCGGGCCGTGCTGACGGCTTCGGGGTCCGATGAGCATGTCCTGGTGCTGGTGCAGCACCACATCGTGACCGATGGTTGGTCTGTCGGGGTGCTGGTGGAGGAGCTGGCCGCGCTGTACGCCGGGGAGGAGCCTCCCTCGGTCACGGCGCAGTACCCCGACTTCGCGGTGTGGGACGCGGCTCGACCGGTCGGGGACGTGGCGTACTGGCGGACGAAGCTGGCCGGCCTGGAGGCGCTGGACCTGCGGACCGATCGGCCTCGGCCGGCGTTGCGGAGTTCGGCGGGAGCGGTGTTGCGGCGGCCGCTGCGGGCCGACCTGGTCGCGCGGTTGGCCGGAGTCGGGCGGGCGCACGACGCCACCCTGTTCATGACCTTGACGGCCGCGGTGCAGGTGTTGTTGTCGGCACGCAGCCGGCAGCGGGACATCGTGCTGGGCACGGTGACGTCCGGGCGGGACCACGCGGATCTGGAGCGCGCGGTCGGTTTCTTCGTGCGCACGCTGGTGCTGCGGTCGTGGGTCGACCCCGAGTTGCCGTTCACCGGGTTCCTGGACCACGTCCGGGACACCGTGCTGGAGGCGTTCGCGCACGACGACGTGCCGTTCGACCGGGTGGTGGCGGAGGTCGGCGTGGACCCGGACCCCAGCCGCACGCCGTTGGTGCAGGCTGTCGTGGCGTTGCAGCCGCCGTTGGTGCGCGACGGCCGGTTCGGCGATCTCGTGGTGGCCGAGCACGACCTGCCGCGCCCGAACGCGCGGTTCGACCTGGTGGTGGAGTTCTGGCCGCGTGATGACTCGCTGGCCCTGACGATCGAGTACAACACCGACCTGTTCGACCTCTCGACGGTCGAGGTGCTGGCGGACGACCTGGAGACGTTGCTGCACGACGTCGTCGAGGACCCCGATCGCGAGTTGCGGCGGCTGGTGGCGTTGGACTTCCCGCCGGACGACACGGTCCGGGTGCGCGGCGTGCGGGTCGACCCGAAGGCCGTCGAGGAGGCACTGCGGCGGCACCACGAGGTGACCGACGCGGCGGTCGTGGCGACCGACCGGCGGCTGGTGGCGTACGTGACGCCGGAGGTGAACCCCGCCGCGTTGCAGGGCTTCCTGGCTCAGGTGCTGCCGGCCCACAGCGTGCCCACGACGTTCGTGGGGCTGGCCCGGCTCGACCGGGACAATCTGCCCGCCCCGCCGGAGGAGCCTCGGGTCTACGTCGCGCCGCGCACGCCGGTGGAGGCCACGCTGGCCGGCATCTTCGCCGAGGTCCTGGGTGCGGCGCGGGTCGGGGTGCGGGACAACTTCTTCGCGCTGGGCGGGGACTCGATCCTGGGTATCCAGGTCGTCACGCGGGCCCGGCAGGCCGGGTTGGTGCTGACCTCGCGGGACATCTTCGCCCACCAGACGATCGCGGCGCTGGCTCCGCACGTGCGGCGGGACCTGCCGCCGGTCACGGACCAGGGAGCGGTCACCGGCGACGCCCCGCTCACGCCGATCCAGAAGTGGTTCGTGGGCACCGGATCCACGTTGTTCGACCAGACGTTGGTCGTGGACTTCGACAGTGACTTGGACGTCGGCGCGGTGAAGGTGGCGGTCGAGGCGTTGATCGCCCACCACGACGCGTTGCGGATGCGGTTCGACGGTGATCGGCAGTTCAACGAGGCGGTCGGGTACGGGAAGCCGTTGCTGCGGGCCGAGGTGCTCGGTGCGCGGTCGGTTCTGCTGGTGGCGCACCACTTGGTGGTGGACGGGGTGTCGTGGCGGATCCTGTCCGAGGATCTGATGACGGCTTATCGGCAGGTGGTGGAGGGATCGCCGGTCCACATCGGACCCAAGACCACCTCTTTCCGGGACTGGGCTCGGAGGTTGCACGGTCACGCGGTGGCTGGGGGGTTCGCTGACGAGCTGCCCTACTGGTCGGCGGTGTCCGGTGACGGGGTCCCGGTCGACCGGGACGGGGCGAACACGTTCGCCACGACGCGTGAGGTGGGCGTGCGGTTGACCGAGGCGGAGACCTCGGCGCTGCTGCGTGACGTGCCGGAGGTCTACCACACGCAGGTCAACGACGTCCTGCTGACCGCGCTGGGGCGCGTGCTGGCGGACTGGACCGGTCGGGACCGGGTGCTGGTCGACCTGGAGGGGCACGGGCGCGAGGAGCTGTTCGACGACGTCGACCTGTCCCGCACGGTCGGCTGGTTCACCACGGTCTTCCCGGTGGCGCTGGAGGTTCCGCGCGACTGGGGTTCGGCGTTGAAGTCGATCAAGGAGCAGTTGCGGGCCGTTCCGGGGCGCGGCGTCGGGTACGGGGCGCTGCGCTACCTGGCGGACGGCCCGGGGTGCGACCCGGCGGTGAGCTTCAACTACCTGGGGCGGTTCACCGGTCAGCGGGACCTCGACCTGCTGGCGGACCCGGACATGCCGCGCCCGCACCTGCTCGACGTCGTCGGCAAGGTGCAGGACGACCGGTTGGAGTTCTCCTGGTACTACAGCTCCGCCGTGCACGACGACGCCACGGTCGAGCGGCTCGCCGAGGCGTTCGCGGTGGCGTTGCGGGCGATCCTGGCGCACTGCGCGGAGCCGGGCGCGGGCGGGCGGACGCCCTCGGACTTCCCGCTGGCGCGGCTCACCCAGGAGCAGGTCGACCGGATCACCGGCGAGGACGCCTACCCGTTGACGCCGATGCAGGCCGGCATGGTGTTCCACGGCCTGGGCGAGCAGGGCGTGTACTTCCAGCAGACCACCTTCGTGGTGGACGGCGTGCCGGACTCCGGGGCGTTCGCGGCGGCGTGGCAACGGGTCGTGGACCGGACGCCGGTGTTGCGCAGTTCCGTGCTGTGGGAGGACGTTCGCGAGCCGTTGCAGGTCGTGCACGAGCGCGCCGAGGTGCCGTTCACGTTCCTCGACTGGAGCGGGCTGGACGAGACCGAGCGGGCCGCGCGGCTGACCGCGTTGCTGGCGCAGGACAAGGCGGCCGGGATCGACCTCGGGGTCGCGCCGCTGATGCGGGTCGCGATCGTGCGGCTGTCGGCGGAGTCGGTGCGGGTGCTGTGGACCTTCCACCACGTGCTGCTGGACGGCTGGAGCGTGTTCCAGGTGCTGTCCGACGTGCTGGGCGAGCCCGCCGAGCGGCGGCCGTTCCGGGACTACGTGGCGTGGCTGGCGGCGCAGGACGACCAGGCGGCGGAACGGCACTGGCGGCAGGTGCTCGGCTCGTTCGACTCCCCCACGCCGCTGCCCGCCGACCGGCCGGGCACCGGCTCCGCGACGTCGTCGGCCCGCCTCTCGGTGGAGCTGACCGAGGCGGACTCGGCGCGGCTCTACGAGTTCGCCCGCGCGCACCGGGTCACGCCCAGCGCGATCGTGCAGGGTGCGTGGGCGTTGTTGCTGGCCAGGTCGTCCGGGCAGCGTGACGTGTGCTTCGGCGCGACGGTCTCCGGCCGGCCGCCGGACCTGCCCGGCGTGGACGCCATCACCGGCATCTTCATCAACACGCTGCCGGTGCGGGTCCAGGTCGACGGCGCGCGGCCGGTCGCCGACTGGTTGCGCGACCTCCAGGCGGCGCAGGCGGAATCGCGCCGGTTCGAGCACGTCCCGCTGACCAGCCTCCAGGCGTGGAGCGGGGTCGAGGCGGGCACCGGGCTGTTCGACAGCGCGGTGATCTTCGAGAACTACCCGGCCGACCTCGCCGACGGGATGGGCCTGCGGGAGCTGGAGGCGGTCGAGATGACCAGCTTCCCGCTCAGCGCCACCGTCTACCCGGCGGACCGGCTGGGCGTGCTGCTCGGCTACGAGCCGGCGATGTTCGACGCGGACACCGTGGCCCGGTTGGGCGAGCGGCTCACGACGCTGCTGGTCGGCCTGGTCGCCGACCCGGACCGGCCGGTGGCGCGGGTGCCGTGGCTGTCCGAGGCCGAGCGCCGGCAGGTGCTGGTCGAGTGGAACGGGCAGGCGGCCGGCGAGCCGTCCTCGACCATCCCCGAGCTGTTCGCCGCCCAGGCGGCCCGGACGCCGGACGCCGCCGCGGTCACGTTCGAGGGCGTTTCCCTGACGTACCGCCAGGTGGACGAGCGCGCGAACCAGCTGGCGCACCACTTGGTCGGGCTGGGCGCGGGGCCGGAGCGGTTCGTGGCGCTGGTGCTGCCGCGCAGCGCCGACCTGGTCGTGGCGGTGCTGGCCGTGCTGAAGGCGGGGGCGGCGTACCTGCCGATCGACCCGGCATACCCGGCCGACCGGATCGCGGGCACCATCGCGGACGCGAAGCCCGTGGCCGTGCTCGACGCGATGCCCGATGTGTCCGGATGTCCGGTGGTGGCGCCGGACGTGCGGCTGACGCCGGACAACGCGGCCTATGTGATCTACACCTCAGGGTCGACCGGCAGGCCCAAGGGCGTCGTCATCCCGCACGGCAACGTCATTCGGCTGTTCTCGGCGACCAGTCACTGGTTCGGGTTCGGCGAGAACGACGTCTGGACGCTGTTCCACAGCTACGCCTTCGACTTCTCCGTCTGGGAGCTGTGGGGCCCGCTGCTGCACGGCGGACGACTCGTCGTCGTGCCGTACGAGATCTCCCGATCGCCCGCCGAGTTCGCCCGGTTGCTGCGCGACGAAGGCGTCACCGTGCTCAACCAGACCCCCTCCGCGTTCTACCAACTGGTGCCCGAGCAGCCCGACCCGCGGTACGTGATCTTCGGCGGCGAGGCCCTTGACCTGCACAAGGTCAAGGACTGGCAGGGCAGCGGCGCCCTCATCAACATGTACGGCATCACCGAGACCACCGTCCACGTCACCTACACCGAGGCCGACGGAAGTATCGGCGAACCCATCCCCGACCTCCGCGTCTACGTGCTCGACGACGACCTCGAACCGGTACCGCCGGGTGTGACCGGTGAGCTGTACGTGGCCGGGCCGGGCCTGGCCCGGGGCTACCTCGACCGGCCGGGGCTCACCGCCTCGCGGTTCCTCGCAAACCCTTACGGCACAGCGGGTACTCGCATGTACCGGACCGGCGACCTCGGCAAATGGCTCAACGGGAAGCTGCACTACCTGGGCCGGGCGGACCAGCAGGTGAAGATCCGCGGCTTCCGGATCGAACTCGGCGAAATCGAAACCGTCCTGGGTGCGCATCCTGCCGTCGCCCAGGTCGTTGTGCTGGAGCAGGAACAGCGTTTGGTGGCGTACTACGTGCCGAACGGGGACGTGCAGGTATCGGAACTGCGCGGTCACGCTTCGAGTGCGCTGCCCGAACACATGGTTCCTACGGCGTTCGTGGCACTGGATCGTCTGCCGCTCAACGCCAACGGCAAGTTGGACCGCGTCGCGCTCCCCGCGCCCGAGCGCGACGCGGTCACCTCCACCGAGTACGTCGCCCCCCGCACGGAGACCGAAGAGGCCATCGCGGCCATCTGGGCCGACGAACTCGACGTCGACCGGGTCGGTGTCGAGGACAGCTTCTTCGCGCTGGGCGGCGACTCGATCCGCAGCCTGCGCATCACGTCCCGGACCAAGGCGGCGTTCGCCGTCGAGCTGTCCCCGCGGGACGTGCTGACCGCCCGCACCGTGTCCTGTCTCGCCGACCTGGTCGAGGACCTGGTGCTGGCCGACCTCGAAGCCCTCATCGACCGGGAAGCGTGAACCATGACCACCTCCAAGGAAAGCCGCATCTCCGCGCTTCCCGCCCACCTGCGCGACCGCCTGCGCTCCCGCCTGGCCGGGAACGCCGCGCCCGCCGAGACGATCCCCGCCGTGCCGCGCACCGGGCCGCTGCCGCTGTCCCCGGGCCAGCAGCGGCTGTGGTTCCTCGACCAGTTCCAGCCCGGTGACACCGAGTACAACAGCGCCCTGGCGCTGCGGCTGCGCGGCGTGCCCGACCTGACGCGCCTGACCGACGCGCTGCGCGGGCTGGTGCAGCGGCACGAGTCGCTGCGCACGACCTTCACCGAGGTCGACGGGCAGCCCGTGCAGGTCGTGCACGACGACCTGCGGCTGGAAGTTCCCGTCGTGGACGCCGACGACTTGGACGGCGCACTGCGCGCCGAGGTCGAGCGGCCGTTCGACCTGGCGCACGGGCCGCTGTTCCGCGCCGTCCTGGTGCGGGTGGCCGACGACGACCACGTGCTGCTGTTGACCTCGCACCACATCGTGGTCGACGGCTGGTCGCTGGGCCTGCTGGGTGCCGAGCTCGGCGCGCTCTACCGGGGCGAGACCTTACCTCTGCCGGTGTTGCAGTACGCCGATTTCGCGGTGTGGCAGCGCGAGCAGCCGGTGAAGGTGGAGTACTGGCGCGACCGGCTGACCGGCGTCCAGCCGCTGGAGCTGCCGACCGACCGGCCGCGTCCCGCCGAACGGACCACCGCCGGCGCGACGCACGAGTTCACCGTGCCCGCCGGGTTGGCCGGCCGACTCGCGCAACTGGCCCGCGACCACGAGACCACGCTGTTCACCGCGCTGCTCACCGCGTGCCAGGCCCTGCTGGCCCGCTACACCGGGCAGGACGACATCGCCCTGGGCACGGTGACCAGCGGGCGGGCCCGCCCGGAGTTGCAAGGACTCGTCGGGTTCTTCGTCGGCACCGTCGTCGTGCGGTCCGCTGTGGACACCTCGCGGACGTTCGAGGAGCTGCTGGAGTCGACCAAGACCGACGCGCTGGACGCGTTCGCGCACGACGACGTGCCGTTCGACCGGGTCGTGGAAGCCGTCGGCGCGCGACGCGACCCGAGCCGTTCGCCGCTGTTCGACGTCATGGTGGCGATGCAGAACGTGGGCGGCGACCTGCCCGAGCTGCCCGGCCTGGCGGTGTCGGAGCACCCGCTCACCCGGCGGCGGGCCAACTTCGACCTGAGCCTCGACTTCACCGAGACCGGCGACGGCATCCACGCCCTGGTCGAGTACGCGACCGACCTGTTCGACCCGGAGACCGTCGACCGGTTCGGCCGCCACCTGCAGATCCTGCTGGCCCGGGTGGTCGCCGAACCGCGCCGGCCGCTGGCCGAGGTCTCGCTGCTGCTCGGTGACGAGCCGGACGCGCACGGGATCGCGTTGGACGTGCCGGACACCACCTTCCCCGCGCTGTTCCGCGCGCAGGCCGCCCGCACGCCCGACGCGACCGCCGTGGTCTGCGACGGCGTCCGGCTCACCTTCGCCGAGGTCGAGGCACGGGCGAACCGGCTGGCCCGGCGGCTGGTCGCGGACGGCGTCGCGCCCGAGCAGGTGGTGGCGATCTCGTTGCCCCGCGGCGTGGACGCGGTGGTGGCGATCCTGGGCGTGATGACGGCCGGCGCGGTGTACCTGCCGGTCGACCCGTCGTTGCCGGAGTCGCGCAGGGCGCACCTGATCGGCGATTCCGGTGCGGTGCGGGTGCTCGACGGCCCGGTGGACACCGACGGACTGCCGTCGACCCCGCCCGAGGTCGCGCTCCGCTCCGACCACGCGGCCTACGTGATCTACACCTCCGGCTCCACCGGAAAGCCCAAGGGCGTGGTGGTCGAGCACCGCCACCTGGCCAACCTGCTGCACAACCACCGCGACGACTTCGCGTCCGGTCACCTGCGCGTGGCGTTGACCGCGGTGTTCTCGTTCGACACGTCGTGGGAGTGCCTGGTGCTCATGGCCGACGGCCACGAGCTGCACGTGCTCACCGACGAGGTGCGGCTGGAGCCCGGCGCGCTGGTCCGGTACGTCCAGGACCACCGCATCGACTACGTCGACCTGACGCCGTCCTACGTCCAGCAGCTGCTGCCCGCCGGGCTGCTCGACGGCCCGCACAAGCCCAAGTTCCTGATGGTGGGCGGCGAGGCGCTCGGCGCGGCGCTGTGGCGGGAGCTGGCCGACGCGCCCACCCGGGCCTACAACTTCTACGGCCCTACCGAGACCACCGTCGACGCGGCCTCCACCCCGGTCACCGGCGACCGGCCGGTCATCGGCCGACCGCTGCGCAACCTGGCGCTGTACGTGCTCGACGCCAACCTCCAGCCGCAGCCGGTCGGCGTGCCCGGTGAGCTGTTCGTCGCCGGGGCGCAGGTCGCCCGCGGCTACCTGAACCGGCCCGGCCTGACCGCGTCCCGGTTCCTGGCCGACCCGTTCGGTCCGCCGGGATCGCGCATGTACCGCACCGGCGACCGGGTGCGGTGGGTCGGCGACCAGGTCGAGTACCTGGGCCGGACCGACGACCAGGTCAAGATCCGCGGGTTCCGGATCGAGCCGGGCGAGGTCGAGGCCGCGCTGCTGAGCCACCCCGACGTGGCGGAGGCCGCGGTCGTCGCGCGCACCGACAACGGGCACACCCGGCTGGTCGGCTACGTCGTCACGGCCGGTCCGGTCGAGCTGCGCGAGCACCTGCGCCGGCTGCTGCCGGACTACCAGGTGCCGGCCGCGTTCGTGGAGCTGGACCGGATCCCGCTGACCCCCAACGGGAAGCTCGACCGGGCCGCCCTGCCCGCCCCTCAGGTCAAGGGGGACGAGGACTTCGTCGCGCCGTCCAGCCCCGCCGAGGCGGAGCTGGCGCGGATCTGGGCCGAGGTGCTCGGCGCGGATCGGGTCGGCGTGCACGACAACTTCTTCACGCTGGGCGGCGACTCGATCCTGTCCATCCAGCTGGTGTCGCGGGCGCGGCAGGCGGGGTTCCGGCTCACCTCGCGCGACGTGTTCCGGCACCAGACCGTCGCCGAGCTGGCGCTCGTGTCGGCGAACACCCCGGAGGCCGCACCGGCTCGGGTGTTCACCGGCCCCGCGCCGCTCACGCCGATCCAGCGGTGGTTCTTCGCCGAGCACGGGCCGTTGGCGCACTTCACGATGACCCTGCTGGTCGAGCTGGAGCCCGAGGTCGAGGAGTCGGTGCTGCGGGCGGCGCTGCGGACCGTCGTCACCCACCACGACGCGCTGCGGTTGCGGTTCCGCCAGGTCGACGGCCGGTGGACGCAGGACGTGGCCCCGGTCGAGGACGACGTCCTCACCGTCGGGTCCGATGTAGACAGTGAGGCTGTCACCGCACGGCAGGCCCTGGACATCACCGACGGGCCGTTGCTGCGCGGCGTGTTCTTCCCCGGCGGACAGCCGAAGCTGCTGCTGACCGTGCACCACTTGGCGGTGGACGGCGTCTCGTGGCGAATCCTGTTGGAGGACCTGGAGAAGGCGTACCGGGGCGTCGCGCTGGAGCCGGTCGGGACGTCGTTCACGCAGTGGGCGCACCGGTTGGCCGAGCACGTGCGGTCCGGCGCGTTGGACGACGCCTTGCCGCACTGGCGCGCACTTCCCGGAGCGGTCGCGCTTCCGGTCGACGGCGACGGGCCCAACACCGCCGAGTCGGCCCAGGTCGTGTCGGTGCGGCTCGACCGCGAGACGACCGACGCCCTGCTGCACCAGGTCCCGCCGGTGTACCGGACCCAGGTCAACGACGTGCTGCTGAGCGCGTTGGGGCGGGTGCTGGCCGAGTGGACCGGACGTGACGCCGTCGCCGTCGCCCTGGAGGGCCACGGGCGTGAAGAGCTGTTCGACGCCGACGTGTCCCGCACGGTCGGCTGGTTCACCACGCAGTTCCCGGTCGTGCTGCCGACCTCCGACGAGTGGGGCGGCACGCTCAAGGCCGTCAAGGAAGCCCTGCGGGCGGTGCCGCACAGAGGGTTGAGCTACGAGGCGCTGGACGTCGGTGGCGGACTGCCGCCCATCTCGTTCAACTACCACGGCCGGTTCGAGGTCGCGGACGGCGGGTTCTACCGCGCGCGCCAGGACGCGGCCGGCGACGACCTCGCCCCCGACCAGAACCGCAGCCACCTGCTCGACGTCACGGGCCTGGTGGAGCACGGGGAACTCCAACTGACCTGGGAGTACTCCCCGAACGTGCACGACGGCGAGACCGTGCGGCGGTTGGCCGAGCGGATGCTGGACGCGCTGCGCGAGATCGTGGCGCACTGCGCGTCGCCGGACGCCGGCGGCCACACGCCGTCGGACTTCCCGCTGGCCCGGCTCACCCAGGACCAGGTGGACCGGATCGCCGGGCCGGACGTCGAGGACGTCTACCGGCTCACGCCGTTGCAGGCGGGCATGGTGTTCCACAGCCTGGTCGAGCCCGGCGCGTACGTCGACCGGATGCGGCTCGTGCTCGACGGCGTCTCCGACGCGGACGCGCTCTTCGAGGCGTGGCAACGGGTCGTGGACCGGACGCCCGTCCTGCGCAGCAGCATCGTCTGGGACGGTGTCGCGGAGCCGGTGCAGGTCGTGCACCGCAAGGTCACGCTCAGCTCGGACGGCGAACTGGACCTCGGGGTCGCGCCGCTGCTGACCGTGCGCGTCACGCCGCTGGCGGAGGACCGGGTCGAACTGGTCTGGTCGTCGCACCACGTGATCCTCGACGGCTGGAGCACCGGCCAGGTGTTCAGCGAGGTGCTGGAGCACTACCGGGCCATCACGACCGGGCAGCCCGCGCGGTTGCCCGCCCGCCGGCCGTTCCGCGACTACCTGCGCTGGCTGGCCGACCAGGAGGACACCGAAACCTACTGGCGCACCGCGCTGTCCGACATCGACGGCCCGACGCCGCTGCCCTTCGACCGGTCGCCGGCCGAGGCGCACCGGGCCGAGGCTTCCGAGTCCGTGCGGATCTCCGCCGACCTCGGTGACGCGCCACAGCGCGCGGGCCTGACCGTCAACACGGTCGTGCAGGGTGCGTGGGCGATGTTGCTGGCCAGGGTGTCCGGCGAACGCGATGTCGTGTTCGGCAGCACCGTGTCCGGCCGCCCGGCCGAGCTGCCGGGCGTGGAGTCCATGGTCGGGATGCTCATCAACACCGTCCCCACCAGGGTTTCGGTCGACACGGCCGCCGAGGTCGGGGCGTGGCTGCGGGATCTCCAGGCGGCACAGGGCGAAGCGCGCCGCTACGACCACACGTCGCTGGCCGAGATCCAGTCGTGGGTCGGCACCAGGCTGTTCGACAGCGTGATCGTGTTCGAGAACTACCCGTTCGACCAGGCCGGTGACGGGCCGCAGGTGGTCGAGATCGACGCGGTGGACAACACCACCCTGCCGCTCACCCTCACCGCGTCGGTCACCGACCGGCTCAACCTCGAACTGGGCTACGACCCGGACCTGTTCGACCGGGCCACCGCCGAACGCCTGGCCGGCTGGCTGGGCGACCTGGTCACGGCGATCGCCCGGGACACCGGCGCCCGGATCGCCGACCTGCCGTGGCTCTCGGCGCAGGACGAGAACCGGGTCCTGGTGGCGTGGAACGAGACCGCGCTCGACACCCCGGACGTGCTCTACCCGCAGGTGTTCGCCGAGCAAGCGCGCCGGACGCCGGACGCGACCGCGTTGGTGTTCCACGGCGAGTCCGCGACGTTCGCCCAGCTCGACGCCCGCGCGAACCGGCTGGCGCACCACCTGGTCGGTGCGGGCGCGGGTCCGGAGCGCACGGTCGCCGTGCGGCTGTCGCGCGGTGCCGACCTGGTCGTGGCGGTCCTGGCCGTGCTCAAGGCCGGTGCGGTCTACCTGCCGGTCGACCCGGAGCTGCCGGCCGACCGGATCGACTTCCTGTTGGCCGACGCCCGACCGGCGTTGGTGCTCACCGAACTGCCCGACCTGACCGGGTTCCCGGACACCGCTCCCCCGGTCGCCCTGCGGCCGGAGCACGCGGCGTACGTGATCTACACCTCCGGCTCCACCGGCCGGCCCAAGGGCGTCGTGGTCGAGCACGGCCAACTGGCGAACCTGTTCTACGCCAACCGGCACGACCTCATGGCCGCGCCGACCAAGTTCGCCGTCACCGCCACGTTCTCGTTCGACACGTCGTGGGAAGGGCTGCTGTTCCTGGCCGCCGGCAGCGAACTGCACGTCATCGACGACGAGCTGCGGCTCGACCCGGCCGCGCTGGTCGACTACCTCACCGCGCACGGCATCGGCACCGTCGACCTCACGCCGTCCTACGCGCACCGGCTGATCACCGCCGGGCTGCTGGACTCCGGCGTCCGCCAGGTGCTCGTCGGCGGCGAGGCGGTCGACGCCGCGCTGTGGCGGCACCTCGCGGACTCCTCGGTGGCGGCCTTCAACTACTACGGCCCGACCGAGACCACGGTCGACGCGGTGTCCACCGAGATCACCGGTGGGCAGCCGATGATCGGCCGACCGCTGCACAACGTCCAGGCGTACGTGCTCGACGGCGACCTGCGGCCGGTGCCGCCGGGTGTGGTCGGCGAGCTGTTCGTGGCCGGCGCCCAGGTGGCTCGCGGCTACCTGGGGCGCGCGGGCCTCACCGCGCAACGGTTCCTGCCCGACCCGTTCGGCGCGGCCGGCCGGCGCATGTACCGCACCGGTGACCGCGTCCGGTGGGTCGACGGGCGGCTGGAGTACCTGGGCCGGGCGGACGACCAGGTCAAGATCCGGGGCTTCCGGATCGAGCCGGGCGAGGTGGAGGCCGCGCTGCGGGCCGTGCCGGGCGTGCGGGACTCCGTCGTCGTGGTGCGCGACAACCGGCTGATCGGTTACGTCACCGGTACTCCGCACAGCGACCCGCGGACCGTGCTGGGTGCGGCGCTGCCGGACTACCTGGTGCCGTCGGCGGTGGTGGAGCTGGACGCCTTCCCGTTGTCCCCCAGCGGCAAGGTGGACCGCCGCGCGCTGCCCGAACCGGAGTTCACGGGCGGGTTCACCGCGCCGCGCACCGACGCGGAACGGACCGTGGCCGAGGTGTGGGCCGAGGTGCTGGGCCTGCCCAGGGTCGGCGCGGACGACAACTTCTTCGCGCTGGGCGGCGATTCCATCCTCAGCATCAACGTGACGTCACGGCTGCGCGCGGCCTTCGGCGCGCAGTTGTCGCCCCGGGCGCTGTTTCAGCACCCAACGGTGGCGGGGCTGGCCACCGCGATCTCCGGGGAGTCGCCGGTCGAGGCGATCCCGGCGGTGGCACGGGACTCCGCCGCGTGGCCGCAGTCCCCGGCGCAGCGCCGGCTGTGGTTCCTCGACCAGTTCGAGCCCGGCGGCACGGAATATGTCACGCCGACCGCGCTGCGGCTGCACGGACCGCTGGACGTCGAGGCGTTGCGGCGCGCGGTGAGCGGCCTGATCGACCGGCACGAGTCGCTGCGGACCACGTTCGACCAGGACGTGCAGGTGGTCAACGCACCCTTCGCCGTCGCGCTGGCGGTCGAGCACGGCCCGTGGGAGGCGGTGCTGCGCCAGGAGGCCGGCACGCCGTTCGACCTGCGGCGCGGTCCGCTCCTGCGGGCGCGGCTGGTGCGGGTCGCCGAGGACGACCACGTGTTCGTCCTGACCCTGCACCACATCATCACCGACGGCTGGTCGACCGGTGTGCTGATGCGCGACCTCGCGGCGCTCTACTCCGGTGGCGACCTGCCGCCGTTGGCCGTGCAGTACGTCGACTTCACCGCGTGGCGGCAGGATCCGCCGATCGACTACTGGTCGGAGCGGCTGGCCGACGTGCCACCGCTGGAACTGCCGACCGACCGGCCACGTCCGGCCGTGCGGACCGGGGCGGGCGCGATGCACTCGTTCACGGTGCCGGCCGAGGTCGCCGACGCGCTGCGCGACCTGGCGCGGCGACAAGGTGACACGCTGTTCACCACGCTCGTCGCGGCCTGCCAGGTGCTGCTCGCCCGCTACACCGGGCAGGACGACATCGCGGTCGGCACCGCCGTGTCCGGCCGGGGTCGGGCCGAGCTGGACGACGTGGTCGGCCTGTTCGTCAACACCGTCGTCCTGCGGTCCACTGTGGACACTCAGCGGACGTTCGCCGAGTTCCTGGGCGAGGTCCGCACGACCGTGCGGGACGGGCTCGCCCACCAGGACGTGCCGTTCGAGCGGGTCGTGGAGGCGGTCCGCCCGGACCGCGACCCGAGCCGCAACGCCCTGTTCGACGTGATGGTCCTGGTGCAGAACGCCGGGACCGACCTGCCGGAGCTGCCCGGCCTGCGGGCGGTCGAACTGCCGCTGCCGCTGTCCACGGCGACCTGCGACCTCACCTTCGAGTTCGGCGAGGCGGACGGCGAGCTGCTCGGCGCGGTCGAGTACAGCACCGACCTGTTCGACGCGGGCACCGTCGACCGGCTGGCCCGGCACCTGGTGGCGCTGCTGGACGCGGTCACCGCCGACCCGGACCGGCCGACGGCGGCGATCCCGCTGGTTCTCGGTGACGAGCCGGACGGCCACGGCGTGCGGCGAGCCGTGCCGGACACCACGTTCCCGGCGCTGTTCGAGGCCCAGGCCGCCCGCACGCCGGACGCGACCGCGCTGGTGCACGACGACACGCGCCTGACCTACGCGGAGGTGGACGCGCAGGCGAACCGCCTGGCCCACCACCTCCTCGCCCAGGGCGCGGGCCCGGAACGTACGGTCGCGGTGATGCTGCCGCGTTCGGCCGCCGTGGTCGTGGCGATCCTGGCCGTGCACAAGGCCGGCGCGGTGTACCTGCCGATCGACCGGGACCTGCCGCGCGACCGCGTGGACTTCCTGTTGCGCGACGCCGAACCGGCCCTGGTCCTCGACGAGTGGCCGGACCTGGCCGGCTACCCGGACACCCGGCCCGGTGTTCACCTCCGCCCGGACCACGCGGCCTACGTGATCTACACCTCCGGCTCCACCGGCCGGCCCAAGGGCGTCGTCGTGGAACACCGGCAACTGGTGAACCTGCTGCACAACCACCGCCACGACTTCGCCGGTGAACCGTTGCGCGTGGCGCTCTCGGCGGTGTTCTCGTTCGACACGTCGTGGGAGGGTCCGCTGCTCATGGCGGACGGGCACGAGCTGCACGTGCTGGCCGACGACGTGCGGCTGGAGCCCACCGCGCTGGTGGACTACGTGCGCGAGCACCGGATCGACTTCCTCGACCTGACGCCGTCCTACGTGCGGCAACTGCTGCCCGCCGGGCTGCTCGACGGCGAGCACAAGCCCAAGATCCTGATGCTGGGCGGCGAAGCCCTGCCCGATTCGCTGTGGCAGGAGCTGGCCGACGCGCCCACCCGCGCGTACAACTTCTACGGCCCCACCGAAACCGCGGTCGACGCCGTCTCCACGCCCGTGGTCGGCGACCGGCCGCTGATCGGCCGGCCGCTGGACAACCTCGTCGCGCACGTGCTGGACGACAACCTCCAGCCCACGCCGACCGGTGTGCCCGGCGGGCTCTACCTCGCCGGCGCCCAGGTGGCCCGCGGCTACCTGAACCGGCCGGGCCTGACCGCCTCCCGGTTCCTGGCCGACCCGTTCGGCGAGCCCGGTTCCCGGATGTACCGCACCGGCGACCGCGTGCGGTGGGTCGGCGACCGGCTCGACTACCTCGGGCGGGACGACGACCAGGTCAAGATCCGCGGCTTCCGGATCGAGCTGGGCGAGGTCGAGGCCGCGTTGCAGCAGCACCCGGACGTCGAGCAGGCCGTCGTGGTGGCGCGGGAGCACAACGGGCACAACCGGCTCGTCGCCTACACCGTGGGGCCCAGGTTCTCGGAGGGCACCGCGACCGACCCGGCCGGCTGGCTCAAGGACCGGCTGCCGGACTACCTGGTGCCGTCGGCCTTCGTGTCGCTGGAGAGCATCCCGATGACCTCCAGCGGCAAGGTGGACCGCCGGGCGCTGCCCGCGCCGACGTTCACCGACGCCGGGTACGTCGCCCCGGCCGCCGGGATCGCGGCGGACCTGGCCGCCATCTGGGCCGAGGTGCTCGGGGTCGACCGGGTCGGCGCGCGGGACAACTTCTTCGCGCTGGGCGGCGACTCGATCCTGAGCATGCAGGTGGTGTCGCGGGCGCGGCAGGCCGGGATGAAGTTGACCTCCAAGGACATCTTCCTGCGCCAGACCGTGGCGGACCTCGCGCTCGCGGTCACCGACGACACCGGCACGACGCACGTGACGCCCACCGGGCCGGCGCCGCTCACCCCGATCCAGCGCTGGTTCTTCGCCGAGCACGGACCGCTGGCGCACTTCACCATGTCGGTGTTCACCGACCTCGACCACGTCGACGTCCCGGCGCTGCGCGCCGCGCTCGGCAAGGTCGTGGCCCACCACGACGCGCTGCGCACCCGGTTCACCCAGGTCGACGGGCAGTGGCGGCAGCAGGTCGCCGACACCGAGGTCGACGTGCTGCGCGTCGCGTCCACTGTGGACTACGAGGCCGAGGCGCACCTGGCCCGCGCCGGACTGGACCTGCGGCAGGGACCGCTGTTCCAGGCGGTGCTGTTCCCGGACGGCAAGCTGTTCCTGACCGCGCACCACCTCGTGGTGGACGCGGTGTCGTGGCGGATCGTCCTGGACGACCTCGCCACCGCCTACCGGGGCGGCGAGCTCGGGCCGAAGTCGACGGCGTTCGCCGACTGGGCGCACCGGCTGGACGCGCACGTCCGCGACGGCGAGTTCGACCGGTCGCTGCTGCACTGGATGGCCACCCGGACCGACGAGCCGATCCCCACCACGGCGGGCAGCGCGCGCAGCGTGACCGTCCGGCTGGGCAAGGCCGAGACCGACGCCCTGCTGCACCAGGTGCCCGAGGCGTACCGGACCCAGGTCAACGACGTGCTGCTGGCCGCGTTGACCTCGGCGTTCGCCGGTCACGCCCTGGTCACCCTGGAGGGCCACGGCCGGGAAGAGCTCTTCGACGTCGACCTGTCCCGCACGGTCGGCTGGTTCACCGCGCAGTTCCCGGTGGAACTGGAGATCCCCGCCGGCGGCCGGGACGAGGTCGACTGGGGTCAGGCGCTCAAGGCCGTGAAGGAGCAACTGCGGGCCGTGCCGGACCGCGGTCTGAGCTACGAGGCGCTGCGCTACGCCGGCCGCGGTCTGACCGGCCGGCTGCCGCGGGTGTGCTTCAACTACCTGGGGCAGTTCGAGTCCGGCTCGATCAGCGACGGCGACCACGGCCGGGACGTGCCCGACGACCTGGTCCGACCGCACCTGCTGGACATCACGGCCGCCGTGGCGGACGGGGAACTCGCGCTGGACTGGGAGTACTCCACCGAGGTGCACGACGAGACCGCCGTGCGGGCGCTGGCGGACCGGATGGTCGACGCGCTGCGCGAGATCGTGGCGCACTGCGCGTCGCCGGACGCCTGGGGCCGCACCCCGTCGGACTTCCCGCTGGCCCGGCTGGACCAGGCCCAGGTCGACCGGATCGCCCGGCCGGACGTCGAGGACGTCTACCCGCTGACGCCGTTGCAGGCGGGCATGGTGTTCCACAGCCTGGTGGACGACAGCACCGCGTACTTCAACCAGCTCCGCGTCCGGCTGTCCAATGTGGACTCGCCTGAGCGGTTGGCGCGGGCGTGGCAGCGGGTGGTCGACCGCACTCCGATCCTGCGCACGGCCGTGGTGTGGGAAGGGGTGGACGAGCCGTTGCAGGTCGTTCACCGCGATGTCGTCGTGCCGGTGGAGTACGCGCCGGTTACCGACGAGCTGGTCGCCCGCGACGCGCGGACGGGTCTTGACCTGACGCGCGCGCCGTTGATGCGGTTGACGATCGGGCGGGTGTCCGACCACGAGGTGGACCTGCTGTGGACGTCGCACCACCTGCTGCTGGACGGCTGGAGCACCGCGCAGGTGTTCGGCGAGGTGCTGGCGGAGTACTCGGGTGGCACGCCGGTCGCGCGCCGGCCGTTCCGGGACTACCTGGAGTGGCTCGGCGCGCAGGACCCGGTCGCGGCCGAAGGTCACTGGCGTGGAGTGCTCGCCGGGGTCACCGACCGCACTCCCCTGCCCTACGACCGTCCGCCGGCCGACGCCCACCGGGCCGAGTCGACCGCGCAGGTCGTGCTGGACCTGCCCGCCGCGCGGCTCGCGGACGTGGCACGGGCCAACGGGTTGACGGTGAACACCCTCGTGCAGGGCGCGTGGGCGCTGCTGCTGGCCAGGGTGTCCGGTGAACGCGATGTCGTGTTCGGCACGACGGTGTCCGGCCGGCCGGCCGAGCTGCCGGGCGTGGAGGACATGGTCGGCATGTTCATCAACACCGTGCCCACCAGGGTGTCGGTGGACGCCCGGGACGGCGTGCTGCCGTGGCTGCGCCGGTTGCAGGAGACGCAGACCGAGTCGCGGCGGTTCGACTTCGTGTCGTTGGCCCAGGTGCAGGGCTGGTTCGGCGGGCCGCTGTTCGACAGCCTGCTGGCGTTCGAGAACTACCCGGTGGAGGCTGCCGCCGACGACGCGCCGCAGGTCGGCGAGGTCGACGGGCTGGACACGACGACGTTCCCGCTGACCGTCCGGGCGCACGTGGACGACGAGCTGCACGTCGAACTCACCTACGACCCGCGCCTGTTCGACGGCACGACGATCGAACGGCTCGGCGACCGGTTGACCCGGCTGCTGGCCGGTCTCGGCGACGACCCGCACCGCACGATCGGCGAACTGCCGTGGCTGTCGGACGAGGAACGCCACCAGGTGCTGGTCGAGTGGAACGGCCAGGCGGACAGCGCACCGTCCTCCACCATCCCGGCCCTGTTCGCCGGGCAGGCCACCCGCACCCCGGACGCCGTCGCACTCACCCATGAGGGCATCGCGGTGACCTACCGGGAGCTGGATGAGCGCGCGAACCGGTTGGCACACCACCTGATCGCGCAGGGCGCGGGCCCGGAGCGGTTCGTGGCGCTGGTGCTGCCGCGCAGCGCCGACCTGGTCGTGGCGGTGCTGGCCGTGCTGAAGGCGGGGGCGGCGTACCTGCCGATCGACCCGGCATACCCGCAGGACCGGATCGACGGCATGGTCGCCGACGCTCGGCCGGTCGTGGTGCTCGACGCCCTGCCCGACGTGTCGGATCGTCCCGTGACGGCACCGGAAACGGCGCTGCTGCCGGAACACCCGGCGTACGTGATCTACACGTCCGGCTCGACCGGCAAGCCGAAGGGCGTGGTGATCCCGCACAGCAACGTCGAGCGGCTGTTCTCGGCGACCAGTCACTGGTTCGGGTTCGGCGAGAACGACGTCTGGACGCTGTTCCACAGCTACGCCTTCGACTTCTCCGTCTGGGAGCTGTGGGGCCCGCTGCTGCACGGCGGACGACTCGTCGTCGTGCCGTACGAGATCTCCCGATCGCCCGCCGAGTTCGCGCAGCTCATGCGCGACGAAGGCGTCACCGTGCTCAACCAGACCCCCTCCGCGTTCTACCAACTGCTACCTGAACAGCCCGACGCCCGTTACGTGATCTTCGGCGGCGAGGCGCTCGACCTGCACAAGGTCAAGGACTGGCAGGGCAGCGGCGCCCTCATCAACATGTACGGCATCACCGAGACCACCGTCCACGTCACCTACACCGAGGCCGACGGAAGTATCGGCGAACCCATCCCCGACCTCCGCGTCTACGTGCTCGACGACGACCTGCGGCCCGTTCCGCCCGGTGTCACCGGTGAGCTGCACGTGGCCGGACCGGGCCTGGCCCGGGGCTACCTCGACCGGCCGGGGCTCACCGCCTCGCGGTTCGTGGCGAACCCGTTCGGCGAGCCCGGTTCCCGGATGTACCGGACCGGCGACCTGGCACGCTGGGTCGACGGCCGGCTGCACTACCTGGGCCGTGCCGACCACCAGGTGAAGATCCGCGGCTTCCGGATCGAACTCGGCGAGATCGAGGCGGTGCTGGCGGAGTTCCCGACCGTGCGGCAGGTCGCCGTGGTGGTGCGCGACCAGCGGCTGGTGGCGTACGTGGTCGCCGATCAGGTGTCGGTGGCGGAACTGCGGGACCACGCGGCGCGGTCGCTGCCCGAGCACATGGTGCCGGCCGCGTACGTGGCGCTGGACCGGTTGCCGCTCAACGCGAACGGCAAGCTCGACCAGGCGGCGCTGCCCGCGCCCGAACGCGCGGCGTCCGTCGGTGACGGTTACGTGGCACCGCGCACCGAGGCCGAACGCCTGGTCGCCGGCGTCTGGGCGGACGTGCTGGGGTTGGCCCGGGTCGGTGCGGAGGACAACTTCTTCGCGCTGGGCGGCGATTCGATCCTGAGCATCCGGGTCGCGTCGAGGCTGCGGGAGTCGTTCGACCTCTCGCCGCGCGCCCTGTTCGACCACCCGACGGTCGCCGGGCTGGCCGCCGCGCTGACCGGCGGCACGCTCGCGCCGATCCCCCGCGCGACGGGCGGGTTCCCGCTGTCGTTCGCGCAGCAGCGCCTGTGGTTCCTCGACCAGTTCTCGCCGGGCGGCACGGAGTACGTGACGCCGTTCGCGGTGCGGTTGGGCGGAGAACTCGACGTGCCACGGCTGGAGCGCGCGCTCTCGGCGCTCGTGGCGCGGCACGAATCGCTGCGCACGACGTTCCCCGCCGTGGACGGGCTACCCGTGCAGGTGGTGCACCCGCCGTACGAGGTGCGGCTGCCGGTGCTCGACGCGCTGCCGACGATCGAGCCGTTCGACCTCGGCGCGGGCCCGCTGTTCCGGCCCGCGCTGGTGCGGACCGGGCCGGACGAGCACGTGCTCGCGTTGACCATGCACCACATCGTCACCGACGGGTGGTCCGGCGGCGTCATGGTGACCGACCTGGCCGAGCTGTACACCGGTGGCACGCTGCCCGAACTGCCCGTGCGGTACGTGGACTTCGCGGCGTGGCAACGGGAACTGCCGCTCGACGAGCACCTGGCGTACTGGCGGGACCAGTTGGCCGGGGTGCCGGCGCTCGAACTGCCCACCGACCGGCCGCGCCCGCCGGTGCACACCAACGCGGGCGCGCAACTGGAGTTCTCGGTGCCCGCGCAGGTCGCGAATACCTTGCGGGACATCGCCCGGCGCAACGACAGCACGTTGTTCATGACGCTGGTCGCGGCCTGCCAGGTGTTGTTCCACCGCTGGTCCGGGCAGGACGACTTCGCCCTGGGCACGGTCGCGGCGGGCCGGGAACGGCCCGAGTTCGACCGGATGGTCGGGTTCTTCGTCAACACGCTGACCCTGCGGGCCCGGATCGACGCGTCGGCGTCGTTCCCGGAGTTCCTCGGCCAGGTCCGGGGCACCGTGCTGGACGCCTTCGCGCACCAGGACGTGCCGTTCGAGCGCGTGGTCGACGCCGTGCAGCCGGACCGCGACACCAGCCGGACCCCGCTGTTCCAGGCCGTGGTGGCGTTGCAGAACGCGCCGCAGGCGGCCGGGTTCGCCGGTCTGGACGCCTCCGACGTCGACCAGCCGGTGGTATCCACCGGGTTCGACGTGACGGTGGAGTTCACCGAGCTGGACGGCGGCGGGCTCGCCGGTGCGATCGAGTACAACACCGACCTGTTCGACGCGGTGACCGCGACCCGGTTGGCGCTGCACCTGGGCGTGCTGCTGACCGGCATCGCCACCGAACCGGACCGTCCACTGTGGAGCCTGCCGGTGCTGCCCGCCGTGGAGGCCGCGGCGGTGGAGCGGTTCGGCTCCGGCGACGAGCCGGCACCGTTCGCCTCCTTCACCGACTTGGTCGAAGCGCAGGTCGAGCGCACGCCCGACGCACTGGCGCTGGCCGGTGCGCGGGAGTTGACCTACGCGGAGCTGAACGCGGCGGCGAACCGGTTGGCACACCACCTGATCGCCGAAGGTGCCGGGCCGGAGCGGATCGTCGCGGTCCGGCTGCCCCGGTCGGCCGGGCTGGTGGTCGCCGAACTGGCGGTGCTCAAGGCCGGCGCGGCGTTCCTGCCGGTGGACCCGGCCTACCCGGCGGAGCGGATCGCGTTCATGCTCGACGACGCGAACCCGCTGCTGGTGCTGGACGGCCCGGTGGACGTCGCCGGCCTGCCCGACACCGACCCGGGGGTGGCGGTCCGGGCCGACCACCCGGCGTACGTGATCTACACGTCCGGCTCGACCGGCCGGCCCAAGGGCGTCGTGGTGTCCCACCGCGGCATCGGCGCGTTCTCGGCGGCCGAGATCGCGCACCTCGACGTGCGACCGGGCGACCGGGTGCTCCAGTTCTCCTCCCCCAGCTTCGACGCCTCGGTGCTGGAGCTGTGCATGGCGCTGCCCGCCGGGGCCGCGCTGGTCGTCCCGCCGGAGGGGCCGCTGCTGGGCGACCAGCTGGCGGACGTGATCGCCGGGCAGCGCGTGACGCACGCGCTGATCCCGCCGGTCGCGCTGGCGACGCTGCCGGACGTGGCGCTGCCGCACTTCCGGACGCTGGTCGTGGGCGGCGACGCGTGCTCGGCGGACCTGGTGCGGCGGTGGGCCCCCGGCCGACGGATGATCAACGCCTACGGGCCCACCGAGTCGACCGTGGTCACATCGTGGAGCACGGCGCTCAAGCCCGGCGGCGCGCCGCCGATCGGGCGGCCGATCCCCGGCACCCGCACCCACGTGCTGGACGCGGCGTTGCAGCCGGTGCCGATCGGGGTCCCCGGCGAGCTGTACGTCGCGGGCGTCGGCCTGGCGCGCGGCTACCTCGACCGGCCCGGGTTGACGGCGTCGCGGTTCGTGGCGAACCCGTTCGACGGCGGCCGGATGTACCGGACCGGCGACGTCGTGCGCTGGAGCCGCGACGGCGAGCTGGAGTTCGTCGGGCGGGCCGACGAGCAGGTCAAGATCCGCGGTTTCCGGATCGAGCTGGGCGAGATCGAGACCGCGCTGCTGCGGCACCCGGACGTGCGGGAGGCCGTGGTGGTGGCGCGGGCCGACGCCGGCGGCCACAAGCGGCTGGTCGCCTACGTGGTCGGCGCGGTGGAGAAGCTGCGCGACTTCCTCGGCGAGTCGGTGCCGGACTACCTGGTGCCGTCGGTGTTCGTGCCGGTGGACTCGATGCCGGTCAGCCCCAACGGGAAGGTCGACCGGGCGCGGCTGCCGGAGCCGGACTTCTCGGCGCTGTCGACGGCCGGGTACGTGCCGCCGGCCGGGCCGGTGGAGGAGGCGCTCGCCGCGGTCTGGGCGGACGTTCTCGGCGTGCCGCGGGTCGGCACGGCGGACAACTTCTTCTCGCTGGGCGGCGATTCGATCCTGAGCATGCAGGTGGTCGCCCGCGCCCGGCAGGCCGGGCTCCGGTTCACCACCAAGGAGCTGTTCCAGCACCAGACGGTCGGGCAGCTCGCGCCCGTGGTCCGGGTGGAGGAGGCGGCCGGTGACCAGGCCGCGGTGGTCGGCGCGGTGCCGTTGACCCCGATCCAGCACTGGTTCCTGCACTCGGGGCGGCGCAACCCGCACCACTTCAACCAGTCGCACTTCGTGGAGCTGGACCCCGCCGTGGACGTCGACCGGCTGCGCCGGGCGCTGAACTCGCTGCCGGCGCAGCACGACGCCCTGCGGATGCGGTTCACCGAGGTGGACGGGCAGTGGCGGCAGGACAACGCCGACGTCTCGGACGTCGACGTGCTGACCGTGGTGTCCGATGTGGACGATCCGGAGGCGTTCGCCGACCAGGTGCACGCCGGGTTCGACATCGGCGCGGGACCGCTGTTCAAGGCGGTGCTGTTCGCCGACGCCGAGCACCCGAGGCTGCTCCTGGTGGCGCACCACCTGGTGGTGGACGGGGTGTCCTGGCGGATCCTGCTCGACGACCTCGAAACCGCCTACGACGGCGGGGACCTGGGTGCCAAGACGACCTCGTTCCAGGCTTGGGCACAACGGCTGGCCGCGCACGTCGAGGAAGGCGGTTTCGACGCCGAGGTGGCGTACTGGGACAAGCCGCTGCCGGAGCAGGAGAAGTCGTCGGCGGCCGCCGAGGTGGTGACCGTCGAGCTGTCCGAGGGCGACACGGAGGCGTTGCTGCGCGGCGCTCCCGCCGCCTACCGGACGCGGATCAACGACGTGCTGCTGGCCGCGCTGGCGTGGTCGCTGTCGCGGTGGACCGGGTCGCCGACGGTGTCGGTCGACCTCGAAGGCCACGGCCGCGAGGACCTGTTCGACGACGTGGACCTCTCGCGCACCGTCGGCTGGTTCACCACCGTGTTCCCGGTGGAACTACAGGTGCCCGACGGTGACTGGCGGTCGCGGGTGAAGGCCGTGCGGCGGCAGTTGCGGGACGTGCCGGCCAACGGGATCGGGTACGGGGCGCTGCGGCAGCACGGCCGGGTGTCCGGCGGTGGCGTGCCGGCGGTGGCGTTCAACTACCTGGGCCAGTTCGACTCCGGCTCGGAGGAGTCGTCCGGGCTCTACCGGGGCGTCCTGCCGTCCATCGGGCACGAGCACGACCCGGCCGACCAGGGCGAGCACCTGATCGACGTGGTCGGCGAGGCCGGCGGCGGGCGGCTCGGGTTCTCCTGGTACTACCACCCGGACGTGCACTCGCCGGACGTGGTGCGGCGGGTCGTCGCCGACTTCGGGTTCGCGTTGCGGGCGATCGCCGAGGACTGCCGGGGTGCGGTGTGACCGTCTCGTTGGCGCGCAACCGGAACTACACGCTGCTCTGGGGCGGGCAGGCGGTCGCCGAGGTCGGCTTCTCGGCCACGATGATCGCCTTCCCGTTGCTGGTGCTCGCGATCACCGGCTCGCCGGTCGCGTCCGGCCTGGTGCTCACCGTGGACGCCACCGCCCAGCTGCTCGCCGGCGTGCCGGCCGGGGTGCTGGTCGACCGGATGGACCGGCGCCGGATCATGCTGGCGTGCGAGGCGGCGCAGGCAGTCGCGCTGGCGTCGCTGGTGATCGCGTTGATCGTGGGCGAGCCGTCCTTCCTGCACATGGCGGCGGTGGCGGCGGTGCTCGGCGTGGCCCGTGCCCTGTTCGAACCCGCCGAGGACGCCTGCCTGCCCCGGTTGGTGCCGGAGGAGCAGTTGGCGACGGCGGTGGCGATGAACGCCGCGCGGTCGTCGTTGGGCCAGACGGTCGGCACCACGCTGGGCGGCGTGCTGTTCGCCTTCACCCGCTGGCTGCCGTTCCTGCTGGACCTGATCACGCACTGCCTGGCGTTCGTGGCGCTGGCGTTTCTCCGGGTGCCGCCCAGGGAACCCGTCGTCAACCGGCAGCACTTCGTCCGGGAGATGGGCGACGGGCTGAGGTGGGTGTGGCAGCGGCGGGAGGTTCGGGTCACGGCGTTGTGCGCGGTCGTGCTGAACCTGTTCTTCACCGCGTTCTACCTGGTGGTCATCGTGCTGGCGGAGGCACGCGGCGTGTCGTCCGCGATGATCGGCGTGATGGCCGCGATGCTCGGTGTCGGTGGTGTGGTGGGCGCGTTGATCGCGCCGTGGCTACACCGCGCGCTGGGGCCATTCATCTCGATCGCGTCGGTGTTCTGGGCGTTGACGCTGCTGACGCCCATCGCCTACTTCGTGTCCGACGGTATCGTGATGGGCGGGTTGTTCGCGCTCATGACGTTGTTGGCGCCCACCGCGAACACCACGATCTCGACGCACCAGCTGCTGCTGACGCCCGACGAGTTGCGCGGGCGGATGAGCGGGGTGCTGTCGGTCGTGGTCGGCGCGGCGGGCGCGCTGGGGCCCCTGGTGGGCGGGACGCTCACCGAAGCCTTCTCCGCGGACCGGGCCGTCCTGGTCTGCGCCGTGGGGATCGCCGTGATTACCGCGTTCGTGACGGTCAGTCCGACCTTGCGGCGCTATTCAGCCAGGAAAGTCGATCAGGAGGGTGTTCCCGATGAGGTCTGACATCGCCTACCAGGTGCTGGTCAACGACGAGGGCCAGTACTCGCTGTGGCCGGCCCACCAGCCGGTCCCGGCGGGGTGGGTCGCGGACGGCAAGACCGGCACGCTGGACGAGTGCTCCGCCCACGTCGACGAGGTGTGGACCGACATGCGGCCGAAGTCCCTGCGCGACGCGATGGCGTGAGGTGGCGGCCCGGTGCCGGGATCGGTCCCGGCACCAGGCCGCGGTCATTCAAGCCGGCCGAACGTGGCTCTGCGACAAGGAATTCCGATCGCCGCACGGCCGGGTGAGGTCGGCTCACAGCGGGAGGGGTTCGGTGATCTCCAGGCCCGCGTCGACCGCGGCGACGAGCAGTTCGGTCTGGTCCGGCGAGTGGGTGGCCGCCCACGTCCGCAACGCACCCAGGAACCCCGTCAGGTCGCGTTGCACCTGTCTCAGCATCCCCGGCAGGGCCTGCCGCGCCACGTCCACGTACGGCCCGGCGCGCCCCTCCCCCGGCCAGACGCGCACCACGTCCGGACCCACGTCCGGACCCACTTCCGGACCCACTTCCGGACCCACTTCCGCGCCCACTTCCGCGCCCATTCCCGGGCCCACGTACTCGACCCACGGCCCCGGCCCCAGATCGATCTCGGCCCGGTACAGCGCCGCCAGCCAGGTGCGCCAAGCGAACAGCTCCGAACGCGGGCCCGGTTCGACACTGGTGCCGTTGTCGCGCAGCAACAAACCGCCGGGCGCGTACAGGGTGTCGAAGCCGATCAGCTCGTGCACGGCCTCGTCGGTGCTGCCCGCGGTCGACCCGCCGCCGGCGAAGTACAGGGCGCACAACGCGCTGCCCACGTCGTGCTGGTCGGCGGTCCCGTCGAGGTGCAGCCAGGTCCCGTCGACCGCGGCGACCGGCCAGAGGGTGAACTCCCCGCCCGGCGGACCGATCCTGCACATCACTGGCGAGAAATTCGGCACTGTACCGAGGCTAGCGCCACGATCGCCCCGGCGGGGGCTCCGCCGGGGCGATCGTGGCGCGGCGGGTGGCCGACCTCCGGCGCTACCGGCTCTCGGCGGACTTGTCCGCCTGCCAGACCTGGTACTCGCGCAGGCCGTAGAGCAGCGGGAGGTGCCCGGGTTCCCGCACCACCTGGAACGTCTCGCCGAACACCACGGTGTGGTCGCCGACCGGCTCGGTGCGGCTGACCCGGCAGTCGGCCACCGCGTGGGCGTCCTGCACCAGGTGCGGGCCGGCCGCGCCGGCGGGCTGCCGCCACGGGACCAGGTCGAACCGGTCCGGCGCGCCGGAGGCGAACAGCTCGGCCACCGGGCGGGCGTCGCCGTGCAGGAAGTTCACCGCGAAGGTGCCGCTGCCCAGCACCGCCTCCAGCGTGGGGCTGCCGTTGCGCAGGCACACCAGCAGGGTCGGCGGCGACAGCGTGACGCTGCACACCGAGGACACCGTCATGCCGCGCGGCTCGCCGTCCGGGGCCGTCGTGGTGATGATCGCGACGCCGGTCGGGAAGTGGGACATCAGGGTGCGGAACTCGGCAACCGGGATGACGGGGAGCGACTGGGTCATGGCCTACCGCCTGGCAAGTCGGGAACGAGCTCTCGGGTCGCGGCGGCGCTGACGCGCGCGCGGCGTTCGATCAGGGACAGCAGGGGGCCGGTCATCGCGGTGGTCACCAGGGCCATCACGACCAGGGCCAGGAAGAGCTGCACGGACAGCAGTCCGGCGCTGTACCCGGCCTGGAGCACGACGATCTCGGTCAGGCCGCGGGTGTTCATCAGCACGCCCACCGTCAGCGCGGTGCGCCGGTCCTGCCCGGCGAGCCGCGTCCCCAGGTAGCCACCGCCGATCTTGCCCACGACGGCGAGCGCCAGGGCGATCAGGATGGCGGCCCACGGCACGGCGGCGCGCGGCGCGTTGGCCACCCCCATGCCCGCCACCACGAAGAACACCGGCACGAGCAGCCGGCCGAGGTTGGTCACCGGCCGGACCACCGTCGTCCAGGGCCCGGCGGGCAGCGCCAGCCCCACCACGAACGCGCCGAACACGGCGGTCAGGCCCCAGTGCTCGAACTGGAAGGCCAGCAGCAGCGCCAGCGCGGAGACGGCGAGGCCGGTGGACTTCGGGAACCGCTCGGCGGCGGCCATCGGGGTCTTGCCGCGCAGCAGGATCCGGCCGACGACGGTGACCGCGACACCGACCGCGAGCAGCGCCAGCGAGACGAGCACGCCGCCGGAGATGCCGACCGCGACGACCAGCAGCACCCACGCCACGGAGTCGGTGACGACCGCGGCGGCCATCGAGAGCTTGCCCGACGGGCTGTCCACCATCCGACGGTCTTCCAGGATCCGGGCCAGCACCGGCACGGCGGTCACGCTCAGCGCCACGGCGACCATCAGCACCAGGGCGGGCGCGGGCGCGGTGCCGCGCAGGTCGGGGTCGGCGGCCAGCAGCACCCAGGCGGCCATCCCCAGGCCCGCCAGCAGCGCCGGCACGAACGAGCCCGCGGTCACCCAGCCCACGGCCTTCGCGCCGAGCCCGGACTTGCCGTGCCGCAGCTCGTGCGCCACGCCGACCAGGAACAGCACCAGGCCGACCTGGCCGAGCGTCTTGAGCGGGCCGACGACGTCGCCGGGCAGCACCCGCGCGAGCCCGTCCGGTCCGCCGATCGCGAGCACCGCGGGGACCACCAGGATGCCCGCCAGGATCTCGCCGATCACTTCGGGCTGCCGCGCCGCGCGGGCCGCGCGGCGGCCCAGGTAGGCGGCGACGAGGACCACCGCGAGGACCGCGGCGACGTGCCCCACGCGCACCAGGAGGTCGCTCATGCCCGCGCCCCCCGCCGTCCCGCGCGGGTCTGGTGCCTGCTCATGGACAGCGCGCGGCTGCCCGCGAAGTTCTGGGTGCGCTGGGGCACGGCGGTTCCTTCCTGCTAGGTGGTCCCTACTTCTCCGTCGGGTGTCCGACGAGGTTGAAGAACACGTCGTCCAGGGTGGGTCGGCGCAGCGAGAAGTCCGCCACGTCCACTCCGGCATCCCGAAGCGCGACCGCCGCTGTGGCGATGCCGTCCATACCGTCTTTCAATTGCAGCTTGACCAGACCCCTGGTGGCGTCCGCGGTCGGTTCGTCGATGGCCAGCGGGCCGAGCGCGGCCAGCGCGTCGGGCACCCGGTCGGGCAGCGCGACGGCGACCTCCAGCCACTCCTGGCCCACCTTGCGCTTGAGCTCGTCGGGGGTGCCGTCGGCGATGACCTGGCCGGCCGCGATGACCACGATCTGGTCGGCCAGGTAGTCGGCCTCCTCCAGGTACTGGGTGGTCAGCAGCACGGTGACGCCCTCGTCCACGAGTACGCGCACGGTGTTCCACAGCGACTGGCGGCTGGCCGGGTCCAGGCCCGTGGTGGGCTCGTCCAGGAACAGCACCTGGGGGTTGCCGACCAGGCAGCTGGCCAGGTCCAGCCGGCGGCGCATCCCGCCGGAGTAGGTGCCCACCGGGCGGTCGCCCGCCGCGACCAGGTCGAACCGCTCCAGCAGCTCCCCCGCGCGCTTGCGGGCGCCCGCGCCGCCCAGGTGCAGCAGCCGGCCGAGCAGGACCAGGTTCTCCCGGCCGGTGAGCAGCTCGTCCACGGCGGCGTTCTGACCGGCCAGGCCGATCCGGCGGCGCACCTCGCGCGGCTGCTTCACCACGTCGAAGCCCGCCACCCGGGCCGTGCCGCCGTCCGGGACGAGCAGGGTCGCCAGCACCCGGACGGCGGTCGTCTTGCCCGCGCCGTTGGGGCCGAGCACGCCGAGCACCGAGCCGGTCCGCACGGACAGGTCGATGCCGCGCAGCGCCTCGGTCTTGTCGTAGGTCTTGCGCAGGCCGGAGACTTCGATCGCGAGGTCCATCAGCTCGCCTTGCTCTCGGTGGCCTCGTGGGCCTCGCGGAGGCTGCGCGGACGCATGTCGGTCCAGTTGTCCTCCACGAAGGACAGCGCCGCGTCCCGCGTGGTCTCCTCCAGTGCCACGGTCCAGCCGGCGGGCACGCGGGCGAACGCCGGCCACAGGCAGTGCTGGCCTTCGTCGTTCACCAGCACGAGAAACCGGCCGTCCTGGTCGTCAAAGGGGTTCGTCACTTCGGTTCTCCGTACCCTCGCGGTGGGGTGGGCCCCAGTCGGTCAATGCTTTCGGCGCGCGCTGACCGCACGCTGACGGATCGGTGATGCTCAGCGCGCCTCCGGCACCAGCTCGACCGGCAGGCTGCTGTAGCCGTAGACGAAGTTCGAGTACAGCCGGGTGCCCGGACCCGGCACCCGGATCTCGGCCACCAGGTCGCGCAGGCCCTCCAGCACCGAGCCGACGTGCGCGCGGCCCAGGAACGCGCCCAGGCAGAAGTGCGGGCCGAAGCCGAACGCGATGTGCCGGTTCGGGGTGCGGGCGAGGTCGAACCGGGTCGGGTCGGGGAACACGTCCTCGTCGAAGTTCGCCGAGCTGTTCCACATCGTGACGATGTCGCCGTCGCGGATGGTCCGGCCGCCGAGCTCCACGTCCTCCACGGCCCGCCGGCCGAAGTGCATGGCGGGCGTGGTCCAGCGCAGCACCTCCTCGGTGGCCGACTCGATGCTCACCTCGCCGGACTTGAGCCGGCGCCACTGCTCGGGGTTCTCGGCCAGGGCGAGGATCGCGCCGATGGACGACATCCGGCTGGACTCGTCCGCGCCCAGGATGAGGCTGTAGGAGTTGAACACCACCTCGTCCTCGGCCAGCGGCTCGCCGTCGATCAGGCCGTTGGCCAGGGCGGAGAGCACGTCGTCGCCGGGCGTGCGGCGGCGCTGGTCGGCCAGGTCGGTGAAGTAGAGCAGGATCTCGTTGCGCGCCAGCCACTCGTCCATCTCGGAGTCGGCGGAGCTCATCCTGCTCAGCGTGCGGTTGTTCCAGTCGACCAGCCGGGGCCGGTCGGCGGTGGGCACGTCCATCAGGTCGCCGATGGTGTTGATCGGGATGTGGTCGGCGACGTCGGTGGCGAAATCGCACTCGCCGCGCGCGATGACCTCCTCCAGCAGGCTGAAGGTCCGCGCGCGCACCTGCTGGGCCACCGCTTCGAGCAGCCGCGGCGAGAACGACTTGAGCATCAGCTTGCGCACCTCGCGGTGCCGCGCGCCGTCGGTGACGGCCAGCATCTTGCCCGACGCGGAGTCGTTGCCCTGCAACAACGTGGTCAGCACGTTGCCGCGTTCGGAGGTGAGCCGCTTGTTGTCCTTGTAGGCGGCGACGCAGTCGGCGTGGCGGGTCACCACCCAGAAGCCGGGCTGGTCGCCGCGCGGCTCGTTCCAGTGCACGGGGCTCTCCGCGCGCAGGTGCTGCCACAGCGCGGTGAGGTCGACGTCGAGGAACGTCTGCGGGTCGGCGAGGTCGACGGTTGCCAGGTCGGCGGTCATGGTCGGCGCGTCCTTCGGGGTCAGGCGTTGCGGTAGCGGCGGACGCTGAGGTAGGAGGTGACCAGGAACAGCACCCCCAGCGACACGATGATCATCAGGTAGTTGTTCCCGCCGACCGGGTTCGCCGGGCCGGCCGCCTGGTTGCCCCACAGCTCCCGGCAGGCCGAGATCACCGAGCTGACCGGGTTGTACTGGGCGATCGGCTGGATCCAGCCGGGCAGCTTGTCCACCGAGAGGAAACCGTTGGACAGGAAGGAGAACACGACCGCGACCAGGCCGCCGACGGACTCGATGGTCTCCAGGTTCTTCGACGCCATGCCCAGCAGCACGCCGACCCACAGGACGGTGAAGATGAAGACCGCCACGAGCGCGAACCCGGCGAGCGTCGGCAGGATCCCGGTGTGCGACCGCCACCCGAACAGCACGCCGAACGCGACCACGATGGCCAGGCCGATCAGGCTGATCGCGAGGTCCGCCAGGGTGTGCCCGATCAGCACCGCGGAGCGGGTGATCGGCAGCGACCGGAACCGGTCCACCAGGCCGCCCTGCACGTCCAGCGCCACCGCGATCGCGGTCGGGCCGACGCTGGCCAGACCGACCTGCATCACCACGCCGGCGAAGATGAACTCGATGTAGTTGTTGCTGCCCGGGATCTGGATCGCGTTGGAGAACAGGTACCCCAGCGCGATCATCGTGATCAGCGGGTTGAGCGTGATGCCGACCAGCCGGCCGGGGTTGCGGCGCAGCCGCCGCATCCGCCGGCCCGCGATGGCGAGCACCTCGGTGACCGGCGCGAGCGGTGTCTGCGCGGTCGGGACGTCCAGCGTGGTCACGGTCGTGCCTCCCCGATGTGGTTGCCCTGCACCCGGCGGAGCTCTTCCGCGACCGCGGCGCCGATCAGCGCCTGCGGCTCGGGGTGCATCATGTACTCGTGCCCGCACGGCACGCGGTGCGTGCGGACCTCGCCGGTGACGTGCGCCGCCCACGAGTCGGCCAGTTCCCCGACCTCGGCCTCCGAGCGGTCCTCCACCGCGGAGAACAGCACCAGGTCGCCGTCGAACCTGCCCGGCGCGAAGGTCTCCATGATCCGGCCGTGGTTGCGCACCACGGACAGCATGGCCAGCAGCCGCTGCTCGCCCAGCTCGGCCAGCGGGTGCCGGTCGCGGCGCAGCACCTCGACCACGTCGCCGGGCTTGAGCTCGCGGCCGGTGAACTCGGCGCGGTCGTGCCCGATGACCTCCATGACACGCAGCAACAACTCGTTGTCGCTGAGGTCCTCGTCCTCGGTGCCGGCCTTGTGCGGGTAGCCGTCGAGGTTCGCGACCAGCGCCACCCGCTCGCCGTCGCGTTGCAGCCGCACGGCCAGTTCGTGCGCCAGCACGCCGCCGAACGACCACCCCAGCAGGTGGTAGGGCCCTTCGGGTTGGACCCGCCGGAGGTAGCCGAGGTACTCCTCGGCGACCGCGCCGATGCTGTCCGGGAGCGGGGCCAGCTGCCCGACGCTGGGCGACTGGATGCCGTAGATCGGCACGTCCGGGTCGATCGCGCGGGCCAGCCCCACGTAGGGCAGGCTCGACCCGAGGCCGCTGTGCAGCACGAACAGCGGCGGCTTCGCCCCGTCCGGCCGGATCGGCAGGACCACGGCGAACGGGTCCAGCGGGTCGTCGCCGCTCTCCAGCGCCCGCACCTCGTCGAACACCCGGGCGACCGCGGACGCGCCCGCCGCCGGGGCCTCCAGCTCCTCGGCCACGCCCGCCAGGCCCTCGGCGGTCTTGTGCACGAAGACGTCGGCGATGGCGAAGCGCAGCCCGGCCTTGCGGGCCCGGCTGACCACGCCCGTGGCGAGCAGCGAGTGCCCGCCCAGCTCGAAGAAGTCGTCGTCCACCCGGACCTCGGGCAGGCCCAGCACGTCGGCGAACACGTCGCACAGCAGCCGTTCGGCGGCGGTGCGCGGCTCGCGGGACGGCGCGCGGTCGGCGGAGTCGGGCGCGGGCAGCGCCGCCCGGTCCAGCTTCCCGTCGGCGTCGAGCGGGAAGGCGTCCAGGGTGACCAGCGCCGACGGCACCATGTGGTCGGGCAGCGATTCGCCGAGCCTGCGCCGCACGACGGCCGGCTCCGGCACGTCCGCGCCGACCAGGTAGCCGACCAGGCGCCCGGCGGCGGCCACGACGACCGCGTCGGAGATGCCCGGGACGGCCCGCAGCGCGGCCTCGACCTCACCCGGTTCGACCCGGAACCCGCGCACCTTCACCTGGTGGTCGCGCCGGCCCAGGAACTCGACCTCGCCGGCACCGTCCCAGCGCACCACGTCGCCGGTGCGCAAGAGCCGGTCGCCCGCCGCGCCGAACGGGTCGGCCAGGTACCGGTCCGCGGTGCGGTCCGAGCCCCGCGCGGAGCCACCGAGGTACAGCTCGCCCGGCACGCCCGGCGGCACCGGCCGCAACGCGTGGTCGAGCACGTAGACCTTGGTGTCGACCGGCCCACCACCCTCCACTTCGGACGGAGTCGTGCGCACGTCGGGGGTGAGCGCGTGCAGGGACTCGACCAGCGACGCGCTCGCCTCGCCGGCCAGCACGACCCGCAGCCGGCGCAACGCGTCCGGTGCGGCGTCGACCAAGGCCTGCCACAGCTCCGGCACGGCCCGCATGACGGTCGTCCGGCTGTCGAGCAGCCGCGCGCCCAGCGCCGCCGGGTCGCGCAGGGCGTCCCCGTCGGCCACGACCAGCGTCGCCCCGGACACCAGCGGCACGAACAGCTCCAGGGCGAAGCCGGTCACCAGCAGCCGGTCGTCCCGGCTCATCGCCAGCCGCAGCCGCAGGTCCGCCACCAGGTCGCGCAGCGCCCGGTGGGTGAGCACCAGGCCCGGCTCGCCGGACGAGCCGTCGACGTAGGCCGGGTGCTCGGGCCGCAGCGGCGCGATCCGGTCCTTGTCGGTCAGCTCCGCCGCGCCGCCCCGGGCGCGCAGGACCTTGTCCACCTCCGGCGAGTCGAGCACCAGCAGGTCGCCGGACAACCGCCCGGCCACGTCCGCCGTGGTGACGGTGAGCGCCGCGCCGGCGTCGACCGGGTTCGCCGGGTCCACCGGCCGGAACGCCGCGCCGGTCTTGAGCACCGCGAGCGCCGCCAGGACCAGGTCCGCCGACCGGGGCACGGCGATCGCCACGACCCGCTCCGGACCCGCGCCGAGCCGGATCAGCTCCCGGGCCAGCCGGTTCGCCCGCGCGCCGAGCTGGCGGTAGGTGAACCGGCCGTCCGGCCCGACCAGCGCGGTCGCACCGGGGTTCTGCCGGGTCCGGTCGGCGACCAGGTCCGGCAGCAGCGCGCGACCTTCCCGCGCGGTGTCGTTCCACTCGACCAGAATCCGCTGCCGCTCCCGCTCCCCCAGCACGTCGACGTCGCTCAGTGGCGCGTCGGGGTCGGCGACGACGGCGTGCAGCACGCGCACCAGCCGTTCGGCCATGCTGTCCACGGTGGACGCCCGGAACAGGTCGGTGCGGTAGGCCAGCACGCCGTCCATGCCCGCGGGCACGCCGTCGAGCTGCCGCTCCACCAGGTCGAAGGTCAGGTCGAACTTCGACCGGCTCGCCTTCATCGGCTCGATCGAGGCGTGCACGCCGGGCAGCGCCTCGGCCGCCTCGTCGTCGTTCTGGAAGGCCAGCATCACCTGGAACAGCGGGTGCCGGGACAGCGAGCGGTCCGGGTTGAGCGCCTCCACCAGGTACTCGAACGGCAGGTCCTGGTGGGCGTAGGCGGCCAGGTCGGCCTCCCGCACCCGGCGGACCAGCTCCCGGAAGGTCGGGTCGCCGCCGGTGTCGGTGCGCAGCACCAAGGTGTTGACGAAGAAGCCCACCATGTCGTGCAGCGCCTCGTCGGTGCGGCCCGCGATCGGGCTGCCCAACGGGATGTCCGTGCCCGCGCCGAGCTTGGTCAGCAGGGTGGACACCGCGGCCTGCACGAGCATGAACACGCTCGCGCCGGTCTCCCTCGCCAGCGCGACGAGCCCGGCGTGCAGCTCCGGCGGCACGGCGAACTGGTGCACGTCGCCGTCATGGTCGCTGACCGCGGCACGGGCGAAGTCGGTCGGCAGGTCCAGCTCCTCCGGCAGGTCCGCCAACGCCCGCGTCCAGTACTCCAGCTGGGCGGTCAGGACGCTGCCCGGGTCGGTCTCGCTGCCGAGCCACTCCCGCTGCCACACCGCGTAGTCCGCGTACTGCACGGGCAGCGGCTCCCACGTGGGGGCCTTGCCGGTGCGGCGGGCGGCGTACGCGGCGGCCAGGTCACGGCCCAGCGGGGCGCTGGACCAGCCGTCGAACGCGATGTGGTGGAACACCAGCAGCAGCACGTGCTCCTGCTCGTCGACCGCGTAGAGCCGGGCCCGCAGGGCGGGTTCGGTGGCCAGGTCGAAGCCCCGGTCGACTTCCTCGGCCAACGTCCGCGTGATGTCGTCGGTGCTGTCGATCCGCAGCGCCGAGCCGTGCACGGGCAGCACCCGCTGGTACGGCACGCCGTCCACGTCCGGGAACACCGTGCGCAGGATCTCGTTGCGCGCCACCACGTCGTCCACGGCGGCGGTGAGGGCCGGGACGTCCAGCTCGCCCTTGAGCCGCACCGCCAACGGGATGTTGTACGTGCCGGTGGTGCCCTCCTCCAGCTTGTTGAGGAACCACAGGCGGCGCTGGGCGAACGACAGCGGCAGACCTTCGTCCCCGGCGCGTTCGACCGGCCGCAGCGCGGGCCGGGCCGAGTCCGCGCCCGCCACCAGCTTCGCCAGGCCCGCCACCGTGCGGGCCTCGAACAGCGCCCGGACCGGCAGTTCCACGTCCAGCACCGTGCGCACCCGGCTGACCACCCGGGTGGCCAGCAGCGAGTGCCCGCCCAGGTCGAAGAAGTCGTCCTCGACGCCGATCTCGGTCGAGCCCAGCACCTCGGCGAACACGCCGCACAGGATCTCCTCGACCGGCGTGCGCGGGCCGCGGCCGCGGGTGGTGGCCAGGTCCGGCTCCGGCAGCGCCTTGCGGTCGACCTTCCCGTTGGGGGTCAGCGGGAGCGCGTCGAGCACGACCATCGCCGCCGGGACCATGTAGTCGGGCAGCGACTCGCCGAGCCGGTCCCGCACGGCCTGTGCGTCCAGCGTGCCGCCGGGCGCGGCCACGACGTAGCCGACCAGCCGCTTGTGGCCGCCGTGGTCGCCGCCGACGGACACCGCCGCGTCACCGACCTCGGGCACCGCCCGCAGCGCCGCCTCGACCTCGCCCAGCTCGATCCGGTGGCCCCGGATCTTCACCTGGTGGTCGCGGCGCTCCAGGAACTCCAACTGGCCGTCGGGCCGCAGCACGACCCGGTCGCCGGTGCGGTACATCCGCGTGCCGGGCTCGCCGTACGGGTCCGCCATGAACGTCACCGAGGTCTTGGCCCGGTCGTTCAGGTAGCCCCGGCCGACGCCCGTGCCGCCCACGTACAGCTCGCCGGGCACGCCGGCGGGCACCGGGCGCAGGTCGTCGCCCAGCACGTACAGGCGGGTGTTGCGCACGGGGCGGCCGATCGGGACGCGGGCGTCGCCGAGCTCGTCGCCGAGCCGGATGTGCGCGTGCGTCACGTCGTCCGAGCACTCCGTGGGCCCGTAGGCGTTGACCAGCGGGATGCCCGGGTAGCGGGCGAACCAGCGGTGGCACAGGTCCGGCGGCAGCGCCTCGCCGGTGACCACGAGCCACTTCAGGCCGGGCAGCGCCGGCGTCTCCTCGGTGATGTCCCACGCGTCGAGCGCGGCGCGCAGCAGCGACGGGACGACCTCCAGGATCGTCACGCCCTCGTCCGGGACCGTGGCGAACAGGGCGTTCGGGTCCACGGCGGTGTCCCGCCCGGTGACCCGGACCCGGCCGCCCGCCATCAGCGCGGTGAGCATCTGCCACACCGAGATGTCGAACGTGACCGGGGCGTTGTGCACGATGGTGTCCACTTCGGACACTTCGAGGTCGTCCACCTTGCACCACAGGTGGTTCACCATGCCGCGGCGGTGCACCATGGCGCCCTTGGGCTTGCCGGTCGAGCCGGACGTGAAGATCACGTACGCCAGGTCGTCCGGCTCGCCGAGCGCGGGGGCCAGCTCGGTGTCGAGGGCGTCGTCGAGCAGCACGACGTCGATCCCGTTCGCGACCTCGCGCGCCAGGTCCAGGTGGGCCGCGTCGACCGCGACCGCGCGGGCCCCGCTGTCGGCGAGCAGCGCGGCGATCCGCGCCACGGGCGCCTGCACGTCCAGCGGCACGTACCCGCCGCCCGCGCCGAGCACGCCCAGGACCGCCGTCACGAAACCGATCCCGGGCGCGGCCAGCACGGCGGTGAGCCCGTCGCCGGGCACCCGCCGGGAGAACGCGCTGGCCCGCCCGACGAGTTCGGCGTAGGTGACCGACGCCTGGTCGTCCACCACGGCGACGGCGTCCGGCTTCGCCAGCGCGAGCGACCGGACCCGCTCCACCACGCCCTCGTACGCCTGCGGCCTGACCGGACCCGTGCCGATCCGCAGGACCGCGTCCCGCTCGTCGGCGTCGAGCACGTCCACCCGGCTCAGCCGGGCCGCCGGGTCGGACACCACGGTCCGCAGGAAGTCGACCAGCCGGCGGGACAGCCGCCGCGCGGACGCCTCGGTGAACAGCTCGGTGCTGTACTCCAGCACGCCGTGCATCCCGGCCGGCACGCCCTCGGCGTAGCGCTCCTCCAGCAGCACGGTGAAGTCGAACTTCGCCCGCTGCGACCGCACCGGCTCCACCCGACCGGTCAGGCCGGGCAGCGTCAGCGGGATGTCGTCGCTGGTCTGCAACGAGAGCATGACCTGGAACAGCGGCTGCTTGTTCAGCGACCGCTCCGGGTTGAGCTTGTCCACCAGGTGCTCGAACGGCACGTCCTGGTGCTGGTAGGCGGCCAGGTTGGTGTCGCGCACCCGGTGCAGCAGCTCCTGGAAGGTCGGGTCGCCGCCGGTGTCGGTGCGCAGCACCAGGGTGTTGACGAAGAAGCCGATCAGGCCGGCCAGCTCGTCGTCGGTGCGGCCGGCGGTGGGCGTGCCCAGCGGGATGTCGGTGCCCGCGCCGAGCTTGGTCAGCAGGGCCGACAACGCCGCCTGGAACACCATGAACACGCTCGCCCCGGAGTCGCGGGCCAGCGTCACCACGGCCTGGTACAGCTCCGCGTCGACCTCGAACCGCAGCTCGTCGCCGGTGTACTCGGCGACCGCCGGGCGGGCGAAGTCGGTCGGCAGGTCCAGCTCCTCCGGCACCCCGGCCAGGGCCTTGGTCCAGTACCCGAGCTGGTGGGACAGCAGGCTCTCCGGGTCGTGCTCGTCGCCGAGCAGCTCCCGCTGCCACAGCGCGTAGTCCGCGTACTGCACCTCCAGCGGGACCCAGTCCGGCCGGCGTCCGGCGACGCGGGCCCGGTAGGCGGTGGCGAGGTCGGCCACCATCGGCGCGATGGACCAGCCGTCGAACGCGATGTGGTGGAACACCAGCAGCAGCACGTGTTCAGCGGGCGCGACACCGTAGAGGTGGGCCCGCACCACGGGTTCGGCCGCGAGGTCGAAGCCCCGGTCGGCCTCGGCGGTCAGCACCGCCGGCAGCTCGGCCTCGGGCAGCCGGGTCAGCGGCAGCGCCGGGTAGTCCGCCGGCACCTCCACCACCCGCTGGTACGGCTCGCCGCCGACGTCCGGGAACACCGAGCGCAGGACCTCGTGGCGGGCCACCAGGTCCCGCAGCGCGCCGCGCAGCGCGGGCACGTCGAGGTCGCCGTTGAGCCGGACGGCCATCGGCACGTTGTAGGTGCCGGTGATGCCGTCCTCGAACTTGTCCAGGAACCACAACCTGGTCTGCGCGAACGACAGCGGCACGCGCTCGCCGCGCACGGCGGGCACCAGCGGCGGGCGGGCGTCGGACGCGCCGACCACCTGCTCCGCGACGCCGGCGACCGTGCGGGCCTCGAACAGCGCCCGGATCGGCAGCTCCACGCCCAGCGCGGCGCGGGCCCGGCTGATCACCTTGGTGGCCAGCAGGGAGTGCCCGCCGAGGGTGAAGAAGTCGTCGTCGATGCCGACCTGCGGCAGTTGCAGGACGTCGGCGAAGACGCCGCAGAGGATCTCCTCGACCGGGTTGCGCGGGCCCCGGCCGCGGGTCTGGCCGGCGTAGTCCGGGGCGGGCAGCGCCTTGCGGTCCAGCTTGCCCTGCGTGGTCAGCGGCAGCTCTTCGAGCACCACCAGCGCCGAGGGCACCATGTACTCCGGCAGCACCTCGACCAGCTTCTCCCGCAGGCCCGCCGGGACCGCCGTGCCCTCCTGGTCGGTGACCAGGTAGGCGACCAGCTTGCGGTCCTCGCCCTCGTCCTCGCGGACGACCGCCGCCGCCAGCACCACGTTCGGGTGCGACAGGGCGGCCGACTCGATCTCGCCGAGCTCGATCCTGAACCCGCGCAGCTGCACCTGGTCGTCGGCGCGGCCCAGGTAGTCCAGCTGCCCGCCGGGCAGCCACTTGACCAGGTCTCCGGTGCGGTACATCCGGTCGCCGGGCCCGCCGAACGGGTCGGCCACGAACCGCTCGGCGGTCAGGCCGGGCCGGTTGAGGTAGCCGCGGGCCAGGCCGCCGCTGACGTACAGCTCGCCGGTCACGCCCTCGGGGACCGGGTGCAGCAACGAGTCCAGCACGTACACCCGGTGCGCGGCGGTCGGCACGCCGATCGGCGGCTTCGGGCCGGGCGCGAGCGGACCGCCGACGGTCGAGGCCAGCACCGACTCGGTGGGCCCGTAGCCGTTGAACATCCGGTGGGTGGCCGACCAGCGGGCCACGATCTCCGGCGGGCACGCCTCGCCCGCCACCACCATGGTCAGGTCGTCGGGCAGCACGGTGCCCTCGGGCAGCCCGCCCGCCACCACCGGCGGCAGCGCGGCCAGGTTCACGCCGTTGTCGTTGATGAGGTCGATCAGCGCCTGGCCGGGGCCGCGCGCGTCCTCGCCCGCGACCACGACCGTGCCGCCGCCGCACAGCGCCAGGCCCATCTCCCACACCGTGGCGTCGAAGCTGTACGAGGCGAACTGCAACACCTTGGTGTCGGTGGTGACCTGGAACTTGTCGCTGAGGCTGAGCACCATCGCGACGAACCCGGCGTGGTCGACCACGACGCCCTTGGGCTTGCCGGTCGAGCCGGACGTGTAGATCACGTACGCCGGGTGGTGCGGGCGCAGCGGCGCGACCCGGTGCTCGTCGGTCAGGTCGCCGTCGGGGTAGCCGGAGAAGTCGATCTCGTCGATCGCCAGCACTTCGACGTCGACGTTCAGGGTCGCCGCGACCTCCGCCGTGGACAGCAGCACGGCCGGCTTCGCGTCGGCCACCATGTAGTCCACCCGGTCGGCCGGGTACTTGGCGTCGATCGGCAGGTAGGACGCGCCCGCCTTGAGCACGCCGAGCACCGCGACCAGCATCTCCAGCGAGCGCGGCATGGCCAGCGCGACGATGGCCTCCGGCCCGGTGCCGCGCGCGACGAGCAGCCGGGCGAGCCGGTTGGCGCGGGCGTTGAGCTCGCCGTAGGCCAGCGGCGTGCCCTGGAACACGGCGGCGACGGAGTCCGGGGCGTCGGCCACCCGGGCCTCGACCAGGTCGGTGACCACGACCGGCGGGAGGTCGGCGATCCGGCCGGCCCAGTCGTCCAGGATCCGGGTCCGCTCGGCCGGGGCCAGCAGGTCGACCTGCGCCACCCGGACGTCCGGCTGCCCGGTGAGGGTGCGCAGCAGCCGGGTGAAGCGGTCCACGATCGAGTGAATCGCGGGCTCCTCGAAGATGTCTGCCCGGTATTGCGCGAGCAGCCGGAGCTGTTCGCCCGGGTAGACCGACAGGGCGAACGGGTACTCGGCGACCAGCCGGCCCTCCGCGCCGACCAGCCGGACGCCCGGGATCAGCCCGGACAGGCCGTCGGTGTCCATCGGGTAGTTGTGGAAGCTGACCACGGTGTCGAACAGCTCGCCGACCCCGGCCACCTGCTGCACCTCGGCCAGCCCGAGGTGGTGGTGGGCGGCCAGGTCGAACTGCTCGTCCTGCACGCGGGCCAGCAGGTCGGCGACCCGCGCGGTCGGGTCCAGCGCGACCCGCACCGGCAGCGTGTTGAGGAACAGGCCGACCATGGACTCCATGCCGGGCAGGTCGACCGGGCGGCCGGAGTGCACCGCGCCGAACACCACGTCGTCGCGGCCGGTCAGCCGGCCCAGCAGGATCGCCCACGCGCCCTGCATGACGGTGTTCAGGGTCAGGCCGCGCTCGCGCGCCCAGCCGGACAGCTCGGCGGTGAAGTCGGCGGGCAGGTCGACGGTGATCGAGGCGGGCGAGTCGGTGACCCGGGGCCGCTCGGCCGGGCCGATCCGGCTGGGCTCGTCGAGGCCGGCCAGTGCGGTCCGCCACGCCTCGCGGGACGCCTCGTCGTCCTGGCGCGCCAGCCACTCCAGGTAGCCGCGCGAGGGCGGGACCGGCGGCAGCGCGCTCAGGTCGGCGCCGTTCGCGGTGAGCGTGAACAGCTCGCGCGCGAAGATCGGCATCGACCAGCCGTCGACCAGGATGTGGTGCACGGCCCAGATCAGCCGGAACCGGTCGGCCCCGGTGCGCACGACGGTGAACCGGACCAGCGGCGGGTCGGCCATGTCGTAGCGGCGCACCCAGTCCTCGTCGGTGAGCCGGCGCAGCTCGTGCGCCAGGTCGTCCGGGTCCATGCCGGTGAGGTCGATCTCCTCCCACGGCAGCGCGGCGCCGACCGGGATCACCTGCACGGCGTCGCCGGACGGCCGCGAGTGGAACGACGCGCGCAGGTTCGGGTGCCTGCGCAGCAACGCCTCGGCGGCCGCCCGGAACGCGTCGACGTCGAGCGCGCCCTCGACGTCCACGACCACCTGGAGGGTGTAGACGTCCGCACCGTCCCGGTCGAACTCGGCCTGGAACAGCAGGCCCTTCTGCAGCGGCGAGAGCGGCAGCACGTCCTGCACCGCGCCGGTCTCGCGCTCGATCGCCGCGATCTCGCCCTCGGTCAGCGCGACCAGGTCGAAGTCCGACGGGCTGTGCCCGCCCGCGCCGGGCAGCGCGGCGTGCTCGACGAACGCCTCCAGCGCCCGGAACCAGGTGCGGGCGATGTCGGCGACGTCGCCGTCGGAGAGCAGCCCGTCGGCCCACAGCCAGTCCGCGACCAGGTTCGGCCCGCCGGGGCCGTCCTCGGTGACCGGGGTGACCGCGAGGACGTGCCGCAGCGGCATGTCCGGGCTGACGCCGGTGCCGACCACGGAGGAGCCGGCGTCGAGCGTCCAGTCGCCCGCCGCCGCGCCCGCGGCGAACCGGCCCAGGTAGTTGAACCCGATCTGCGGCGGGCCGAACCGGGCGAGCGCGCCGACGGTCTGCGGGTTGAGGTAGCGCAGCAGGCCGAAGCCGATGCCGCGGTCGGGCAGCGCGCGCAACTGCTCCTTGACCCGCTTGATGGCCGTGCCGGCGCTGCCGCCGGCCGCCCACAGGTCGGCGCGGTCCAGCTCGCCCGGGTCCAGCCGCAGCGGGAACACGCTGGTGAACCAGCCGACCGTGCGGGACAGGTCGACGTCGTCCACGACCTGCTCGCGGCCGTGGCCCTCGACCTCGACCAGCACCGCCGGGTCGGTCACGCCGTGCTTCTTGCGCCGCCAGTCGCCGACCGCGATCGCCAGGCCCGCGAGCAGCACGTCGTTGATCTCGGCGTGGAAGGCGGCGGGCACGGTGGTCAGCAGCGCGGCGGTCTGCTCGGTCGGCAGCACCAGCCGCAGCGACCGGGCGGTGCCGTAGGTGTCCCGCCCGGGGTCCAGCGGCCGGGTGCCCAGCGGCTGGTCGGGCTGCGCCTGCGCGGCCCACAGCGGGAGTTCGGTGACGCGTGCGGCGGACCGGGCGTGCTCGGCGAGCACCTTGGCCCAGCGCCGGTAGGACGTGCCCACGGGCTGCAGCGGGCGACCCGCGACGGCGTCGGCGAGGTCGGGCACGATGATCCGCCACGACACGCCGTCCACCACGAGGTGGTGCGCGACCAGCACGAGCCGCGCGGTGCTGCCGGAGTCGATGAGCACCGCCTGGAGCACGCGGCCCTCTTCCGGGGCGAGCCCGGCGCGGGCCCGCGCGACCTCCTCGGCGACGACCTCGTCCACGTCGCCCACCTCGGCCAGCGGCACCCGGCGGACCAGCTTGGTGGCGCGGATCTCGCCCACCGGCAGGGTTTCCATCGTCCACAGGCCGGGCAGCGGCACGGTCAGCCGGGTGCGCAGCGCGTCGTGCAGGTCCAGCACGTGCTGGAGCGCGCCGGCGAGCTTGACCAGGTCCAGCCCGGTCGGCACGTGCAGCACCACGTACTGGCTGTACTGGCGGGTGCGCGGCGCGAGGTCGACCAGGTCCTCGCGGAGCTGGTGGGCGATCGGGGTCAGCTCGACCTCGCCCACGCCGTCGTCCACGACCGCGGCCGTCTCGACGGCGTCCTTGGCGATCACGGCGATGGCGGCGGGCGTGCGGTGCTTCATCACCTCGCGCGAGGTGAACACCACCCCGGCGCGGCGGGCCCGGCTGACCACCTGGATGGAGCTGATGCTGTCGCCGCCGAGGGTGAAGAAGTCGTCGTCCACGCCCACGTCGCGCAGGCCCAGCACCTCGGCCATGACCTCGCACAGCACGCGTTCGCGGGGCGAGCGCGGCGCGCGGGCGGGTGCGGCCGCCGGTCCGGGCACGGGCAGCGCCTTGCGGTCGACCTTGCCGTGCGCGGTCAGCGGCAGCGCGTCCAGCTCGACGAACGCCGAGGGCACCAGGTAGTCGGGCAGCAGCTCGGCCAAGCGGGCGCGCAGGTCCACCCGGCCCTTGAGCACGACGTAGCCGACCAGGCGCTTGGCACCGCCGTCACCGACGACCTGCACGGCCGCGTCGGCCACCTCGGGCAGGCCGCGCAGGGCCGCCTCGACCTCGCCCAGCTCGATCCGGTGGCCGCGCACCTTCACCTGGTGGTCGCGGCGCTCCAGGAACTCCAACTGGCCGTCCTCGCGGCGCACCACGCGGTCACCGGTGCGGTACATCCGGCCGCCGTTGAACGGGTCGGCGACGAACGTGGCGGACGTGCGCTTCGGGTCGGCCAGGTAGCCCCGGCCGACGCCCGCGCCGCCCACGTACAGCTCGCCGGGCACGCCGGTCGGCACCGGGCCCAGGTCGTCACCCAGCACGTACAGGTTGGTGTTGCGGATCGCACGGCCGATCGGCACGCGCGCCCCGGTGGCGTCGTCGACCGTGACGAACGCGTGCGTCACGTCGTCGGAGCACTCCGTCGGGCCGTAGGCGTTGACCAGCGGCACGGTCGGGAAGCGCGCGAACCAGCGCAGGCACAGGTCCGGGGGCAGCGCCTCGCCGGTCACCACGAGTTCGCGCAGCGACGGCAGCTTCGGCCGTGCGCCGGTGATGTCCCACGCGTCGAGGGCGGCGCGCAGCAGCGACGGCACGACCTCCAGCACGGTGATGCGCTCGTTGGCGACCAGGCCGAACAGCAGGTCGGGGTCGGCGGCGGTGTCCCGGCCGACCACCCGCACCCGGCCGCCCGCGACCAGCGGCGCGAGCATCTGCCACACCGAGATGTCGAACGTCAGCGGCGCGTTCTGCACCACGCTGTCCGCGTCGGTGAGGCCCAGGTCCTCGACCTTGGCCAGCAGGTGGTTCACCATGCCGGCGCGGTGCACCATGGCGCCCTTGGGCTTGCCGGTCGAGCCCGACGTGAAGATCACGTACGCCAGGTCGTCCGGCGCGCCCAGCGCGGGCGCGAGCTCGGCGTCCTCGGCGTCGTCCAGCACGACGTGCGCCACGCCCAGCTCGACGGCGAGCAGGCGGTGCGCGGCGTCGACCACGAGCAGGTCGATCCCGTTGTCCCGCACGAGTTCGGCGGTCCGGGCCAGCGGCGCGCGGACGTCCAGCGGCACGTAGGCGCCGCCCGCGCCGAGCGCGCCCAGCACGGCGGTGACGAACCCGGCACCCGGTGCGGCCAGCACGCCGACCAGGGCGCTCGGGAGCTTGCGGGACAACGCGCTCGCCCGCGCGACGAGGGCCGCGTAGGTGACGTCGAAGTCGTCCTCCACCACGGCGATCGCGTCGGGGCGTTCGGCGGCGAACGCCCGGACCTGCTCGACCACGTCGGTGAACGCGTCGGGGCGGGTGTCGCCGATGGTCGCGCCGAGCCACTCGGCGCGCTCGTCGGCGGTGAGGACTTCCAGCGCTGCCAGCGGTTCGTCGTCGGCGGCGCGCGCGAAGGCCGCCAGGAAGGCGGTGAACCGGGCGAGGTGGGCCTCGGCCTCGGCGGCGGTGTACAGCTCGGGGTTGCCGTTGAGGTGGACCTCCAGGCCGCCGTCCGGCGCGTCCACGACGGTCAGCATCAGGTCCTCGATGAGACCGGTCGACAGGTTGTTCACCTCGACCGAGCACTCGCCGAGCCGGAACGCGGTCTGCTGCGGCAGGATGTTGACGAACGGGCCGAACGGCCGGCGGTCGTCGGTGGACAGGCCGATCGCGCGGCGGATCCGGCTGACCCGGTGGCGCTGGTGCTTGAGCACCCGCATCAGCTCGCGCGAGGTGCGGCGCAGCAGGTCGGCGCGGGAGTCGTCGGGCCGCACGGTGACCCGCAGCGGCAGGTAGTTGGCGACCATGCCGGGCACCGCGCGCATCGTCGCGCCCATCCGGGCGGTCGCGGGCAGGGTGAGCAGCACGTCGCCGACGCCGGTCAGGCGCTGGGTGTACACCGCGACCGCGGACAGCACGACGGCCGGCCACGTCGAGGCGGAGCGGCCGGCCACCTCGCGCAGCGCCTGCGCGGTGGCGGCGGGCAGCACCCCGGTGCGGCGCAGGAAGCCGTGCACCTCCGGGCCGCCGGAGGTGCGGGTGGACAGGCTCACCAGGTCCGGCGCGGTGTCGAACCGGGTGGCCCAGAACGCCTTGTCCTTCGCGGCGGCGGGCGAGTCCTGGTAGGCGTGCTCGCCGTCGAGCAACGCGCTCAACGGCGGGATCGGGTCGCCCCCGGTCCCGCCGTACAGCTCGGCCAGCCGACGCCAGAACACCACCTGGCTGTACCCGTCGCACAGCAGGTGGTGGATGCGCATGTAGAAGAAGTGCCGGTCCTCGGCGACCCTGACCACGGCGAACCGGAACAGCGGGAACTCGTCCAGCGCGAACGGCGTGGCGAGGTCCGCGGCCATCCAGTCGGCCGCCTCGGCCGCGGTCAGCTCCAGCCGGGTCAGCGGCAGCTCCGCCAGCGGCGTCACGACCTGCGCCGGCACGCCGTCGACCTCGGTGTAGCGGGTGCGCGTGCACTCGGCCTCGTCGACCAGGCCGCGCGCGGCCGCGATCAGCGCCGCGACGTCCAGCGGGCCGCGGATGTCCAGGTAGCCGGCCGAGTTGTAAGCGACGCCGCGCCCGTTGAGCTTCTCGTCGAACCAGATCTCGGCCTGTCCGGCGGAAAGGGGCAACGCGTCGGTCATGGCATTCTCCTCGCAAGCGTCGCGGGTGCCTGCTCACCGAGCAGGTCCGCGCCGTAGATGTCCGCGATCCACTGGTCGTGGTAGACGGTGTCCAGGTAGCGCTCGCCCAGGTCGGGCGCGATCGCGACCGCCGTCAGGTCGCCGTCCTGCCGGGCCAGCCACTCGGCCGCGCCGGAGAGCACCGTCCCGGTCGACCCGCCGAACAGGAAGCCCTGGCGCAGCAGGGCCCGGCACCACCGGACGGTGTCCGCCTCGGCGACGTGCAGCACCTCGTCCACGTAGGACTCGTCCAGCAGCGGCGGGCGCACGCTGGTGCCCAGGCCGGGCAGCATCCGGGGCTGCGCGGGCGTGCCGAAGGTGACCGAGCCGATGCTGTCGACCGCGACGACCCGCACGGTCGGCTTGTGGTCCCGGAAGTAGCGGGCGCAGCCCATCAGCGTGCCGGTGCTGCCCGCGCCGATGAACACCACGTCGACGTCGGGGAAGCTCTTGAGGATCTCCGGCCCGGTGGTCTGGTAGTGCGCCGCCGAGTTGCCCGGGTTGGCGTACTGGTTGAGCCACAGGTGGTCGGGGTTGTCCGCCACCACCTGCTGGACGAACCGGATGCGCGCGCCGAGGAACCCGTCGAGCGGGTCCGGCTCGGTGATCACGTGCACCTCCGCGCCCAGCGCGGTCATCAGCTGCCGGGTCGAGAGGTTGCAGCGGGTGTCGGTGACGCACAGGAACCTCAGCCCGCGACTGGCCGCCACCAGGGCCAGCGCCACACCGAGGTTGCCCGACGAGCTCTCCACCAGCGTGGTGCCCGCGTGCAGCGCGCCGGAGCGCACCGCCGCGGACACCATCTCGTTGGCGGCCTTGAGCTTGATGGAGCCCGCGAAGTTGAACCCTTCGCACTTGAGGTACAGCGGGTGGCCCGTGAGCCGCCGGAGGTCGACGTAGAGGTCGTCCACGTTGAACTCCTGGGGCGTGGATATCACTGGCATGAGCCGACTCCTAGGCGAGGTCCACGGTCAGGCGGCTCAACGCTTGCCGTAGCGGTGAAGGTCGTAGAAGAAGTCGTCCACGACGGCGAGGTCGCCCGCCCGCGACACCTCGTCGTAGACGTGCTTGCCGACCGCCAGGTCGAGGACGCCCAGGCCGAACGGCGAGAACACCAGCGGCTTGTCGGCCGGGGGCCGGACCGCGCCGGTCATCACGTCGTACAAGGTGCCGGCCAGGAAGTCGCGGTTACCGGTGACCTGCTCTGCCAGGTGCGGCGAGGTGTTGGCCTTGAGGCAGTGCTCCACGTCGTCCACCACGTTGGTGGAGGCCAGGATCACCTCGGGCGACAGGTCGCGCAGCGACACGTGCAGCACCAGCGGGTTGTGCTCGAACCAGGCCGGGTCGGTGACGTGCGGGGTGCCCGCGATGGTCGCGAACACCACCAGGTCGCTCTCCCGGACCAGGCTCTCCGCCGTGTCGTGGACCTTCGTGGTGCCACCGGCGGTCTCGTCCACGTAGGACTGGAAGCCGCGGGCGGAGTCCGCGCTCAGGTCGTGGATGCCGACCTCGTCGAACGACCAGCCGGTGGTGTGCAGGTAGGTGTGGATGTAGCGGGCGATCAGGCCGGTGCCGACGAACCCGACCCGGGTCGGCCGGCCCCGGTCGCGGGAGAGCCAGTCGGCGGCCAGCGCGGCGGAGGCGGCGGTGCGGACCGCGCTGACGATGGAGCTCTCCAGGCAGGCGATCGGGTAGCCGGTGCGCTGGTCGTTGAGGATCAGCACGGCGGACGCGCGGGGCAGGCCCTCGGCGACGTTCGCGGGGAAGCTGGAGATCCACTTCACGCCGTGCACGCCGATCTCGCCGCCGACCGAGGCGGGCAGCGCGATGATCCGCGACGCCGGGTCCTCCGGGAACCGCAGGAAATAGGACGGCGGATTGACCGTGTCGCCCTCGCCGTGCACCCGGTAGGCCGCCTCGATCAGTTCGAGAACGTGCTTCTCCCGACCCTGCAAAACCTGGTGAACCTGCGCACCGGAAATCACTGCGAAGGCAGGAGTCACGTCCATGTCCCTTCACTAGACAGCCGTCGACCCGATCGGGTGACGGTCCCGGAGAAGATGCTGGCGAACGCGACTGACGAGCCGCTGACACCGGGCTGACGGCGTACCGCAAGTCCCGGCAAAGCGCCCACCACCAGCGGATTCGCCGAAGGTGAGGCACGCTCGGCAGGTCGGTAGAGAAAATATATAGAAACTCCGGCCGACCACCGCGTCGAAACCGTGGCGGAACATTGACAGGCCCGACGAGCCGTGTCTAGGGTTCCGTTCCAGCCGATTCGAGCGAATTTATCCGGGCTTCTGCCCTCGAACACTGGCGACACTCGCGCGGTGAGCGGCGAACGTCGTTCCGCGGCCTTTGTCGTGATCATGACGGGAGGACATTTCCACATGGAAGATCGCAGGATCAAGAAAGTCGTCGTGCTCGGTGGCGGCACCGCGGGCTGGATGGCCGCGGCGTACCTGGGCAAGGCGCTGGGTCCGGGCGTGAACATCACCGTGCTGGAGGCGCCGGCGATCCCCAAGATCGGCGTCGGCGAGGCCACCGTGCCGAACCTGCACAAGACCTTCTTCGACTTCCTCGGCATCGCCGAGGAGGACTGGATGCGGGAGTGCAACGCCAGCTTCAAGATGGGCATCAAGTTCACCAACTGGCGCACGCCCGGCCGCGGCGAGGCGACCGCGCGCCCGCACGGTGACTCGGTCGACCACTACTACCACCTGTTCGGCCTGCTGCCGAACCACGAGAACCAGCCGCTGTCGCACTACTGGACGCACAAGAAGCTCAGCGGTCAGACCGACGAGCCGTTCGACTACGCGTGCTACCGCGAGCCCCCGATCATGGACCAGAAGCTGTCGCCCCGGTTCCTGGACGGCACCAAGTGGACCAACTACGCGTGGCACTTCGACGCGAACCTGGTCGCCGACTTCCTCCGGCGCTTCGCCACCACGAAGCAGGGCGCGGTCCACATCGAGGACAAGATGACCGAGGCGGTCATCGACCAGCGCGGCCACGTGTCCGCGCTCAGGACCGAGCAGGGCCGCACGATCGACGGCGACCTGTTCATCGACTGCTCCGGGTTCCGCGGCCTGCTGATCAACCAGGCCATGAAGGAGCCGTTCCTGGACATGAGCGACCACCTGCTCAACGACAGCGCGGTCGCCACCCAGATCCCGCACGACGACGACGCCGAGGGCGTCGAGCCCTACACCGGCTCGATCGCGATGTCGTCGGGCTGGTCCTGGAAGATCCCGATGCTGGGCCGCTTCGGCACCGGCTACGTGTTCTCCTCCCGGTTCCAGACGCGCGACGACGCCACGCTGGAGTTCTGCAACATGTGGGGCGTCGACCCCGAGACCCAGCCGCTCAACCACATCAAGTTCCGGGTCGGCCGCAACCGGCGCACCTGGGTCAAGAACGTGGTCTCGATCGGCCTGGCGTCCTGCTTCCTGGAGCCGCTGGAGTCGACCGGCATCTACTTCGTCTACGCGGCGCTGTACCAGCTGGCGAAGCACTTCCCGGACAAGAACTTCGACTCGATCCTGCAGGACCGCTTCAACGCGGAGATCGAGACGATGTTCGACGACTCCCGGGACTTCGTGCAGGGTCACTTCAGCTTCGCCCCGCGCAACGACACGGCGTTCTGGCAGGCGTGCAAGGAGCTGAAGCTGGCGGACGACTTCCAGGAGAAGGTCCGCATGTACAAGGCGGGCCTGGCGGTGAACATGCCGATCACCGACGAGTCGACCTACTACTCCAGCTTCGACGCGGAGTTCCGCAACTTCTGGAACAACTCGAACTACTACTGCATCTTCGCCGGGCTGGACTACCTGCCCGACCACACCCTGCCCGCCCTCGCGGCGCGGCCGGACGTGCTGGACTCCGCCGACGCGGTGTTCGCGGAGATCAAGCAGAAGCAGAAGGAACTCATGGCGACGCTGCCCACCACCCACGAGTACCTCAAGCAGCTGCACGGCAAGTGATCCACACCGGCTGGGCAGCACTTCCGCCGGCCGGCACGTTCGCCAGGCAGTACCCCTGAGACAGGCCCCGCCGGGTTCCCCTCACCCGGCGGGGCCTTCTCACGTCCTTCGAGTCCGCCGTCGCCGTCCGCACCGCGGCCGACGCCGTGGAACGCCTGCGCGCCAAGGGTTCCGACAGTCGGGGCGGCCTGAGTTCCGGTGCCCTCGACCTGCTCGTCCGGCTCAGCGTGGCCGGTGCCGACGGCATCGCGATCGGCGACCTCGCCGCCTCCGCCGTGGTCAGCCCGCGCAACGCGACCGGGCTGCTGGACACCCTCGAACGCGACGGCCTCGCGACCCGACAGCCGCACGAGACCGACCGCCGGTCGGTGCGCGCGAAGATCACGCCGCCCGGTGAGCACTGGGTGGCGGCCTTCCGCCGGCCCTCCGAGGTCGCGATGGGCGCGCTGTTCCGCGGGTTCGACGCGGACGAGCCGGCGCTCCTGCGACACCTGTGCCTCAAGCTCGCCGCCAACGTCGAGAGCGTGGGCTGGCGTCGGCCAGGACCCGGTCCGGTCGGGTGCGTGCCCGCCGCCGTCCGGACGCGGCACCCGGATGCCCTCGATCACCGGCACGAACTGCGGGGAGTCGCCCCGCGACCGCCCCGGCCCGTGGTGGTCGGGCTCGGTCCCACACGATCGACCCGTCGGCGTCCGCGCGGGCCTGCAACACAGTCAGCATCCGCCGCCAGACCCCGGCCCGCTGCCAGCGCCGGAACAACCCGTACACGGTCTGCCAGGGTCCGTAGTCGGGCGGAACGTCACGGGGCCACCCACGCGCACCCGCCGCCGGACGCCGTTGATCAACCGCCGCTTGCTCCACTTCGGCGGACGGCCCGGCCTGACCCGACAGGCAGCAACGGTGGTGACGTCCGAGGTAGGCGACTTCCACCGACGCGAGCACGACGGGGTGCGAGCGAGGATCGACCTCGTTCGCACCGCGCAGCCCCGACCTACCGCGACCTGGCAACGCAGTCGCGGTCGGTTCACCGTGAGCCGCGCGGCCGGCCACCCAACCCGAACGTCACACCGACCCGGGAGAGGAACCGCCCCATGAACAGTGAACACGCGCTCTTGTCGAGTCCGGTCGACCGGCGGACGATCTTGCGCTCGACCGCGCTCGCGGCCGGCGTCACCGCGCTCGGCGCGGCAAGCCCCGGCGTCGCTGCCGCATCCCCACCGGCCACCGACGGGACCGAGCTGGTCCTGCTGGGGACGGCGGCCGGGCCGTCGCCGGGCGTCGAGCGGTTCGGCATCGCCAGTGCGCTCGTCGTCCGGGGCAACGTCTACATCATCGACTGCGGTCTCGGCGCGGTGTCGCAGTACGTGCGCGCCGGCCTGGCCCCGGAACGGCTCAAGGGCATCTTCATCACCCACCTGCACGCCGACCACATCGCCGACTACTTCACCTTCGCCACGTTCCTGGCTCCGCTGATCCGGGCCCGGACCGGCCGGGTACCGGAGATCGACGTCCACGGCCCGCCCAGCGCCGGCGCGCTGCCCGCCGTGCCCGGCGTGGACTGGGTCGCCCCGCACCGCCCGACGCCGGGGCTCGCCGACCTGACGCGGCTCTCGCACGAGGCGTTCGCCTACTCCGCCAACACCTTCCTCGCCGAGCGGATCGGGTTCGACCCGACCCGCGTCCTGCGCGTGCACGAGGTCGCGCTGCCCGACGTCGGCGCGTCCCCGATCGGCGACACGGCCCCGGTCATGCGGCCGTTCCCGGTGCTGCGGAACGACGACGTCGAGGTGACGGCCATCCTGGTGTCGCACGGCGTGGTCTTCCCGAGCCTGGCGTACCGGTTCGAGACCGAGCACGGCAGCGTGGTCTTCTCCGGGGACACGGCGCTGACGCCCAACATCCCGACGCTCGCCCACGGGGCGGACGTCCTCGTGCACGAGGCGAGCGATCCGCAGTGGTGGCACGAGCACGGCGCCGGGGACGAGTTCGTGGAACACATGCGCACCACCCACACCGACGTGCTCGACCTCGGTGCCGTGGCACGCCGGTCGCAGGCTTCGTCCCTGGTGCTCAGCCACATCGGGGAGTTCCAGTCGCACGCCCGCTGGCAGCAACGCGCGGCAGCCGGCGCACGGCGGGGCGGGTACGACGGGAAGGTGGTCGTGGGCAAGGACCTCATGCGCCTGCGCCTGCCCAGGACGAGGTGAGCGTTCGCCTGGCCCGAGGGGACGGGCCGTGTCCACGTTGCGCGGACACGGCCCGTGCCGCTTCGAACCCCGAACAGCTCCTAGTTCCCGACGGTCACCCGGAACGGGTCGTCGCGGTCCAGCTTCCCGGTGAACAGGCCCTGGAACAGGTTGAGCTTCTGCATGTTCGACGTGCCCTCGATGAACTCCATGCCGCGCGCGTCGCGCACCAGCTTGTCCAGCACCGGGTGGTCGAACCGGGCGCCGACGCCGAAGTACCCGCACGCCTCGCGGGTCGCCTCCATCGCCAGTTGGGCGGCCCGCGCCTTGGCCGCCGACGCCAGGTACCCGTCGCTGGTCCGGGCGTCGACCGCGCGGGCCGCCAGGTGCACCAGGGACCGGGCGGCCTCGATCCGGCGGCCCAGCAGGTCCAGCCGGTCCTGCTCGTCGCGGCGCAGGGACGTCCGGTTGTCGGCCACGTACTCGTGCGCCGCGCGGGCGATGCCCAGCGCGATCGCCGCGACACCGGGCCGCAGCAGGTTGAACGTCTGCACGAACGCCCACATGCCCCGCCTCGACGGGGACAGGTGGCGGCCGACGAACCGCTCCGCCGGCACGTGCACGCCGTCCAGCGTGATCGCGCTGATCCGCGCGCCGCGCAGGCCGATCGTGTCCAGCGCCTCGGCCTTGAACCCCTCCGCGGGCGTCTCCACCAGGACCGCGTTGATGCCCAGCGGACCCGAGCCGACCCGGGCGAACACCACGCCGAGCTGCGCGCGGCACGCGTTGCCGACGTACCGCTTCTCGCCGGAGAGCACGCCGCCGCCCTCGACCGGGGTCAGGGTGGTCGTCAGCGCGCCCGCGTCGGAACCCCGGTCGGGTTCGGTCAGCGCGAAGAACGTCCACAGCGGGGCTTCCAGCATCCGCCCGTAGAACCACTCCTTCTGCGCGTCGTCGGCCAGCAGGTCCACCAGCACGCCGGCCAGCAGCGGTCCGGGCGAGGCGACCAGCATGCCGACGTCGGCGCAGGCCAGCTCCTCCATGATGATGGCCCGCTCCAGCGCCTGCGTGCCGTAGAACCGGTTCCCGGCGATCGGGATGGGCACGCTGCCGTACTCCGGCGGGATGCCCATCGTCGACAGGTAGCGCACGGCGGGCAGGTCGAAGTGCTGCCGGATCAGCTCCGGGTCGCGGTCCAGCGCCAGGCCGAGCCGGCGGAAGTCCGCACCCCACTCGCGCATCTGGTCGCGCAGGGCGAGCAGGCGGCCGTCCAGGGCGGTCACGACTCCGCCCGCAGGTAGGCCTCCGCCACCAGCTCGGACACGTGCGCCGCCTGGCCGGGGCCACCGGTGAGGTAGCCGCTCGCGCCCAGCAGGTTCACCAGCCAGCGGTCGGCGGCGGTGATCCGGGCGTGCAGGTGGGCCAGGATGACCTCGGGCAGGTCGCCCGCGTCCACGCCGGTCAGCACCGCGCGCACCTCCAGGTGCTCGATCAGCCCGTCCGCGACGGTCGACTTCACCATCTGCTGCTGGAGCAGCGTGGTGGAGCCGGTCCGCCGGCCGTTCAGGTAGCGCATGCAGGTCTCGCGCAGCGCCTCGGACAGCCCGAGCCGCAGCCACACCAGGCCCAGCTGCCAGGACGCCCGCTGCTCGGCGTGCACGTCCGCGCCGCGCGAGCCGATCCCGTGCCGCAGCAGCACGACCGTGCCGCCGGGCAGGTCGATGGAGTCCACGGTGGACTCCTCGTCGGCCGAGCGGTCGACCGTCACGCCGTCCAGCCACACCCGGTTCGCGCCCGCCGCGACCTCCTGCGGCACGACGGCGTGCCCGCCGGGCCCGCAGGGCAGCAGGCCGGGCAGCACCAGCGCGCGCAGCACGGTCAGCGCCGGGGCCAGGCCCTCCTCCCGCGCGGCGCGGTGGCAGCGCGCCAGTTGGTCCGCGCCCACCCGGACGAACGTGGTCACGGCGTCCCACCCACCGACGCCACGCCGAGGTCGCCGGTCACCGGGTCGTGCTCGACCAGCAGCGCGCGGGTCGGCGAGTCGGCCAGGCCGTCCCACAGCGCCGTGCACGGGTAGCCGGCCCGCGCGGACCGCACCGCCCCGATGCCGTCGGGCAGCACGTCCGGGTCGACGCCCGAGCCCACGACCACGGTCGTCGGACCGTCGGTGAGGAACTCGGGGAGCACCGACGCGAGCACCGCGCGCAGGTCGCGGCCGGCCACGCCCGTCCTGTGCACCAACGCGAGCGGGGTCGCGCCGGCTTCCAGCAGCAGCGCCACGCCGGCGTCGCCGGCCGGGCGGTCCGCCACGTCGTAGGGCAGCGTGGCCTGGTCGGCGATCACCACCAGCGCCCGCCGGTAGCCGTGCCGCGCGGCGTAGTCGCGGGCCAGCCGGATCGCGGCGAACGGCGCGCACACGCCGACGTCGGACACCGAGAACGACAGCGGGCCGTTCGGCAGTGCCTCGGACAGGTAGGTCGCGGCGGCCGACCGGCAGTCCAGATCCGGGGTGGCGTGCGCGATGATCGCCACGTCCACCGGCCCGGCCAGCGGCTCCAACTGCTCGTGCAGCGCGCGGGTGAGCGCGGTGAACGTCGTGCCGGCGGCCAGCAGGTCCGGCCGCAGCGCCACGTCGTGGCCCGCGGTCAGGTCGGTGAAGTGGCGCAGGGAGAACTCGTCGTCCAGTCGTCCGTCCGGCACGCCGACCGCGCGCACCACCCCGGCGAGGCCCAGGGTGGTGGCGGGCGCGCCCGGCCGGGAGACCGGTGCGGTGGTCCGGTACATGGCCTAGCGGTCCATCTCCGCCGCGACGAAGTCGGCCAGCGAGCGGACCGTCTCGAAGTGCGCCATCTCCAGGTTGTCGGTGTCGAACTCCACCTCCAGCGCCTCCTCCAGCTGCATCAGCAGCTCGAAGACGCCGGTCGAGTCCAGCCCCAGCTCGTCGAACAGCCGCGACTGCTCGCTGAGCTCCGGCAGCTCGTAGTCCAGCACCTGGGCCAGGACGGAGGTGATCGCCTCGACGATCCGCTCGCGGGAGGCGACGGCCGTGGTTTCGCTCATGATGCGCTTCCTTCGGTGATGGCGGTGGCGGCGGTGGCGGCGAGTTCAGGGAGGTGCTGGTGGCGCAACAGGTCCTCGGTCTCGTCGCGCGAGCGCACGAGGTGGGCCCGGCCGCCGTGGACGAGCACCTCCGCCGGGTAGCCGTGGCTGAGGAACAGCACCGGGGACGCGGTCGGCCCGTAGGCCCCGGACCGCTCGACGCCGACCAGGTCACCGGGCCGGACCGGCGGGAGCTGGATCTTCTTGCCGAGCGTGTCGTTGGGCGTGCACAGCGGGCCGGTGACGTGCCAGCTCTCCGACGCGGGCTCGTCCAGCCGGTTGAGCACGCGCATCGGGAAGTTCCGCTTCACGAACGACCCGATGCCCACGGCCGCCATGTGGTGGTTGGTGCCGCCGTCGGCGACGGCGAACCGCTCCCCCATGGACTCCTTCACGTACCGGACGCGCACGACGTACGTGCCGCAGGTCGCGGTCAGGAACCGGCCGAGCTCCATCACCAGCCGGGTGCCCGGGTGCCGGTCGGCGAACTCCGCCAGGATCGGGTTGACCCGCGCGGCCAGCAGCTCCAGGTCGAGGTCGCGCTCGCCGTCGAAGTACGCCACGCCCAGGCCGCCGCCGATGTCCACCAGCTCCAGCGGGATGCCCAGGTGCGCGGCCAGCCGGTCGGCCAGCTCGAAGATCCGCTCGGTGTTCTCGGCCACGGCCTCCTCGGACAGGATCCGGGTGCCCATGTACACCTGCACGCCCAGGAACCGGACGTTCGGGTGGCGGGCCACCAGGCCCTCGGTGGCGAACAGCTGCTGCTCGTCCATGCCGAACTGGCGCGGCTTGCCGCCCATGGTCAGGCCGGAGCCCTTGACCGAGAAGCTCGGGTTCACCCGAAGCGCCACCGACGCGCGCACGCCCCGTTCGGCGGCGAGCCGGTCGATGAGCTCCAGCTCGCCCAGCGACTCGCAGACGATGGCGTAGATCCCGTGGTCGAGGCAGGCGTTGAGCTCTTCCTCGCTCTTGCCCGGACCGAGGAAGATGATGTCGGCCGGCTCCACGCCCGCGCGCAGCGCCGTGACCAGCTCGACCATCGACGACACCTCGGCGCGTGCGCCGCGCGAGTGCAGCACGGAGAGCACACCGATGTTCGGGTTCGACTTCATCGAGAAGAAGAACTCCAGCCGCGGGTGCAGCAGGGCTTTCAGGTCGTCCACGCGGGACGCCAGCTCGTCGCCGTCGTACAGGTACAGCGGGGTGCCGTACCGCTCGGCGATCTCGGTGATGCCGATGCCCTGGACCTCGAACTCAGCCGTCACGGCCGTGCCTCCAATCGGGAGGTGATCTCGTCGTCCACGGCCGCGATCTGCTCGTCCGACGTGCCGACGAGCAGGCCGTAGAGCCTGCCGTCGAACGTCGCGGCGGCGCGGTGGCCGGCGTTCACCGTGGCGAAGTTGTTGACCAGCAGGCCGGTGCCGCCGGCGTGCTCCAGCAGCAGGCCGGCCAGCAGCGCGCGGACCTCGGCGAAGGCCAGCCGCCCGGTCAGCCGCACCGGGTAGTGCCGGGCGAGCGCGATCTGCCCCGCGCCGACGAACCGGTCCTGGACGCGGGTCTGGTAGGTGGACATGTTGTTGCGCGCGTTGATCTCCACGACCGGGTACAGCCCGTCGTCGGGGTCGACCATCGCGTCCACGCCGACCACGCCGAAGTAGCCGTCCGCGGCGAGCTTCTTGCCCAGCCGGTGGGCGGTGTCGGTGAGCTCGGCGACCTGCGCCGGGGACAGCCGCGCCGGCATCCGGTGTCCTTTGTGGACACCGCCTTCGGTGTGCAGCTCCTTGACGAAGTCGAACCGCACGTCGCCGTCGCGGCCGACGGTGAACTGGTAGTTGAGGTCGGCGCGCTTGGCCACCCAGTCCTCGACCACGAACGCCACCCGGGGCTGCCCGGACTTGTCGACCGCCTTGGCGATCAGGCCGAGCAGGCGGTCCATCCGGCGGTCGCTCTCCAGCACCGCGATGCCCTTGCCGGAGACGCCGAACGCCTCCTTCACGACCACCTTGTGGCCGGCGGCGACGAGTTCGCGCGCGCCGTCGAAGGCCGCGCGCAGCTCGTCCACCGTCTCGCACGCCCAGCCGGCGGGCTGGCGCAGGCCGAGCTCGTCGGCGGCGCGGCGGCTGTAGACCTTGCTGTTGACCGCCTTGCAGGTCACCGAGTCCGGCGCGGCCAGGGCCATCCCGGAGGCCCGGGCGAGCGACTCCTCCACGTCGGACACCCCGTGCGCGGTGAGCCGGACGCCCTGGGCGGCCAGCTCGCGCAGCCGGGCGACCAGCGCCGGGTCGGCGAGCGCGTCGGCGGTGACCGTGCGGCGCGGGTCGGAGTCCGCGACCACGTGCACGGTCGGCAGGTCGATGCCCAGGCCGCGCAGGTAGGCCAGGAAGTCCGGGTCCGGCGCGGCCTTGAGCACGACGTGGTCGTCGCCGGACGCGAGGAGCAGCGCGAACTCGTCCATGTGGTTGACCACGGCCGCGCCGCCGGCCGCGGAGATGCGGGGCAGCGTGTGCTCGCCGAGCGCCCAGCGCTCCTCGACCTCGAAATTGCCCAGGAAGGCCAGCGAGCCGTCGGTGATGCCGAGCAGCGCGGTCTTGAGCCTGCGGGTGAAATCGTCCATTGTCAGTGCTCCAGGACCATCGCGGCGAACGTCTGGCCGAGGCCGGCGGCGGTCATCAGGTACTTGTCGCCGGGCTTGAGCAGACCCAGTTCGGTCACCGTCTGGTAGTTGATGAACGGGTCGGCGCAGAAGCAGTGGCCGGTGGCCGACAGGTTGTCCAGGAAGAACTTGTCGTTGGGCAGGCCGAGGTTCTTCGCGGCCACGGTCCACGACACGCGGTTGACGTTGTGCGGCAGCACCAGGTCGATGTCCGGAATGCCGATGCCCGCTTCCTCGGCCGCCGCGCCGACCACTTCGGCGAGCGCGTCCTGGTAGATCTTGCGGGCGTGCTTGGCGATCTCCGGGGTGAGGTCGATGACGCCGTCGGTGCGGCCGTGGATCCGGCTGGCGTAGCCGCGCACGGTGTCGCGGTCGCCGTCCGGCGCGACCAGGATGGCGGCCATCCCCTCGCCCATGATCGAGGTGTCCTGCACCCACTGGGTGAACGGGGTGAACGTCTTGTCGCCGGCCAGGATCAGGGCCAGCGCGTCCGGGTCGCCGTCGGCGGCGAGCAGCGTGCCGGCGACGTCCATCGCCAGCAGCCCGGTGGCGCAGCCGTGGTCGGCCACCGAAAGCGTCTGGGCGTGCCGCAGGCCGAGCGTCTCGCGGACCTGGTGCACCGGGCTGACCGGGTAGGGCGCGGTGGTCCGCATCCCCTTGGCCCGGATGACGTACTTGACGCGGTCCTCCTGGCCGCGCAGCCCGTCGAGCTTCTCGGCGGCGGCGACCAGCAGCTCCGCCTCCGACAGCGGGGACTTGCAGATCCGGTCGAGGCCGTAGAGCCGGGTGAACCGACGCACCTGCTGGTCGTCCAGCCCCAGCGGCTCCTGCAGCTCCGCGACGGCCACCGTCTCCGGCAGGTGACTCGACACCGCCACCAACGCCGTCATGTGCGACCTCCTCGCTAGGGCCTTCTCCTCCGGTTGCGGGACAAGGTTCGCGAGGGTCGCTGACACCGGGCTGACAGGGCGCTGACCGGTGGTTTCGCTATAGAAAGAAGATAGAACCCACCCTGCCACAACACGTGCCGAACGCGCTCCCCCAGCTTCGGCCGCACGCCTCGCGCAACCGCCGGCCAAACGACTCGCGACCCCGCCGGCGACATGGCTCGCGACCCCGCCGGCGATACGTATCGCGACACGACTCCCGGCAGGCAGCCGGGGCGACCGACACCCCACCGTCGGGCGGGACGGTTCGCGAAACGACTCGCGAAACGACTCACAGCGCGGATCGCGACGCGGATCGCAGCACAACTCGCGGTACGACTCGCGGTACGACTCGCGCCGCAGCTCACAGCGCGGCTCGCGACACGAGTGGCGATATGACTCGCGATGCGGCGAGGGCGCGGGCCGTCAGGTGGCGGCGCTGCGCGGGGTGGTGCCGGTGGGGGGTTCGGGGCCGGAGTCGCGGGGCCACCAGCGGCTCGGGCGGGGCAGGAAGTTGGCCAGTTCCGGGAAGTCGGTGGGGCGCTCGGTCATCCAGTTCCAGTAGCGCGGGATGGTCCGGGCGTAGTCGCAGTAGTACCGGCGCAGGGCGTCGATGAGCTGGCGCAACGTGTTCGGGTGGATCGAGCCCGGCCGCCACACCAGCAGCAGCCGGCTGCGCAGCGGCTCGGTCATCGCGACCAGGCTGACGTCCGCCGTCGAGCCGGTCGGGGTGGCCAGGGCCGCCGCGCCCGCGTCGCGGACCCAGCTCATCGCCTCGGCGTGACCGCCCGCGTAGTGCAGGACCTCGGGCGTCGGGTGGTCGAGCTTGCGGAACAGGTGCTCCTCGACGGGGTGGAACCAGTGCCCCGGCACGTGCTGCACCCAGCTCAACGAGACCATGTGCCTTCGGCTCACCGTAGTCCGGCGCGCGAGCGCGTGGTCGCGCGGCAGCGCCAGCCAGATCGGTTCGCGGACGATGATCTCCTTGGCCAGCGACGGGTCGAGGTCGCGCACGCCGTCCACGGCTTCCGGGCTGGGCACCAGCGCCGCGGTCAGCTCGCCCCGGCTCACCGCGTCCACGCCGAGCGCCGGGTCCAGCGTGACCGTCTGCACCTCGACCGACGGCAGCGACGACTGGAGGGCGCGGCGCAACGTGACCGGCGTCCACTCGGCGTTGCCGATGCGCAGGATGCCGGACGACAGCGAGGACGCCTCGGCCACCACCGCGTCGGCACGGGTCGCCAGGTCGGCGAGCATCGGGATCAACCGCTCGCCCAGCGGGGTCGGCGTGATGCCGAAGGCGGACCGGACGAACAGGTCGCCGCCGACCGCCTTCTCGATCCGCCGGAGCTGGGCGGTGAGACTCGGCTGCGGCAACGACAGCTTGGCCGCGGCCTTCGAGATGCTGCCGGCCTCGGCGAGCGTCATGACCACCCGCGCGTGCCGAATCTCCAGGTGCATGGTTGTCCAACCCCTTCGCGTCGGTTCTCGGGGTTCACGCGCGGAGCGTTGTTCGGCCGTTCGGGCGGTATTCACCAAACCCTCTCGGCGGTGCCGGGCGGCCGTTACAACGTACCCCACCTCGTCGGACGCGCGCGGCGTTTCCGCGGTTGCCCATTCTTCGCCGGAGCACCGCCGGAATTATGGAAACGGTGGCTAGGATGCCCCGCACCACCTACTCGATCGTCGGCAGCGCCGGTGGCCGGACCGTTGCGGTGCAGCGACTTCCGCCGGCCCCCGGATGGCGGATCGGGGGGTCTGCACCAGTGCCGCGCTGCGGAACCCGAACGTATGGTCTCCCGCGCGGGTACTCACCCGATTGGTCACGTGGGGAGCTAGAACGTGAAAATGTCTCCGAATCAAGACTCGGACGACGTGGTGCGCTTGCATTCGGTCCGCAAGGTTTACGGCAATGAGCGCAACGGCGTGGTCGCGCTTGACGGAGTCACCCTCGGTATCGCACGCGGTACCTTCACCGCCGTGATGGGTCCCTCGGGTTCCGGCAAGAGCACCGCCCTGCACTGCGCCGCGGGCCTGGACCGCCCGACGTCGGGCACCGTCGTCCTCGACGGCCAGGACATCACCGGCCTGAGCGAGCGCGAGCTCACCGAGCTGCGCCGCGAGCGGATCGGCTTCGTCTTCCAGTCCTTCAACCTGCTCCCCGCGCTCACCGTCGTGGAGAACATCCAGCTCCCGCTGCGCCTGGCGGGCCGGCGGGCCAAGCGGACCGAAGTGGACGACGTCATCGCCCGGGTGGGACTGTCCGACCGGAAGGGTCACCGGCCGGGCGAGCTGTCCGGCGGCCAGCAGCAGCGGGTGGCCATCGCCCGCGCGCTGATCACCCGCCCCGCCGTCATCTTCGGCGACGAGCCGACCGGCTCGCTGGACACCCGGACCGCGCTGGAGGTCCTCGCGCTGCTGCGGCAGGCGGTGCGCGAGGTCGGCCAGTCCGTTGTCATCGTGACGCACGACCCGGTGGCCGCCGCCCACGCCGACCGGGTGGTGTTCCTCGCCGACGGCCAGATCGCCGGCGAGCTCACCTCGCCGACCGCGCACGCGGTGAGCGAGCGGATGACCCAGCTGGGCGCCTGGGCCGACGTGCCCGCGGCCGACCTGACAGGTGGGCTGCGCTGATGCTGGGCCTGGCACTGCGCACGCTCCGCTTCCGCATCGGCGGCTTCGCGGCGTCCTTCATCGCCCTGTTCCTCGGGGCCGCGATCGTGATGGCCTGCGGCGGGCTCATGGAGTCCGGCATCCGCAACGCCGTGGCGCCGCAACGCCTGGCCAACGCGCCGTTGCTGGTGTCCGGCGATCCGTCCTACCTGGAGCGCCCGCCGGTGGCCGAGTCGCTGGCGGCCGCGGTCGACGTGCCGGGCGTGGCCAAGGTCGTGCCGGACGTGTCGATCCCGGTCGCGCTGCCCGGCGGCGACGCGACCGGGCACCTGTGGTCGGCGCTGGAGCTCACGCCGTACCGGGTGGACACCGGCCGGGGTCCGGAGAGGACCGGCGAGGTCGTGCTGGACGCGAAGTCCGGCGCGGCGGTCGGCCGGGAGATCACCCTCGGCATCGCCGGCAAGAACCGGGACTTCGTGGTCGTCGGGCTGCTGTCCGGGCCGGTCGACGCGCCCGCCGCCTACTTCTCCGACGACGAGGGCCGCCGGCTCTACGCCAAGCCCGGCAAGGTCGACCTGTTCGGCGTGCTGCTCGAACCCGGCGCGTCGGCCGACACCGTGCGCGACGAGCTGGCCGGCGCGATCGGCGGTCGGGGCGCGGTGGTCCTGGCGGGCGACGAGCGCGGCCTGGCCGAGTTCCCGGACGCGCGGGGCGGCGGCGAGGGCGTGATCACGCTGGCCGCCGTGTTCGGCGGGCTGGCGATCATGGTCGCGATGTTCGTCGTGGCGGGCACGCTCGGGCTCTCGGTCCAGCAGCGGCACCGGGAGATGGCGCTGCTGCGGGCGATCGGTTCGACGCCGGGGCAGCTGCGCCGGCTGGTGCTGGGCGAGACGGCGGTCGTCGCGGTGCTCGCCACGCTGCTCGGGTGGCCGCTGAGCGGGTACCTCGGGCGGTGGCTGCTGACCCAGCTCGGCGGGGCCGGCGTCGCACCGACCCAGCTCGCGTTCCGGCAGGGCTGGGTGCCCATCGCCGCGGGCGCGGCCATCTCGATGCTCAGCGCGCTGGTCGCCGCGTTCGTCGCGGGCCGGGGCGCCGCGGTCACCAAACCCACCGAGGCACTGATGGAAGCGAGTCTGCAAAGCCGGTGGTTCTCCGTGCCCAGACTGGTGTTCGCGCTGGTCTGCCTGGGCGGCGGGGTCGCCCTGAGCGTGATCACCGCGCTGGTCATGTCCGGTCCGGTGGCGGCGTCCACGGCCGGTCCCACGGCGATGCTGTGGGCCTCGGGCATCGCGCTGCTCTCCCCCGCCGCGGCCACGGTGATCATCGCCCTGCTGCGCTGGCCGGTCCGCGCGCTGGGCGGGCTCGCCGGGTACCTGGCGGTGCTCAACGCGGGCGCGCGCCGGGTCCGGGTGGCGGGCGCGATCACGCCGGTCATGCTCGCCACCGGCCTGGCGACCGCGCTGATCTACCTCCAGACCACGCAGGCGGGCGGCGGTGGCGGCGGGTTCGCCGAGAACCTGCGGGCCGACGCGGTGCTCGGCAGCTCGTCGGGTTCGCTGCCCGCCGAGGTGGTCGCCGAGGCGTCCGCGCTGCCCGGCGTGGAGGCGGCGTCCGCGCTGGTGGACACCGAGGGGTACTTCGCCGACCACGGCGACGACGACGACGAGATCACCGTGCTGGGCGTGACGCCGGGTGCGGTGGAGCAGACGCTGGCCGTCACGGTCACCGCCGGGTCGGTCGCCGACCTGCGCGGCGACGCGGTGGTGCTGCCCGGGAAGTGGGCCGACGAGCTGGGCGCCGCCGTCGGCGACACCGTGAAGATGCGACTCAGCGACGGCCAGTTCGTGCAGGTCAAGCTGGTCGCGGTGCACGACGGGCCGTACGAGTCCGCGCTGATGCCGGTCGACCTGGTGCTCAAGCACGCCAAGGGCGGCCAGATCAGCTGGGTGCTGGTCAAGGGCGGCACGGACGCGCTGACCTCGTTGACCGACAAGTACCCGAACCTGCGCGTGCAGGACCCGTCCGAGGCGTCCGCCGGCGGCAGCGGGGGCGGCGGCGAGCAGACCGGCGCGTGGGTGAACTACCTGCTGGTCGGGATGATCCTGGCGTACACGGTGATCTCGCTGGTCAACACGCTGGTGATCGCGACCGGCGAGCGGCGGCGGGAGTTCGCGCTGCAACGGCTGATCGGGGCCACCCACGGGCAGATCCTGCGGATGGTCGGCGTCGAGGCGGTGGTGGTGTCGCTGGGCGGCATCCTGCTCGGCGGGATCGTGTCGCTGGTGACGCTGGTCCCGTTCGCGCTGGCCATGGACGGCTCGTGGTGGCCGAGCGGGCCGATCGGGATCTACCTGACCATCGTCGGCGCGGTCAGCGGGCTGACCCTGCTGTCCACCCTGCTGTCCACGGCCTACGTGCTGCGCACCCCGCCCGTGGAAGCCGCGGCGACGCTCAGCTGAGCCGCACGTCGACACCCGTCCTGGCCGACTCGACCAGCGCCTCGCCCACCCGGGCGGTGCGCCGCGAGTCGGCCAGGGACACCAGCGGCGCGGTCCCGGTGCGCACCGCCGCGCCGAACGCCTCGGCCTGGTGCTGGTACGGGTCGGCGGCGGGCAGGACCTCCTCGCGGGTGCCGTCGAGGGTCGCGATCGTGATCACGCACTCCTCGTCGGAGTACGCCCACGCGTTGCGTACCGAGATCGACCCGCGGGTGCCCTGGAGTTCGTAGCGGGAGCGCGGGCCGTAGTCGAAGCTGTAGTCGACCAGCGCCGACCGGCCCGCGCCGAAGTCCAGCACGGCCACGCCGGTGGTGTCGACCGCCGCGCCGCCCTCGGCGTGCCAGCGGGCCCGGACGCTGTCCGGGGTCCGGTCGAACGCCCACAGCGCCACGTCGAAGCCGTAGCAGCCGACGTCCCAGGTCGCGCCGCCGCCCAACGCCGGGTCGTACTGGATGCCGCCGGGGTGCATAGGGTGCGCGAACGCGGCGCGCACCACGCGCAGGTCGCCGATCTCGCCGCCGGCGAGGAGTTCGACCACGCGGCGCTGCTGCGGGTGGAAGCGGTACATGTACGCCTCCATCACCGTGCGGTCGCCCGCGGCGGCGGCGATCCGGTCGACGTCCGCGGCGGACAGTGCCATCGGCTTCTCGCACAGCACGTGCTTGCCGGCGTCGAGCGCGCGCAACGTCCACGGGACGTGCTCGGTGTTGGGCAGGGCGATGTAGACGACGTCCACGTCCTCGTCGGCCAGCAGCGCGTCGAAACCGTCGTGGACACGCGCGCCGAACGGCTCGGCGAACACCGTCGACGCCTCGACCCGACCGGGCCGCCCCGCGACCGCCGTGACGGCGTTGCCGGGCGCGCGGTGGATCGCGGGGGCGACCTGCCGGCTGATGGACGCCGTCGAACCGAGCACACCCCAGCGCAGGTCGGACATGTCGCCTCCTCGTGATCGAGGTCAGCGTAGTGAACCGTTTCACCCACCCGCACCGCGCCCGTCCACACCGGACCCGCCGGTCGACCACGAACGCCCGTGCGTCAGGCGCAGCCGCCGGCACTACCGGTGTCCGCCCTCGGCGGCGAAGGCCAGGGCGGATCGCCCACGCCCGCGACCGGCGTCGGGACCGGTCGCGGGGGTGCGGGGTGGGTCAGCCGCAGCCGCCCTCGTGGCCGGCTTCGGCCGACGCGGCGTGCGCGACCGGTTCGGGCAGGGCGCCGGCCGGGGCGAGCTTGGACCGGACGTGGGCGACGAAGTCCGGCAGGCGGTCGACGCCCCAGAAGCGGGTGAACCGGTGCACGAAGAACGGGACGCCGAACACGCCGTCCCGGCAGACGTCCATCAGCAGTTCCACGCCGCGCGCCCGCAGGTCCGGGTCGTCGGCGGCGTTCGACACCTCGTCGGCGTCCAGACCCAGCCGGGCCGCGATGTCCGCGACGGTCGCCCGGTCGCAGATGTCCCGACCGTGCTGCCAGCGCGCGGAGCACACCTCGGCGATGTACTCGCGGCCCAGCCCCGACCGCAGCGCGACCAGGTAGCCCAGGTGCGGCACCTCCCACACCGGTTCGCGGTCGACCGGCCACTTCACCGACAGCCCGCGCGCGCCGGCGAGCCGGGCCACGTCCTGGAGGATGTAGAGGTGCTTGGCGCGCGACATCGCCACGTACGGGAACTGCTCGCCGCGTTCCTTCAGCGCCTGGTCGTTGCGCTCGTCCGGTTCCCAGAACGGGGCCCAGTCGATCGCGTCGGCGACGTCGGGCGCGTCGCGCAGCAGGTCGTGGAACGCGAGCCAGGAGTACGGGCTGCGCAACGAGAAGTAGAACTTCGGGTGCTTGCTCATCTCAGATCACCAGACCGCCGTCGACGCCGAACACCTGGCCGGTGACGTAGGACGCCCGGTCCGACACCAGGAACGCCACCAGGTCGGCGACCTCTTCGGGCTTCCCGAAGCGCCCCAGCGGGATCTGCGCGGTCATCTTCGCCGCGAAGTCCTCGCCCAGGCCCGCGACCATGTCGGTCTCGATGAAGCCGGGCGCGACCGCGTTGACCCGGATGCCGTACTTGCCGACCTCCTTGGACAGCGCCTTGCTGAACCCGATGATCCCGGCCTTGGACGCGGAGTAGTTGGTCTGCGCGGCGTTGCCGTAGACCCCCGCCACCGACGACAGCGTGACCAGCGAGCCCGCCTTGCGCTTCATCATCGCGAACGCGGCGGCCTTGCACAGGTGGTAGGTGCCGTCGAGGTTGACCCGCAGCACCCGCTGCCAGTCCTCCTCCTTCAGCAGCACCAACGGGTTGTCCCGGACGATGCCCGCGCACGACACGACGGCGTGCAGCGGCCCGAGTTCCTTCTCGGCGTCCTTGACGAACCGGTCGACCTCGCGCTTCTCGGCCACGTCGACCTGCGCGACGAACACGGCGGCGCCGGCCTCGGCGGCCTCCTTGGCCACCACGTCGGCGGCGTCCTTGTTGGCCTGGTAGCAGAACGCCACGTCGTACCCGTCCTGGGCCAGCCGGGTCACCACCCGGTGCCCGATGCCCCGGGAGCCCCCGGTGACCAGTGCGACGCGCCTCATGCCACTCCCTCCGGGCGCAGCACCTCGACGCCGCGCCGCGCCATCGTGAACGAACCGATCTCCAGCACCTTGCGGCCCGCGACCACGCTGTGGCCGGCGAGGATCGCGGCGTCCGCGACCTCGCGGACCACCTGCACGTGGTGCTCGACCACGTCACCGGGGAACACCTCGGCGTGCAGCACGACGTCGCGGATGCCGGTGATCAGCTCCACCTTGTCGGCCAGCACGTCCGGGTTGGGGTTCTCCCACCGGGTCAGCAGCACGGCGGACTGCGCCCACGACTCCAGCAGCAGCCCGACCGGGTAGGCGTCCTCGGTCCCGTCGGCGTAGCAGGGCTCGCTCCCGCTCACGGCCTTGAGCGTGACGATGCCCCGGCCGGGGTCCACCTCGACCACCCGGTCCACCAGCAGCACCGGGTGGCGGTGCGGGATGATCCGCCGGATCGCGTCCACACCGGTCACGCCGCACCTCCCAGCCGGAGCTTGAACTCGGCGACCGGGCCCGCCGCCGTGGACACCTTGGCCACGCAGCGCACCTGGTCCTCCTCGCGCGTCAGCGTCGTCTCGATGGCGAGGTCGTCGCCGGGGAACACCGGGCGCAGGAACTTGGCCCGGTCCAGCGCCGTCACCCGAAGCCCCGGCTCCTGTTCGCGCAGGGCCGCGCGCACGTGCTCGACCACGAAGAGGCCCGGCAGGATCGGGAAGCCGGGGTAGTGCCCGGCGAACACGGGGTCCGCCGGGTCCACGTGCACTGCCGAAGTGGACACCGAGGGCGACACCGGGCCGGCCGTGCTCACGGCAGCTCCAGCACCGTGCAGCCGACCGTGCCGTCGGACTCGACGCCGGTCACCAGGGCGTGCCCGGAACGACCGGTCGCGACGGCGGCCGCGAGCTGGAAGCTGGCGGCGGCGGCGGAGGTGTCGCCGACCAGCGGCGCGCACCGGACCCACTCGGGCGTGCGGCCCAGCGCCTCGACGACCGCGTCCTCGTGCGCGCCGTCCGTGGAGACGAATGCGATGTCATCGGCGGCCACACCGGCTTCCGCCAACGCCGAGCGCACGCACGTGGTCAGCGCGGCACCCGCGCCGGAGGGCTCGAAGAAGCCGCGGAACCGGGTGGCGACCGGTCGGGCCAGCACCGGGCGGCCGGCGGCCGCGGCGGCGTGCTCGGACTCCAGCAGGAACACCGCGCCGCCCTCGCCCAGCGGTGCGGCGGAACCCTCGCTGCCGCGCCACTCCAGCCACGCGCGCTGCGTCGAGTACTCCTCGGCCGCGCCGACCAGCACGCGGTCGCAGTGCCCGCCGCGCAGCAGCCGGGTGGCGTAGCTCAGCGCGAGCAGGCCGGTGAGCGCGCCGCCCGCGATGGTCGTGTTGGGGCCCTTGATCTTGTGCCAGATCGCGCTCTGCCCGGCGGCCCGGTTCATCACCGTGTTCGGGAACAGCGCGGGGTCGACGTGGTAGGGCTTGTCGCCGGTCAGCGCGTCGCGGGTGAAGTCCATGATGGACTGCACGCTGCCCGAGCCGGTGCCCAGCACGACGCCGACCCGGTCGGGCTGCGCCAGCAGGTCGGGGCCGCACTCCTCCAGCAGCCGGCCGACCGTGCTCACGGCCAGCGCCGTCACCCGGTCCATCGAGCGGGTCCCCTTGCGCCCCAACGCCTCCTGCGCGCTGAAGTCGGGCACCAGGGCGGCCGTCGGGAACGGGCCGTCGGACGGGGCGAGCGCCGAAGCGCCCGCCCGCACGCCCTCGGCGAACGCCGCCGAGCCCACCCCGAAGGGCGAGACCGCCGACCACGCCGAGAAGACCAGGGTGTCCACACCGGACTCCAGAGCGGTGGTCACGACACGCCCCGGCCGGACAGCGACCCCGCCTTGCCGGTGATCGCGCCGATGAGCCGGTCGTCGAAGTTCACCAGGCTCCAGTCCTTGCGGTTCTCGATCACCGCCCAGCCGTGGGTGATCTTGCCGGTGGCGGTCTGCACCAGCTCGCCGTCGCGCAGCACGTAGCAGTCCATCCGCGCGGTGAAGGTGAACTTCTTGAAGACCTCCTCCACGGTGAACACCGTGTAGAGCGTCTCCTCCATGTTCGCCTCTTCGGTGAAGGTGATCCGCGAGTGCGGCACCACCGGGATCCAGTTCTGCTCGTCCAGCAGGGTCTTGATGGATGCGCCCCGGTCCTCGACGAACAGGTCCAGGATCTCCTCCATCTGGCGGAGGTAGCCCGACATCTGCACGCGCTCGGTGAAGTGGCAGTAGAAGTACGGGATCCGCCACGCCCAGGCGAAGGCGTTGCGCCCGGCGGTGAGCAGGTCCAGCGGGTCCGCGTCGCCGACCGGGATCGGCGCGGTGGCACCGGTGGTCTTGGCCGGGGCGGCGATCCGCTCCACGACGTGCGGCGCGAGCGCGGCCGGGACCGGCTCGGCGTCGAAGCCGTGCGGGTCCAGCCGGAACGACACGGACACCTTGGACTTGACCGCCTTCACGGTCTTGTCGTCGCGCTCGACGGTCAGCTCCACCAGCAGCTTGAGCGGACCCCCGTCCTGGGTGGCCGATTCGGGGCGGACCCTGGAGACGGTGGCCTGCGCCAGGTCGTCGATGTGGAACGCGGTGAGGATCTTGGTGTCCAGGTCCACGATGTCGGTGCACAGGCCGAAGCGCTCGTAGAGCTGCCCGGCCGGGAACCCGCTCTGCCGCAGGTGGTCCAGCACGGCCTCTTCGACCATGTAGTTGACGTGCTTGAAGCCGATCCAGGTGCAGATGTTGGAGCCCTCGTAGCGGGGGCGCAGCGAAACGGAGGTGGTCGTCACGTCAACTCCAGGCTTTCCTCGAAGAAGTCGCGGACCAGGGCCGCGAGCCGGTCGGGCTGTTCGATCATCGGGAAGTGGCCGCACCCGTCGAGCAGCTCGAACCGGGCGCGGGGCAGCGCTTTGGCCAGCGCGCGGCCGTCCTCGGGGCGGGCGGCGACGTCGTCCACGCCGCTCACCACCAGCACCGGCGCGCCGATCGCGCCGAGGTCGAGCAACGGGGTGCGCAGGTAGGTCTCGAACCACCGCGTCCAGCCGTAGGGGCCGACCTGGTCGCGCAGCGACCGGGCCAGCCACTCGCGGCGGCTCTCCGGGAAGCGGGCGGTCTCGCCGACCCGCAGGGCCTCGGTGAACGTGCGGTGGAAGTCGTTGAGGTAGTAGGAGATCGTCGGCCAGTCGAAGTCGGCCGGGTCCGGGCGGTAGAACGGGCACAGCAGCACGGTCGGGCGCGGCCGGACCCGGCCCTGGGCGTAGCACTCGACCAGCAGCATGGCCGCCATCGAGTGCGCCACCACGACGTCGTGGCCGTCCCACACCGCGTCCACCAGGTACCGGCCCGGGTCGGGCAGGTGCGCCCACGCCGGGTCGGCCATGCCGTGCCAGGGCAGGTCCGGCCTGGTGGTGGCGAACCGGTCGGGCAGCGCGGCGGCGATCGGGTCCCAGACCGCCGCCTTGCCCGCCAGTCCGTGAAGGAACAGCGCCTGCGCCTTGCCGTCCACCGTCAGCCCTCGTCCCGGTACCGGCCCAGGATCAGCACCGCGTTGTTGCCCGCGAACGCCAGGGCGTTGTTCTGCACCACGTCGAGGTTCGCCGGCCGGGCCGTGTTCGGCACGCAGTCCACGCCGCACTCGGGGTCGGTCTCGTGGTGGTTGATCGTGGGCGGGATGAAGCCCTCCTGGATCGCCAGCGCGCACGCCGCCGACGCCAGCGCGCTCGCCGCGCCCATCGAGTGGCCGAGCATCGACTTGATCGACACCACCGGCGGCGGCGTGTCGAACACCTGCCGGATCGCGCCGGACTCGGTGACGTCGTTGGCCTTCGTGCCGGTGCCGTGGGCGGAGATGAAGTCGATGTCCGCCGGCTTCACGCCCGCGTTGCGGTGCGCGAGCTCGATGCACCGGGCCAGCGAGTCGCGGTCCGGGGCCACCGGGTGGTTGGCGTCGCAGTTGAGGCCGTAGCCGAGCACCTCGGCGTAGATCCGCGCGCCGCGGGCCAGTGCCGACTCCAGCGACTCCATCACCAGGATGCCCGCGCCCTCGCCGGTCAGGATGCCCTTGCGGTTTTTCTCGAACGGCTGGCAGACCTCCGGCGCGATGGTGCCCAGCCGGTAGAACCCGGTGAAGGTCTTGCGGCACACGGCGTCCGCGCCGCCGCACAGCGCCACCTCGACCTCGCCCTCGCGGATGGCGTCGAAGCCGTAGCCGATGGCGTAGTTGCCGGCCGCGCACGCGGTCGGGATGGTGACCGCCTCGACGTCGGCCAGTTCCAGCTCGCGGACGATGCTGGAGGACAGCCGGCCGGCCGTGGACCGGCGGGCCACCACCGGGTCCAGCGACTCCGGGCCGTCCCGGAGCTGGTCGGCGATCAGGTTGTCCAGGTCGCGGGACTCGGCGTCGGTCGTGCCGACCGACACCAGGGCGCGCTTGCCGCGCAGCTCGTCCAGGCTCATCGCCGCGTCGGCGACGGCCATCCGGGCCGCGGCGGCGGAGAACTGGCTCGCCCGGCCCAGCTCGTCCGGGTCGACCCGCTCCAGCCACGCCGCCGGGTCGAAGTCGGCGACCTCGCAGCCGTTGGCGTGGCTGAAGCCGGTGGTGTCGAACGAGGTGATCGGCTTGACGCCGCTGCGGCCCTCGCGCAGGCCGGCCAGGAACTCGGTGACGCCGATGCCGATGCTGGTGACCACGCCAAGTCCCGTGACCACCACCCGGCGCGGCTGCCGCCCTCCGTCGCGCATCGTGTCCTCCCAGCGCCCGCGCCGCGGCCTACTTGGCGGCCTGGGCTTCGGCGACGACGGCGATGACGCCTTCGAGGTTGACCATGCGGGTCAGCTCGGCCTGGTCGATCTCGACGCTGAACGTGCGCTCCAGGGCGGACAGGATCTCGATCGCGCCCAGCGAGTCGGCGTCGTGGTCCTCCTTGAACAGGCTGGTGTCGGTCATCTCCTCGGGGTCGATCTCGAGGATCTCGGACACGATTTCCTTGATCTTCGCCTTGCCGTCCGCGTCGATGCTCACCGAACTGGTCACCTTGGGCCTCCAAGCACACGGGATTCCGCTTCGTTTCCCAGCGTGCTTTCGGCGGCTATATCCGGCCTATGCGGGGACCTATACGGCGATGCGCCGGGGTCCCCGCAGCACCGGGTCGGCGGTGAGGATCGCCAGGTGCACCTCGCGCAGCAGCGAGCCGGGGTCGATACCGAGCTCGTCGGCCAGCATCCGGCGGCCCTCCTCGTAGAGCGAGAGCGCGTCGGCCTGCCGGTCGCAGCGGTAGAAGGTGGTCATGAGCTGGGCGCGGAAGCGCTCCTGGAGCGGGTGCTGGTGCACCAGCCGGGTCAGCTCGGGCAGCAGCGGGGCGTGCCGGCCCAGCGCCAGGTCGGCCTCGATGCGGCTCTCCAGCGCCGCGATCCGGGCCTCCTCCAGCCGGGGCGCCTCGGCGTCGGACAGGTGCTCGGAAACGCCGGTGAGGGCGGGCCCGCGCCACAGCCGCAATGCGCCGCGCAGCAGCCGGGCGGCGTCCTCGTAGCGGTTCGCGGCGAGCGCGGCCTGGCCCTGCGCGGCCTGTTCCTCGAATTCCCTCAGGTCGAACGAGCAGGCCGCGGGCCGCAATTCGTAGCCGCGCGAGCGGCGGGTGATGCCGACCTCCCGGCGCAGCGTCTTGCGCAGCCGCGAGACGTAGGTGTAGATCTGCGCGTTGTAGGTCGCGGGCGGGTGCTGCCCCCACAGGAAGTCGCTCATCTGCGCGTCGGACACCGCGCCGTTGTCGGCGAGCAGCAGCGCCGTCAGCACGGTGCGCGGCTTGGACCCGTCCAACGGCACCTCGGCGCCGTCGTGGTGGACTTCGACCGGCCCCAGGATCCGGAACTCCAGCACTTCGTTTCCCCTCCTACAGCAAGACCTGGTCGTGGACGAGGATCGCCTGGTAGAGCCGGCGCATCGCGCGGCCGGGCTCCAGCCCCAGTTCGCTGGCCAGGCGGCGGCGGGTGTGGTGGAACACGTCCAGCGCCTCGGTCTGCCGGCCGTTGCGGTAGAGCGCGACCATGAGCTGCTCGCTGAACCGCTCGCGCTCCGGGTACTCGGCGGCGAGCTGCTTGAGCTCGGAGACCACGCCGCGGTCCTCCCCGTTGGCGAGCTTGGCGGCGATGAGGTCCTCGCGGGCGCTGAGCCGGCGCTCGTCGAGCCGGGCGGCCTCGATCCGGAACTTCAGCCCGTCGCTGACGTCGAACAGCGCCGGTCCGCGCCACAGCCGCAGCGCCCGCTCCAGCAGCTCGATCGCCTCGTCCGGCCGGGTGTGCACCCGGTCGGAGCCCTTGTCGGCGAGTTCGCGGAACAGGTGCGCGTCCACCGCGTCGGCGGGCACGTCGAGCAGGTAGCCGCTGCTCACCGTGCGCACCAGCTCGTCGCCCGGCCGGTCGGTGAACTGCTCCAGGAGTTTCCGCAACCGCACCACATTGGCCTGTAGCGCGTTGCGCGCGTTTCCCATCTGTTTACCGGCCCACAATTCCTCGACCAGCTGGTCGAACGGGACCGGCGATCCCGGTGAAAGCGCCAGCAGTGCCAGGAGGGTGCGCACCTGGCGGGCCGCGACACCCATCCGGCGATCCTCATGTGCGAGCGCGACAGCACCGAGAATCTGCACCTGCATGGTCATGACCCCCAGCCACTGGACGATGCGGAGCACGCTCCGCCGGGGGCGGTCAGCCCAAAAATCCCCCAGCTAAAGCGTTGACATGTTGCCCACCTCGGCCCGATGGGGGGAAATATCATTTGGACCACTCGGGACGTACCCGCGCGGTATGCGGCCGAACGGCTCAGCACGGGACTCCGGCTGCCGGTCCGGGACGGGGCCCGCTTGGGCGGGACGGCGGTCACCGACACGCAGAGCCACCGCCGTTCGGCCGCGGCCGGACTGCTCCCGATTTCCGCGCCGAGGCGGTTCCACAATAGCGAATACAGGCGGTCTTGCGCGAGATCCGGCTGGTCGGGGACTCTCCGCGACGATCGTGGGGTGCCCGCTGGGCCAGCCAGGTGAGCACGCCTTCGGCGACCCGAACGTCACGCTGGGTATCCCGTCTCGACAGGCTCGGCGAGGTATCCGCCCACCCGCGCGCGAGGCGCGGAAGTATAGGCCGGGCATAGCGCCCGACCGGACCGTTCCCCAGAGTTGAACCGGATGTTCGAGGGCCCGCAACGACTCGTTCCGGCCACGTCCGACGGCGCTCCGCCACGAATGAACGGTGTTGTCGATCAGCCGGCCCGAACCCGATATTCCTTCGGATTTTACCGGGACATTAACCCCGGACCGCCGCCGGCCGTTCACCGGACATTCGCCGGCCCCGCCGGCGGAACCCCGCAACGCCCCGCCGGGAAAACCCAGGCCCGGCCGGACCGCCTTTCTGCGGAAACTCCGACCACCCCGAAACGGTTCACGGTGACCGGGATCACGATGCCGGCGGACGGGCTTTGGCGTACCCCTCGCCGAGCGGTTGCGGAGCGATCAGCGAGACTTGACGCCATGACCGCCGACGCGCCCGACGACGACAGGACCAGCTTCGCCGACCTCGGGCTCCGCCCCGAGCTGCTGCGGGCGCTCTCCGGACTCGGCTACGAAGAACCCACCCCCATCCAGCGAGAGGCCATCCCACCGCTCACCGACGGCCGCGACCTGCTCGGTCAGGCCGCCACCGGAACCGGCAAGACCGCCGCGTTCGCCCTGCCCGTGCTGGAGCGCATGGCCGAGGGCGGGCGCACCGAGCGTGCGCCGATGGCCCTGGTCCTGGTGCCCACCCGGGAACTGGCCGTCCAGGTCTCCGAGGCGGTGCACCGGTACGGCCGCGAGATCGGCGCGCGGGTGCTGCCGATCTACGGCGGCCAGCCCATCGGCCGGCAGCTGCGCGTGCTGGAGCAGGGCGTGGACGTCGTCGTGGCCACGCCGGGCCGCGCGGTCGACCACCTCAACCGCGGCACGCTCAAGCTGGAGCACCTGGAGGTCGTCGTCCTCGACGAGGCCGACGAGATGCTCGACATGGGCTTCGCCGAGGACCTCGACGCCATCCTGGCCGAGGCCCCGGAGCAGCGGCAGACGGTGCTGTTCTCGGCGACCATGCCGGGACGCATCGACCGGCTGGCCCGCCAGCACCTGACCGACCCGGTGCGGATCACCATCAGCCGCGAGCAGCCCGAGCCGGGCGAGGCCCCGCGCGTGCGGCAGAGCGCCTACGTCGTGCCGCGCGCCCACAAGCCGGCGGCGCTGGGCCGCGTGCTGGACATCGAGGCCCCGACGGCGGCGATCGTGTTCTGCCGCACCCGCGACGAGGTCGACCAGCTCACCGAGACGCTCAACGGGCGCGGCTACCGGGCCGAGTCGCTGCACGGCGGCATCAGCCAGGAGCAGCGCGACCGGGTCATGGCCCGGCTGCGCAACGGCACCGCGGACCTGCTGGTCGCCACCGACGTCGCCGCCCGCGGCCTGGACGTCGAGCAGCTCACGCACGTCGTGAACTACAACGTGCCCTCCGCGCCGGAGTCCTACGTGCACCGGATCGGCCGGGTCGGCCGGGCGGGCCGCGAGGGCGTGGCCATCACGCTGGCCGAGCCGCGCGAGCACGGGATGCTCAAGACCATCGAGCGGGTCACCAAGCAGCGGATCCAGATGGAGAAGGTGCCCACCATCGCCGACCTGCGGGCCCGGCGGTTGGAGCTGACCCGCGCGGCGCTGCACGAGAGCCTGCTGGAGGACGACCTGGAGGGCTTCCGGGTCGTGGTGGAGACGCTGGCCGACGAGTTCGACGTGATGGAGGTCGCCCTCGCCGCGGTCAAGCTGGCCCACGAGGCGAGCGGCGCGGCGGCCGACGAGGAGGAGATCCCCGAGGTCGCCCCGCGCGGCGACCGCCGCCCCGGCACCGGCGAGCCGCGCCGGGAGCGCAAGCCGCGCCGGCCCACCGCGGGCATGACCCGGCTGTTCGTCGGCGCGGGCCGCAGCGCGGGCATCCGCCCGCAGGACCTGGTCGGCGCGATCGCCGGCGAGGCCCGGCTCAACGGCCGCGAGATCGGCGCGATCGAGATCGCCGACCGGTTCTCGCTGGTCGAGGTGCCCGAGGGCTCGGCACAGCAGGTGATCACGGCGCTGCGCGGCGCGACCATCAAGGGCCGCAAGGTGACCATCCGGCGGGAGCGCGAAGAGCTGCGCTGACCCGGCCGGCAGGTGGACGCGGTGGTGGCGACGGCCCCGCCCGTGGTTGATTCGCCGGTGTACGAACCTTTCGAGGGAAGGACACCGATGACCACGGTCGAGGACGAGGCGCTCACCACCGCGTGGGCGGCGTGGCACGCCGACCGCGAGGCGGCGCTGCGCCACCCGCACGGCTGGCTCAGCGTCACCGCGCTGCACTGGCTGGACGGCACGCCCCGCGCGTTCCCCGGGGTGCCCGGCGAGTGGAGCACCACCGGCACGGCCGCGCGCGGCAGCGGCGGCGCGGAGCACACCCTGGCCGAAGCCGCGTCGACCCTGCTCGACGGCGAGGACGGGATCAAGGTCGAGGTCCTGCGGCGCACCGGCCGCTACGGGCTGCGGGTGCGCGACCCGCGCAGCCCCGACCTGGCCGCGTTCACCGGCGTGCCGGCGTTCGAGGTGCGGCCGCGGTGGGTGGTGGACGCGGAGTTCGAGGCGTTCGACCAGCCGCGCCCGATCGTCGTCGGCGCGGCGCGCGACGGTCTGGAGCACCGCTTCCAGGCCCTCGGTCACGCCCGGTTCGTGCTGGCCGGCGAGTCGCAGCGGCTGCTCGTGCACGAGTCCGGCGACCAGGTCCAGGTGCTGTTCCACGACGCCACGAACGGCACGACCACCGCGCCGTGGCGGACGCTGTTCGCCGACCGGCCGGCCGGGGACCGGCTCCGGCTGGACTTCAACCGGGCGGTGAACCTGCCCTCGGCGTTCACGCCCTACGGCACGTGCCCGGTGCCGCCGCAGGGCAACGTGGTCACGGTGCCCGTCGAGGCCGGCGAGCGCCGATACCGCTGACCGGGAAGTCCACCGGGACGTCGAGGTCGACCCCGCGCCACAGCGCGCGGGTCGTGGACACGTCGACCTCCTCGCCCCACCACCGCACACCGGCCCAGCCTGGGTCGCCGGTGCGCGCGAACCCGACCCACGACGCGAGCACGCGGCGGGACAGCGCGTGCTCGGCGGGTCCGGGCGGGCCGCCGATCAGGAAGTCCGCGCCGGCCAGGGTGCCGAACGCGAACGGCACGTCGGCGGCGTGCCAGGCGGGCGGCCGGCTGAACCTGGCCAGCGGCGCGCCGCGCGCCTGCGCCAACCGGGTGGTGGGCTCGGTGAACACATGGTCACCGAGCAGCGCGAGGTATGCCTCCGAAGGGGTCGCGAACAACTCGCGGTAGCCGGCCACGACGTGCGGCGGAAAGGCGAACGCCCGGCCGAACGCGGCGTACTCGGCGTCCGTGCGCACCGAGGCGACCGTGCCGGTGCGGTCGAACAGCCGGTACTCGGCCGTGGTGTGGCACAGCAGCAGCGGCACGTCGGCCGGCGGAACGGGCAGCCGGTCCGCGACCGGGCCGAACAGCACCGGGTCGTGGCCCAACGGCCCGGAGCGCTGGGCGCGGGCCAGCGCGTCGGCCGAGACGACCGCGGACTCCGGTGTCGTCGGGTCGATCCAGCGCGCCACCCGACGGGCGAAACCCCCGGTGTAGCACCGGTTCGGGACGCTGTGCGCGATCACCCGGCGCACCGCGCGCGACGCGTCGGCCAGGAACAGCGCCGAGCCCGCGCCCGCCGACTGGCCCGCCACGGTGATGTTCTCGGGGTCGCCGCCGAACGCGGCGATCTCGTCGCGCACCCAGTGCAGCGCCGCGACCTGGTCGAGCAGGCCGCGGTTGTCCGGGTGGCCCTCGACGTGCCCGAAACCCTCGAAACCCAGGCGGTAGTTGCAGGTCACGACGACCAGCCCGGCGCGGGCCAGGTGCACGCCGTCGTAGTCGGGCTGGGCGGACGAGCCGTAGGTGTACGCGCCGCCGTGCAGGTAGAGCAGCACCGGGTTGCCTTCGGCGGCGCTCGGCGCCCACACGTTCAGGCTGAGCACGTCCTCGTCGCCGGGCCGCCACACCGGCGCGCCGGGCAGCTCGGCGGACTGCGGCGCGATCGGCCCGAACCGCGTGCAGGCACCGGCGAAGTCGGTCCGCACGGGCGCGGCGAACCGGCGCGGACCGAAGGGCGGCTCGGCGTACCGGATGCCGAGGAACACGTCCACCCCGGACTGCCCGGCGGCGGTCTGCACCGCCCGGCCGAGAAAACGTCCACGCCTGGTCATCGCCGTCTACTCTGCCATGATGGGTGACCCGTTGATCTCGCGAGAGGACGCCGCCGAGGCGTTGGGGATGGTGGCCCGCGCCGCCGGCAAGTACTTGGACGTGCTGCCGCACCTGCCGGTGCGGGACCTGTCGCAGGCGCACCTGGTGAAGGAGCTCGACGGCCCGCTGCCCGAGGACGGTGACGGCACCATGACCGCCGTCGCGGACCTGCTGCGGATCGGGACGCGCGCGGCGACGCACTCCTCCGGCCCGAGGTTCTTCCACTTCGTGGTGGGCGGCTCGACGCCGGCCGCGCAGGCGGGCGACTGGGTCACGTCGCTGCTCGACCAGGCGGCCGGGCTGTGGCTGACCTCGCCGCTGGCCACGCAGGCCGAGACCACGGTCCTGCGCTGGCTCAAGGAGATGTTCGGCCTGCCCGCGGGCTACGGCGGGGTGCTCACGCCGAGCGCGACCTTCGCGAACTTGACGGGGCTGGCGTGCGCGCGGCACTGGTGGGCGGCGCGGCACGGCGTGGACGTGACCGCCGACGGGCTGGTGGGCCTGCCTCGGATGCCGGTGTTCTCCAGCGGGTACGTGCACGCGAGCAGCCGCAAGGCGTTGCAGCTGCTGGGTCTGGGGCGCGACTACGTGCGCACGCTCACCCGTGATGACGCCGGCCGGCTCGACCTGGAGGCGTTGGACCGGGAACTGGCGGTGTCCGGGCCGGCGGTGCTGATCGCGAACGCGGGCGAGGTGAACGCGGGCGACTTCGACCCGGTCGACGAGATGGCCGACCTGGCGCGGGAGCACGGCGCTTGGCTGCACGTCGACGGCGCGTTCGGGCTGTTCGCCGCGCTGTCGCCGCAGACCGCGCACCTGGTGCGGGGCGTCGAGCGGGCCGATTCGCTCGCGGCGGACGGCCACAAGTGGCTCAACGTGCCCTACGAGAGCGGGTTCGCGTTCGTCAAGGACCCGTTGTCGCTGGGCCGGGCGTTCGGCGGCTGGAACGCGCCGTACCTGCCCGAGCCGGACGACGAGTTCGTCAACTACAACAACCTGGGCCCGGAGTCGTCGCGGCGGGCGCGGGCGCTGCCGATCTGGACCACGCTGCGCGCCTACGGCCGCTCCGGGCACCGGGCGATGGTGGAGCGGCACCGGGACCTCGCGGTGCGGCTGGGCGGGATCGTGGAGCGCTCGGCGGACCTGGAGCTGCTCGCCCCGGTGAACCTGTTCGTCGTGTGCTTCCGGTACCGGCCGCCGGGCGTGCCGGAGGACCGGCTGGACGAGCTCAACCGGCGGCTGGGCGAGGAACTGCTCGACGACGGTCGGGTCTACGTCGGCACGACGGTCTACCGCGGCCGGGTCGCGCTGCGGCCGGCGATCGTGAACTGGCGGACCACCGCCGAGGACATCGACCTGCTGGCCTCGGTGGTGCGGGAGATCGGCGCGCGGCTCGCCGACCGGATCGAACCCGGTCAGTAGCATCGCGACCGTGCGCAACGCGATCACCGACGTGCCCGGAGTCCTGGTAGGACACGCCACCCGGATCGGCGGCGGCGCGCTGACCGGCACCACCGCCGTGCTGTTCCCGCCGGGCACCCGGTCCACTGTGGACGTCCGGGGCGGCGGTCCGGCCACCCGGGACACCGCCGCGCTGGACGCCCGGTACGGCGGACGGGTGGTGCGCGGTGCCGTGCTGACCGGCGGCAGCGCCTACGGGCTGGCCGCCGCCGACGGCGCGGCCCGCGAGCTGGACGAGCCGGTGCCCGCCGCCGCCCTGTTCGACCTGGGGCGCGGCGGCGAGTTCGGCGGCTACCCGACGGCGGAGCTGGGCGCGGAGGCGGTGCGCGCGGCCGGCACGGAGGTGGCGCAGGGCAACGTGGGCGCGGGCACGGGCGCGCTCAACGCGGCGTTGAAGGGCGGGATCGGCACGGCGAGCGCCGACCTGGGCGGCGGGGTCGTGGTCGGGGCGGTCGCGGCGCTCAACGCCGCCGGCCTGGCCGTCGACCTGGCCACCGGGCTGCCGTTCGGCGCCGCGCTGGGCCTGGCCGGCGAGTTCCCGGCCCGCGGCGGCGACGACCTGGACCGGCCGCTGCCGGCGTTCGAGCACCCGTTCAACACGGTGATCGGCGTGATCGCCACCAATGCCCGGCTGCCCGCGCTGTTCGCGCTGGCCAACGCCGCGCAGGACGGGCTGGCGCTGGCCGTGCGGCCCGCGCACGGGCTGCCCGACGGCGACACGGTGTTCGCCGCGTCGACGGGGACGCACGACGCACCGGCCGAGGCGGTCCTCACCGCCGCGCGGCAGGTGTTCGCGCGGGCGCTGGTGCACGGCCTGCTGTCCGCCGAATCGGTGACCACGCCGTGGGGGCACCTCACGTCCTACCGGGAGCACTACCCTCGCACCGCAGCCGGGTACCCGACGCGGCGTGCGTTCTGACGCGGCGTGCGTTTCGATGCGGCGTGGGTTTCGATGCGGGGGAAACTTCTGATGCTGGCCATGCAGTACGAGATCACGCTGCCCGCCGACTACGACATGGGGATCATCCGCACCAGGGTCGCCACCCGCGGGTCGGCGCTGGACGGGTGGGCCGGGCTCGGGCTCAAGGCGTACTGCGTGCGCGAACGCGGTGTGGACGGTTCGCCGGTCAACCAGTACGCCCCGTTCTACCTGTGGCGCGCGCCGGAGGGGATGAACGCGTTCCTGTGGGGGCCGGGGTTCCGGGGGCTGAGCGCGGACTTCGGCCGGCCGGCCGTGCGGCAGTGGACCGGGCTGGCGTTCGAGTCCGGCGACCTGGCCCGAACCCCGGTCGTGGCGACCAGCCACACCAGCCCGATCCCGCCGGACGTCGACCCGGCCGGGGTCATCGAGGAGGCGGTGGCCGGGCTCGTGGCGGGCGACGGCGTGCACTCGACGGCGCTGGCCGTGGACACCCGGAACTGGCAGTTGCTGCGGTTCACCCTGTGGCACGACGAGCCGCAGGACGACGGCGTCCGCTACCGGGTGCTGCATCTGTCCCACCCGGAACTCGACGACCTGCCGCGCGGTCGCCACTGGTGATCCGGGCCGGTCTGACCCGGTTCAGGCCCGGCGGGAACGCCCGGGGTTGCGGGCGCGGTCGGCGTACGGGACGGCGATGTAGCCGGCCAGCTCCAGCACACCGCCGGTGGTCCGGTCCAGCTCCCGGGCGAACGCGGTGATGTCGTGGTCGACGCGGCCCATCAGCCACGCCAGCAGCACCACCACGACGTCGGCCAGCACCCCCACCGGGAACGGCATGTCGTCGCGGTTGCCGGTCGTCACGGCGTGCGCGAAGTCGGTCATCCCGCGTTCGGTCAGCTCCAGCGGCCCGGTCTCGATCGCGCGTCTGAGCGAGTCCACGACCAGCGGCACCACCGACGCCCACGTGGCGCGCGGCGCGATCTCGCAGATCAGACCGCCGCACAGGGCGGTGGTCCACAGCGCGCCGGGGTCGTCGGCGCGCACCGCGCCCACCGCGAGGTCGGGCAGCAGCGCCGCGCCCTGCTCCCACTCCCCCTTGGCCACCAGCAGCTCCACCGCGTGCCGGTAGTGCTCCAGCGCCGCCGGGTGCTCGCCGAGCCCGGTCAGCACCCGGCCCAGCTCGTGGTGGCAGGCGGCCAGGTCGAGCGGGCCGCCCAGCCGCTCGGCCAGCGCCACCCCGAGTTCCGCGTAGTGCCGCGCGGTCGCCGGCTCACCCAGGTCGCGGTGGCACGCTCCCAGCTCGCGCAGCGCGGCCAGCTCGGCCGGGCCGTCGCCCTCGGCGCGGAACAGCTCCACCGCGCGCACCCCGGCGTCGACCGCGGCGGCCAGGTCGCCCGCCCCGTGGTGGCGCACGCACTCCTCGAACTTGAACGCGGCCTGCCGCCGCCTGTCGTCCAGCTCCACCGCGACGTCGTGCCCCTCCACGGCGTACCGCGCCGCGGTCGCGTGGTCGTCGCTCAGCTCACCCAGCACGCCGATCGCCTCCATCAGCCGAGCTCCACCGCCGTTCACCCGGAACGCGGCCTGCGCCTCCAGCGCGGCCCGCCGCGCCTGGTCGGGTCTGCCCCGGTCGGCCAGCAGCCGCGCCATGCGCAGCAGCACCCCCGCCCGGTCCCGGTACGCGTCACCCTGTCCCACGCACCGTTCGAAGTCCGCGAGCGCCTCCGGGTATTCCCCGCGCTCCTCGTGCCGCTGCCCGGTGATCCGGTAGCGCTCGGCCCACCGCGCGCCCGCCTCGGCGGCGGGCAGGTCCAGGCCGGGCAGCACGCTGTCCAGCTTCGCCACCAGCCCGGCCGCCTCGGCGTCGTCGCGGGTCAGCTCCAGCTCGTCGAGCAGCACGTCGGCGTAGGACGCGGTGCCGGTCGCGGCCGCCTGCTCGGCGATCTCGCGCAGCGCCACGATCTCCCGGTGCAGCACGCGGGCCAGCGGCTCGCCGCGGTCCCGGGCGACGGCCGCGAGCAGCGCGCACCCGGCCAACGCCGCCGCGCCGCCCGTCGTGGACCGGTCGCGCCACTCGTCCAGCCGGCCGTTGACCGTGCCGACGTACAAATAGGACCGTTCGACGCCGCCGGGCGTGCCGGTGTCCACCACGGCGTGCGCGGCGGGCGCCTCCTCGGCGGTCAGCCGGTGCACCACCGTCCGCGCGAAACCGGCCGCCAGGTTGGGCGGGACCGACCACAGCGCGCCGATGTAGCCGCGCGCGCCGGCCCGGACGAACTCCCGGCCCAGCCCCGTCCACGAGCGGCAGGAGTTGTTGAACACGATCGGCCGGTGGCGCAGCGCCACCCGGTGCGGCACCAGCCAGTCCGGCAGTTCCTGCCCGCCCAGCACGATGCCGTCGTCGTCGCCGTGGGTGTTGAAGAACACCAGTTCCACCGGCAGCCCGGCCAGCTCGTCCAGCACGTCGACCGAGGCCGCCGCGCCGGAGAGCACGATCGGGTGGGTGTGGTGGCCGACCCGGCGGGCCTCCGGCGGCCCGTCGTCGGTCCGGCCAGGGTCGACGCGGTCGTGGTCGACGCGGTAGGAGCCGCTGTGCTCGTCGCTGTCGAACACCAGGCTGAACGTGCCGGGGTGGCGTTCCACGGCGGCCCCGTACAGCTCGGTGAGCACGACCAGGGTCGGGTCGGCGACGACGTGCCCGATCGGCTTGCGGGTCCAGTCGACCTCGGCGGTCCGCACGAACGAGTACGGCAGCCCGGTGGTGAACGCGGTCAGTCGCCGATCGCCCACCTCGGCCGCCGCGTGCGCCGGGACCTGCGCGCCGACCACCGCCTCCACCGCCGCGTACGGGTCGTGGTCGCCCGTCGACAGGTAGCGCCACAGCGCCTCGACGAACCCGATGCCCTTGACCGCGTCGCCGATCGCGCGGGCGGCGGCGGTGAACCGTTCCTGCTCCTCGGCGACCACCCGCCGCACCTCGACCAGGTCCGGCGGCGGGGTGATCACCAGCCGTGCGCCCCGGTGGTGCGCGTAGGCCGCCGCGACCAGGGTGTCGGCGGTGCCGTCGTCCTCCACCAGAACGGCTTCGTCACCGTGCGGTTGGTGCTCGGCGAACGCGGGCTGCGGCGCGCCGGGCACCACGCGCAGCGGCCGGCCCAACCGCAACGCGGTGAACAGGGCGGCGGTGAAGTCCGCGTCCGGCGGCACGTCGAGGGGCTCCGGCTCGCCGTCGCGCAACGCCTGCCACGCGGCCGTGGTCAGGTTCGGGCTCTGCGAGAGCCGCACGGCGTCGAGGCCGTCGAACAACAGCCCGCCGCCGTCGGCGGGATCGACCGCGTTGACGTGTTCGGGATCGGGGTCGCACAGGAACACCGCACGCCGCACACCCACCCGGCGCAGCAGGTCCGCGAGCCGCTCGTGGTGGCGCAACCACGAGCGGTAAGGCGTCAAGGCGCGGCGCAGCCGATCGGTCTCGGCCGGGTCGTCCAACGCTCGGCTCGCGGTGTACTCGGCGTGCAGCGCCAGGTAGTCGGCCTCGGCCAGCGGCGGCGGATGCAGCGCGACGATCGGCGTGAACCGGTCCGCGGGCAGGCACGACACCACGACGGCGGCCTGCCGCACCTGGTCCGGGCGGCACACCACGACCGTGTCGGCGACGTCGAACACCGGGGCGCTGGTCACCGTGAGGTGCACTTCGGAGCAGCCGGCCGGCAGCGCGACAGCCACCCCACCGGGCACCGCGGCATACGACGACGAGCCGCTGACGTGCAGCGACACGTCGTCGGGAAGCATGAAGACGACACCGTCGGCGGTCCGCGCGGCGGGCGCGTCGACGTCGAGCCGCCACTGCGCGGGCGCGGACAGGTCGAACCGCCGCCGCAGCACCGTGCGCACCCGGCCGTCACGCGACTCGTCCACCACGAGATCGCGCGCGCCGGTCTCGACGGTCAGGTGCTCGCACACCACGAGCGGCGGCTTGCCGTGCACGTCGAGCAGGACGGCACGCAACAAACCCGCCTCGAAGCGGAACCGGATTCCGTGCGGAGCACCGAGGTCCACTGGCTCACAACCCTTGCAGCGAAGACTCCACCGGATGGAGGTGGCGTGGGAAAGCTACACGGCGTTGGATTGCCGCGACTCCGTCGCGGCGGGCTCGGCTGGGTTGAATTGCCGCGACTCCGTCGCGGCGGCTCGGCCGCTGGGGAGTCGGTGCATCGCGCCGCGTTTCCCTCCGATCGAAGAGCGTGATCGGAGGGAAAGGCGACGCGACACACCGACGCGGCCTCGCGTGTGGGTCGCGTGGGTGGCCTGACGTGCCAAGGGTCGGCCTTGCCGGACGCCCCTGCTCGACGGGTCCGCCGACGACGAGGCTGTCGGAAGGACGGTGTGAGCAGGGGCTTCGCGGGGGTGGCGTGCCGGAGCGGGGCGTCAGGTGCCCAGTTCGGCGCGCATCATCGCCAGGACGGAGGCGGGCGCGGTGTCCGGCGTGCCGGAGTCGTAGGGCGGCTCGGGCGCGTACTCGATGAGCAGCTGGGTGAACCGGGCCCGGTCGTCGCCCCAGATCAGGCCGACCAGGGTGAGCGCCATGTCGATCCCGGCGGACACCCCAGCGCCGGTCAGCACGTTCCCGGCGCGCACCACCCGGTCGGTGCTGACCACCGCGCCGAGCTGCGCCAGCTCCTCGCGCACCGCCCAGTGCGTGGTGGCCGGCCGGCCGTCGAGGATCCCGGCCTGGGCGAGCAGGGTCGAGCCGGTGCACACCGACGTGGTCCAGGTGGCGGTCGGGTGCACCTTGCGCAGCCACCGCGCGACCGCGCCGTCCGCCAGCGGCTCGGGCCACGCGCCGCTGCCCGGCACCACGATCACGTCGGCGCGGTCCACCTCGTCGAACGTGGCGGTGGGCGTGATGATCAGCCCGGCGTCGGCGGTGACCGGGTCCAAGGTGGCCGCGACGAAGCGCACGGTCACGTCCCGCTGGTGGGCGAGTACCTCGTACGGCCCGATCAGGTCCAGCGCGGTCAACTTCGGGTACAGCACGAATGCGAGGTCCATTCCCCATCCCCCATCGGTGGTCAGGCCGCACCGGTGGTGCGGAACCTGTGTCGGTAGCCGCCCGGCGTCACGCCGAGCACCCTCAGGAACGCGCGGCGCATGGTCTCCGCGGAGCCGAACCCGCTGCGCCGGGCCACCACGTCGAGCCCTTCGTCACCGGACTCCAGCACGCCCGCCGCCGCCTCCACCCGGGCCTGCTCCACGTACCGGGCGGGCGAAGCGCCCACCCGGCGCGGGAACACCCGGGCGAAGTGCCGGGGGCTCATCGCGGCCCGGCGGGCCATCTCCCCCACCGTCCACGCCGCGGCCGGGTCGTCGGCGATCGCGTCCAGCACCGCCCGCAGCCCCGGCTCGCGCACCGGCGGCACCCTGGCCCGGACGCTGAACTGGGACTGGCCGCCGGGCCGTTGCAGGAACACCACGAGCCACCGGGCCACCAGCCGGGCCAGCGCCGCGTCGTGGTCGCGTTCCAGCAGCGCCAGCGCGAGGTCGATGCCCGCCGTGACCCCGGCGGAGGTGGCCAGCCGCCCGTCGCAGACGAAGATCGCGTCCGGCACCACCTCCACCCGCGGGTGGTCGGCGGCCAGCCGCCGGCAGTACGCCCAGTGCGTGGTGGCCCGCGCCCCGTCCAGCAGGCCGGCGGCGGCCAGCAGGAACGCGCCGGTGCACACCGACGTGACCCGCCGGGCCGAGCCGGCGACCCGCCGCAGCTCGCCCAGCAGCACGGCGTCCCGCGCGGCGGCCTCGAACCCGAAGCCGCCGACCACGACGACCGTGTCCACCGGTCCGGCGACCTCGCGCAGGTCGTCGGCGGCCACCCCGATGCCGGACGCGGTGAAACCCCCGCCCACCGCGGCCAGCCGCACGCGGTAGCCGCCGTCGCGCACCCCCGACGCGCCCTGGAACACCTCCACCGGACCGGCGATGTCCAGCAGCGCGGCGTCCGGGAAGCCGACGACGAGCACCTCTCGTTCCACACCGACCACCCTCCCGATCCGCGCGGGTGGCGGCAACGACCCGCGACCCTCGATTCCTGCCACGTTACGGTCGGGTCGTGCTGAGGATCGAGATCGACGGTGCCGCTCCCACCGCGGAACAACTGGCCCCCGCCGTGCTGGCCAACTACGGCCACTTCACCGCCATGCAGGTCCGCGACCGGCGGGTCCGGGGTCTGGACGCCCACCTGCGCCGGCTGGACGCGGCCAACCGCGAGCTGTACGGCACCGGACTGGACGGTGACCGGGTGCGCGCCCTGGTGTCGCACGCCCTGGCCGACGACGTCCGCGACGCCGCCGTGCGCGTGGTCGTGTTCGGCACCGCCGACCCGGCGGTGCTGGTCGCGGTGCGCGACCCGTCGAGCCCGGCGGACCGCCCGCACCGCCTGATGTCGGTCGACTACCGCCGCCCGCTGCCGCACGTGAAGCACCTAGGCGGCTTCGGCCAGGCCCACCACCGCAATCGCGCGGCGGCGGCCGGGTACGACGAAGCGCTGCTCACCACCCCGGACGGCGTGGTGGTGGAGGGCGCGATCACCAACATCGCGTTCTTCGACGGCGACGACGTCGTGTGGGCCGACGCGGACTGGCTGCACGGCATCACCATGCAGCTCCTCGAACGCGAACTGCCGTCGCGGCGGGCCGTGGTGCGGCTGGCGGACCTCGGGTCCTACCGGGGCGCTTTCCTGACGAACTCGATCGGCGTGGTCGCGGTGTCCGCTGTGGACGAGGTCGAGTACGAAGTGGACGCCGGAGCGATCGGCCGGGTGCGGGCCGCCTACGACGCCGTGCCGTGGGACGCGTTTGAGTAGAACCCCCGATGCCACCGGAAGGGGTGATAGGAGACCGTATGGCGGTGATCGACACCCCGAAGCACGCGCTCCCGGTCGTCATCCAGGTGGTTGCCGCGTTCACCGCCGCCCTCCTAGTGATGTACCTGGGCGGCTGGCTGGTGATGTTCGGCTTCTGGGTCGGCAGCAAGGTTCTGGTGCTGGTCAGCCTGATCCCCGTGTTCGGGCTGTTCTACCTGATCGGCACGGTCACCAAGGAGGCGAGCCCGCTCACCGGGACACCGGGGTGGCGGGTGCTGTGGGCGGCGCTGATGTCGGTCGTGGGCCTGATCGGCGTCGTGTTCTACTCCAGCGCGCTGGACTCGTGGCAGCCGCATGGCCCGACGTGGCTGCTCTACGGTGGTTTCGGACTGCCGGTGGCGCTGGTGGCCGCGATCCTCGTACGCGGTGTGCTGCTCCCGCTGGGCACGGCGGTCGTGGCGGTGGCGCTGATCGCCCTGGCCAACACCGGCCCGACGTGGCAGGAGCCGGACACCGCCAAGACGCGCACCAAGGCCGCCGGGGTCACCCCGTACCTCTCCCCGCAGGCGGGCTACGGCTCGCCGACGTTCCGGCTGGAGGACGGCCGGGCCGTCGTCGAGTACGCGGCCACCGGCCCGGACGCGCCGCTGGGCGAGCGCCCGAGGCTGGTGACCCACAAGGTCAAGCCCACCACGTGGAAGGACGTCCCGGTCTACCGGGAGGACCCGGCGGCCCACGTCTGGGTCCGGCGGTACGGGGAGGTCGAGGTCACCGCGATCGTGCCCAAGCAGGCCGACAAGGAGGCGTCGCTGGCGTTCGCGAAGACCGCGCGGGCGGCGTCCGACGACGAGGTCATGGCCCTCCTGCCGGAACCGGACCGGCCGGTGATGCGCGTGGTCGACCGGTTCACCGACACCATGCGCAAGCTCGCCGAAGGCCGCGGCCAGGAGACCTGACCGCCCTCCCTGACAGCGGGCCTGGTGCTGCAACGCATGGCCAACGGGCCCGCACCACCGGTCCGCCCGCCCGTGCGCACCGACACGACCACGTCCTGACCCGCGACCGCTAGACCGCCGGCGGCCGGTCCTCGTACGGCGTGGACAGCACGACCGTCGTCCGGGTGGACACGTTCGCCGCCTCGCGGATCTGCCGGAGCAGCTCCTCCAGCGCCGTCGGCGACGCCACCCGGACGCGCAGGACGTACGAGGCGTCCCCCGCGACCGAGTAGCACGCCTCGACCTGCGGCAGGTGCTCCAGCCGCTTCGGGTAGTCGTCCGGAGCCGCCGGGTCGATCGGGGTCAGCGAGATGAACGCGGTCAGCGGCAGGCCGATCTCGTCGCCGTCCAGCCGCGCCGCGTACCCGCGCACCACGCCGCGCTGCTCCAGCCGGCGCACCCGCTGGTGCACGGCCGACACGCTCAGTCCCACCCGCTCGGCGAGGTCGGTGAAGCTGCACCGGCCGTCGGCGGCCAGCTCGCGCAGGATCGCCCGGTCTATCGGCTCCAGGGCGGTCACGCGGGCAGCACCACCAGGTCGTGGGGTCGGTTGTTGACGGACTCGACACCGGTGTCGGTGGCGATCACGATGTCCTCGATCCGCGCGCCCCACCGGCCGGGCAGGTAGATGCCGGGCTCGACGCTGAACGCCATGCCGGCCTCCAGCACCAGGTCGTTGCCGCCCACGATGTAGGGCTCCTCGTGCACGTCCAGCCCGATGCCGTGGCCGGTGCGGTGCACGAAGTACTCGCCGAAGCCGGCGTCGGCGATGACCTCGCGCGCGGCGGCGTCGATCGACTCGCACGTGACGCCCGGCTTGACCGCGTCCACGGCCGCCCGCTGCGCCGCCTGGAGCACCGCGTAGGTGTCCCACACGTCCTTGTCGCGCGGCTCGCCCAGCACGTAGGTGCGGGTGGAGTCGGAGTTGTAGCCCTCGGCCACCGGACCGCCGATGTCGACCACGACCACGTCGCCGGCCTCGATGACCCGGTCGGACAGGCTGTGGTGCGGCGACGCGCCGTTCGGGCCGGAGCCGACGATCACGAACTCGGCCAGCTCGTGGCCCTCGGCGACGATCGCGGCCGCGATGTCCGCGCCGACCTCGGCCTCGGTGCGGCCCGGCCGCAGCCACTCGCCGACCCGCGCGTGCACCCGGTCGATCGCCGCGCCGGCCTTGCGCAGCGCCTCGACCTCGGAGGCGTCCTTGCGCATCCGCAGCTCGCGCAGGATCGGACCGGCCAGCACCTGGTCGCCGCCGATGGCGTCGCGCAGGCTGAGGTTGTGCAGGGCGGGCATCATGTCCGCCACGGCGACCCGGTCGGTGCCCTTGAGCGCCCGGCGCACCAGCGCGTACGGGTCCTCGCCGTCGACCCAGGTGGCCACGTCGACGCCGAGCTCACCGGTCGGGACGGCCGCGTAGCCGGGCTGCTCCAGCTTAGGCACCACCAGCACCGGGGTGCCGCCGACCGGCAGCACCAGGCAGGTGAGCCGTTCGAACGACGACCCGCCCGCCCCGATCAGGTAGCGCAGGTCCGAACCGGGCGTGATGAGCAGGGCGTCCACGCCGGCGACGGTCGCCGCGGTGGCGGCCTTGTCCAGTCGCGCGCGGAGGGCGTCCACGTCAATGGGTCCAACATGGGTCGACATGTCTCGTTAGCCTAGTACTGCCAGGCCCGCAACGTGCCACTACACCTGATCACCACGCACCGGGCACGACCGCGCACCGACCGTGCGCGCGGGCCGCTGTCGTACCCGTCTGGCAAGCTGTCCGGGGTGAGCAGCCCGCTAGTCCTCATGGACGCCGCCAGCCTCTACTTCCGGGCGTTCTACGCGTTGCCCGAATCGATGACCGCGCCGGACGGCACCCCGGTGAACGCCGTGCGCGGTTTCGTCGACACCATCACCAAGGTGATCACCGACCGCGGCGCGGGCCGGGTGGTCGCCTGCCTCGACGCCGACTGGCGGCCCGAGTTCCGGGTGGCCGCGCTGCCGTCGTACAAGGCGCACCGGGTGGCCGCCGAGGGCGCCGAAGGCGAGGAGGACGTGCCGGACACGCTGACGCCGCAGGTCCCGATCATCCTCGACGTGCTCGACGCGGTCGGCATCGCCACCGCCGAGGCGGTCGGCTACGAGGCCGACGACGTGATCGGCACCCTCGCCGCCCGGGAGGCCACCGACCCGGTCGAGGTCATCACCGGCGACCGCGACCTGTTCCAGGTGGTGCGCGACGAGCCGACCCCGGTCCGCGTGCTGTACCTGGGTCGGGGCTGGGCGAAGGCGGAGCTGATCGGTCCGGTGGAACTGGCCGCGAAGTACGCGCTGCCCGAGCGGGACGCCGGCCGGGCGTACGCGGGGATGGCGGTGCTGCGCGGCGACCCGTCGGACGGCCTGCCCGGCGTCGCGGGCATCGGCGAGAAGACGGCCGCCAAGCTGATCACCGAGTTCGGCTCGCTGGAGGCGGTGCTGGCGGCCGTGCACGACGGCAAGGACCGCAAGCTCACCACCCGCGCCCGCACGTCGCTGATCAACGCCCAGGACTACCTCGCCGTGGCACCCACGGTGGTCAACGTGGCCACCGACGCCGAGATCATCCAGGACCGCCCGGACCCGGTACCGGCCGCACCGGTCGACCCGGACCGCGTGGAGGAACTGACCCGCCGCTGGGGCCTGGGCAGCTCCCTCCCCCGCCTGCTGACCGCCCTGGAACGCCGCAACGCCTGACCGGACGCGTCCCGAGCCCGTGAGCCCGGGGCGCGCCTCCTCTTCCTAAAAGAACGTGCCGCACCACGGAGTTTGAGCTGCGGCGAACAGTGCGTCCGCGCGCGCCACGGCGTCGCCCGACGCCTCCTCGAAGCGGCCGGTCATCGCGAGGGCGCCGAAGGTCACGTCGCCCAGGTAGGCCGCGGCCAGGACGTCGACGTCCACCACGAAGTCCGGCTCGTCCGACGTCCGGGACGCCCCCTGCGCGGTGATCCGGTACGCGCCGTCGTTCTCCGGCAGGAACCGGTCCCGCACGCCGATCACCACCGGCTCACCCGCCCGGTAGGTGCGCGCCGCCAGCGCCGCCTCGACGTCCAGCAGGCGCAGCCACGTCTCGTCCGACTCGTCCACCGTCCGCACCGCCCGGCGGTCGGTCACCAGCCACTCCACCGGCTCGTCCAGCGGCCGGCCCTCGGCGAGCACCTCGCCCACCAGGTCCACGCCCAGCAGGAACGCCCACAGGTCGGCCCACGCGCGCGGGGTCGCCGCCCACAGGTCCTGCACGGCCAGCACGGTCGGCTTCTCGTTGCCGGTCTCCCACGACCCGGGCGTCACCTTGTAGATCGCGTACCCGTCGTCGCCGTCCGGCCCCGACGCCACGGCGAACTTGAGGTTGTCCTCCTTGAGCGCGCGCTGCACGTTCGAGGTCCACCAGCCCGTCCACCGCGCGATCGACCCGGCCCGGCCCGGCGTCAGGCGGTCGAACAGCCCGCGGCACAGCGGCAGCGCGGTCTCCCCGTCCACCAGCCGCACCCGGCCCGCGATCGGCACCCGCACCCGCGTCTCGACGCGCTTGACCCGGATCTCGCGGTAGCGCGTCGCCACGCCGTAGCCGAACCGCCCGTAGATCACGCTCTCCGACGCCCGCAGGGTCGCCGCCACGTCGCCCGCGTCGCGCATCGCCCGCAACTGGGCGCGCTGCATCGCCGTGAGCACGCCGCGCCGCGTCCAGTCGGCGCGCACCCCGACCCGGCTGACCGCCGACATCCGCACGACCGCGCCGCCCGGCACCGTGAGGGCGGACGGGAAGGCTTGCACCGTGCCGACCAGCTCACCCTCCGCGAAGGCACCCAACGCCTGCCCCGCGTGGTAGGTCGTCCGGACGGTCTCCCACGCCTCGTCGGTCGGCGGGGCGTAGTGCAGGGTTCCCCGGAACAACGCGCTCGCGGCGCGGAAGTGGGCGTCGTCGAGGACGCGGATGTCGAGGTCGGTCACCACCCGATGGTGCCTGGTGGGGGGCCGGATCGCGAACGAGTTTCAGCGGCCCCGGGAACGACGAAGCCACCCCGGGCGGGGTGGCTTCGCGACAGGTGCGGCCGGAGCGGGTCAGCCGGTGGGCTGGCCGACCTCGTACTCGCCGTCGGCGGTCTTCACCGTGATCTTGACGTCCTTGTCCTTGCCGCCGATCTTCACCTTGCAGGTGAACGTGCGGTTCGGCTCCACCGGGTTCTCCCCGGAGCAGGTCGCGCCTTCCACGTCGGAGATCTTGTAGTCGTCCTTGAGGATCTGCACGATCCCGGTCTGGACGGCGGTGTTGTCGAAGATCTTCTTCTTGAAGAAGCCGGGCGTCACGAAACCGGTGATGGCCACCGCCGCGAACACCAGCACGACCAGCGCGACGACCACCCAGAGCACCGCGCCGGACTTCTTCGCGGGCGGCTGCTGGCCGTAACCGGGCTGGCCGTACGGGTTCTGCTGCTGCCCGAACTGGCCCGGCTGCTGGCCCCACTGCTGCTGCGACGGGTCCGCCTGGCCGTACGGGTTCTGCTGCTGCGGCTGACCGTACGGGTTCTGCTGCTGTTGCTGCTGGGTCGGGTCGTAGCCGCCGGGGTACTGCTGGGTGTACTGCTGCTGCTGTTGGGGCTGCTGCCCCCACTGCTGCTGTTGCTGCTGCGACGGGTCCGGCTGCCCGTAACCGGGCTGCTGCTGAGCGGGGAAACCACCCGACGGCGTGCCGGGGTACCCACCACCGCCGTAGGGCTGCTGGCCCCACTGCTGCTGCGGGTCGTTCCCTCCGGACGGTCCGTACGGACTGGTCATGCTCGGCCTCCGACGGTCGGTCTGGAAAAGATGTGTCAAGTCTTGCGGGCGCGATCAAACCACAGGAGCGCCGGGCGCACCCAGCGACCCCGCAAAGCTATCTCAGACCGTGGCCATCGCCACCACTCCCCGGCGCAACGCGTCGACGGCCTTGCGCGCGGTCGCGCCGACCGGGTCGCCGCCGCCGACCACGTCCCTGATCTGGTCCAGGAAGTCGATCACCTGCCGGCACCAGCGCACGAAGTCGCCCGCGCCGAGTTCGGTGCCGCTCGCCTCGGACGAGCTGAGCACCTTCTCCAGCGACTCGCCGCGCGCCCACCGGTAGACCGGCCAGGCGAAGCCGGGGTCGGGCTGCCGGGTCCGGTCGAGCTTGTGCCGGCGCTCGTCGTCCTCCAGCTCCGCCCACAGCCGCGCGGTGGCGGTCATCGCGTCGTCCACCTTGCCCGGCGGCAGCCTGGTCTCCAGCGGGCCGTCCCGGCGCGCCTCGTAGACCAGCGACGACACCACGGCCGCCAGCTCGCCCGGGTCCAGGCCGCGCCACACGCCGTGCCGCAGGCACTCGGCGGCCAGCAGGTCGGACTCGGAGTACAGCCGGGTCAGCCGCTTGCCGTGCTCGGTGACCTCCTCACCCGGCCCGTTCTCCTGCTCGTGCAGGTAGCCGCGCTCGCGCAGCAGGCCCCGGATCCGGTCGAACTCGCGGGCCAGCGAGTGCGTGGTCGCCGCGACCTTGCGCTCCAGCTGCTCGGTCTCGGCCAGCAGCCGGTGGTAGCGCTCGCCCCAGCGGGCGTGGTCCTCGCGCTTCTCGCACCCGTGGCACGGGTGCGCCCGCAGCGCCCGGCGCAGCGTGGCCAGCTCCGCGTCGTCGTCTGCGGTCGACCGGCGCTTGCGCAGCGACGGCGCGACGATCCCGGTGTTGCGCAACGTCGACGCCAGGTCGCGCCGCGACTTCGGCGACCGGGTGTCGACCTGGCGGGGCAGCTTCACGTGCCCCAGCACCTCGACCGGCAGCGGGAAGTCCGCGGACGACAGCCGGCCCGCCCACCGGTCCTCGGTGACCACCAGCGGCCGCGCCTCGCCCAGCGGCTCCAGGCCCGGGTCGATGACGACCGCGAGCCCCGAGCGCCGGCCGGACGGCACCGCGATCACGTCGCCCTTGCGCAGCCGCTCCAGCGACGACGCCGCCTCGGCCCGCCGCGCGGAGGAGTTCTGCCGGGCCAGCGCCTTCTCCCGGTCGGCGACCCGGCGGCGCAGCGAGGCGTACTCGGTGAAGTCGCCCAGGTGGCAGCTCATCGCCTCGGCGTACCCGGCCAGCGCCTCCCGGTTGCGGTCCAGCCGGCGGGCCAGGCCGACCACCGAGCGGTCGGCCTGGAACTGCGCGAACGACTGCTCCAGGATCTCCCGGGCGGCGGCCGCGCCGAGTTGGTTGACCAGGTTGACGGCCATGTTGTAGCCCGGCCGGAACGACGACCGCAGCGGGTAGGTGCGGGTGGAGGCGAGCCCCGCCACCGCCTTCGGGTCGATGCCCGGCTGCCACACCACGACCGCGTGGCCCTCGACGTCGATCCCGCGCCGCCCGGCCCGGCCGGTCAGCTGGGTGTACTCCCCCGGCGTCAGGTCGACGTGGGCCTCGCCGTTGTACTTGACCAGCTTCTCCAGCACGACCGTGCGGGCGGGCATGTTGATGCCCAGCGCCAGCGTCTCGGTCGCGAACACCACCTTCACCAGGCCGCGGACGAACAGCTCCTCGACGGTCTCCTTGAACGCCGGCAGCAGGCCGGCGTGGTGGCTCGCGATGCCCCGCTCCAGCGCGTCGCGCCACTCCCAGTAGCCCAGCACCATCAGGTCGCCCTGGGGCAGGTCGCGGGTCTTGGAGTCGATGATCTCGCGGATCACCTCGACCTCGGCCTCGGCGGTGAGCCGCAGCCCCGCCCGCACGCACTGGCCGACCGCCGCGTCGCAGCCCGCCCGGCTGAACACGAAGTCGATCGCGGGCAGCAGGCCCGCGCCGTCGAGCCGCTGGACGATGTCCACCCGCGACGGCGGCTTGAACCCCGACCCGCGCGGCGGGCGGCCCTTGTTGTTCTTGTTGCGGCTCCACGGCACGTGGTAGCGGAACAGGTCCTCGGTGTGCCGCAGGAGCTGCGGGTTGAGCCGGGTGGCGCCCTCGGCGTCCTCCCCCGCGAACAGGTCCATCATCCGGCCGCCGGCCAGCATGTGCTGCCACAGCGGCACCGGCCGGTGCTCGTCCACCACGACGGTGGTGTCACCGCGCACCTCGACCAGCCACTCGCCGAACTCCTCGGCGTTGCTGACCGTCGCGGACAGGCCCACCAGCCGCACCGACTCCGGCAGGTGCAGGATGACCTCCTCCCACACCGGGCCGCGGAACCGGTCGGCCAGGTAGTGCACCTCGTCCATCACCACGTACGCCAGGCTGTTCAGCGTGGACGAGCCCGCGTAGAGCATGTTGCGCAGCACCTCGGTGGTCATCACGACCACGGGCGCGTTGCCGTTGACCGACGTGTCGCCGGTCAGCAGGCCGACCTTGCCCTCGCCGTAGCGGGCCACCAGGTCGGCGTACTTCTGGTTGGACAGCGCCTTGATCGGGGTGGTGTAGAAGCACTTGCGGCCCTCGGACAGGGCCAGGTGGACGGCGAACTCGCCGACGACGGTCTTGCCGGCGCCGGTCGGCGCGCACACCAGCACGCCGTGGCCGTCCTCCAGGGCCTCGCAGGCGCGCTGCTGGAACGGGTCGAGCTCGAAGGAGAGCACCGAGAGGAAGTCGGTCAGCTTGGGCCGGGTGGTGCGGCGGCGGAAGTCCGCGTAGGCGTCGGCCGGAGACCGCGAAGCGCTTGACACCCTCCCAGGCTGTCACACGGGACCGACAAAAGCGCTCCCGATACCGCGCGACCCGCCCCGCGTCGTGCCGGGACTAGGCCCCGACCTGCGCCGACACCACCGTCAGCGCCGCCGGCCGGCACGAGACCTCCAGCGGCAGCGCGTGCAGCCGCTCGCCGTCGGCGTACCCGACCCAGCCGGGGCCGGACAGGGTCACCGACTTGGCCCGCAGCGTGCGGACCGCCGGGTGGTCGACGTGCCGCCCGGTGCGCAGTGTGGGCAGCATCCGCAGCAGCGTGCGGCGCGGTGCGGCGGCCACCACGGTGATGTCGAACAGGCCGTCCGCGTCGTCGGCGTCCGGGCAGACCGGGATGCCGCCGCCGTAGCTGCCGGTGTTGCCGACCGCGACCAGCAGGGCGTCCAGCTCCAGCCGGCCGTTCTCGGTCGCCACGACCAGCGGTTCCGGCCGCAGGGTGGCCAGTTCGGCCAGGATCGCCAGATCGTAGCGGCGGGGTCCGGCCGGCCAGCGCATCCCGTTGGCGCGCTCGTTGACCGCGGAGTCGAAGCCCGCGCACAGGACCGTGGCGAACCACGTCCCGTCGCCGAGCCGGCCCAGGTCCAGCGGGCGGGTGCGGCCCTCGTGCAGGGCGCGGACCACGTCGTCCACGGAGGTGGTGCCCAGGGCGGTGGCCAGGTCGTTGCCGGTGCCCGCGGGCACCACGGCCAGCGCGGTGGACGTGCCGGCGCACGCCTGCACGCCCAGGTGCGCGCCGCCGTCACCGCCCAGCACGACCAGGACGTCCACGCCGTCGTCCACGGCTTGGCGGGCCAGGTCCGCGGTGCCCTCGGCGGAGCCGGCGACGTGCAGGTCCAGCGAGTCGACGGCGGTGCGCAGACGGGCGGCCACGGTGCCCGCGAGCCGTGCGGCACGTCCCTTGCCCGAGGTCGGGCAGACCAGCAGGGCGGCGCGGGTCATGGGGCGGGACAGGCCATGGTGGGGAGACCTCCGGGTCCGGTGCGTCCCGGCATCCTGGCACAGCGCCCGCCCGGAGATCCACGGCCCGGCGGCGACCTCACAGCACCGCCGGCCGGCCTCGGATCAGGTGGCGTCGTCGTAGTTGACCCGGTGCGGCTGCTTCTGCGTCACCGGCTCGTTCACGATCTCCTCGACCTGCGACGGTTTGTAGTCGAACGGCGCGGCCTCGTCGTCGTCCAGTTCGTCCAGGCCCTCGGCCTTGCGCTTGCGCGCGGCCCGCTTGTCGTGGATGCGGGCGAGCTGGATCGCCAGTTCGAACAGCAGCGTCAGCGCGATGGCCAGCGCGATCATCGAGATCGGGTCGACACCGGGGGTCGCGATCGCGGCGAAGACGACCAGCGCGAACACGATCCCGCGCCGCCACTTGCGCAGCTTGTCGTAGGTCAGCACGCCGACCTGGTTGAGCATCACCACGATCAGCGGCAGCTCGAAGCTGACCCCGAAGATCAGCAGCAGCGCCATGATGAAGCTGATGTAGTCGCCGGCGGTCAACGCGGTGATGAACTTCTCGTCACCGAAGCCGACGAGCACCGACAGGCCCTGCGGCACCACGTAGAAGGCGAGCGTCGCGCCCGCCACGAACAGCACCGACGCGATCCCCACGAAGATCAGCGCGAACTTGCGCTCCTTCGCGTACAGGCCGGGCGCGATGAACCGCCACACCTGCATCAGCCACAGCGGCGCGGTGACCGCCATGCCCGCGCCCGCGCCGACCTTGAGCCGGATCATGAAGATTTCGAACGGCTGGGTCTGCAGCAGCTGGCAGCCCTGGCCGCCCTGGGTGAGCCGCTGCTGCACCGGGATGCCGCAGTAGGGCGCGATGACGACGTCACTGAGGCTGGGCAGGCCGAAGATGTGCCATTCCCACCAGAACCAGCCGAAGACCGCACCGATCGCGATGATCAGCAGAGCCAACCCCAGCCTGTGGCGGAGGTCGTACAGGTGGTCCTTGAGCGACATGGTGCCGTCGGGGTTGCTCCGACGGCTCGTCAGCTTCCGACGATCCCGGCGCTCGGACCACCACCGGACGGGACTGGTTGCCCCCACGGCGCGGACCGTCCTTCTCCGTCTAGTTCTGCTTGTTCTGGAGGTTTTGCGCCGACTGCTCGATCGGCTGCGCCACCTGGGGCTGGACCGGCTGCGCGACGGGCTGCACCGGCTGCTGCACGACCTGCTGCGGCTGCGCGGGCGGCAACTGCTGGGGGGCCGGCTGCTGCACAGCGGTGGTCTGCTGCGCGGTGTTCGGCTGCGGCTGCTGCTCGTCCTCGTCGCGCAGGCCCTTGGTCTCGGCCTTGAGGATCTTGGCCGACTTGCCCAGCGAACGCGCCATGTCGGGCAGCTTCTTCGCCCCGAACAGCAAGATGATCACCACGGCGATGATGATCAGCTCAGTAGCTCCGAGGTTACCCACGGTAGTCCTCCTTCATCCCCCGGTCCACCGATGGTACGCGGGGTCCGCCCTGTCGGGCCTGGTCCGGACGCCGTTCGGCGAAGGCCACCCCGAGCGCGGCGAACCGCGCGCGCAGCAATCCGACGCCGTCGCCGACCCTGTCTCCTACCAGAGTGCTTGCGGCGCGGAAGCGGCGCAAGGCTCCGAGGACCTTGACCAGGACGACGATCAAAAACACCATCCCGACCAGCAACAACACCAGGCTCGGCAAGTACGGCACCACACCACCGTATAGGTCCTAGGTTGCCGGGAGGTGATCCGCCCGGCGCAATGCCGCCTCCGCCTGCCGGGCGACCGCTTCGACCAGTTCGGCCGGCTGCTCCACCCGCACCTCGCCGCCGAGCCCGAGCAGCAGGCGCACCATCCACGGTGTGTCGGCGTACCGGAAGAGCACCCGCGCGCGGCCCTCGTCCAGCTCGGTCAGGCCGTCCACCGGGTAGTACTCGGCCACCCAGCGCGCATCCGGCTCCAGCACCAGCACGGCCGTGCGCTGGGAGGGGTCGGGGCGGAACAGCCCCTCGGAGGTGTCCGTGGGCTCGGCGTGCGGCGGCGGGCTGGCGGGCTCCTCCAGCACGGTGACACCGTCTATCCGGTCCAACCGGAACAGCCGGACGCCGTCCGCGAGCCGGCACCACGCTTCGAGGTAGCTTCGGCCTTCCACCAGCAGCAGCCGCATCGGGTCCACGACCCGGTCGGTCACCTCGTCGCGCGAGGGCGTGTAGTAGCTCAGCCGCAGCGCGCGCCCGCGCAGCACGCCGTCGGACACCGCGTCGCGGACCAGCACCGTCTCCGGGGCCTCACGCATGGCCAGGCCGACCGCGACCCCGGCGGGCTGCGCCTGGCCCACGGCGGCCTCGATCTTGGCCACCGCGCGGCGCACCGCGGCCTTGTCCGCCACGCCGGGCGTCTCGGCCAGCGCGCGCAGCGCCACCAGCAGCGCGGTCGCCTCAGCGGCGGTCAGCCGCAGCGGGCGGCTCATGCCGGCGTCGAACGTGACGGTGACCGTCTCGCCCTCGAACGACAGGTCGATCAGGTCACCGGGTCCGTAGCCGGGCAGGCCGCACATCCACAGCAGTTCCAGGTCCTTGCGCAACTGGCGCGGGGTGACCTCGAAGTCGGCCGCGGCCTCCACGATCGGGATGCCCGGCCGGGCCAGCAGGTAGGGCACCAGCGCGAGCAGCCGGGGCAGCCGGTCCGCGGAGGAGTTGGAGGCGGTCACGCCCGCACCCCCGCCCCGCGCAGCGCGCCGACCAGCTTCTCCCGCACCGTCTTGGCCAGCACCTCGGGTTCCAGCACCAGCACGTCCGGGCCGAACCCGGCGATCCAGTTGGCCGCCGAGTCGGGGAACCTCAGGTCGATCTCCAGCAGGTCGCCGGGCTCGCCGTCCACCTCCCGCTCGCCCACCGGCCGGGCCCGCCGGCGCACGCCCTGCGCCCGGCCCCGGGCCACCCACAGCTTGGCGGTGGCCACGTTCTGGGTGACCGGCTCGCTGCGCGCCACGAAGCTGAGCAGGTCGACGGTGTCGGGCCGTTCCACGGCACCGGCCTTGCCGACCGCGGCGACCTCGCCGACGATCCGCGAGAGCCGGAAGCAGCGCGGCGCGCGCCGGTCCCGGTCGTGCCCGACCAGGTACCACCGACCGCGCCAGGCGACCACGCCCCACGGCTCGACGGTGCGCCGCCGCACCTCGATCGGCACCGGCCGGCGGTAGTCGAACTCGACCACGCGGCCCTGCTGGACGGCCGCGAGCAGCGGCGGGAACGCGGGTTCGCTGGTGCGCACCTTCGGCTCGACCGCCACGTGCACGTCCTGGTCGACGTCGACGCCCGCCGCGCGCAGCTTGATCAGCGCGCCGTGCGCGGCACCGGTGAACTGCGGCGAGTCCCACAGCCGCGCGGCCAGTGCGACCGCCGCGGCCTCGTCGGGCTCCAGGTCGATGTCGCCGAGCTCGTAGTCGCGCCGGGCGATGCGGTAGCCGTCCGGGCCGTCAACGCCCACGTTGCGGCCGATCTCCAGCGGCACGCCGAGGTCGCGCAGCTCTGTCTTGTCGCGTTCGAACATGCGGAAGAACGCCTCGTCGGTCACGGCGTCCGAATAGCCGGGGACGATGGCGCGGATGCGCTCGGCGGTCAGGTACTGGCGGGTGGAGAGCAGGCACAGCACCAGGTTGACGAGCCGTTCGGCACGTGCGATGGCCACCGGTGAACCCTAACCCCGCCCGAACCCCCGGTGACGCCCATCCCCACCCGAATCCGACCCGATGGTCCATTCGGTCGCGCGCGACCGCCGGAACCGGACAAACCCGACCCACCACCCGGGGGGCCGGGCTCCTCCGGCTCGGGTCCCCGGGCGGGCCCGGCGCGCCGGGTCAGCCGCCGATCGCGGACAGCCCGGCCTTGGCGTACTTCTCGTCCAGGTCGCCGCTGGGCGCGCCGCCGACCCCGATGCCCGCCACCGGAGCACCGTCGGAGGCCACCGGCACGCCGCCGGCCAGGAACAACGTGCCGGGGATGTCCCGCAGCGTCGCACCGGCCCCGGTCACCCGGCCGGCCAGCGCGGAGGTCGGCGCGTTGAACGAGGCCGCCGTGAAGGCCTTGCGCCGGGCCGAGTCCTCGGTCTGCGGGCCCGCGCCGTCGCCGTGCAGCAGGACGACCAGGTCACCGCCCCGGTCCACGACCGCGACCGTCACCCGCTGGCCCTCCTTCTCCGCCGCGTCGAGCGCCACCTGCGCCGCGCGCACCGCCGCGTCCACGGTCAGCACCTTCTCGCTGCGCACCGGCACCCCACCGCGCCCGCGCTCCTGCGGCTGCTCCGCCAGCGCGTACCCGCCGGCACCCACCACCGTCAGCGCCACCAGCGCACCCACCACGGTCTTGTTCATCGCACTCTCCCTCGAACGTCGGCGACACCAGAATCGCCGCCGACCCACCCCCGTGACCTGGTGAAATGGGTTGGACCGAGGTTCAACCCATCGGTTGACCCCAGGACGTCGCGGACGGCCTACGGTGAGCGCCGTGTGGCTGCACCGGGCGATGCACGCGGGCTTCTACGTGCTGTTGGCGGCGTCGGCGGCGCGGTACCTCGCGTACCACGGCGCCGACCCCGTCGTGCTGGGCGCGGCACTCTGCCTCGGGGCGCTGTACCCGGCGGGCGTGCGGTGGACGAGAGCGCTGCCGGCGGTGCTGGGCGTGTGGCTGGTGCTGGTCTGGCTCGCACCCAGCTTCGGGTGGTGTGCCATCCCGCTGTTCTTCCAGTGTTTGCGCCAGTTGCGGCCACGCCTCGCGGTGCCGCTCGCGGGCGTGCTCACGCTGGCCGTGGTGCTGGCCCAGATCAGGCTGGCCGACGCGGTGGAGCCCAGCCTGGTGCTCGGGCCGGTCGGGGTCGCGGTCATCACCGGCGCGGTGTTCTTCGACCGGCGGCGGCTGATCCACGAGGCGGGCGTGCTCGCCGAGCGGCAGCGGCTGGGCCGCGAGATCCACGACACCCTGGCGCAGGGCCTGTCCAGCATCACGTTGCTGCTCGAACTCGGCGACACCCGGCGGGCCGCCGACGTGGCCAAGGAGAACCTCGCCGAGGCACGCCGGTTCGTGCGCGACCTGTCGCCGTTGCAGGGCCGTTCGCTGGAGGATGCGCTGCGCGGCCTGTGCGACCGGGTCGAGGTGCACGGCGAGCCGTACCCGCTGACCGTGCCGACCGAGGTGGCGTTGCTGCGGGTCGCGCAGGGCGCGCTGGCCAACGTCCGGGAGCACGCCGAGGCGCACACTGTCGTGGTGACCCTCTCCTACCTGGGCGACGCGGTGACGCTCGACGTGTGCGACGACGGCCGGGGCTTCGACCCCCGGGCCGTGACGCCGGGCGAGGGCCGGGGCTTCGGGCTGGCCTCCATCCGCAGCCGGGTCGCCGAACTCGGCGGCACGCTGTCGGTAGAGAGCGCGCCCGGCGAGGGAACCGCCCTGGGCGTCACGGTGCCGACGTGACCGGTGCCGACGTGACCGGCCCCCTGCGGGTCCTGGTGGTGGACGACCACCCGGTGGTCCGGTTCGGGCTGACCGGTCTGCTGCAACGCGACTTCGAGGTGGTGGCGGAGGCCGCGACCGGTGAGGACGCGGTCCGGCGCGCCGCCGACCTCCGGCCGGACGTGGTGCTGATGGACCTCCAGCTCGGCGCGGGCATCGACGGCGTCGAGGCCACCCGGCGGGTCCGCGCGCTGCCCGACCCGCCCGAGGTCGTGGTGCTGACCACCTACGACTCGGACGCGGACGTGGTGCGCGCGGTCGAGGCGGGCGCGACCGGCTACCTGCTCAAGGACTCGCCGCCGGACGAGTTGGCCGACGCGGTCCGGCGGGCGGCGCGCGGGCAGACCGTGCTGTCCCCCGACATCGCCCGTCGGCTGCTGCGCACGGTCCGCGACCCCGCGCCGGCGGTGAGCCGCCGGGAGATCGAGATCCTGGACCACCTCGCCCGCGGCCTGTCGAACCGGGAGATCGCGAGAGCGCTGTTCATCAGCGAGGCCACGGTGAAGACGCACCTGGTGCGGATCTTCGACAAGCTCGGCGTGGCGACCCGGACGGCGGCCGTGACGATCGCCGTCGAACGCCGGCTGATCCGCCTCACCCGCCTGTGAGCATTCCCTCGGGCGCGCCGGGCATCTCCGCCTGGAGCCAGATCGGCGTCCACGCCGAGCCGAGCTCGACGTACCGGCGCAGCTCGGCGACACCGGACAGCCACCCCGTCCACGCGGCGTAAGGCGGCCGGCCGTCCATGAACCCGCTCTGCACGAACGTGAGCCGGGTCTTGCCGCCGGACTCGGCCAGCTCCCACGCGGTGGCCAGGCCGCCGCCCCAGTCGATGGTCATCCGCTCGTTCTCGACCAGGTCCACGACCTTGCCCGGTTCGGGGTTGGCGTCGAAGCCGCCCATCGCGACCCGGCCGCCCTCCCACGGCTCGATGTCGATCTTCGCGCCGAACCAGCGGGAGTACTCGTCGGCGTCGGACAGCGCCCGGTAGACCGCTTCCCTGCTCCCCGCGATCTCCACCGACGCGCGCAGGTCCGAGGTGGTGAAGTCGGCGCGGGGCGTGAGCGGGCGGCCGTCGACGTGCTCGACCAGGTTGGCCAGCGCCAGGCACCAGTAGGTGTAGAGGGCGCCCAGGACGCCCTGCTCGGACACCGCCGCCGCCCAGCCCGGGAAGTGGCTCTGCGACACCGAGACGATCGTGGTGTCGCCGTCGCCCTCGGCGGCCAGGGCGAACTCGACCGTGGTGGCCTCGCCGCCGACGTGCCAGGTGAACCGGAGGGTGGTGTCGTCGGCGTGCTGGACCTCCTGGTGCGGCGCGTCCCCGTCCGGGGTGTGCCGGCCCCAGAACTGGTAGCGGTCCGGCAGGTCCACGGCGACGTGCTCGGCCAGCCACGTGCCGAGTTCGTCGGGCGAGGTCAGCGCGCGGTGCACGCGGGAGACCGGCGCGTTGACGCGGGCGCGGATGGTCACGGTCTCACTCATGGTCTTGTTCCTCCGTCTGGGTCGGGTAGCACGCCACGGCCAGCCGGAAGGCGTCGCCCTCGGCCCCGCCGTAGCGGCTGAACAGGTCCTGCAGGGTCGTGCGCAGCTCGTCGAAGAACTCCCGGCGCAGCTCGGGCCGGACCCGGATGTCGCCGGACACGCCCAGCGAGGGCAGTTCCGGCCGGTCGCGGTCGAGCGCGGCGATGTCCGACTGGACCTGTTCCACCAGGTCCAGCAGGTACCCCAGGCTGAGCTCGTCCTGCGCGCGGCGCAGTCCGAGCCGGCCGACCAGGCCCGGTGACAGCCAGTACGCGCGGGCCGTCGCCTGGTAGACGCCCTCGGTGATGCCGCGCACCCGGCGCTCCGACACCAGCGTCGCCAGACCGGCCTCCACCAGGCGTTTCACGTGGTAGTAGACCCGCTGCGGGGTCTGGTTGAGCTCCCCCGCGACCTCGGTGCACGAGTGCGGCTCGGCCAACCGCCGCAGCACCTCGATGCGCTGCGGCTTGAGCAGTGCCTCGGCCTGCTCGATCTGCTCCAGGTACAGGACGTCTCTCATCGCGAGGACAACTTTGAATGTACAAATCCATTTTGTCAATAGTGCGCGACGACCACCGGCCGAGGCCGCTGCCGACTCCTATCCCCTGCTCAGCACCCCGACCCGGCCCTTCTCACCGGCCGCCCAGCAGGCGTTCGGGCAGTCCACGGTGTCGAAGCTGCCCTCGTCGAACGCGCGCCACGTCCGCCCGCCGTCCCGGCTCGCGTCGCTGCCGGTCGGTCCCACCGCGAGCACCGTCGAGCCGTGCCACGCCGCGCCCGACCGGTAGCCGACCGGCGAACGGGAGTTGCCCTGCCACGAGCGGCCGCCGTCCCGGCTCAGCGCCAGGTTCGCCACCGCGCCGGACGGGTCGGCGAAGTCGCCGCCGATCGCCACGCCCTGGCGCCGGTTGCGGAACACCACCGCGAACACGCCCGCCGACGCGGAGCTGAGCAACGGCGTGTCGGACGCCGTCCAGTGCCGGCCGCCGTCCGCCGAGTGCAGCACCCGGGCCTTCGCGCCGCCGCCGGTCGCGATCCACGCGTCCCGCGGCCCGGCCGTGGTCAGGCACTGCCCGCTCGCCGCGAACGCGAACTCGCCCTCCAGCGCGGGCGGGAAGTTCTCGGTCGGCACCTGCTGCCACGACCGGCCGCCGTCCCGGGTGGCCAGCACCCGGAACCTCCCGTTCACCGGGTCGCTCACGGCCAGGCCGCGGAACCGGTCGAAGAACGCCACGCAGTCGTAGAACGCGTTCGGGTCGGTGTTGCGGAACGCCTCGGCCCACGTCCGGCCGCCGTCCGAGGTCCGGTAGATGCGCGAGCTCTCGCCGGGACCGATGGACAACGCCACGGCGGTCCGCGCGTCGAACGCCTCGATGTCCCGGAAGTCCAACGCCGCGGTGTCCGGCGGCGGCACCGACGTCCACGACCGGCCGCCGTCGCCGGTGCGCAACACCGTGCCCTTGCTGCCGCTGACCCACGCGACCTTGGAGCTGACCGCCGACAGGCCGCGCAAGCGGGCGTCGGTGCCGGTGGGCCGCAGCTCCCACGAGGCGTCGTGCGCCTGGGCTGCGGAGGGTGCCACCAGCAGGGATGCCGCCGTGGCCACGACGAGGAGAAGGCTCTTCACGAGGTGTGAGCCTCACGAAGAGCCTTCCCGGTCCGCTAGGGCTAGAGGGAGGAGATCAGCCGCTCGACCCGCTCGTCCACCGCGCGGAACGGGTCCTTGCACAGCACGGTGCGCTGCGCCTGGTCGTTGAGCTTGAGGTGCACCCAGTCGACGGTGAAGTCCCGGCCGGCGGCCTGCGCGGCGGCGATGAAGTCACCGCGCAGCTTGGCCCGGGTGGTCTGCGGCGGGGTGTCCTTGGCGGCCTCGATCTCGCCGTCGTCGGTGACCCGCTCCACCTGGCCCTTGCGCTGGAGCAGGTCGAAGATGCCCCGGCCGCGCCGGATGTCGTGGTAGGCGAGGTCGAGCTGGGCGATCCGCGGGTTGGACAGGTCCATGTCGTGCTTGGCCTGGTAGCGCTGCATCAGCCGGTACTTGATGGCCCAGTCGATCTCGCGGTCGATCTTGGACAGGTCCTCGGCCTCGACCGCGTCCAGCGTGCGGCCCCACAGCTCCAGCACCCGTTCCGCCATCGGGTCCGGTGCCCGCTTGGCCACGTGCTCCACGGCCCGCTCGAAGTACTCGCGCTGGATGTCCAGCGCCGAGGCCTCCTTGCCGCCCGCGAGGCGCACCGTGCGCCGCCCGGTCAGGTCGTGGCTGATCTCGCGGATCGCGCGGATCGGGTTGTCCAGGCTGAAGTCGCGGAACTGGACGCCCTGCTCGATCATCTCCAGCACCAGGTTCGCGCTGCCCACCTTGAGCAGCGTGGTCACCTCGGACATGTTCGAGTCGCCGACGATCACGTGCAGCCTGCGGTACCGCTCGGCGTCGGCGTGCGGTTCGTCCCGGGTGTTGATGATCGGGCGCGAGCGGGTGGTGGCACTCGACACGCCCTCCCAGATGTGCTCGGCCCGCTGGGACAGGCAGTACACCGCGCCGCGCGGGGTCTGCAGCACCTTGCCCGCGCCGCAGATCAGCTGCCTGGTCACCAGGAACGGCAGCAGCACGTCCGCGATCCGGGAGAACTCCCCGGCCCGCGCGACCAGGTAGTTCTCGTGACAGCCGTAGGAGTTGCCCGCCGAGTCGGTGTTGTTCTTGAACAGGAAGATGTCGCCCCCGATGCCCTCGTCGGCGAGCCTGCGCTCGGCGTCGACGAGCAGGTCTTCGAGGATCCGTTCGCCGGCCTTGTCGTGCGTGACGAGCTGGGCCAGGTCGTCGCACTCCGCGGTGGCGTACTCGGGGTGCGACCCCACGTCCAGGTAGAGCCGAGAGCCGTTGCGCAGGAACACGTTCGAGGAACGGCCCCACGACACGACCCGGCGGAACAGATAACGCGCGACCTCATCCGGGGACAGCCTGCGCTGCCCGTGGAAGGTGCAGGTCACCCCGAACTCAGTCTCAATGCCGAAGATCCGCCGCTGCATGCCTCAACAGTAGGCGCATTCGGTGCTTTCCTCAGTGATCCAATCGGGCGGCACGCGGGATTCGCGGATAACGTTCCCGTGTGCTCCGAAGAGTGAACAGCCTGGACGAGGCCCTGATGAAGCGCTGCGGGATGCTCCCCGCGACGCCCGTTGACCAGGGCATGAAGAGCCTGTCGAAGGCCGCGAACCACAGCGTGCTGTGGTTGGGCGTGGCGGCCGTGCTGGCCTTGCGCAAGGGTCGGTCACGACGCGCCGGACTGCGGGGTGTCGCGGCGATCGCCGGTGCCAGCGCGAGCGCGAGCCTGGTCGCGAAGCGCCTGTTCCCGCGCCGTCGGCCGGCCGCCGAGCTGCTCGACGTGCCGCGCCGGCTGACCAAGCGGCCCAAGTCGTCGTCGTTCCCGTCCGGCCACGCCGCGTCGGCCGCCGCGTTCACCACGGCGGTCGCGATGGAGTCGCCCGCGCTGGCGGCGGTCGTCGCGCCGGTCGCGGCGGCGGTGGCGTACTCGCGGGTGCACACCGGCGTGCACTGGCCGTCCGACGTGGCCGCCGGAGCCCTGATCGGGGTCGGTGCGGGCCTGCTGACCAGGCGTTGGTGGCCGTTGGGCCGGGACGAGCCGGCGTCCGCCCGGGAGCACGCCGCGCTACAGGCGTTGGAGGACGGCGAGGGCCTGGTCGTCGTGGTCAACCCCAACTCGGGGCTGGGCGGCGACCCGACCGAGGAGATCACCCGGGAGTGGCCGAAGGCCCGGATCGCGTCGATCGAGGAGCTGGACACGGTCGTCGCCGAGCACGCCCCGAAAGCGCTGGGCGTGGCGGGCGGTGACGGATCGGTGGCGGCGGTGGCGGCGGTCGCCGCGGCCAACCGCCTGCCGTTGGTGCTGGTCCCGGCCGGGACCCTGAACCACTTCGCCCGCGACGTCGGCGTGACCGGCCTGGACGACGCGGCGCAGGCCGTCGCGGCGGGCGACGGGGTGCTGGTGGACCTGTCGGCGGTGACCGTGGACGGGGTGGGGCCACGCTGGTTCGTCAACACGGCGTCACTGGGCGGCTACCCGGACATGGTCCGGCTCCGCGAGAAGCTGCAGGACCGGTGGGGCAAGTGGCCGGCGGCGGGGATCGCGATGGCCGAGGTGCTGCGCTCGTCACGGCCGTTGCGGGTGGAGCTGAACGGCGAGCCGCACCTGGTGTGGATGCTGTTCGTCGGCAACGGCCCGTACCGCCCGAAGGGCTTCGCACCGACGATGCGCCCGGCGCTGGACCGCGGCCTGATGGACGTCCGGTACATCCGCGCGGACACCCGGTTCTCCCGTGCCCGGTTCTTCATCGGCGCGCTGCTCGGCTCGCTCAACCGCAGCCGCACGTACCAGCACCTGGAAACCCGCCGGTTGGACGTGAAGGTGCTGGGCGGCCGAGGCGTGGCGATCGCCACCGACGGCGAGGTCGGGCCCACCGGCACGACGTTCGAGTTCCGAGCCCGCCCGGCAGCCCTCGCGATCTACCGGCCGTGACGCACCTCCGCCCGCGCCGCCACCAGCAGGAGAAGGCCGGCGGGGTCGGCGGTGCACTGCTCGCGGCGGCGTGGCGCACACCGGACGTGGAAGGGACTGTCTCGGGCCGGCTCGGGTGACACCGCCCGTGACACGTCGGCGTGAATATGATTGACTCCGTCAACCATTCAGTTGAGGGGGTCAACCGTGTCGGTCGCGGACGTGCGGGCGTTCAACCGGTTCTACACCGGGGTCATCGGGCTGCTCGACGACGCGTACCTCGACTCGCCCTACTCACTCACCGAGGTGCGAGTCCTGCTCGAACTCGTCGCCGGCACGACCGACGTGAAGGCCGCGCTCGGCGTGGACGCCGGCTACCTCAGCCGGATCCTGGGCCGCTTCGAGCGCGACGGCCTGATCACCCGCTCCCCCTCCCCCGACGACGCGCGCCGGCACGTGGTCACCGTGACCGGGCACGGCCGGCAGGTCTTCGCCGACCTCGACACGCGCTCGGACGCCGCGATCGGCGCGCTGCTCGACCGCGTCCCGGCATCCGACCGGACAGCCCTGGTCGCCGCGATGGCCCGGATCCGCCGCATCCTCACCGACACCCCGCGCTCCTACCTCCTGCGCCCGCTCCGCCCCGGCGACCTGGGCTGGGTCGTCCACCGGCACGGCGTCCGGTACGCCGAGGAGTACGCCTACGACGACAACTTCGAAGCTCTGGTCGCCCGGGTCGTCGCGGACTACGTGCTCGACCACGACCCGACGCGCGAAGCGGCGTGGATCGCGGAGGTCGACGGCGAGCCGGTCGGCTCGATCTTCTGCGTGCGCGGCGACGCCGAGACCGCACGGCTGCGCCTGCTGCTGGTCGAACCCCAGGCCCGCGGGCTGGGCATCGGCAAGCGGCTGGTCGAGGAGTGCGTCCGGTTCGCGACCCGGGTCGGGTACCGGCGGATGACGCTGGCCACGGTCTCCGAGGTCGAGGTGGCCCGGGGCATCTACCGGCGGGCCGGGTTCGAGCCGGTGCGCAGCGAGCCGGTCCGCAAGTGGGGCAAGGACGTGGTCGAGGAGACGTGGGCACTCGACCTGTGACGCAGGGGTTCGACACTTGTCGAACGGCATTCAGGCTCGAAAGGCCGCGCGGCTGACCGACCAGTCGATCTTCATCGGGGCCCCTGGACACCGCCCTGCTGTTGCTGCTGGGCAACGGCGTGGCGGCGGGCGTGGTGCGCGGGCTCGACACGCCGTCCGTGCGCGAGCGCACCGGCAAGCTGCTCGCCCGCGCCTGACCGCGCACGTGCGGGAGGCCCGGCACGTCGTGCCGGGCCTCTCGTCACTGCGCGCGCGTGATCAGCACGACCAGCCCGAGCAGGGCCAACTGCCCGGCGATCAGACCGACGACCGCCCACACCGGGAACTCCGGCGGGACCAGTCGCAGCGTCAGACCGGGGCCGACCAGCACCCCGACCGCCGCTGTCGCGTACCCCGCGACGGTGAGGAGCCGGGACGTGTGGGCGGCGGGTACCGCCACCTCCACCGAGAACCCGGTCTTCTCCACGCGGATCCGCGCCGCGGGCGTGGGCTCGTCGCCCACACCCTCCGTGCTGCCGAATCCGGGCACGGCCCGATCCGGTCCTGCGTGACTGCTCATGCCGGACGTCCTTCCACTGGGGCGGGGATTGACCCCCATCCATTCCCGCCCAACTGGTCGCTAGCCCGGCATCTGCATCCTGCACCCCCGGCAGTGCTGCGCGCAAGGTGTTGCCACACATTCACCACCGATTGTGTGGCTTGTGCGCACGCTCCCTGCAATACTGGGCTCGGGGTCGAGGAGAGGAACGCGCATGTCGTCGACCGAACGGACCAGTGAGCGGCCGGCGGTCGCGGACCGGGTGAACGTCGCGCTCATCGCCGAGGCGGTGGAGGCGCTCGGGAAGCTGCAGGAGCGGACCGGGCTGAAGAAGGTCGACCTGGTGAACCGGGCGCTGCTGGTCTACGAGTTCGTGGACGCCGAGCTGCGCGCGGGCAACCAGGTCGTGCTGCGCGACCCCGAGGGCCGCGACCAGCTGGTCAAGATCTTCCTCTAGGCACGACGAAGGCCCCCGGCGCGGAACCGGGGGCCTTTCGCGTCGCGACGCCTACTTCTCGCTGTCGTTCGGCGGGAGGTTCACGTCCGTCACCGGCTTCTTGCCGGCGCCCTTGGCCGGGGCGTCGGTCGGTGCTTCCGCCGGCGCGTCGGCGGCCGGGGCCTCGGCGGCGGGCGGTTCGGGCAGCAGCTGGGTCAGCGCCGCGCCGTGGATGCGCCGGAACGCGCGGTAGGGGCGGTCGCGCTCCAGCACGGCCACCTCCAGCTTGGGCTGGTCGAGCAGGTCCGGCTTGCCGTTGCCGGTGCTGGTGCTGCCCGCGCTGAGCGCCTTCACCGCGACCCGCAGGGCGTCGACCAGCGGCAGGTTCTCGGTGTAGGCGTCCTTCAACGCGGTGCCGGTCGCCTCGGCCTGGCCGCCCATCACGACGTACTGCGGCTCCTCCACGATGGAACCGTCGTAGGTCAGCCGGTACAGGGTGTCCTGCTCCGGGGCGCGGCCCACCTCGGCGACGCAGATCTCCACCTCCAGCGGCTTGATCTGCTCGCTGAACACCGAACCGAGGGTCTGCGCGTACACGTTGGCCAGGGAACGACCCGTCACGTCGCGCGGGTCGTTCTGGTAGCCGCGGATGTCGGCGAACCGGATGCCCGCCTGGCGCAGGTTCTCGAACTCGCTGTAGCGGCCGACCGCGGCGAACCCGATGCGGTCGTAGATCTCCGACACCTTGTGCAGGGTCGCTGAGGGGTTCTCCGCCACGAACAGCACGCCATCCGCGTAGCGCAGCACGACGACGCTGCGGCCGCGCGCGATGCCCTTCCTGGCGTACTCCGAGCGGTCCCGGAGGATCTGCTCGGGTGAGGCGTACAACGGCATCGTCACTTGTGCGACTCCTGGTGTCGGCGGGTGGGGAGAAGTCAGCCCGCGGGGCTGGACCGGCGGGACTCGACCACGGCTTCGGCGATCGCGGCCGTCTGCGCCTCGGGCAGGTGCACCGCGCCCTGGGCGGCCGTGATCGTGACCACGGTGGGGTAGATCTTGCGGACGATGTCCGGCCCACCGGTGCCCGTGTCGTCGTCGGCCGCGTCGTAGAGCGACTCGATCGCCGCCCGCACGGCCGCGTCGGCGTCCGCGTCCGGGTTGTAGAGCTTCTTGAGCGCCGACTTCGCGAACAGCGAGCCCGAGCCCACGGCCTGGTAGCCGAGCGACTCCTCGTACCGGCCGCCGGTCACGTCGTAGGACACGATCCGGCCGGCCCGGTCCGGGTCGACCGCCTCGGTGTCGAAGCCCGCGAACAGCGGCACCACGGCGAGCCCGGCGAGCGCGGCGTCCAGGTTGCCCTTGATCATCGCGGACAGCCGGTTGGCCTTGCCGTCCAGGGACAGCGAGACGCCCTCGATCTTCTCGTAGTGCCGGAGTTCCACCGCGAACAGCCGGACGATCTCGATGGCGATGCCCGCGGTGCCCGCGATGCCCACCGCCGAGTAGTCGTCGGTGACGAAGACCTTCTTCATGTCGCGCTGGGCGATCGTGCTGCCCATGGTGGCCCGCCGGTCGCCGGCGAGCACCACACCGCCCTTGTAGGTCAGCGCCACGACGGTCGTGCCGTGCGGAGCCTGCACCACCGAGCCCTCCGGGTAGCGCTGCGCGGACGGCAGCAGCTCGGGGGCCTGGGCACGGAGGAAATCGGTGAACGACGACGACCCCGGCCGCAGGTAGGCCGGGGGCAGCGACGCGGCCGGGAAGTGCCCGGTCGAGCTGTAGTCCATAGGTGCGTTTTTCTCCCTACTCCAGCCGGAGGCTGCTACTCGCCGCCCTTTTGCACGTACGCGCGGACGAAGTCCTCGGCGTTCTCCTCCAGGACGTCGTCGATCTCGTCGAGGATCGCGTCGACGTCCTCGCCGAGCTTCTCCCGACGTTCCTGACCGGCGGCGGCAGCGCCGTCGCCCTCGTCGTCGCCGTCACCGCCGCCTTGCCGCTGGACCTGTTCCTGGGCCATGTCGACCTCCCCGCTCATCCGGTCCTCGTGTCCAACACTACCCACCGGGCACGACATCCTGCGCCTGCCACTCGCGTGGCGTTGATCAGCCGCGGGTGAGCGCCTCGACCAGTTGCTCCGCCGTGTCCGAGGCCTCCAGCAGCGCTCCGACGTGCGCCTTCGTGCCGCGCAGGGGCTCCAGGGTGGGGATCCGGACCAGCGACTCGCGGCCCAGGTCGAAGATCACCGAGTCCCACGACGCGGCGGCCACCGAGGTCGGGTACCGCTCCAGGCACCGGCCGCGGAAGTAGGCGCGGGTGTCCTCCGGCGGCGCGAGCACCGCGGCGCGCACCTCCTCCTCGCTGACCAGGCGCTTCATCGAGCCGCGGGCGACCAGCCGGTTGTACAGGCCCTTGTCCAGCCGCACGTCGGAGTACTGCAGGTCGACCAGGTGCAGCCGGGGCGAGCCCCAGGCCAGGCCGTCGCGGGCGCGGTAGCCCTCCAGCAGGCGCAGCTTGGCGGGCCAGTCGAGCCGGTCGGCGCACTCCTGCGGGTCGCGGGCCAGCGCGTCGAGCACCTCGCCCCACACCCGCAGCACGTCTCGGTCGCCGTAGCCCTCCTGCTCCACGAACCGCGAGGCGCGCTCGTGGTAGGCGTACTGGATGTCCAGGCCGGTGAACTTGCGGCCGCCGGTCAGCTCGACCTTGGTCTTGAGCGTCGGGTCGTGGCTGATCTGGTGCACCGCGCGGACCGGGTCGAGCAGCCGCAGGTCGTCGAACCGGCGGCCGGCCTCGATCATGTCCAGCACCAGCGAGGCGGTGCCGACCTTGAGGTAGGTGGAGTACTCGGCCAGGTTCGCGTCGCCGATGATGACGTGCAGCCGGCGGTACTTGTCGGCGTCGGCGTGCGGCTCGTCGCGGGTGTTGATGATGCCGCGCTTGAGCGTGGTCTCCAGGCCGACCTCGACCTCGATGTAGTCCGAGCGCTGGGAGAGCTGGAAGCCCGCCTCCTCGCCGGACGGGCCGATGCCGACCCGGCCGGAGCCCACCACGACCTGGCGGGAGGCGAAGAACGGCGTCAGGCCCGAGATCACGGCGGTGAACGGGGTGCTGCGCTGCATCAGGTAGTTCTCGTGGGTGCCGTAGCTGGCGCCCTTGCCGTCCACGTTGTTCTTGTAGAGCTGGAGCCGGGGCTGGCCGGGCACGGTGGCGGCGCGCATGGCCGCCTCCTCCATGATCCGCTCGCCCGCCTTGTCCCAGATCACCGCGTCCCGCGCGTTGGTGACCTCGGGCGCGGAGTACTCCGGGTGCGCGTGGTCGACGTAGAGCCGCGCGCCGTTGGTCAGGATGACGTTGGCCGCGCCCAGGTCCTCGACGTCGCTGTCGCCGGGGTGGCCGCCGGGCCCGCCCAGGTCGAAGCCGCGCGCGTCGCGCAGCGGCGATTCGACCTCGTAGTCCCAGCGGGCGCGCCGGGCCCGCGGTATGTCGGCGGCCGCCGCGTAGGCGAGCACCACCTGTGTCGAGGTGAGCACCGGGTTGGCCGTCGCGTCACCCGGCACCGAGATGCCGTACTCGACTTCGGTTCCCATGATCCGCCGCATAGCTGGCAGCCTACGGCGTGGGGCCGACATTTCGCGGGGGCCCAGGTCACGTTTCACCCGGCGGCCAGGCCGGCGGCGGGCCGGATCCGGGACGCGCCGCGGGCCGGTCCGAAGGCCGCGACCACGGCCAGCACGACCACGCCCAGCCCGCCGACCAGCAGCGGCACCAGCGACGCGCCGGGCAGCGCGTAGACGCCGAAGGCCAGCAGCGTCAGCTCGGCGTACACCAACCCGAACAACCCGCCGCCGAGCACGCCCACCAGCGACAACAGCACCGCCTCGGCGATCACCCCGCCCTGGAGGCCGCCCTTGGTCACGCCCAGCGCGCGGCGCAGCGCCATCTCCTTGCGACGTTCCTGCACGGAGATCGTCAGCGCGGTGCCGATCCCGGTCACGGCCACCGCGACGGAAAGCCCCAGCAGCACCATCAGCATCATGATCCCCAGGTCGAGGTAGCGCTGGTTCTCCGAATTCGTGTCGACCTTGGTCGTCACCAGGACGGTCGGCGCGGAGCCCAGGGAGGCGCGCACGGCGCTCTGGAACGCCGCGGGATCGGCACCCGGCTTGAACGAGACCAGGACCTTCGACGCGGCGGCCAGCCCGGTGTCGGGCAGGATCACGTCCGCGTTGTCCACGAGGGTGTCGGGGACGGTGCCGACGAACGTCGCCGTGCGCGACCCGCCGGGCAGGCCCTCCACCGTGACCGGCCGGCCGACCGTCGCGCCCAGGTTGCGCGCGGTGTACTCCTCCAGCAGCACGGTCCCGTCGACGAAGTCGGGACGGGCGACGGACTGCCCGGCCAGGAAGTCGCGCATCCGCCCGGCGTCCACGCCGGCGACCCGGGTGGTGTAGCGCTCGCCGACGTTGTCGGTCTGGCTGCCCCGCGTGGTGTGCAGGACGACGGTGCCGGCGACCTCCGGCCGGTTCACGGCCGCCGCCGCGGCGGGGTCGAGCGGACGGCCGCCGGAGTCGGCGACCACCGCGTCCGGTCGGGGCGCGTTGCTGAACTCGTCCTCCAGGTTCTGCGCCGACCCGACGGTGACCGCGAAGTAGGTGACCATGGCGGCGGCCAGCAGCAGCGGCATGGCGACCGACGCGGAGCGCTGCGGCACCCGCCGCACCTCGGCGGAGGCCAGCTTCCACTGCGCGCCGCCGAACCGGCTCGCCACCGAGCCGAAGATCCGGCCGAGCGCGGGCACCACGACCGGCCCGAGCACGCCGAACAGGCCGAAGACGGCCGTGATGCCGGAGAACAGGATGAGGAAGATCGCCGCGACCGAACCCTTGGCGAGCACGCCGAGCGCCGCCATCCCCGTCGCGGCCGCGACCAGGACCAGGCCGAACACCCGTCGACGGCGGACCACGGCACTGTCCGGCGTGGCGCCTTCGGAGGTCCGCAGCGCGGCCAGCGGCGAGATGCGCGCGGCGGCCAGCGCCGGCCGGACCGCGGCGAACGCGCTGAGCAGGGCGGCCACCGCGACACCGAGCAGCAACTGCCCGCCGGAGGGCACCAGCGCCGGGTCGAGCTGGACCGCGCCGAGCATCGTGGACAGCCCGGTCGAGTCGAACAGCCGGGCCAGCAGCCACGCGACGGTGCCGCCCAGCAGCGCGCCGACCGCGCCCGCGACCGCGCCGGTGAGCAGGGCTTCCAGCAGGTTCGCCCAGACCAGCGGCCCCCGGTGCGCGCCCAGGCAGCGCATCAGGGCGGTGTGCTTCTGGCGTTGCGCGTACACGGCCCGGAACGTCGCCGCCGCGACGAACACCGAGGTGGCGAGCGCGAGGATGCTGAAGGGCAGCAGCACGACGGCGAGGTCGTCGGACGGCGGTTCGGCCTTGACCGCGGCCGCCGGGGTGACCCGCAGCGACTCGCCCGCCGCCTGCGCGACGCCCGCCGCGTCACCGCCCAGCACGTACAGCGCCAGGTGGTCGGGCTCGCCGCCGAGCTTGGCGGCGAGCCCCTCCCCCACGACGAGCGAGGGCTGCTCACCCTGCGCGCCGCGCTTGGTGATCCCCCGGACGACGACGTCGAGCGGCTTGCCGGCCGCGTCGGCGATCCGGACGGACGCGCCGGGGTGCAGGTCGTGCTGGTAGGCGGTCACCCGGTCGAGGGCGATCTCGCCGTCGCGGCCGGGCGAGCGGCCCTCCAGGATCGGCACCCGGCGCAGCCCCTCCCGGTCCGGTTCGACGTCGGCCACGGCGCGCCGGCGCGGGTCCGCCCGGCCGTCGGCGAGCAGCAGGTCGACCCCGGTCCGCTTGACCGCGACGACCTCGCGCACGCCGGGCGCGGCGGCGACCCGGTCGGCGGTCGCCTGGTCGAGCACCCCGTCGGTGAGGGGCACCGTGCGCACCACGAGGTCCACGTCGGCCGGGACGACCGGAGCGCCGTCGTTGGTGGCCTTGACCATGGCGTCGCTGAGCATCAGGGCGGCCAGCAGGCAGGCGACGCCGACGACCAGGGCGACCCCGGGCAGCACGGCCCGGCCTGGTCGGTTGCGGAACTCGGCCACCGCGAGCCGCAGGGATGTGGGCACAACTCCTCCTCATGACGCGAACGACAAGACCGTATGAACGGGAGTCGTCGGCGGGCGTCGCCCCGAGGTATCACTGGTGGATACGACCTGGGGAGGATCTCGTGGAGCACGTGCTGGTGGTGGACCCGGACGGCACTCCGGTGGGCTCGGCGACGCGGGCACGGATGCGCGCGGAGGGCCTGTGGCACGCGTGCGCGGTGATCGTCGTGCGGTCACGGGACGGCGAGCGGCTGTTCGTGCACCGTCGTACGGACACCAAGGACGTCTACCCCGGCCTGTACGACCCGACGTGCGGCGGAGTCGTCGCGGCGGACGAGACGCCGGACGAGTGCGCGGTGCGCGAGCTGGCCGAGGAGCTGGGTGTCACCGAACCGCCGAAGTTCCTCTTCAAGACACCGTTCGTCGACGGAACCATCCGCTACATCGCGCACGTTTACGAGGTGCGCTGCGACGGTCCGTTCACCCTGCAACCCGAAGAGGTCGCATCGGGCGAGTGGGTGGACGTGGCCGAAGTCCGGGCGAAGGCGGAGTGCCCCGAGTGGCCGGTGGTGCCGGACGGTCGGGCCCTGATCAGGGAGTGGTTCTCGTGGGCATGATCTTCGCGATGTCGATCCCCGGCCTCGCCGTGCTGCTGTTCGCCCTGGCGACCGGGGAGAAGCTGCTGCGGTGGATCCGCCGGCGCAGGGGCGAGCACCCCGTGGTCGGGCAGGCGGGCCTCGACGAGTTCACGCTGATGCTCTACGGCACCAAGCTCGCCGAGATGGACCAGCGGCGCACCGAGCTGATGCTGCGCGACGAGGAGGAGGACGGCGCGCCGCCGAACGACCGGGCGATCGACCTCGACTCGGGGGCGGTGCGCCTCACGCCCAGGGCAGCGCGGCCCGAGTAGCCCAGTAGCCGCCCGGGTCCTCGGCGAGGTCGAGCTCGTCGGGGTCCAGGTCGACCTCGCGCGCCTTGAGGTTGGCGTGCAGCTGCCCGGCGCTCGCCGCGCCGGAGAGCACCACGTCCGCCCACGGCTGGGCGCGCACGGCGGCGAGCGCGATCGCGTCCGGGCCGACGTCGTGCTTCTCGGCGAGCTCGCGGACCCGCGCCGGCGGGTCGACCGCGAGCCGGCCGTTGGCCAGCCCCTCCTTGACGAACACCTCGGCGCCGGTCTCGTGCGCCCACGCCAGCGCCGCGCCGGCGGAGGGCTCCAGGACGTTCCAGGTGGACTGGACGGCCTCGAACAGCCGCCGCCCCTCCATCTCCAGCTCCAGGGCGCGGCGCACGGTGTCCGCCTGGCGCGGCCCGGAGGTGGAGAAGCCCAGGCGGACGCCGGAGTCGCGCAGCGCGCCGAGCGCCGCCAGCAGCTCCAGGTCGCCGAACAGGGGGCTGTCGTCGGTCAGCGAGTGCACCTCGTACAGCTCGACGTGGTGGCCGAGCAGCGCCTCGGTTTCACCCCACTGGCGGGTGAACCGGGCCACGGAGTGCTCCTTGACCTCGTGCACCTCGGCGTCCGGCCGCCAGTCCGCGACGTACTCGTAGCCCCACTTGCTGGAGACCCGGACGTCGCGGTGGCCGCGCTCGGCGAGCCACTGGGCCAGGAACTCCTCGGCCCGGCCGTAGGAGCGGGCCGCGTCGACCCGCCGCACGCCGGCCGCGTAGGCGGCGTCGAGCACCTCGTGGCAGGCGGCGCGCATCGCGTCGACGTCGCGGTGGGCCGGCAGCGCATCCTCCCGTCCCAGGTTGATGTAGGCGGGACGGCCGAGCGCGGCGAGACCAAGGGCGATGTCGGACACCTGCCTACGGTAACCCGCAGCCACGTCGGGCCGCGGGTCACCGTGATCAGAGCGGGTACATCCGGGCCGGGGCGGTCAGCTCGTCGGGAAGTCGTCGGCGGTGCGGATGCGGTCGCGGATCCACACGCCGGCGGGCTTGAGCTTGCTGGTGCCGGTGAACGAGGAGCCGGAGCAGGTGCCGGGCTTGAACACCGCGCCGGAGCGCTCGTCGTCGGAGAAGTTCCAGTTGACCCAGCTGATCTTCTTCGCGTTCATCAGGTCGATGTACTTCTGCGACTGGGTGAAGTTGTTCGAGCCGTCGCCGGACGCCTTCTGGGTGCCGAACTCGGTGACGAACACCGGCACCTGGTCGGCGAGCTTCGACAGCACGGCGAGGTAGTCGCTGCCGTGGTCGCCGGCGTAGAAGTGGAACGTGTACATGACGTTCGACGCGGACACCTTGTTCTTGACCACGTCCTGCGGGTCCTTGCCGTCGGAGTGCCCGAAGGTGGACCAGCCGTTCGTGCCGACCAGCACCAGGCTGTCGGAGTCCTCGGCGCGGATGACCGGGATGACCTGCTCGGCGTAGGACTTGACCTTCGCCCACGACACGTTGTTCGGCTCGTTGGCGATGTCGTAGATGATGTTGGTCTTGTCCTTGTGCCGCTGGGCGATCTCCTTGAAGAACGTCTTGGCGCGCGAGGTGTTGTAGTTCGGGTCGCCGGGGTCGAGCTGGTGCCAGTCGACCAGGGCGTACAGGCCGCGCTTGGTGGCCTCCTCGATGTACCCGTGCACCATGTCGGTGAACTTGCGCGGGTTGGTCTCGTACCCGTCTTCCTGGATGTACATGGAGATCCGGAGGACGTCGGCCTTCCAGTCGCCCGCCAGCGCGTCGAGCGAGGCGGTCTTGACGCACTGCGAGTACCACTGGATGCCGTGCGTGCTCATGCCGCGGAGCTGGATCGGCTTGCCGTACTTGTTGCACAGCTTGACGCCGCACACCTTGAGCTGGCCGTTGACCGCGGCGGGCGAGCCCGCGGGCAGGGCGGCTGCCGCCTGGGTCGACAACCCGGGCGTGGGTGCCGCTTGTGCCGCGCCCACCAGGACGCCGGGTAGTGCGAGCGTGGCCGCCAGGGCCAGTGCGATCCGGAGCCGTGCCATGCGGCTCTCCCCTCTCGGTCTGGGCGGCGGTGACTGAGCGGAATTAGTCAGGAAAGTTTCCTTACTATGAATCGGACTGTAGTGACCACGCTCCGCGTCCGTCAAGACACTCAGGCGTCCCGGCGCGACAACGCCACCAATCCCCCGCCCAAGGCCGCTACCAGGTACATCACCATGAACAGCGCTGCTCCCCACGGTGTCAGCGGCGCGTCCGGGAGGTGACCGGCGAGTTGTGCCGGCAAGCCCGGCAGCATCACCGCGCTCACCCGTTCGTCCCACGGCGAGGGCAGCAACATCGTCATCGCCGGGAGCACGAACAGCAGCCCGCACAACGTGACCAGAGTGCCCGCCGTGGACCGCAGCAGGAACCCCAGGCCCAGCCCGAGCAGACCGAGCAGCGCCAGCGCGGCCGTGCTCGCCAGCAGCGTCGGCCACGCCTCGGCGAACGAGTCGTAGGCCGAGATCGGCTTGGGCCGGTCGCCCGTGATCGCCTCGCCCGCCAGGTACGCCAGCAGCGTCACCACCGCGCCCACCACCGTCGACACCCCTCCGACGACGACGGTCTTGGCCAGCAGCAACGACCTGCGCCGGGGCACGGACACCAACGCGGTGCGGATCATCCCGCTGCCGTACTCCGAGGTCACCGCCAGCGCGCCCAGCACGCCGAGCACGAACTGGCCGAACGTCACCACCACCATGCCCGGGTCGGCGGACCCGAAACGGGCCTGCACCTCCGGCGGCTGCGCGTCGTAGTCGGCGGTCATCAGGTACGACACCAGCACGCCCGCCGCCAGCGTCAACGCCAGCGACAGCAGCAGGTGCACCGTCGAGCGGACGGTCCGGAGCTTGAGGAACTCGGAAGCGAGCGCGTCGGTCACCGGGCCACCCCCTCGGTGCGGTACTCGGTGCGGTACTCGGCGCTGTCCTCGGTCAGCTCCAGGTAGGCGTCCTCCAGCGACGCCGTCCTCGGGGTCAGCTCGTGCACCGGGAGGTGGTGGCGCGCGGCCAGTTCGCCGATGTCGTAGGCGGTGAGCCCGTGCACGATCAGCGCGTCCGGCTCGGAGCGGACCTCGGCACCCGCCCGCCGCAGCGATTCCGCCAGTTCGGCGCGGGCGGAGGTGCGGACGAGGACGTCCTTCTGGAACCGGTCGGCCAGGTCCTGCATGGACGCCTCCAGGATCAACCGGCCCCGGCCGATGACGATCACCCGGTCGGCGGTCAGCGCCATCTCGCTCATCAGGTGGCTGGAGACCAGGACGGTCCGCCCCTCGGCGGCCAGCCCGCGCATGAGGTGCCGGATCCAGCGGATGCCCTCCGGGTCCAGGCCGTTGACCGGCTCGTCGAACAGCAGCACGCCCGGATCGCCGAGCAGGGCGGCGGCCACGCCGAGGCGTTGCTTCATGCCCAGCGAGAGGGTCGAGACCCGGCGGTCGGCCACGCCCGCGAGCCCGACCTGTTCGAGCGTCTGCACCACGCGGGCCCGGCCGATGCCATTGCTGCGTGCGAGCACGTTCAGGTGGTTATGGGCGCTGCGGCCACCGTGCACCGCGCCGGCGTCCAGGAGCGCGCCCACGTGGCGCATGGGGTGTTCGATGTCGGCGTAGTGCCGGCCGTTGACGAGGGCCTCGCCGGAGGTGGGGCGGTCCAGCCCGAGGATGACCCGCATCGTGGTGGACTTCCCCGCGCCGTTCGGGCCCAGGAAGCCCGCCACGTAACCGGGTTTCACCTCGAAGCTCAGGCCGTCGACGGCTCTGGCGCTGCCGTGGCGCTTGGTGAGTTCGCGTACTTCGATCACGGTGACGAGCTTCGCGGTCGCGCCGGCCCGCCGGATCGGACGGAGGTCTTCGGCCGAGGTCGGACCACGGTCCGATGTGGTGCCCGGCCGGGGCCGTTAGGTTCGGCCGGTGAGATCCCGCTTCGTCCGATGGCTGCCCACGGCGTACCTGTTCGCACTCGACGTGGTCGCGGGCGTGGCCGTGACGGTGACGTACCTCGGGTTCGCCGAGCAACGGGCGGCGACCGTGCCGCTGTGGTTCGGGTACGCCCTGGCGGTCCTGATCGGGCTGCCACTCGCGGTCCGGCGGAAGTGGCCGTTGGCGGTGTTCGGTGTCGTGGTGGTCGCGCAGACCGTCGCCACCACCGTGCACATCACGCTGGAGCCTTTCGTGCCCACGGCGTTCGCCTTGTACATGGTCGCGGCGGTAGTGGCCCACAAGCGCGCCGTAGGTGCGTTGGTCTGCTCTCTGGTGCTGTCGGCGGTGTCGATCTTCATCGGTGAGCCGTGGCCGGACGACATCGGCCTGGCCGCGTTCGTGGTGCTGCTGTCCGGCGGTGCCTGGGCGTTGGGCCGGTCCACGCAGGTCCGCCGCGGCTACGCCGAGCGCCAGGCGGCGGAACACGCGGCGCGGGCGGTCGTGGACGAGCGGATGCGGATCGCCCGGGAACTGCACGACGTGGTCGCGCACAGCCTGTCGCTGATCGCGGTGAAAGCCGGGATCGCGAACCACGTGGCCGCCGAGCAGCCCGAGCAGGCCCAGGAGGCGTTGCAGGTGATCGAGACCGCCAGCCGGAGCACGTTGGTGGAGATGCGGCGGCTGCTGGGGGTGTTGCGGTCCGATTCCGACGCCGAACTGGCCCCCATGCCCGGTTTGGCCGACTTGCCCGGATTGCTGGGACGGGCGTCGATGGCCGGGGTTCCGGTCGAGCTGTCGGTGACCGGTGGACAATTGCCGGAGGCGGTCGGGTTGACCGTGTTCCGGATCGTGCAGGAGTCGGTCACGAACGTGGTCAAGCACGCGGCACCGGCCCGGTGCGCGGTGGTCGTGGAAGTCGGGGAGGCAGCGGTGCGCATCTCGGTGACCGACGACGGGCCGGGCGAACGCGTGCTCGGCTCCACCGGCGGCGGGCACGGTCTGATCGGGATGAGGGAGCGGGTGGCGGTGTACGGGGGGACGTTCTCGGCGGGACCGCGCGGCGACGGCGGGTTCCAGGTGTCGGCCGAGGTGCCGTTCGCGTGATCGACGTGGTGGTGGTCGACGACCAGGCGTTGTTGCGCGGCAGCTTCCGGGTGCTGGTGGACTCGGCACCGGACCTGCGGGTGGTGGGCGAGGCCGGTGACGGTGCCGCGGCGGTGTCCGTGGTGCGGGAGACCTCGCCCCAGGTGGTGCTGATGGACGTCCGGATGCCCGGCATGGACGGCATCGCCGCGACCCGGGAGCTCTCGGCGTTCTCGTCCGCGCGGGTGCTGATCCTGACCACGTTCGACCTGGACGAGTACGTGTACTCGGCGCTGCGGGCCGGTGCCAGCGGGTTCCTGCTCAAGGACACGCCGCCCGCCGAGCTGCTCGCCGCGATCCGGGTGGTCGCCGACGGCGACGGCCTGCTGTCCCCCTCGGTCACCCGCCGGCTGATCGCCGAGTTCGCCCGGCTGCCCGAGCGCAGGACCGTCCGGCTGACCGGGGTCACCGACCGGGAGCGGGAGGTGCTCGCGCTGATCGCGCGGGGCCTGTCCAACACCGAGATCACCCGGGAGCTGCACCTGTCGGTGGGCACGGTCAAGACCCACATCGGCCGGCTGCTGCACAAGTTGCAGGCCCGCGACCGGGCCCAGCTGGTGATCGCGGCCTACGAGTCCGGCCTGGTCGCGCCCGCCGGGTGAACCACGCGCGGGAGCCCGCCCGGCGGTCCGGCCGCCGGACGGGCTCCCGAGGTCGTGCTACAGGTACTGGCCGGTGTTCGTGGCGGTGTCGATCGCCCGACCGGACTCCTGGTTCTTGCCGGTCACGAGGGTGCGGATGTACACGATCCGCTCGCCCTTCTTGCCGGAGATCCGGGCCCAGTCGTCCGGGTTCGTCGTGTTCGGCAGGTCCTCGTTCTCCGCGAACTCGTCCACGATCGCGTCGAGCAGGTGCCGCACCGACAGACCCGGCTGCTTGGTGTCCAGCAGGCTCTTGATGGCCGCCTTCTTGGCCCGGTCGACGATGTTCTGGATCATCGCGCCCGAGTTGAAGTCCCGGAAGTACAGGACCTCCTTGTCACCGTTGGCGTAGGTGACCTCCAGGAACCGGTTCTCCTCCGACTCCTCGTACATCCGCTCCACGGTGTGCTGCACCATGCCGTCGATGCACGCGGAGGGGTCGCCGCCGAACTCCGCCAGGTCGTCGGCGTGGATCGGCAGGTCGGGCGTCAGGTACTTGTTGAAGATGTCCTTCGCGCCCTCGGCGTCGGGACGTTCAATCTTGATCTTCACGTCCAGTCGGCCCGGACGCAGGATCGCCGGGTCGATCATGTCCTCGCGGTTGGACGCGCCGATCACGATCACGTTCTCCAGGCCCTCGACGCCGTCGATCTCGCTGAGGAGCTGGGGCACGATCGTCGTCTCGACGTCGGAGGACACCCCGCTGCCGCGGGTGCGGAAGATCGAGTCCATCTCGTCGAAGAACACGATCACCGGGGTGCCCTCGGAGGCCTTCTCCCGCGCGCGCTGGAAGATCAGCCGGATGTGCCGTTCGGTCTCGCCCACGAACTTGTTGAGCAGTTCGGGGCCCTTGATGTTGAGGAAGAAGCTCTTCGCCTCGCGGTGGTCCTCGCCGCGCGCGGCGGCGACCTGCTTGGCCAGGGAGTTCGCCACGGCCTTCGCGATGAGCGTCTTGCCGCAGCCGGGAGGGCCGTAGAGCAGCACGCCCTTGGGCGGGCGCAGCTTGTACTCGCGGAACAGGTCGGCGTGCAGGAAGGGCAGTTCCACGGCGTCGCGGATCTGCTCGATCTGCCGGAACAGGCCGCCGATGTCCTCGTACTTGACGTCCGGGACCTCTTCCAGCACGAGGTCCTCGACCTCGGCCTTGGGGACCCGCTCGTAGGCGAAGCCCGCCTTCGAGTCGACCAGCAGCGAGTCACCGGACTTGAGCGGGGCGTCCATCAGCGGCTGCGCGAGCCACACGACGCGCTCCTCGTCGGCGTGCCCGACGACCAGGGCCCGGCCGATGGAGGCGTCGTCCGACTCCAGGATCTCACGCAGCGTGCAGACCTCGCCGGTCCGCTCGAAGTCGCCGCCCTCGACCACCGTCAGCGCCTCGTTCAGGCGCACCGACTGGCCGAGCACGAGCGACGCCGACTCGACGGCCGGCGACACCGAGACGCGCATCCGGCGGCCGGAGGTGAACACGTCCACCGTGCCGTCCTCGAACCGCGCCAGGAACACGCCGTACCCGCTGGGAGGCTGGGCCAGGCGGTCCACTTCCTCGCGCAGCGCGAGGAGTTGGCTCCGTGCTTCTCGAAGGGTGTCGATGAGCTTCGTGTTGCGCTCGGTGAGTTGGCTGACGCGTTCCGTCGCCTCCGCGAGCCTCTGCTCCAGCAGGCGGACGTGTCGTGGGGATTCCGTCAGCTTTCGGCGCAACAACGCGATCTCGTCCTCGAGGAACCTGATCTGCGCCGTCAGCTCACCAGAGTTGTTGCCCTTGTTCAGCTCGCCGCCCTCATCGGGCCGGCTGCCGGGATGACCGTGCTGCATGTCGGCACCCTCCTCCCGTGTTCGTACGACAACGGTACCGGCGATCACCGACAAAAGCGGCCACCCCGGCCGGTCGAGGAGGTCGTGTGATCACACATTCCCCCCGCTCGGCCGGATGAACTGCTCCATCCCGGTGCTTGGCGGAACCGCCAACCGGCTACCGTGCGTCCAAGTACGAGCACTACTTGCGTGTTCCGGGCAGTCTCCACTGCCACCAGCGGAAAGTTCTAGGAGAACGTGATGTCCGTCCCGCCGCAGCAGCCGGGCCCCTTCGGTCAGCAGCCGGGCCAATCCGGCCGACAACCAGGCCAATTCGGTCAGCAGCCGGGGCACGGGCAGCAGCCCGGCGGGTACCCCCCGCCGCCCCAGGGCTTCCCACAGGGTGGGCAGCAGCAGCCCGGCTACGGACCTCCGCCGGGCGGTTTCCCACCCCCCGGCCAGCCGGGTCAGCCCGGCCCCGGCCAGCCGCCCTACGGGCCGCCCGGCCAGTTCGGGCAGCCCGGGTACGGCCAACCGGGTGGATTCGGCGATCCGTACGGCCCGCCCCGCAAGAAGAGCCCCCTGCCCTGGATCCTGGCCGGTGGCGGTGTCCTGGTGATCGGGGTCGTGGTGGTCCTGATCCTGACCCTCGGCGGCGGCTCCAACAGCTCGCCGAAGGACGCGGCGGACAGCTTCGCGGCGGCCATGTCGAGCAAGGACTACGACAAGCTGCGCACGCTGACCTGTGCCGAGGACCAGAAGGAGATCGACGACCTGAAGAAGGCGTTCGACCCCGACGAGATCAACAAGCAGATCGAGAAGAGCCTCGGCAGCCTGCCGCCGGAGTTGCAGGACAAGATGAAGGCGATGCAGGAGGCGGCGAAGAACATCAAGCTCACCGCCACCGTCAACAGCGTCACCGAGAAGGACGAAACGCACGCCGAGGCGGAGATCGCGATCAAGTTGGAGGGCGTCCCGGACGAGCTCAAGGAGCTCATGAAGGGCGACACGACCAACAAGGTCCCGTTCGTCAAGACCGACGCGGGCTGGGTGGCCTGCGAGAAGAAGTAGCCGTCGGACGACAACGGCCCGCGCACTCCGGTGCACGGGCCGTTTTCGCTGTTCAGCGGGTGTTTCAGCGGATGTTTCAGCCCTTGGACGGGCGGCGCTGCGGGCGCGGCGGCGTGACGCCGTCGGCCAGCCGGCGGGTGGTCAGCAGGAACGCCGTGTGGCCGATCATGCGGTGCTCCGGGCGCACCGCGAGGCCGACGACGTGCCAGGGGCGCACGAGCGTCTCCCACGCGTGCGGCTCGGTCCAGTGCTGCTGCTCACGGATGGCCTCGGTCACCTTGGACAGCTGCGTCGTGGTCGCCACGTACACGACCAGCACACCGCCGGGGATGAGGCTGCGCGCCACGGTGGGCAGCACCTCCCACGGCGAGAGCATGTCCAGCACGACCCGGTCGACCTCGCCCTCGTGCTCGGCGAGGTCACTGACGGTGAGCGACCAGTTACCGGGGCGTTCGCCGAAGAACTGCTCGACGTTGCGGATCGCGTGGTCGGCGTGGTCCTGGCGGACCTCGTAAGACGTGACGCTGCCCTTCTCCCCCACCGCGCGCAGCAGCGAGCACGTCAAGGCGCCCGAGCCCGCTCCGGCCTCCAGGACCCGCGCACCGGGGAACACGTCCCCGTACATCACGATCTGCGCGGCGTCCTTGGGGTAGATCACCTGGGCGCCACGCGGCATCGACAGCACGTAGTCGGACAGCAGCGGCCGCAGCGCCAGGAACGACGTGCCGCCGACCGACGCGACGACCGACCCCTCCGGCCGGCCGATCAGGCTGTCGTGCGACAACGCCCCACGGTGGGTGTGGTACTCCTTGCCCGGTTCGAGCACGATCGTGTAGTGCCGTCCCTTCGGGTCGGTCAACTGCACCCGGTCTCCGGGCTGGAACGGACCACTGGCGGTGCTCACCGCGGCGAACCTCCTGAACAAACCTGCGTACAACGGCGCACGATGGTCGCAGAAGGTCCGGCGGCCCAGCTCAGCGGCCTCGCTCCGAGCGGATCCCGGACACCGTCAGCAGCGCGCCGACGACCGCGAACGCGATCGCGCCGGGCAGCTGCGCCCACGGCGGCAGGTGCATCGCCAAGGACCAGCCCTGGCTCTCCACACCCAGCGCGATCAGCACCAACGGCACCAGCCCCTGCGGCACCAGCAGGATGATCCCGATGAACTCGCGCATCACTCCCCCCTCCCGGCGACCTTCGCGGTCGCCTCTTTCGCCGAGTAGAAGACCGGCCAGCCGACCAGCCAGATCAGCCCCACGACCGACATCCCCCGCATCTGCCCCCACAGGACCTCGGTGCGTTCCGGCGTGCTCACGACGAAGGTCAACAGCAGCACCACGGCACCGGCGACGGCCCACGCGAGCAGGAACTTGAACCACTCGCGCCACTCGTGGCGGACCCGCTCGACGCCGTGCTTGGGCGGCTTGACCGGCGGCGGACCGCCCGCGAACCGGTGGGCGAACCGCTGGTCGGCCCACCGCAGCATGCTGTGCCCGAACGCGATGCTGACCCCCAGGTAGATGGCCGCCAGCCCGTGCGCCGTCTTCGCCTCGCCCCCCGACCGCAGGTCGAAGACGGTCGCCACGAGCAGCACCACGTCCACCAGCGGCGTGCACACCAACAGCACCGCACCCAGTTTCGGCATCCGCAGCACGTACCGGGCGAACAAGCCCGCCCCCAGTACCGCCCAGAAACCGATCTCACACGCCACGATGACCACGACCAGCAGTTCGCCCACGAGGAGAACACTGCTGCTCGGAGCACGTGCGGCGCGTCAGTGGGCGGATCGACCGGGTGTCATCACTTCGTAGGACGACCGGTCACGCGGGCGTGTGTTGAGATTCGGGGGTGAAGTTCCGGCCGAAGAACCGAGACCTGCTGGTCGCGGTCGGTTTTCTCGCCATCGGGATGCTGATCTACCACCTCGAGATGGACGTGGTGTTCTCGCGCCGCAGCGCGGACGCACCGCTCGGCACCCACGTGGCGGTCCTGGCCGTGGCGTGCGTCGGCACCGCGTTCCGCCGCAGCCTGCCCGCGTTCGCGCTGGTCACGGTCGCCGCGGCAGCCGCCGTGGACCTGACCCTCGGGCTCAGCCTGCCGGTGATCATGGTGTTCGTCGACGTGCTGTTCGTGGTGACGTTGGAGGGGCCGCGCAGGCTGCACCAGGCGTTGATCGGGGTGGTCGCGGTCGCGACGCTCGGGCTGACGCTGACCGTGGCGGTGCTGTTCGACTGGCGGGAGTCGATCTACGCCGGCTTCCAGGTCTTCTCGCTGTTCGGCGTGCCGGTGTGGTGGGCGACCAACATCCGGCAGCACCGGGACAGCGCGCGGCAGGTGGCCCGGATCGCCGAGCTGGACCGGCGGGCGGCGGTGGACGCCGAGCGCAACCGGATGGCCCGTGACCTGCACGACGTCATCGCCGGGCACCTGTCCGCGATCGCGATCCAGTCCGAGGCGGTGCTGTCCATGCCGGCGGACTCGGAGACCGTGCGGACGGTGCTCCGGTCGGTGCGGGAGAACAGCGTGCGGTCGCTGGAGGAGATGCGCACCATGATCGACGTGCTGCGGGCCGACGACCCGGTGGACGAGCCGGTGGCGGTGCGGCTGGCCGACGCCGGGCGGCTGGTCGAGTCGGCCCGCGCGGGCGGGCTGGACGTCGACTTCGAGATGGACCGCGTGGAGGACCTGCCGGTCGCCGTGGACGTGGCGGCGTACCGGATCCTCCAGGAAGCTCTGACCAACGCCCTCAAGCACGGCTCGTCGGCGTCGGTACGGGTGGAACGGCAGATAAGGCGGCTCGTGGTGGTCGTGCGCAACACGGCGCGCGAGGCGTCGAAGGGCTCGGGGACGGGGTTGGTGAGCATGGCGGAGCGCGCGCACGCGGTCCACGGCACGTTGGTCGCGGGCCGGGACGGTGACCAGTGGCTGGTACGGGCGGAGTTGCCCCTGTGAGCACCCCAGACAGCTCCCCAGAGGGCGCCCCTGTGACGACGGTCCTGGTGGCGGACGACCACGCGGCGATCCGGACGGGTCTGGTGATGATCCTGGGCGGCGCGGACGGCATCGAGGTGGTGGGCGAGGCGGCGGACGGCGCGGCGGCCGTGCGGCTGGCCCGTGAGCTGCGGCCGGACGTCGTGCTGATGGACATCCGGATGCCCGGCGTGGACGGGATCGAGGCGACCCGTCAGTTGAGCGGGGTGTGCGAGGTGCTCGTGCTGACCACGTTCGACCTCGACGAGTACGTGCACGGGGCGTTGCGCGCGGGTGCGGCGGGCTTCCTGTTGAAGTCCGTGGAGGCCCCGGCGCTGGTGGAAGCCGTGCGGCAGGTCGCGGCCGGTGACGGGGTGCTCGCGCCGAGCGTGACGCGGCGGTTGATGCGCGAGTTCGCGTCGTCCGCGCCGCGCAGCCGCCCGCCGGCGCTGGACGCGTTGACCGAGCGCGAGGTGGACGTGCTGCGGTGCCTCGGCGAAGGTCTGTCGAATCACCAGATCGGGCGAAAGCTGCACATCGGCGAGACGACCGTGAAGACGCACGTGTCCCGCGTGCTGACGAAGCTGGACCTGCGGTCGCGGGTGCAGGCGGCGATCCTCGCGCAGGACGCCGGTCTGCTCAGCGACGATCCAGGGCGGCTTTGAGGTCCTCGCGGCGCAGCACGCCCGCGGGCCGTCCTTCCAGGTCGACCACCAGGTACTCCCACGCGGCGGTGCCCTGCACGCGTTCCACGACCTCGTCGCCGGTCTCGTTCTCCAGCAGCACGGTCTCCGGCCGGATCGGGACGGCGGCCTGCTCGGCGGGCGCGTGCGGCGAGGTGGCCGCGAGGCGCTGGGCCAGCTCGCGGTCGAGCAGCCCGGCCGCGACGCCGTCCGCGCGGACCAGCACGACCCCGCGCCCGGCGGAGGCGGTCAGCGCCCCGGACACCGGGCTCTCGGCGGGCAGTTGGAGCACCGGCCGGACCAGTTCGCCCAGGGTGAGCCCCTCCGGCCAGGTGCGCTTGCGCTCGGCGGCGAGTTCGCCGCGCGCCCCGGCCACCACGAACCACGCGGTGACCAGGCAGACCCCGAACCGGATCCAGCGGTCCTCGGTGCCCGCCATCAGGCCCCAGACCGCCCACACGACCAGCGCCGCGGCCACCACCCCGCCACCGGCCACGGCGGCCTTCGTGCCGGTCGCGCGGCGCCCGGTGACCGCCCACACGCCGGCCCGCAGGATCCGCCCGCCGTCCAGCGGCAGGCCGGGCAGCAGGTTGAACACCGCGACGGCGGCGTTGGCGAACGCGGTCTGCGCGATCAACAGCCACACCGCGTCGGGCTGCGGGATCGCCATCGCGCCCAGCGCGAACACCCCGGCCAGCACGATCGACACGACCGGCCCGGCCGCCGCGATCATCCCCTCGTGACCGGGCCTGGTCGGCGTGCGCATCACCTCGGACACCCCGCCGAGCAGGAACAGCCGCAGCCGCCGCACCGGCAGCCCCAGCCGCAGCGCGACCAGGCTGTGCCCGAGTTCGTGGGCGAGCACGGACAGCCCGAGGAACACCGCGAACGTGGCCGCGAGCAGCACCCCCGCGAGCCCGCTGATGCCGGGCGCGATCCGCCCCACCAGCGGCGCGTAGAGCACCACGATCGCCGCCGAGCCGAGCCACCAGGAGGGCGCGAGCAGCACCGGGATCCCGGCCGCCCGGAACAGCGGCAGCCCACCGTCCCGACCGACCTGCCGCCGCCAGCTCACCTTGGTCACCACGGCGAAAGAGTAGGTGCTCAGGTGTGTTGACGCTGTGACACGCCCGATCACACCCAGTTCCGACCCCCGCCCGGCACCTTCCGGTGGCGGAGACGGGACTTCTGCCGGCGGCCCTGGTTGCCCGGCCTACCACGACAAACGCCCTGCCCGTTCCCCGCTGCGGCGAGCACGTGACCAGGCGGGCGCACCGCGCTGCCCGCTGATCCCGATCTTGTCGGGGGTCTGCCCTATCGTTCTGACCATGGCAGTGCCCACGATCACCGAGCGCCCCGTACGCAGGCCCGCCCTGTCGCCCTCCCGTGCGGGCGACTTCAAGCAGTGCCCGCTGCTGTACCGCTTCCGCGCGGTCGACCGCCTGCCCGAGAAGCCGACCAGGGCGCAGGTCCGCGGCACCGTCGTGCACGCCGTCCTGGAGGACCTGTTCGGCCTGCCCGCCGCCGAGCGCCGGCCCGAGCGCGCCCGCGAACTGGTCGGACCCGCGTGGGAGCGGGTCCGCGCCGAGCGCCCGGAGTTCGCCGACCTGTTCGCCGGCGGGCAGGAGGAGGAGCAGGCCGACTGGCTGGCCTCCGCGGCCGGCCTGCTGGACGGCTACTTCACCCTGGAGGACCCGCGCCGCTTCGACGCCGACGCCCGCGAGCTGCTGGTCGAGTGGGAGCTGCCCTCCGGCGTGCTGCTGCGCGGCTACGTCGACCGCGTGGACGTGGCGCCGACCGGCGAGATCCGGGTGGTCGACTACAAGACCGGGGCCGCGCCGCGCGAGGTCGGCGAGGCGAAGGCGCTGTTCCAGATGAAGTTCTACGCGCTGGTGCTGTGGCGGCTGCGCGGCGCGGTGCCCCGGCAGCTGCGGCTGATGTACCTGGCCGACCGGCAGGCGCTGGCCTACACCCCGGACGAGGCCGAGCTCAGCCGGTTCGAGCGGACCCTGGAGGCCATCTGGGACGCGATCCTGCGCGCGGCGAAGTCCGGCGACTTCCGACCCAACCCGAGCAGGCTGTGCGACTACTGCGACCACAAGGCGCTCTGCCCGGCGTTCGAGGGCACACCGCCGCCCTACCCGGGCTGGCCGGAGCCGGACGCGGGGCAGGAGACGGCACTGGACAGGGCGGACTGATGACGTCGTTCTACGAGCAGCTCGACGGGCACCGGTTCGCCTCCACCGAGCACACCGCCGGGCCGTGGAGCAGCACCGGCCAGCACCTGGGCCCGCCGTCCGCGCTGCTGGTGCGGGCCTTGGAGCGGGTCGCGGCGCGGCCGGGGACGGTGCTGTCCCGGGTGACGTTCGAGGTGCTCGGGCCGGTCCCGGTGGCCGAGCTGGAGGTGACGGCGGAGCTGGAGCGCCCCGGCCGTTCGGTGGAGCTGCTGTCCGCCGCGCTGTCGCACGAGGGGCGTGCGGTGGTGCGGGCGCGGGCGTGGCGGATCGTCGGCGGCGACACGTCGGCGGTGGCGTCCGGCGAGGGCGGGTCGCTGGTGCCGCCGCAGGGCTGTGTGCCGATGGCGATCCCGGACGACTGGCGGTGCGGCTACCTGGCCGCGATGGAGTGGCGCTCGGTGTCCGGCGGCATCTTCACGCCCGGCGACGCGGCGGTCTGGGCGCGGCCCCGGGTCGCGGTGGTGGCCGGCGAGCAGCCGACAGCGTTGCAGCGGTTGTTCACCGTGGCCGACTCGGCGAGCGGCGTGTCCAGCAGGCTCGACATCTCGAATTGGTACGCGATCAACACCGACCTGTCGGTGCACCTGCACCGCGAGCCGGTCGGGGAGTGGTTCGCGCTGGACGCGGAGACGGTGGTGGGCCCGTCAGGTGTCGGCGTGGCGGGCAGTGTCCTGCACGACGAGCAGGGGCCGGTGGGTCGCACCGCGCAGTCGCTGTTCGTCCGGGAGCGGTGAGCTGCTGGAGCAGGACGGCGTCCCTGGACAGCTGAGCACTGCGGGCCTGCGCGCACGCCGAGCAGCGACGCGAGGATGATCGGGTTGCGCAGCGGGAGCGTCGCCGGCGCGCGCAGGGTCCCGCTGAGCACCCCGGCCACCGGTCACAGGTGCTTGTAGACGTCTTCCAGGGTGAGGCCGCGACCGAGCATCAGCACCTGCACGCGGTAGAGCAGCTGGGAGACCTCTTCGGCCAGCCGCTCGTCGGACTCGTGCTCCGCGGCGATCCAGACCTCGCCCGCCTCCTCCAGCACCTTCTTGCCCTGCGCGTGGACACCGTCTGCCAGCGCCGCGGCCGTGGCGGACCCCTCGGGGCGGGTGCGGGCGCGCTCGCTCAGCTCGGCGAACAGCTCGTCGAAGGTCTTCACGGGGGCTGATCCTCGCATCCCCGGGCCGGCCGCCGAAAACCACCCCGAAAGTGCGTATCCCGAAATCTTGCGGGCCCCGCACTTTTCCCCTACCTTGATCACATGGACGAACGACTGGGCTTGCGTGAGCGCAAAAAGCTGGAGACCCGCCAGGCACTGAGCTGGGCGGCGCTCCGGCTGGCGGTCGAGCGCGGCCTGGAGAACGTCCTGGTGGAAGACATCGCCGCGTCGGCGGGGGTCTCCTCGCGCACCTTCAACAACTACTTCTCCAGCAAGGCCGAGGCGATCACCTCCCGCCACCTCGACCGGGGCCGGCAACTCGCGGACCACGTCCGCCGCCGCCCCCCGGGCGAGACGGTGTGGGAGTCGATCCTGGAGGCGGCGCTGGCGCAGTACGCGCCGAACGACCGCCTGCCGGACCCCGAGTGGACAGCCGGGGTCCGCCTCATGACCAGCGAACCGGCGCTGATCGGCGAGTTCCTGCGGGCCAGCTCGGTGATCGAGCGCGAGCTGGCCGAGGCGATCGCCGAGCGCACCCGGACGAACGTGGCGGTCGACCTCTACCCCCGCCTGGTGGCGGCGTCGGTCGGCGCGGCCATCGAAGTGGCGACCGACCGCTGGCTGACCGCCGACCCGCCAATCCTCCTCGGTCCGCTCGTCCACGACGCCCTGACCCAGGTGGCAGCCGGCCTGCCAGACCCCCAGGCCGGCTGACTCCGCCACCGGCCCACCTCGAACCCACCGACCCAGCCCCGCCCGACGTGGGGCTTATTCAGCCACACCCCAAGGAGCCCCCCATGCCACTCACCACCACCACCGCTGCCCCCACCGCTGCCACCTCCACCTCCACCGCCGACACCGGCTCGGTCGACACCGGGGTCCTCATCGTGGGCGCGGGCCCGAACGGCCTGATGCTCGCCAACGAACTGCGGCTGGCCGGCCTGCGCCCCACCGTGCTCGACGCCCTGCCCGAACGCGCCACGGCTCCGAAGGCCAACGGTCTGGTGGGCCGCGTGGTGCAGGCCCTGGACTACCGGGGGCTGCACGAGGCCGTCACCGGCAGCCCAGGACCGCCGAGACCGGCCCCGTTCTTCCAGTTCGGTGCCCTCCCGCTGGATCTGTCCACACTGGACGACAACGCCCTGTTCGCCCTGCCCGTGCCACAACACCGGCTGGAAGAACTGCTGGAGCACCAAGCGGGTGTGGAGATCAGGCGCGGTCACCAGGTGACAGACCTGACCCAGCGGGACGGCCACGTGACGGTCGACGCCGCCGGCCCGGACGGGCCGTACCGCCTCACCACGCGTTACGTCGTCGGTGCCGACGGCGGCCACAGCGTGGTCCGCAAACGGGCCGGCATCGGCTTCCCCGGCGTCACCGACGAGGGCTTCACGCACCGCACGGGCTCGGTGGTGCTCCACGAACCGATCGCCGACCACCGGACGGGCCGGTTGGAGGTCCCGGGCATGGGCGTGCTGTGGCCGGGCACGTTCCACCGGACCGAACACGGCGTCTTCGCGTTCGGCATGTTCCAACCGGGCGTCTACCGCGTCACCCTGATCGAGTGGGGGCAGTCCGGCCTGACCGACACCGACGAGATGCCGCTGTCCGAACTCCGCGAGGCCGCACACCGCGTCCTGGGCGTCGACCTGCCGATGAGCGAACCCGACGACGGCCGCCCCTCGGCGCTCGACCGCCGGGCGGAGGGCACCAACTCCCGGCTGGCCGACCGCTACCGGAAGGGCCGGGTCTTCCTGGTCGGCGACGCCGCGCACGTCCAGTCCGGCGTCGGCGGCCCCGGCCTGAACCTGGGTCTGCAAGACGCCCTGAACCTGGGCTGGAAACCGGCCGCCGACCTCGACGGCTGGGCACCGCCCGACCTGCTGGACACCTACGAGTCCGAGCGCCGCCCGGTGGGCCTCCGCGTGATCACCCACAGCCGGGCCCAGACGGCGCTGCTCTCCGAGGGCCCGAACATCACCGCCCTGCGCGAAGTCCTCACCGAACTCCTCCAGGACCAGAGCGCGGTGCGCCGCATCTCCGACCTGATGTCCGGCGCGGACACGGTCTACGACCTGGGCACCGCAGCCCACCCGCTCATCGGCCGGTGGATGCCCGACCTCCCCCTCCCCCACGGCCGGATCTTCGCCCACCTGTCGCGCTCCGGCCGTCCGCTCCTGCTGGACTTCGCCGACAACGCGGCACTGCGCGCCACCGCCCAGCCCTGGGTCGACCGCGTCGACATCCACACCACAACGACCCCGGTCCCACCCGCCGACGCGGTCCTGGTCAGGCCGGACGGCTACGTGGCCTGGGCGGGCACCGCCCCGGACGACCTGGCCCACGCACTACACCGATGGTTCGGCACCCCGACCCCCACCCCACCCCATGAACCGCCCGCCGGCCCGGATCAGTCCAGTCGATCGATCAGAGCCCGAACTGAGGGCTGGCGAACGGCCAGTCGCGGGCGATCCACTCGGGCACGAAGGCGTCCAGGGCGCGTTCCAGATCGGTGCCCGCGTACTCGTCCACCACCCACCACGAGATGAGGGCGTCCTCGGCGGGATCGATGTAGACGCACCCGAGCAGCGCGGTCTCGGCGTTGTCGAACAGGGCGTAGTTGAACGACTCGTGCGCCTCGGCTTCCCGCGCGTGGCGGGCGAGGTCGGCGCGGTCCTCTTCATAGGTCATGGTCGTGGGCGGCCAGTTCCACTTCTCGCCGAAGATCGACCACAGGCGTTCCCGCGAGCCCATGACGGCGGGGTAGTCCAAGTCCACATCGGACTCTTGGATCGGCCTCAGGTGGTGGCCCGCGCCCAGCTCGACACGGGTGGGGTGGGCGAAGTCGGACGGCAGCCAGGACATGGCCGGATTGTGCGTCACCCGAAGGTGGGCCGCCAACTCCGTTCCACCGAGGAAGGCTCGCCATCGGGGAAATCCGGTGGCACGACGAGAGGAGAAGACCCGACACTGCTCGGGTGACCTTGCCCGACGGCTTGGTGCTGCGCACCGCGGAGCCGCGAGACCTCGACCAGATCGGCGCGCTGCTGAGCGAACGGGGCGAGCCGGAGGACGCCGTCGACCACCGCCTGGTCGTCTCGGACCCGGACGCCGGGTGGGAGACGTGCGCGGTCGTCGTGGACGGTGACCGGGTCGTGTCGACGGCCACGTTGCTGGACGAGACGCTGGTCCTGGACGGTCTGGAGGTCCCGGCCGGCCAGGTGGAACTGGTCGCCACCCACCGGGACTACGAGGGGCGCGGCCTGGTCCGGGAGCTGATGCGGTGGGCGCACGAGCGGTCGGCGGCGCGCGGGCAACTGGTGAACGTGATGCTGGGCATCCCGTACTTCTACCGGCGGTTCGGCTACACCTACGCCGTCCCGATCTCGCCGACGCGGGACGTCGTGGGCACGCCGCCGGCGAGCACGGACACGGTGCGCGAGGCGACGTTCGACGACATCCCGGCGATGGCGGCGTTGCAGGACGCCGAGCAGCGGCGGGCCGACCTTCGGATGCCGCACTCGGCGGGGCTGTGGCGTTGGCTGGTCGCGCGTGGCGGCAGCACCCAGTGGCTGGTGGAACGGGACGGGGTGCCGGTGGGCACCGGACGCTCGACGCCGCCGGACGAGGGCGTGCACTTGTGCGAGGTGGCGGCCATGGACGCGCCTGCGGTGCACGCGCTGGTCGCGCACACTGCGGCGACGGTGGCGAACGAACGGCCGGGCACGGTCGCGGGTGCGGCGCTCGAACCGCTCCTGGGGCCGACGCCGGAGGACGCGGCCTCGTACTACGTGCGGATCGCCGACCCGGTGGCGCTGCTGGACCACCTGCGTCCGGTGCTCGGCCGGCGGCTGGCCGCCTCGTCGTTCGCCGACGAGGCCGGCGAGGCCGTGGTGTCGTTCTACCGTTCGCACGTCCGGCTGCCGTTCAAGGCCGGCGAGGTGGGCCCGGTCGTCGCGGGCGGTGTGATGCAGGCACCGGGCGCGGCGGGCGGGGCCGGGGTGGCGCCGGACTTGCTGGAGTCCCTGCTGTTCGGCCCGCACGGCCTGGGCGGTCTGACCGCCAGGTTCCCCGACGTCTACCCAGGACCGAACGCCGACCTGATGCACGTCCTGTTCCCGCCGGTCCGGGCCGACCTGCTGACCTTCTACATCCCGTAACCAACCACCCCGACACCCACCCCACACCTCCGCCACCAGCAGCGCCTCCGGCGGGCGTCACCGCACGTCGGTGACCGGTATCGCCGGCCGTCAGCGCCCAGGCGACCCGATCACATCCGCTCGCGCCATCCGCAGGAGTCGCGGCAATCAAGCCCACCACCTCCCACTGCAAAGGCACCTCCGCCGACTCCTGCCATCCCGCCGAGCCGAGCCGCGCGGCTGGGTGCGGAGCGACGGCGCGCGGCGGGGGCACTGACCGGACGGTGGCGGGCAGACTGGCCACGTGTCCGACTACTACACCCCAGTGCTGTCGACGCTGCGACAGATCCGCGGCTTGAGCCCGTTCTTCGCCTTGGACGTGGGACGTCCCGCTTCCGACGCGGACGGCGGCGGTTGGCGGTCTGGGGACGATCTCGCGGATGGGGCGGTGCTGTCGGGCGCGTTGCGGGCCATCGGTGAGCGGTACCGGACTGGGGAGGCTCGGGTTTCCGCGTCCTTGTTCTTCCTCGGGTACACCGCTCGGCTGCTGTCCCCGACGGTCGCCGCGCACGCCGTGGGCGGGGTCGCGCCGGACATCCGGCCGGCGAACGTGTGGTGGCACTACGGGCCGGACGGGATGCGGGTGCGGATTGGCGAACCGGTCGCCGGGGTGTCGATCTCCGCGTCGTTGGAGCCGGTGGTGGCGGCGATCCGGGACGTGGTGCCGGTGGCGCGGGGGCTGTTGTGGGGTAACGCGGCGTCGTCCATCGCCGGGGCGTTGCGGACGGTGAGCCTCAGCGGCACGGCGTCCGCCGAGCAGTGCGTGGCGCTGGGCGAGCGACTGCTGGACGAGCCGCCGCTGCGGGGGTCCGGCGACTTCATCCCGTTCCCCGGCGAGGTGGCGTTCCGGCGGCGCAGTTGCTGCCTCTACTACCGCCTCGACGGCGGCGGGACCTGCGGCGACTGCCCGCTCCCGCAGCAGTGAGCCCCAGCGGCGGCCACGGCGCGTGCCGAGAGGGCGACCAGCTCGAAAGGCGCGGGACCGGACGTGACGAAAAGCTGGCGGCGTTATGAAAAGCGTCCGTCGTTGGGACTGAACCGCTCGGCCAGCCGGTGCGGTTACCTGCGGCATCGGGTCGATCAAGGACGGGATCAGGACAAAAGCGGCGCTTGATCGTGTGTGGTGCAGGTGAGGTGGACGACAACTCGTCTGGTCGGTTGTGCCCGGACGCGGCGCACATTTACGGTTCCACAGCCGCAGTGGACGGGAAGCCGGTGGGAATCCGGCGCGGTCCTCGCCACTGTGACCGGGGAGCCAACCCGCCGAGAACGTCACTGGTCGCGCGGTGCGACTGGGAAGACGCGGGGACGGTGTCGATCCGGGAGTCAGGAGACCGGCTGCGGCGCGAGTTGTTGTTGACCTTCCACGAGGTATGGAGGAGGCCGTCTTGACGAGCCCCGCGCACTCCCTGTCCATCCCCATCCCCAAGTGGGCCTACGCCGTCGCACTCGTCGCGCTGCTGATCACCTGGCTGGTCCTGCAGGAGAACGGCGTCGCGCTCGGTCACGCCGCCGAGTCGCTGCACGAGTTCTTCCACGACGGGCGGCACGCGCTCGGCGTCCCGTGCCACTAGGGCCGGCCGTGGACACCTACAAGAACCTCCTGCTGCGGGGCGTCGGTGCCGGTGGCATCGCCGGCCTGCTCGCGGGCCTGGTCGGCCTGGTCGTGGTCGAGGCGCCGATCCGGGCCGCGCTGGCCGTCGAAGAGGCCCGCGCCGCCGCCGAACCGGTCGAGCCCGGTGGGCACGACCACGGCGAGATGTTCGGCCGGGGCACCCAGGTGGTGGGCGGCGTGCTCGCCGCGGTGATCGTCGGGCTGGCGGTCGGCGCGCTGTTCGCCACCGCCTACGCCGGGTCGCGCCGCTGGTTCACCGGCCGGCGGCCGTTCGGCCGGAGCGTGACGCTCGCGGCGGCGGTGTTCGGGGCGGCGGCGCTGCTGCCGGCCGTCAAGTACCCGGCCAACCCGCCGGCGGTGGGCGACCCGGAGACGGTGGACTACCGGACGGTGCTCTACCTCGGGCTCATCGCGGCCGGGCTGCTGGTGGTGTTCGGGGCGAGTTTCCTGGCGTCCCGGCTGGAGCACCTGAGCGGGCCGGTCCGGTCCACCGTCGTCGCGCTGGCCGTGGTCGTCGCGTTCGCGGTGCTCCTGCTGGCCTTCCCCGCTCCGCCGGACGCGGTGCCGGCGGACATGCCGAGCACCGTGCTGTGGGAGTTCCGCCTGGCGTCACTCGCCGAGACGGCCACCCTGTGGCTGGGCCTCGGTGTCGTGTTCGGCCTGCTGGTCGACCCGGCTGTGCGCCGCGACAGCACCACCAAGGTGAAGGCCGTCGCCGTCTGAGCGACGTTCGACGCCGAGTGCCGCGCAGCGCCCGCCACCGTCCTCCGCGGTCCACACCGCGGGGGACGGTGGCGTTCAAGGCTGCGGCCTGCGGTGCTGCGGTTGCGGGACGGTGTGCGGCCGCAGCGGTCAGGTGCGCGGCTGCGGAGGTCAGGTGCGCAGGGCGGTGAGGGTGGGCAGGTCTACGCCGACCAGGGAGTCGCGAAAGATCCGGCGCTCGCCCGGCGGTACCGGCACGTCGCACGGCACCACCAGCACCGTGCACCCCGCCGCCACCGCCGAGGTCACGCCGGTCGGCGAGTCCTCGACCGCGATGCACGCCGCGGCGTCCACCCCGAGCAGGGCGGCGGCTTTCAGGTACGGGTCCGGGAGGGGCTTGTTGCGGCCTTCGACCTCGTCGCCGCACACCGTCACGTCGAACAGGTCGCGGCCGATGGTGTCCAGCGCGACCTCGGTCAACGCCCGTTCGGTCGACGTCACCAGCGCCATCGGCACGCCCGACGCCCGCACCGCGCGCAACGCGTCCTGGGCTCCCGGCCGCCACGGCAGACCGGCCCGGAACACCTCCTCGGTGCGCCGCAGGATCCACGCCGCGCCGTCCGCCGTCTCCTCCTCCGTCGGCGTCAGGCCGACTTCGGCGAACAGCAGCGCCATCGTCGTGGGCACGTTCGAGCCGACCATGGCCTGCCGGGTCTCCAGCGACAGGGTGCCGCCCAACTTCTCGGCGAACTCGTAGAGCGGGACGTCCCACAGCTTCTCCGAGTCCAACAGCGTGCCGTCCATGTCCCACAGCACCGCTTCGACGCTCACCACGGGGCTTCCTCCACCTTCACGACGCGGGCCTCCCCGCTCTCCACACCGCCCCAGACCACCCCGGCCCGGCCGGAGCGCGCCGACCACAGGTCGCCGACCAGCAGCCCGGTCGCGGCCCGGTCCGCGCGCACCGGGAATTCCAGCAGCAGCCCGGTGCCGTCGTCGAGCCGGATCCCGAGGTGCTTCGCGCCCAGGCCGGACACGACGCCGTGCTGCCACTCGCCGAGCCCCGAGCCCGCGCCGCCGCCACCACCGCCGCGTGGCGGGCAGCGCACCCCACGCGATCAGGCCCAAGCCCGCCACGCCCGCGAAGAACGACCAGACCGGTGTCTCCACCGCCGACTCCGCGGTGCGGATCCGATTCGGGTCGGTCGGGGGACCGGCGCTTACCCCTGATCAGCCGCTCCGCGTCGATCACGCGTCGAAGTATTTCGCCGGGCGGTGGCGGCCGAGGGGGAAACGGCCGGGTGCGGCCGGACGCCGACCCGGTTGCGCCGAACGCGGCACGCGGTCGCGCCCGTCCCGAAGAGAACGGGCCGGGCCCCCGCGCCGGGCGGGTGGGGTCGGCGAGGTCGGGCCGGGGCCCGGACACGATCTCGGCGCGCCCGCTGTGACCTGCGGCGTCGGCGGAGGTCGGGGTGGCCGGGCGGGTGCTCGTGCGCGCTGCGCCGGCCGCCGTCTCGAGCCGGTCGGCCGGCCCGCCCGGGACGGGCGGGGAGACACGAGCCGACATGGCGCAAGCCTACGGCGTCGGGTCCGCGGCGAGGGTCGTAGTCTGACCCGGTGACCGATCCGGACCAGGCCGCCAAGATCCCCTTCGACCCCGCGAAACCGCTCACCAACCCGATCATGGTGGCGGCGTTCGAGGGGTGGAACGATGCTGGAGACGCTGCCAGCACGGCGATCGAGCACCTCCAACTCACCTGGGACGCGACGCCGCTGGTGGAGATCGATCCGGACGACTACTACGACTTCCAGGTGACCCGCCCCACGGTCCGCATGGTGGACGGCATCACCCGAAGGGTTGAATTCCCGACGACCCGGCTGTCGGTGTGCCGGCCGCCGGGCTCGGCCACCGACGTCGTGCTGGTGCACGGCATCGAGCCGAACATGCGCTGGCGGAAGTTCGCCGGCGAGTTGCTCGGCCACATCGAGGACCTGGGCGTCACCACCGTGGTCACGCTCGGCGCGCTGCTGATGGACACCCCGCACACCCGGCCCGTCCCGGTGACCGGCACCGCCTACGACGCGGAGGCGGCGCAGAAGTTCGGGCTGGAGCGGTCCCGCTACGAGGGGCCGACCGGGATCGTCGGGGTCTTCCAGGACCTGTGCGTGCAGGCCGGCGTGCCGGCGATCTCGTTCTGGGCGGCGGTGCCGCACTACGTCTCCCAGCCGCCCTCGCCCAAGGCCACCCTGGCGCTGCTGCACCGGGTCGAGGAGGTGCTCGACGTCGAGGTGCCGCTGGGCGCGCTGCCCGAGCAGGCCGAGGAGTGGGAGCGCACGGTCAGCGAGATGGCCGACGAGGACGAGGACGTGCGCAACTACGTCCGGGCGCTGGAGGAGCGCGGCGACGCGGAGATCCAGATCACCGAGGCGAGCGGCGACGCGATCGCGGCGGAGTTCGAGCGCTACCTGCGCCGCCGGGGTCGCGGGCCGGGGCGCGGGCCGACCGGGCTCTGACGCTGGTCACACCCCGGTCGCGCGCGGGCGTCGGTGCGGGAGACTCGGCGGGTGGCGCAGGTGCGGACGGGCCCGCGACGGCTCGCGGTGGTCGGGCTGTACGCCGGCGGGTTCCTCGGGCCGTTCGGCGGTGCCATGACCTCGTCGGTGCTGCCGGAGATCGGCGCGGACTTCCAGGTCTCGGCCGGTGCGGCGGCGACCACGCTGACCGGCTACCTGCTGCCGTTCGCCGGGTTCATGCTGTTCTCCGGGACGGTGGGCGAGCGCTGGGGCGCGCGGCGGACGGTCCGGATCGCCTACCTGGTGTACGCGGTGGCGTCGGTGCTGTGCGCGGTGTCGTGGTCGTTCCCGGTGCTGCTGGGCGGGCGGGCGTTGCAGGGCGTGGCGAACGCCTTCACCACTCCCCTGCTGCTGGCGGCGATAGCGGCGGTGACGCCGAAGGAACGGCTGGGGCGCGCGCTGGGGGTGTTCGCGTCGATGCAGGCCGCCGGGCAGACGTCCGCGCCGCTGGTGGGCGGGTTGGCGGCGGAGGCGTCGTGGCGGTGGGCGTTCGTCGGGGCCGCGCTGGTGGCGGTGCTGCTGGCCGCGGCCGGGGTGCCCGCCGACCCGCCGCGCACCGAGCAGCCGCCGAGGCTGCGCACCGCGTGGCGGCCGGAGGTGCTGCGGTTGGCGGCGGCCGGGTTCGTCGGGTGGGGCTGCCTGGGCGGGGTGTCGTTCCTGGTCGCCCTGCGGTTGGGCGACGACTTCGGGTTGGGCGCGGGTGAGCGCGGCCTGGTGCTGACCGGGTTCGGGGTGGTCGGCATCGTCTGCGCCCGGCTGACCGGCTGGATGATCGACCACGTCGGGCCGCGGCGCTGCGTGCTGCTGGGCACCACGGTGGGGTCGGTGCTGCTGGTGCTGATCGGGGTCCTGCCGAGCCTGGTGGCGGTGGGCGTGCTGTGGGCGGTGGCGGGCGCGTTCTCGCAGGCGGTGATCGTCGGGCTGAGCGCGCTGGTGCTGGGGCGCGGCGGCAACCGGGGCGGGGCGATCTCGGTGCTCCAGTCGTTCCGGTTCCTGGGCGGGTCGGCGTCGCCGATGGCGTTCGTGCCGCTCTACCACCTGTCGCCGGCCGCCTCGTTCCTCGCGCCGGCCGCCCTGGTGCTGCTGATCCCGCCGGCGTTGCTGCTGTGGCGCGGTCGCGACCGGTCCTGACCCGGCCGGCCGGCACGTCGACCGACGCGCCGGACGGTGCCGTCACGGCGCGGGCAGCGCCGGACGGTGCCGTCACGGCGCGGGCAGCGCCACCCGGTCCTCGAAGCCGGCCGCGCCGCCGGCGGCGCGTTGCCGGCGGACGGTGAGCCCGCCGTTGTCGTCCAGCGCGAACACCACGACCCGGCCGGCCGGGTCGACGGCCGACGCGGGCTGGCCGACGATGAAACCGCCGAGGTCCGACCACGGGGTGGCGTAGCCGCCGTCGGCGGCCTGGCGGGTGGTGCTCACGCCGCCGCCGCGGTTGGTGGTGAACACCAGGACGCGGGCGTCGGCCACGGCCGGCGCGTCGGTCACGGCGGGCGCGCCGACGCCGCCCTGGCCGCCGAGGTCGTCGCGGACCGCCGTCCACGAGCCGTCGGCGAGCTGCCACGTGCGGCCGACCGCGCCGCCCCGGTCGCCGGCCAGCCGGAAGAACACGTCCAGCCGGCCGTCGCGGCTGCGCGCCACCGAGGGCGGACCGGACGGCTGCGGGCCCGCCGGGGCGGGGCGCAGCGTCAACGGGGTGCCCGACCAGTGGCGGAGCCCGCCGGTTCCGCCGGACACCGCGAACCCGAACACCTCCAGCCCGCCGGACGGGCCGACGCCCACCGCGAGCCCGTCGTGCAGGTCGGTGCCGCGCGCGTCCTGCCACACCGCCGGGAACGTCCCGTCGGCCTGCTGGGCCTGGTGGCTCAGCCCGCCGCCGGCGTTCTTCACGAACACCCGGACCAGCCCGTCCGGCCCGCGCGCCGCGACCGGCGTGCCGACCTGGGTGGAGCCGGGGTTGGGGCTGCCCAGCGACACCCAGCCGCCGAAGCCGGCGTTGGGCGACCGCTGGGCCGTGGTGACGACCTCGTGCGTGTCCACCCGGCGGCCGACCACCTGGATGCGGCCGTCGCCGGTCTCGGTGACGGCCAGGCCGGCCGACAGCGGGCCCGGGGTGGCCAGTGAGGTGGACGACCAGCCGCCCGGCGTCTGCCACCAGGTGGCCAGCGCGCCGCCCTGCACCGCGAACGCCTGGAGCCGGCCGTCCTGGTTGCGGCTGACCCACCTGGTGCCGGTGGTGTCGCGGTGGATCATCCGCTCGGGCCAGGTCGCGTACGGGCCGGTCGGCTCGCTGAAGGCGTCCCACAGGTCGTAGGCGGCGAAGTCACCGGTTTTCTCGGCGCGCTTGCCGCTGTCGAGGTTCACCGGAGATTCGGCGATGTTGTAGTTGCGGTACGGGACGATCCGCAGCGCCCGGCCGTAGCCGCGCGCCGCTTCGACGGCGAACCGCGCGCCCGTCACGTGGTCGTTGTGGTCGTGCAGCCAGGTCGGGTCCAGGTAGCGCTGGTCGGGGTCGGGGTCCTGGGTGCGCACGACCGTGGGCCGGTAGCGCTGGTAGAGCGCCTGCAACAGGTGCACCAGGTGGGCCTTGCCGTGCACCGGGTTGCGCACGTCGTCGGCCCACAGCACGGTGCCGCTGGGCACCATCGAGCAGGTGCCGCGCTCGTCGGCCCACAGCCGGTTGAGGCTCGCGCCGGGCAGCTTCGGCGTCCCGGCGCACGGCCGGGAGGCGTCGTCGGTGCTGTCCGCCCACTCCGGGAGGTCCAGGAACACCAGGCGGACGTCCGGCCGCGCGGTGAGCGTGTGCTCCTCGGCCCAGTACGGCCCCTCCGGGGTGTCCAGCCGGAGTGCGGCCTGGGTCCACGTGTTCGGGACGCCCGCCATCCGCGCGTTGGCGGCCCGTGCCCCGAGTTGGCGGCACCGGGCGTAGTCCTCGCGGTCCACCGTCCGGTCGTCGCGGCAGGTCGCGAGCGGCGGGTCGCCCGCGCGGCCGGGGCCGTCCGGCTGGAAGGCCTCGCCCGCGGTGAGGAACACGGTCGTGTTGGCCCGCCGGGCCGCGATCGAGTTCCGCAGGTCGGGGTTGAGGAACAGGACGTCGTCGTCCTGGTGGGCGACGACGTTCAGGTAGGACGCCCTGGCGACGGTCTGCCCGCTCGCGGGCGGGGCGAGCGCCCCCACCGACAACGCCCAGACGCACAGCACCACACCGATTCGCATGATCTCCCCCTCAAGAGCTGCGTCCCGCCAACTCTAGGGAGGTCCGGCGTGCGATCACGACCGCCGAAAGGCCCGCGACCAGGTAGAGCCCGGCTTGTACGTCAAGCAGCGCCATCAGCCCGAGCGGCACGGCCAGCGCGCCCGCCAGCACCATGCCCAGTGCCTGGAACCCGTCGTAGAGGCTGCCGAAGGTCGCCAGCACCCGCCCGCGCACCGCGTCGGAGGTGTGCAGTTGCAGCACGGACATCATGCCCACGCCGGACATCACGCCCGGCGCGCCGCACGCCGCGAACACCGCGAGGTAGAAGGTGAAGGCGGTGGTGACGTACGAGCCGTTCCACCCGACGAACGCGAGCGCCGAGAACGCGATCAGCGACCACGCCAACAACGGCCACGCGGCGACTCGGCGCGCGACCAGGCCGACCACCGCGCCGCCGACGAGTCCGCCGATCGCCTGGATGCCGCGCAGCAGCCCCACTTCCGCCTCGCCGCCGCCGAGCCGTTCGGTCACGAACACCACGAACAGCACCACGAACATGCCCTGACCGGCCGCCATCAGCCCCACCACGGCCACCATGCCGCGCAACGGACCCTTGATCTCGCGCAGCCCGTCCAGCCAGGCCCGCCACATCGGCGCACCGCCGCTCGGGCCCGGGGTCACGCCGAACGGCCGGACCAGCAGCGCCGCCGCGACCAGGAACGACGCCACGTCCAGCACCAGCACGCCGGTCAGCCCGGACCAGCCGAGCACCAGCCCGCCCAGCGACGCGCCGAGCAGCCGGGCGAGGTTGGCGTTGAGCCCGACCAGCCCGTTGGCGGCGGCGACCTGGTCGCGCCCGACGAGTTCGGGCAGCAGGGCGTTCTTCGCGGGCTCGAACAGCACGGCCAGCGCCGCCCGCACCGCCATCACGACGTTGACCAGCACCAGGTTCCCGGTCAGCAGCGGCAGCAGGGCGGCGGCCTGGGCGAGGCTGACCCACAGCATCAGCCGGCGCTTGTCCCACCGGTCGGCGAGCACGCCCGCCAGCGGCGAGAGCGCGAGGCCCGGCAGCAGCGCCACCACGAACGTGGTCGCGGTCGAGCCGACCGAGCCGGTGAGCTGGTAGACGTAGACCGGCAGGGCGACCACCAGGACCCAGTCGCCGATCTCGGAGACGAACCCGGCGAGCCACATCCGGCGGAAGGCCGGCACCCGCAACGGACCGGTCATCGCGGGAACGCCCGCAGTCCGACGTGGGCGGGCCGCGCGCCCTCGGGTGCGTCCGCGCGCAGCGGCACGAGGTAGGGCCGCAGGATGTCGTCGATCATGCCGAGCAGCCCGGTCAGCTCCTCGGGCGTCACGGTCACCGTGTAGCCGTGCATCCCGGCGGCGTCGAGCCACTCGCGGGACAGCTCGTGCTGCCGGTCCAGGAAGCGCTGGGCGAGCCGGTTGTCCTCGTTGAGCTGCAACGCGACCAGGGCGTCCTGCTGGCTGCGCACGGCCGGGTCCTCGGAGAACGCACCGACCGAGTACCCGACGTCGAGCGCCCGCCACGGCCGCTCCCGCGCGTCGCCCGCCTCGACCCGGTCCACGAACCCGGCCTTGGCCAGCTGCCGGAGGTGCCAGCTGCAGTTCGACGCCGACGAGCCGACCTCGGCGGCGCACTCGCTGGCGGTCCGCGGGCCGACCGCGACCAGGTGGTTGAGCAGCGCCACCCGCAGCGGGTGGGCCAGCGCCTTGAGCGCGTCGACGTCGGTGACCCGTCGGGGCTGGGGTAGGTCCATGCCCCGACGGTAGACCTGAAAGACTTATTTCGAAAGAGACCTTTCAGACCTCTAGCCGATGTCCCGCCGCCGGAACCCCGCGAACCCGGCGGCCACCAGCGCCACGGCGGTCACCGTCAGCCACACCAGCGGGCCGGCCGACAGGTCCGCGCCGGGCACTTTGGGGATGTGCGTGAACGGCGAGAGGTCCATCGCCCACCGGTCGAGCCCCAGCAACGGGCCGAGCTGCCCCAGCACCAGGAACACCACCAGGAACGCCCAGCTCACCGCCGTCAGCTTGGGGACCAGCCCGAACAGCGCCAGGGTGATGCCGGCCACCACCCACACCGCCGGCACGTGCGCGAGCGCCGCGCCGACCAGCCGGCCGACCTGCCCGCCCAGGTCGCCGACCCGCGCGCCGTGCACCAGGCCCGCGCCCAGCCCGGCGGCGGCCAGCACGACGGCCGCGCCGACCGTGGCGAACACCAGGTGGCTCGCCACCCACGACCCCCGGCGCACCGACGTGGCCAGCACCGGCTCGGCCCGGAAGTCGGACTCCTCGGAGCGCAGCCGCAGCGTCGCCTGCACCACGTAGATCGCGCTGAACAGGCCGATGATGCCCAGGACCGACGCCAGGTAGACGTCGACGATCGCGCCGGTCCCACCCAGCTGCGAGATGACCTGCTCCAGCGCCGGGTTGGCCTCCAGCATCTGCTCGACGCCGCGCGCGACCGCCCCGTACACCCCGCCGAGCACGAACAGGCTCAGCGTCCAGCCCAGCAGCATCCCCCGCTGCAACCGCCAGGCCAGGCCGAACGCGCTGCCCAGCGACGCCGGGGCGCGCGCCGGGCCGAGCCGGGTCGGCAGCAGCCCGCCGCCGTGGTCGCGCCTGGTCACCAGCGCCGACGCCGCGCCGACCAGCACCGCCGCCAGCGCGAGGGACAGCAGGAACACCCACCACCGGTCGCCCGCGAACGCACGGACCTGCTCCAGCCAGCCGATCGGCGACAGCCAGGTCAGCCACGTCGGGCCCGCGTCGCCCGCCGCGTCGCCGACGGCGCGCAGCAGGTAGGCCACGCCGAGCACCGCGCCGGAGAGCGCGTTGGCCGTCCGGGCGCTCTCGGTGAGCTGCGCGGTGACCGCGCCGACCCCGGCGAACACCAGCCCGGCGGCGGTGAAGGCGAGGCCGAGCGCGAACGACCCGGACGCGGCCTCCCCCAGACCCGTCAGGCCCGCGCCCACCAGCAGCCCGATCAGCAGGCTGGCCAACGCCGACACCGCGACACCGGCGGCCAGTGGCGCGTGCCGCCCGGTCACCGTCGAGCCGATCAGCTCCAGCCGCCCGGTCTCCTCCTCGGCCCGGGTGTGCCGGGTGACCAGGAACATCGCCATCAGGCCGGTGAGCAGCGCGCCGAACACGCCCCACCGCCAGGCCAGGATGCCGCCGATGGTGGAGTAGTCGTAGATCGGGCCGAGCATCGCCAGGAACGCCGGGTTGGCGCCGGCGGTGGCCCCCATCTGCTGCCGCAGCGCCTGCGTGCCGTAGAGCTCGGTCATGCCGGACGCGGTGGCCAGCGTGGTGCCGACCAGGCCCACCACCCAGACCGGCAGCAGCAGGCGGTCGCGCCGCAGCGCGAGCCGGACCAGGTGACCGGTTCCCACCAGCCCCGTCCCCATCGACGCGGTCATGACCGCACCGCCGCCTCGGGCACCTCGTAGTGGCGCAGGAACAGCTCTTCCAAGGTGGGCGGCTGGCTGGTCAGCGTGCGCACGCCGGAGGTCACCAGCGCGCGCAGGGCCTCGTCCAAGTGGTCGGTGTCCACTTCGAACCGCACGCGGTTGCCCTCGACCTTCAGGTCGTGCACGCCGGACAGCGCGGCCAGCCCCTCGGGTGCGGTGGCGAGTTCGGCGGACACGCTGGTCCGGGTCAGGTGCCGCAGCTCGGCCAGCGTCCCGGTCTCCACGGTGCGCCCGTTGCGGATGATGCTCACCCGGTCGCACAACGCCTCGACCTCGGCCAGGATGTGGCTGGACAGCAGCACGGTGCGACGCCCGCGCTCCTCGTTGACCGCCTCCTGGAACACCGCCTCCATCAGCGGGTCGAGGCCGGAGGTCGGCTCGTCCAGGACGAGCAGTTCCACGTCCGAGGCGAGCGCCGCGACCAGCGCCACCTTCTGCCGGTTGCCCTTGGAGTAGGTGCGGCCCTTCTTGCGCGGGTCCAGCTCGAACCGGTCGAGCAGGTCCGCGCGCCGCTTGTCGTCCAGCCCGCCGCGCAGCCGGCCCAGCAGGTCGATGACCTCGCCGCCGGTCAGGTTGGGCCACAGGCTGACGTCGCCCGGCACGTAGGCCAGCCGCCGGTGCAGGGCGGCGGCGTCGCGCCACGGGTCGCCGCCGAGCAGGCGGGCGTGGCCGCCGTCGGCGCGCAGGAGACCGAGCAGGACCCTGATGGTGGTCGACTTGCCCGCCCCGTTCGGACCGAGGAAGCCGTGCACCTCCCCGGTGCGGACGGTCAGGTCCAGCCCGTCCAGTGCTCGCGTCGGCCCGAAGGTCTTGACCAGGCCCGACACGGAGATCGCAGCGCTCATGCCCCGGTAAGTTACAGTCATTTCACAAACTCGTGAAGTTAAGGAAGCGTATAAACTCCCTCCGATCGAGGTGGCGGACGGGATGATTCGGCGGTGACCCAGGTGACGGAGCGGGACCAGCAGGCGGTGCTGCGCTTCATCGAGCGCTTCGCGGCGGCCTTCGCCGAGACCGGGATGCCGCGGATGCCGGCGCGGGTGTTCGTCGCCCTGCTCGCCGACGACGAGGGCACGCTGACCGCCGCCGAGCTGGCCGACCTGCTCCAGGTCTCGCCCGCGGCGATCTCCGGCGCGGTCCGCTACCTCACCCAGGTCAACGTGGTGAGCCGCGAGCGCGAGTCCGGGTCCCGCCGGGACGTGTTCCGGGTCTACGACGACGTCTGGTACGAGGCCATCTTCCGCCGCGACCAGATGATGGCCCGCTGGGGCGGCCCGCTCAAGGAGGGCATCGGCGTGTTGGGCGAGGACACCCCCGCCGGGCGGCGGATCGCCGAGACGCTGGCCTTCTTCGAATTCGTCCACGCGGAGCTGCCGGGACTGCTGGATCGCTGGCGGACGCACCGCGACAAGCTCTTTAACTCCTGACCGTGTACGCGTGAACAGCGGTTTCTCCGCTCTGCGCGCGTCCGGCTCCCCCTGATTACGCCCAACGGCGCTACTCGCCGGCCCTTTTTGTCCCGACCATGCATGTGACCAGGTCGGCACCACCCGTTCGCGCGAACGTCCCTTATCCCTGCACGCTCCACCGCCCTGCCACAACCCGGCAGGCCGGTCGAGCGAACCTGTCCCTAGGGAGAACTCTCAAATGGGAGACGCCCGCTTGTTCAGAAAGACGGCCGTCCTCGGCCTGGCCGCGGTGTCGGCGGCCGCCCTGGCGTTCGTCAACGTCGGTGTGGCCGCGGCCGAGGGCCAGGTCCTGGCCGCCGACCGCGCCGACGCCGTACCCAACTCCTACATCGTGGCGCTGAAGGACTCGGCGTCGCCGCGGGCGCTGTCGGCCTCGGCCGCGGGCTCGCTGGTCACCAAGTTCGGTGGCGAGGTCCGCACGACCTGGCAGCACGCGCTGAACGGCTTCCACGCCACCCTCACGCCGCAGCAGGCGCGTCGCATCGCGGCCGACCCCCGGGTCGACTGGGTGCAGGCCGACCTGCCGGTGGAGATCGCCGGCGTGCAGCCGAACCCGCCGTCGTGGGGCCTCGACCGGATCGACCAGGCGAACCTGCCGCTGGACAACAGCTACACCTACCCCAACGGTGCGAGCAACGTCCGGGCGTACGTCATCGACACCGGCATCAAGATCTCGCACACCGACTTCGGCGGTCGCGCCACCTGGGGCACCAACACGGTCGACAGCAACAACACCGACTGCCACGGCCACGGCACGCACGTCGCCGGCACCGTCGGCAGCCGCAGCTACGGCGTGGCCAAGGAAGTCAAGCTGGTCGCCGTCAAGGTGCTGAACTGCCAGGGCTCCGGCACCTCGGCGGGCGTCGTCAACGGCGTCAACTGGGTCGCCCAGAACGCCGTGAAGCCCGCCGTGGCGAACATGAGCCTCGGTGGCGGCGCGGACACCGCGACCGACACCGCGGTGCGCAACCTCGTCGCGGCCGGTGTCACCACCGCGGTGGCGTCGGGCAACGACAACCAGAACGCGTGCAACTACTCGCCGGCCCGCGTCCGTGAGGCGATCAGCACCAACGCCTCCAACCGGTCCGACGCGCGCGCGTCGTTCTCCAACTGGGGCACCTGCACCGACCTGTTCGCTCCGGGCCAGGACATCACGTCCACCTGGCACACCAGCGACAGCGCGACGAACACCATCAGCGGCACCTCGATGGCGTCCCCGCACGTCGCGGGCGCTGCGGCGATCTACGTGTCGTCCAACCCCACCGCCACCCCGGCCCAGGTCGAGACGGCGCTGGTGACCGCGGCGACCAACGGCAAGATCACCAACCCGGGCACCGGGTCGGCGAACAAGCTGCTGTTCGTGCAGAACGTCGCGCCGAGCAACCCGAGCGTGAACAACCCCGGCAACCAGACCACCACCGTGGGCCAGGCGGTCAACCTGACCGTCACCGCGACCGGTGGCGCGGCGCCGTACACGTTCTCGTTCACCGGTCTCCCGGCCGGTCTGACCGGCAACTCGAACGGCACGGTGACCGGTTCGCCGACCACGGCGGGCACGTCCAACGTGACCGTCACGGTGACCGACTCGGCGTCGCGCACCGGCAGCGCCAACTTCACCTGGACCGTGCGTGACAACACCGGCGGCTGCGACCCGGCCACCAACGACGCGGACGTCACCGTCGGCGACAACAGCGACGTGAACAGCCCGATCACGCTCTCCTGCGCGGGCAACGCGTCGGCCACCACCTCGGTGACCGTCAACATCGTGCACACCTACGTCGGCGACCTGATCGTCGACCTGGTGGCGCCGGACGGCACGATCTACAACCTGCACAACCGGACCGGCGGCAGCGCCGACAACATCGCCAAGACGTACTCGGTGAACGCCTCCTCGGAGACGGCGTCGGGCACGTGGAAGCTGCGCGTTCGCGACGTGGCGGCCATCGACACCGGCCGCATCGACACGTGGACCATCGACGCGTGATGTGAGTTCTCCCAACGGTGGGGCCACCTTTTGCGGGTGGCCCCACCGCCATTCCGGTGATCCGGACGCCCGGTGCGCCGGGACGTCCCGCCGCGTGTGCACCATGGCGGGGTGCAGTGGGACTTCTTCGTCTCGTACACCGACGTCGACCGCGCGTGGGCCGAGTGGATCGCCTGGGAGCTGGAGCGGTCCGGCCACCGGGTGCTCGTGCAGGCGTGGGACATGGTGCCCGGTGCGAACTGGGTGGACCGGATGGACGAGGGCGTCCGCGAAGCGGAGCGGACCGTCGCGGTGCTGTCCGCGGCCTACCTGTCGTCGGTCTACGGCAAGGCCGAGTGGCAGGCCGCCTGGCGCGAAGACCCGGTGGGCGAGCGGCGCAAGCTCGTGGTGCTGCGGATCGCGGACTGCGAGCGACCGGGCCTGCTGGCCGGGATCGTGTCGACCGATCTGTTCGGCCTGTCCGAAACGGCCACCCGGCAACGCCTGCTGGACACCGTCCGCGGCGTGACCGTCGGCCGGGCGAAACCCGGCGCTCCCCCGGTGTTCCCGGGCGCGACCCCCCGGTTCCCGGGCGCGATGCCGGACGTGTGGAACGTGCCCCCGCGCAACCCCGACTTCACCGGCCGCGCCGAGCACCTGGACCTGCTGCACCGGACCACGGGGACGGTGGCGGTCAAGTCGGTGCGCGGCATGGGCGGCGTCGGCAAGACCCAGCTGGCCACCGAGTACGCGTACCGCTACGCGGGCGATTTCGACGTGGTGTGGTGGATCCCGTCCGAGCAGATCACGGCCGTTCCCCACCACTTCGCCGACCTCGGCGCGGACCTGGGCTTGGACGTCACGCCGGACAAGGCCGTTCGGGCCGTGCACGTGGAGCTGCGTCGCAGGGGCCGGTGGCTGCTGGTGTTCGACAATGCCGAAGACGCCGACGCGCTGCGGCCATACCTGCCGACCGGACCCGGCCGGGTGCTGATCACCACCCGCCGCAGCGGCTTCGACACCCTGGGCTCGGTGGTCGACCTGGACGTGATGGACCGGGCGGACAGCGTCGTGCTGCTGTCCCGGCGGTTGCCGGACGCGACCGCGACCGAGGCGGCGAGCCTCTCGGAGCTGCTCGGCGACCTGCCGCTGGCGGTCGAGCAGGCGTCGGCGTACATCAAGGCCACCGGGCTGCCGGTGGCGTCCTACCTGGACCTGCTGACCACCCGCACCGCCGAGGTGATCCGGCAGGGCAAGGTCGCCGGCCACGACCGGACCCTGGCGACGCTGTGGGACCTGTCGCTGGCCGAACTCGGCGCGGCCGAGCGCCGGCTGCTCGACCTGCTCGCCCACCTGGCACCCGAACCCGTCCCGCTCGACCTGTTCACCCTGCACCCCGACGCCCTGCCGGCACCGCTCGCCGAGACCGTGACGGACCCGATCGCGTTCAACAACACCGTGGGCGCGCTCGTGGACCACTACCTCGTGCGGCGGTCAGCGACAGAGATCACCGTCGTGCACCGCCTGCTGGGCCAGTCGCTGCGCGACCGCGCCGACCCCGGGGGCGCGCTCGGTGCGGCGATGGCCCTGCTGGTCGCCGACCTCCCGATCGAGATCCGCGGGGAACCCGAGAAGTGGCCGAGGTGGCACACCCTCCTGCCCCACGTGCTGGCGGTGTGCGCGGCGAGCCCGGACGCGGACGGACCGCTGGTCGCCCTGCTCGTGGGAACCGGACGCCACCTGCACAGCCAGGGCCTCCTCCACGAAGCGCTCGGCGCGGCCGAACGCGCGCTGGCCGTGCAGGAGTCGCTGGACGGGACCGATTCCCAGCGGATCGCCGTCACCCTCAACGAGGTGGGCATGATCTTGGACGACCTGGACCGGTCCGCCGACGCCCTCGTGCTCTACCAGCGGGCGGGGGTGATGAGCGCGGGCTCGTTCGGCGGCGATCACCCGTACGCCGCCGTCTACCTGGCGAACAGCGCGAACTCGCTGGTCAACCTGGGCCGGTCCGGTGAGGCGGTACCGCTGCTGGAACGCGCACTGGCCATCTACCGGGCGAAGTACGGCCCGGACCACCCGGAAGTGGCGATCACCCTCCGCAAGCTCGGAAAAGCCATGCGCGGGCTCGGTCGGACGGCCGAGGTGCTGCCGCTGGTCGTACGTGCGCTGGAGATCGACAGCGCGTACTTCCCGCCGGACCACCCCACGCTGGTGGTGAGCCTGAACAACGTCGGCTTCGCGCTGGTCGAACTCGACCGGGCCACCGAGGCGGAGCCGGTCTTCCGCCGTGCGATGCACCTGGCCGAGACCGCGTACCACCCAGCCCACCCGTACGTGGCGATCTCGGCTACGAACCTCAGCGTGGCGCTGGCGGCGCTGGGCCGCGAAGCCGAGGCGCGGGAGTCGCTGGAGAAGGCGTTGCGGATCAGGCAGCAACCGCAGCCGTAGGGCGCGGCCGCGGGAGCCACGCCCTACCCCGGTGGTTCTACAACTCGACGCCCAGCAGTGCGTCCACGGCGTCGCGGAACAGCTTCGGCGCGGTCTCGTCGTTGCCGCCGGTGGACAGGGCCTCCGCCGCCCACGCGTCCAGCGCGACCAGCGCGCGGGGGGTGTCCAGGTCGTCGCCCAGGTGGTCACGCAGCCGGGTGACGGTCGCCTCGGCGTTCGGGGCCGACTCCAGGGCTGCCGCGCGGCGCCACGTCGCCAGGCGTTCCTGCGCCTGCGCCAGCAACGCGTCCGTCCACGGGCGGTCGGCGCGGTAGTGGCCCGCGAACAGGGCCAGGCGCACCGCGTTCGGGTCGGTCTTCTGGGAGCGGAGCTTGGAGACGAAGACCAGGTTGCCCCGGGACTTCGACATCTTCTCGCCGTCCAGGCCGATCATGCCCGCGTGCACGTAGTGCCGGGCGAACGGGTGTTCGCGGGTCAGCGCCTCGGCGTGCGCGGCGCTGAACTCGTGGTGCGGGAAGACCAGGTCGGAGCCGCCGCCCTGCACGTCGAAGCCGGTGCCCAGGCGGTTGAGCGCGATGGCGCTGCACTCGATGTGCCAGCCCGGCCGGCCCTCGCCCAGCTCCGACGGCCAGGACGGCTCGCCGGGACGCGTGGTGCGCCACAGCAGGGCGTCGAGCGGGTGGCGCTTGCCTGGGCGGTCCGGGTCGCCGCCGCGTTCGGCGAAGAACTCCAGCATGGTGGCCTCGTCGTAGTTCGACTCGTAGCCGAACCTTCCGGAGGCGGTGTGGTCGAAGTACACGTCCGGGTGGTCCGGGTCGTCGACCCGGTACGCCGCGCCGTCCGCGAGGAGCTTCGCGACGGCCTCCACGACCTCCGGGATGGCCTCGACCGCGCCGATGTACTCGCGGGGCGGCAGCACGCGCAGCGCGACCATGTCCTCGCGGAACAGGGCCGTCTCGCGCATCGCGAGCACCACCCAGTCGTCCTGGTCGCGCTCGGCGCGCTCCAGCAGCGGGTCGTCCACGTCGGTGACGTTCTGCACGTAGTGGACCTCGTGGCCGTTGTCCAGCCACAGCCGGTGGACCAGGTCGAACGTCAGGTACGTGGCCGCGTGCCCGAGGTGGGTCGCGTCGTAGGGGGTGATGCCGCAGACGTACAGCCTGGCGGTGTCACCGGGGGCCGTGGGGCGCACCTCGCCGGTCGACGTGTCGTACAGCCGCAGCGGGCGCGGCTCGCCGGCTACCCGCGGGACAGGGGTGGATGACCAGGTCTGCATGGGTTCGACCCTAACTCGCCAGTTCAAGCGGGCGTCCGCCTGGCGGGACGTCGGCGTACCCTGAACGTGGGAGATGATGGCCATGATCCTCGACATCGTGTTAGCCGTCCTCGGAGCCGCCGCGCTGGGCCTGGGCGCCAGTGCGCGGGTGGTCAAGCAGTACGAGCAGGGGCTGGTGTTCCGCTTCGGCCGGGTGCGGCCGGCGCTGCGCGGGCCGGGCCTGACCCTGGTCGTGCCGGTGGTCGACCGGCTGAAGAAGGTCAACCTCCAGATCGTCACCCTGCCGATCCCGGCGCAGGACGGCATCACCCGGGACAACGTCACGGTCCGTGTCGACGCGGTCGTGTACTTCAAGGTGGCCGACCCGGTGAAGGCGGTCGTCACCATCGAGGACTACCGGTTCGCCGTGCTCCAGGTCGCCCAGACGTCGCTGCGGTCCATCATCGGCAAGAGCGAGCTGGACGACCTGCTGTCCAACCGGGAGCGGCTGAACCAGGGGCTGGAGCTGATGATCGACAACCCGGCGCTGTCCTGGGGCGTCGAGATCGACCGGGTGGAGATCAAGGACGTCGCGCTGCCGGAGGGCATGAAGCGGTCGATGTCGCGGCAGGCGGAAGCGGAGCGTGAGCGGCGGGCCCGGGTCATCACCGCCGACGGCGAGCTGCAGGCGTCGAAGAAGCTGTCCGAGGCGGCCGCGCAGATGGCCGCGACGCCCGCCGCGCTGCAACTCCGGCTGCTGCAGACCATCGTCGAGGTGGCGGCGGAGAAGAACTCGACCCTGGTGCTGCCGTTCCCGGTCGAGCTGCTGCGGTTCCTGGAACGCGCGTCCGAGCAGATCACCCGGCAGGAACCCGGCCAGGCACCCCCGCCGGAACCCCCGGTGGACGAGCAGCGCAGCGTGCCTCCCGGACCGCGGGCGTCGGCCGAGCGACTGCCTGGCTGAGCACTTGCCTGGCTGAGCGACTGCCTGGCCGAGTGATTGCCCCGGTAGCCGATCAGGTGGACCATGTGAGGTGGCCCACGCCATCGGGACGAGGAGGCGGTTGCATGACCGCGCTCAAGCCGGAGCCCGTGGTCGCGCACCCCGGTGCGGCGCGGCGACGCCCGTTGGGCGGGGTGCTGCTCGGTCTGCTCAAGACCACCGACCCGAAGCAGATCGGCCTGCTCTACCTGACGACCTCGTTCGTGTTCTTCATGATCGGCGGCCTGCTGGCGCTGCTGATCCGCGCCGAGCTGGCCCGGCCGGGGCTCCAGTTCCTGTCCACCGAGCAGTACAACCAGTTGTTCACCATGCACGGCACGATCATGCTGCTGCTCTACGCGACGCCGATCCTGTTCGGGTTCGCCAACTACGTCCTGCCGTTGCAGATCGGCGCGCCGGACGTGGCGTTCCCGCGGCTGAACGCGCTGTCGTACTGGCTGTACCTGTTCGGCGGCACGATGGTGCTGATGGGGTTCGTCACGCCGGGCGGCGCGGCGGACTTCGGCTGGACCGCCTACACGCCGCTGTCCGACGCCGTGCACTCCCCCGGCATCGGCGCGGACCTGTGGATCATGGGCCTGGCGGTGAGCGGCCTGGGCACGATCCTGGGCGGGGTGAACATGGTGACCACGGTGTGCTGCCTGCGCGCGCCCGGCATGACCATGTTCCGGATGCCGATCTTCACCTGGAACATCTTCGTCACCAGCATCCTGATCCTGCTGGCGTTCCCGATCCTGACCGCGGCGCTGATGGGCCTGGCGGCGGACCGGCACCTGGGCGCGCACGTGTTCGACCCGGCCAACGGCGGCGTGATCCTGTGGCAGCACCTGTTCTGGTTCTTCGGGCACCCCGAGGTGTACATCGTGGCGCTGCCGTTCTTCGGCATCGTCAGCGAGATCTTCCCGGTGTTCAGCCGCAAACCGCTGTTCGGCTACAAAGGACTGGTGTTCGCCACGTTCGCGATCGCGGCGCTGTCGGTGGCGGTGTGGGCGCACCACATGTTCGCCACCGGCGCGGTGCTGCTGCCGTTCTTCTCGCTGATGACGTTCCTGATCGCGGTGCCCACCGGCATCAAGTTCTTCAACTGGATCGGCACCATGTGGCGGGGGCGGCTGTCGTTCGAGACGCCGATGCTGTTCAGCATCGGGTTCCTGGTCACGTTCCTGCTGGGCGGGCTGACCGGCATCCTGCTGGCGTCGCCGCCGCTGGACTTCCACGTCACCGACACGTATTTCGTGGTGGCGCACTTCCACTATGTCCTGTTCGGCACGATCGTGTTCGCCACCTACGCGGGGATCTACTTCTGGTTTCCGAAGATGACCGGCCGGATGCTCGACGAGCCGCTGGGCAAGCTGCACTTCTGGACCACGTTCATCGGCTTCCACCTGACGTTCCTGATCCAGCACTGGTTGGGCAACATCGGCTTCCCGCGCCGGTACGCGGACTACCTGCCGTCGGACGGCTTCACCACGATGAACACCGTGTCGACGGTCGGCGCGTTCCTGCTCGGCGCGTCGGTGCTGCCGTTCGTGTGGAACGTGTTCCGCAGCTACCGGTTCGGCGACCCGGCGGAACGCGACCACCCGTGGGGGTTCGGCAACTCGCTGGAGTGGGCGACCTCCTGCCCGCCGCCCCGGCACAACTTCACCGAACTGCCCCGGATCCGCTCGGAGCGCCCGGCGTTCGAACTGCACTACCCGCACATGGTCGAGCGGATGCGCGAGGAAGCGCACTTCTCGTTGGCCAAGCCGGGTCGACGACGCGTCCGACCGGACGAGACGACGGAGGCCGCGCTCGCGCCGACCGACCGCACGTCGAAACCCGACTAGGGCGTCCGGGAGCGGCGGCGGTTGAGGAGGAACCACCAGCCGCTGACGAGGTGGGCTGCCACGACCACGGCGGAACTCACCCAGGCGACCTGGCGCAGGACGCGGAACGCGGGGCGGTCCGCGACCAGCGACATGCCCGGGTCGTCGGGGTGGAAGGCCACCGGGATCCGATCCCCGACGTCGAGGTCGAACGTCTGGAAGGTGGTCGACGAGCGGCCGCTCGGGCACGTCAGCACCGCGAAGTCGTCCCGCCCGTCGTCGTGCGTGGGCCGGTAGTCGAACCGCTCGACAGCGCACGTCTCCACGTCTCCCCTGGTCGACAGGGCGTGCCCCGGCGCGAGGATGACGAAGCTGATCGCGGCCACCGCGACCGCCACCGCAGCGACGACCACCGTCGGGTGGTGGTCCGACTTGAGGTCCATCACCGCCGAGGGCGCGACGTTCGCGGCCGCGGGCAGCGCGATGACCGGGACCGCGAACACGAAGTACAGCCACGGCAGGCCCGGCACCAGCCCGGCCAGCCAGGCGAATCCGAACTGGATCCCGTAGAGCAGCGGCATTCCCGCCAACGCCACCGCCAGCCAAACGGCGACATCCCTGTGCTCAGGCGACACCCGCACCTCCGGTGGCCGGAACCGAAGGGCGAGTGTGCCGGCCGCACCCGGTGCCCAGCGCTCTTTCGGCGGACTGCCCACCAACGACGCAGGCGCGAGGGTCGCGGGACTTCGGTACTCCGCGAGGAGCGCGACCACCGGACGAGGGTGACCAGGTGGACCACGACCGAGCGAATCCCGGCAGGCCACCGCCCCGACCCACGTGAAACGGCTCCGGCAGGCGGCTTCGGCCTACTGGTGGAGGTGGTCCAGCGGGCCGGCTCCTGGTTCAGGCGTCCAGGCTGATCGCGCGCTTGGCGGCCGCCATCGACTCCTCCGACGCGCCCTGCCCCGGGTTCTCCGTGGCCAGCGCCTGGTTGAGCGCCACGAACGGCCGCAGCCGCTCCTCGTAGCGGGCCAGTGCGGTGCGGTGGTCGTCGGACCGGCCGAGTTCGTCGGCCAGCACGTACGCGCCCACCAGCGCCAGGCTGGTGCCCTGGCCGGACAGCGGGGACGGGCAGTGCGCGGCGTCGCCGATCAGCACGACCCGGCCGCGCGACCACTCGTCCAGGCGCACCTGGGCCATCGCGTCGAAGTAGAACTCCGGCGCGGCCCACATCGCCTTGAGCAGCCTCGGGGTCTCCCAGCCGAGGTCGGCCAGCCGCTCGGCGATGAGCGCCTTCTGCCCGTCGACGTCGTGCCGGTCGTGGTCGAGCGGGTCCGCGGCGAAGCCGAGGGTGGCGCGCAGTTCGGTGTTGTCACGGGCCGGGTAGAGGCAGTAGCTCGCGGTGCGGGTGTCGTTGTGCACCCACACCTGCCAGTCCTCCAGGTCGAGGAAGTTCTCGGTGCTGAACACGCCCACGTACGCGCCGAGGTGGTGCACGAACTGCTCTTCCGGGCCGAACGCCAGCCGCCGGACCGCCGAGTGCAGGCCGTCCGCTCCGACGACCAGGTCGAACGTGCGGGGCGCGGCCTCGCGGAAGGTGACGCGCACGCCGTCGTCGTCCTGGTCGAGGGCCGTGATCGCGTCGCCGAACAGGTACTCGACGCCGTCGCGGGCACGGGTGTGCAGCAAGGCGGCGAGGTCGTCGCGCAGGACCTCGATGTCGTCGCTGTCGAGCCGGCCGGCGCTGAGGGTCATCTCGGTCGAGCGCCACTGCTCGTTGCCCTGCGCGTCGAGCATCGCCATGCCGCGCAGCCGGGTGCGCAGCTCACCGGCTTGCGTGAGCAGGTCCATCCGGTCCAGCACGTCGAGGGCGACGCCCCGGACGTCGATCGCCTGGCCGCCGGGGCGCGGGCCGGGCGCGCGCTCCACGACGGTGGGCGCGTAGCCGTTGCGGCGCAGCCAGTGGGCGGCGGTCAGACCTGCGGGGCCGGCACCGGAGATGAGCGCGGTCTTCATCGGGGTCTCCTTCAGCGGTGGGTACGGCGCTGAATTTACGCTGTACGCACAGCACTGACCAACGCTGTACTAGCTCAGTAACCCCTGGTCAGGGCCTTTGTCCTGGTAGGTTCTGTACTAGTACAAGAGGAGGCACGACATGATCCCGCCCTACCAGCGGATCGTCGCCGAGATCACCCGCCGGATCACCGCCGGCGAGCTGGCGCCGGGCGACCGGGTGCCGTCGGCCCGGCAGGTCGCCAAGGAGTGGGAGGTCGCGCTGGCCACCGCCACCAAGGCGCTGACCACGCTGCGCCAGAACGGCCTGGTCGAGACGCAACCCCGGGTCGGCACGGTGGTCGCCGCCGACCGCCCGCGACCGCGTGCGGCGGCACCCGAACGCGAACTGACCCGGGAACGGGTCGTCCGGGCGGCGATCGACATCGCGGACGCCGAAGGGCTCGCGGCGCTGTCGATGCGCGGCATCGCGGCCCGGCTCGGCGTCGCGGCGATGTCGCCCTACCGCCACGTGGCGAGCAAGGGCGACCTCGTGCTGATGATGGCCGACGCGGTGTTCAGCGAGACCTCACTGCCCGTGCACCCGCCCGCGCACTGGCGGGCGCGCGTGGAGGTGGGCGTCCGGGCGCTGTGGGAGCTGCACCGCGCGCACCCGTGGCTGGCGCAGCTCGGCCCGCTGACCCGGCCCATGCTGGTGCCGAGCCTGCTGGCCTACTCGGAGTGGACCCTGACCGGCCTGTCCGAGCTGGGACTGGACCCGACGACCACGTTCGACCTGAACGTCCTGCTCTACAGCCACGTCCTGGGGCTCTCGGTGCACCTGGAGCGGGAGGCGCAGGCGGAGGGGGCCACCGGCCTGTCGACCGAGCAGTGGATGGACGGCCAGGCCCGCAACCTGGGCCGCCTCGCGCCGGCCCACCCGACGTTCGCCCGGATCATGTCGACCTTCGCCGAGACCGGCTACGACCTCGACCTGGACGCCCTGTTCGAACTGGGCCTGCGCTCGATCCTCGACGGCCTGGAGCGCCGGGGGCCCGGAACCGCGATGGCCGTCGCGGTCACGTCGTCGCGGGAGCCGGGGCGGTGGTCGGGAAGTCGCCCTTCGACAGCCGGATGACGTCCGCGCCGTAGCGCTCGGCCAGCGCCGCCCGGTCGGCGTCGCTGCCGTCCACGGTCGTCACGTCGACCGCCGAGCCGTCCACCGCCGGGCCCCACGTGGAGATCCGCACGTTCCTGCCCTTCCAGTACTCGGCGTCGGCGTCGATCCGCTCGGCGACCTCCTTGAGCCGGCTCAACGGGAACTTCGCGTCGGACAGCTCCAGCCGAGCCCCGTGCGCGGCGGCGCGCGCCGCGTCGTCCAGGGCCTGGTCCGGCAGGCGGTAGACGACGACCCGGTCGCCGACGAGCCGCAGCCCGGCGTAGGTCTGCGGGAACCCGGTCTCCAGCAGCGGTCCGAGCGCGGACGCGGCGGCTTCGGCCGCCGGGTCGTTGGTCGGCGTCACCGAGGACGACGTGGGTTTCGGCAGGTCTTCCGCGACCTGCTCCGGCCCCTTCCCGGCACCACAGCCACCCACCGCGAACGCCCCCGCCACCAGCACTGCGAGCACCACCCGGTTCACCGGTCCCGACCTCCTCGCGCCGACTTGTCCGTCGGTACCAGGACGGGACGGACCGGGCGGGCGGTTGCACCGACCGGCACGCCCAAGGCGCGATCCGGCCCGCTAGTAGGACTTCGTTGGGTGCGGTTTTGTGGGGCTGTTTGTGTCTGGACGTGTTGTCGGCGGGTGTGGCAGTGGCCTGGTGCAGACCGCGAGTGGGTGTTGGAGGTGGCGCAGGGCGGCGTTGAGGGTCGGCCTTGCGCGGGGGCTTGTGGGTGCGGCGGAGCTTGGTGCGGACGGCCTGGGCGACGGGGGCGAGGGTGCCGGTTGGTCGGGCTCTGGTGGGTGCCGTGGCGCCGGACGACGGACTTCCCCGCCGACCGGCCCGCGGCCGTGGTCAGGGTCCCCAGGTCGACGGGCGGGTCGGGGTGGCGGGGTTCGGGTCGCCGGCCGGTCCGGCCGTAGGCGGGTGTGACCGGCACCGCCGCGGACCGACCTACGCGGTGGCGATCGGGTCGACCGCCACCGCGTAGGCCGGTCCGCGGCCGGTGGGTTCGTCGATCATGTCCAGTGCCGGCCGCCACTTCTCCCGGTGCCGTTGGTCGCCGGGGATCGCACACCGCTGCCTCCCGCGCCGGGTTTAGGCGGCCCGGTCCGGGTCGGCGGCCTTGCGGTCGTCCCGGGACCCGGGCGGGAACAACCGCCGGTCCCGCCCTTGCCCCTCCGGTCACGCCGGGCGAACCAGCGCCATCTCCTCCGGCCTCACCGCCCCAGAAGATCACACCCCAACACTCGACCTAACGAAGTCCCACTAGGCGATGCGGTCGAGCAGTCCTTCGAGGTCCCGCTCGCCGTCGCGGGTCTGCACGCCTGCGGTGAGTTGCCGGCGTGCGGTGGCGACGACCTCGTCGCTGAACAGCGCGTACAGCGAGGCGTTCTCCACCTTGTACGCCTCGTGCGAGATGCCCGGCGCCACCGCGTCGACGGTGCTCTTGATCTCGGCGACGACCTTGGGGCGTACGCGTGCGATCCGGCGTGCCAGGGCGTCGACGAACGCGTCCAGGTCGGCGGCGGGCAGGGCGCGGTTGACCAGGCCGTACCGCTCGGCCACCTCAGCGTCCACGAGCTGCCCGCCGACGACCAGTTCCAGGGCCCGGGCCCGCCCGACCAGTCGGGTCGTGTTCAGCGTGCCGCCGCCACCGGGGAGGATGCCCAGCAGCGACTCGGGCTGGGCCTGACCCGAGCGGCCGATCGCCGCGAACCTCATGTCGAGGGACATGAGGAACTCGTTGCCGGCGCCGCGCGCGAAGCCGGCGATCTTGCCGATGGTGATCTGCGGAAGAGCGCGCACCTCCACGCCCAACGCCTGGATGATGTTCAGGCCGTCCGGAACCGGCGTGTCCGGCGCGGCGGCGAGCGCGGCGCGGGTGGCAGCGGGCAGGGCGTCCGGGTCGGTGAGGTAGCCCATGTCGCCGTGCGCACTGAAGAACTCTTCGTCGGCGCTCTGGAACACGATGACGCGCACGGCCGCGTCGTCGCGAACCTGCCGCACGAACCCGCGCAGCGAGGGCAGCAGCACGCCGTCCATGAGGTTGAGGGGCGGATGGTCGAGGGTCACGGTCGCGACCCCATCGGCGACGTTGACGGTAAGGCCGGTCCAGTCGTGATAGTTCATGACATGAACCGTATGTATCGGATGCTGAGTCAAGCAATGTTCACATCTCGCAACATATTGATTAGTTGCCTCAGCCTCTGGCAGGAAGCTACCGTGGCACGGTGGATCCCTTCAGTGACGTGCTGGACGTCTCGGGCGTCAAGGGGACGCTGAGCACCCGAATCGAGGCCGGCGGTCGCTGGGCGGTCGTCCTGGACGACTATCCGGGGGTTGCCCTGCACGCGGTGACCGCGGGCCGGGCCTGGCTCACGGTGCCGGGCAGCGAGCCGGTGGAGCTGGCCGGCGACGACGTCGTGCTGCTTCCGGCCGGCACCCCGCACGGCCTCGGCGACGAGCCTGTGGATCCGGAGGGGACCGACAGGCGCGAGCACGCCACGGCCCGCGGGCGCGGCGACGGTGATCTGATCCGGCTCGGGTCGTCGCCGGCCACCACCCGGATCGTGACCATCCACTACGACTGCGATCCGGCCGCGCTCACGCAGGTGCTGGCGATCCTGCCCGGCATCGTGCACGTGCGGGCGGAGACCGGCACGACCGGCCTGGACGACACCGTGCGCATGCTCGCCCGGGAGCTCGCCCACCCGCAGATCGCCACCCGGACGGTCCTCAAGAGCCTGGTCGACGTGGTGCTGGTGCAGATGCTGCGAGCCTGGCTGGCCGAGGATCCCCCGGCCTGCCTCGGCACGTGGCTGGGCGCGCTCCACGACCCCGTGGTCGGCAAGGCGCTCGAATGCCTGCACGAGGACCCGGCGACGCCGTGGACGACGGCGACGCTGGCGGCGGCCATCTCGGTCTCCAGGGCGACCCTCGCGCGTCGGTTCCCGGCGGCCACCGGCGCGACCCCAGCCGCGTACCTGGCGAACTGGCGGATGGATCTGGCCGCGGTCCGCCTGCGCGACACGCACGACTCCCTGGAGGCGATCGCCTCCGCCGTCGGGTACGGGTCGGTGCCGGCGTTCTCCCGCGCATTCACCCGTGCCCACGGGCGGACTCCGGGCCGCTACCGGAGCGAGGCACGCACCCGCCGCGTGCCGGCCTTCCGGCTGCACCAGCCGTTGCCGTCGAGCCTCAGGGTCGACGCGGGCCGAGCCGGTGCCTAGGCCACTGCCAGTGGTTCCGGTCGCTGGTTCATCGGGGTCTGAGGTCGTTCACCGCGTCGGCAGGTAGGCGAGGTCCGGGTCACTGGCCTGCAGCTGCCGTTCGTCGCGGGCACGGTCGGGATGCTCCTCAGCGTGCCGACGCTCGCCCCGGCGGCACTCCTGCTGTCCGAAGCCGCCACATGCGCCAGTTGGACCTGGCCACGCTTGAGTGAGCTCGCAGACGCTGCGCCACTCGGCTAGTGGGACTTCGTTAGGTCGAGTGTTGGGGTGTGAGCTTCTGGGCGCGGTGAGGTCGGAGGAGATGGTGCTGGTTCGCCCGGTGTGACCGGAGGGGCAAGGGCGGGTTGTGCCTGCGTGGGTTGTTGTCGGAGGGCAAGCGCAGGTCGATGCGGCCGATGGGCGAGCGTCTCGGGGTGGACCACCGGCGGTTGCAGCGGTTCGTGACGACTTCGACGTGGGATCACGTGGAGGTGCGGCGTCGGTCGGCGGTGTGGGCGCGGGGCTTCGTGGATCCGGACGCGTTCGCGGTGGACGACACCGTTGGACCGGCGGTTGTTTATGCCCGAGTCCCGGGACGACCGCAAGGCCGCCGACCCGGCGCGGGCCGCCGAAACCCGACGCGGGCGGCAGCGGTGTGCGATCCCCGGCGACCAACGGCACCGGGAGAAGTGACGGCCGGCACTGGACATGATCGACGAACTCACCGGCCGCGGACCGGCCTACGCGGTGGCGGTCGACCCGATCGCCACCGCGTATCCCGCCACGGCGGTGCCGGTCACCCCCGCCTACGGCCGGACCGGCCGGCGACCCGAACCCCGCCACCCCGACCCGCCCGTCGACCTGAAGACACTGACCATGGCCGCGGGCCGGTCGGCGGGGAAGTCCGTCGTCCGGCGCCACGGCACCCACCAGAGCACGGCCAACCGGCACCCTCGCCTCCGTCGCCCAGGCGATCTGCACCAAGCTCCGCCGCACCCCACAAGCCCCCGCGCAAGGCCGACCCTCTACGCCGCCCTGCGCCACCTCCACCACCCACTCGCGGTCTGCACAGGCCACCGCCACACCCGCCGACAACACGTCCAGACCCGGACACCCCGACAAAACCACACCCAACGACGTCCTACTAGTCCTTGAGGCTCTCCAGGAAGCCCGCGAACGCCGCCGGGGCGAACACCAGCACCGGACCGCCGGGGTTCTTCGAGTCACGCACGGCCGCCGCGCGCGGCAGGTCGGCGATCTCCACGCAGTTGCTCGCGCCATTCTGACTGCGGCTGCTCTTGCGCCACTGGGGTTCTCCGAACCTGTTCGCCATGGCGCGCAGCCTCCCGCTAGTCGAGTTCTCCGATCAGACGACCAAGCAGCGCAAGGGAATCGGCAGCTGACAACGCCGCGCGCCGGGCCCGGTCCATCGCCAGTCTATAGACGTCGGTGTGCGGTGGACGATCATGAATGTCGGCGTTGGTCAGAGCCTCGACGTAGACGAACGTCACCGCCGGGTCACCGATGTGGAGCAGGGTGAACCAGGTGCCCAGCGCGAGGTGCGCGCCCGCCTCGAACGGCAGGACCTGGACGGTGATGTTCGGCCGGGAAGCCAGGTCCCGCAGGTGGGCGAGCTGGTTGCGCAGCACCGCGCGACCGCCGACCTGGCGGCGCAGCCCCGATTCGCTGAGCACCAGGTCCACCCGGGGCGCTCCCGGTTCGAGCAGCCGCCGCTGCCGGTCGGCCCGCTGCCGGACCGCCGACTCGATCTCGTCGGGCGTGAGCGCCGCGCCCTGGCCGAGCAGCGCGCGGGCGTAGTCCTCGGTCTGCACCAGGCCCGGCACCAACTCCTCGGCCACCAGCTCGATGCGGTCGGCGGCCGTCTCCAGCGCGATGTAGGTCTGCGCCCAGTCCGCGACGAACGCCGGGCCGGGGTCGCGCTTGCGGGCGATCTTGCCCAGTTCCACTACCTTGGCGCGCTCGGCCGGGTCGAGGCCGAGCAGGTCGGCCAGCGCGGTCACCTCCACGGCCGCGAGCTTGCGCTTGCCGCCCTCGACCAGGCCGACCTTCTGCACGTACGACCAGCCGAGCGCGTCCGCCACGGCGGCGGCGTCGACACCCGCCCGTTCGCGGTAGGCGCGCAGCAGCGCGCCGAGTTCGATGCGCCGCGCGAGGGGCGGCGGCTGGTCGGCCATCGGTGGTGGTCCTCTCGTCCCGGTGTTCCGTTGCGGCGCAAGGAATATCGGGACGCAGCCGGTCCGGGCAATACACCCGATCGTGCAGTTCCTACCGTCGCATGACAGTAATAGTCTCGCAGTTGTCAAACCGGCAATAGTCACTCCGCAGGAAGGGGCCCCGATGGCCGCCGAGCCCAAGCCGCTGTGCGACGAGCGGGAGTTCGCCGCGATCCTCCGGGACCTGGTCGACGGCGACGCGCCCCGGCTGTTCGCCATCGTCGAGGAGTACGGGGTGCGCGAGGACGCCTGGGTCGCCGCGTGGGGCATCGACCTCGGCGACCACGCCGAAGTGCTCAGCGTGGACGGCGGCTTCCGGCTCACCACGGAGAAACCGGAGACGGCCGTGCGGCTGTTCGCCGCGTCCGGCGGCGTGACCGCGCACCTGGTCTGGGTGCCGGAGCCGACCTGAGCCGGTCAGCGCTTGCGGCGCGACCTCAGGTAGTCGCTGACCACCGCCGCGCCCAGGCCGTCCTCGTCGGGGGCCACCACCCGGCCGCCGCTGCGGCGGGCCAGCAGGTCGACGAACTCGGTCAGCCTCGGGTCGTCGCCCAGCCGGAACACCGTGATCGACGCGCCCAGCCGGGCCAGGCCGTCCACCTCCACCAGGGTCTTGCCGATCGTGCGCGGCAGCGGCGGGTAGTGGAACTCGGCCTCGCCGTCCGACTCCAGGTGCGCGGTCGGCTCGCCGTCGGTCACCACCAGCACCACCGGCTGCGCGTCCGGGTGCCGGCGCAGGTGCCGGCCCGCCAGCAGCAGCGCGTGGTGCAGGTTGGTGCCCTGCTCCCACACCCCTTCCAGCGCCGTCAACTGCCCGATGTCGACCGCCTCGGCGTGCCGGCCGAAGGTGATCAGCTGCAGCGCGTCGGTCCGGAAACGGGTGCTCACCAGGTGGTGCAGGGCCAGCGCGGTGCGCTTCATCGGCACCCAGCGGCCGTCCTGCACCATCGACCACGACGTGTCCACGCACAGCGCGACCGCCGCGCGCGACCGCTGCTCGGTCTCGCTGATCTCGACGTCGGCCACGTCCAGCCGGATCTCGCCGAGACCCGACCGCAGCACGGCGTTGGTGATCGTGCGCGGCACGTTCCACGGCTCGGTGTCGCCGAACCGCCACGCCCGCGTGCTGCCCAACAACTCGCCCGCCGCGCCGGCGTGCGAGTTGTCCCGCCGACCCTGCGCCCGGACGCTGTCGATCACGCCCCGCAGCGCCGTCTCGCCCAAGCGCCGCAACGCTTTGGGCGTCAACCGCAGCGAGCCGTCCGGCGCGCGTTCGAGCAGGTTCTGCCGGCGCAGCTCGCGCTCCAGCTCGGCCAGCCGGCGCGCGTCGACGCCCGCCTCGTCGCCGAGCTGGCGGACCAGCGCCTCGACGTCGATGTCCTCCAGGCGCGCGCCGGGGTAGGACTGGGACAGCTGCTCGGCCAGCGCGTCGAGTTCGGCCAGGTCCGCCATCGCCTGCGCGCCCTCGCCCAGGCCCAGCGGCTGGTTGCCCCGGAAGCGCGCCGCGCCGTCCCAGTCCTCGCCCGGCCGCAGGCCACGCAGCAGCGAGTCCAGAGTGGACAGCTGGGAGCCGATGCCGGAGTTGCCGAACGCCTGCTGGGACAACGCGTTCAGCTCGTCGCGCTGCTGCTCGGTCATCGAGTTCATCATCCGCTGCGCCGCCGCCGACCGGGCCGCGAGCGCGTCGACCAGCTCCTGCACGGTCCGCGGGTTCTCCGGGAAGAACTCGCCGTGCCGGCGCATGAACTCCGCGAACCGCTCGGCGGTGTCGGCGCCCTGGGCGTGCGCGGCCAGCAGCGCGGTGAGGTCGGCGAGCATCTCCTGGATGCGCCGCACGTCTTCCGGGTCGACGTTCTGCATCGCCTGCTTGAGGCCCTGGAAGCGCTGGTCGAGCAGCTCGCGCCCGAGCAGGTTCTGGATCTGTTCGTAGGACTCGCGGGCCTGCGGCGAACGCCAGTCGTACTCGGCCAGCTCCCGCACGGCCGCCGCGGTGCCCTGCGGGAGCGCGTCGAGCTGCGCCTCGCGGAACCGGGCGTCGTCGTCCGGGTCCGGGAACAGCGCCGCCCGCTCGGCCTCCAGCGCCCGGTCCAGCAGCTCGCGGACCTCCTGGAGCGTGCCGTCGAGCCGGTGCCGGCGCTGGATGGCCGAGCGCCGCTGCCACAACCGCGCCGTCAGGTCGTCCAGGCCGCGCGACCCCGGCACCCCGCGCCGCAGCAGCTCGCGCAGCGCCGACTCGGGGGACGCGCCCTCCATGACCTCGCGGCCCAGCTCGTCCATCGCCGCCCGCAGGTCGGTCGGCGGCGCGAGCGGGTCCGGCCCGTCGACGTAGCGGTCGTAGCGGTACCCGGTCACCCGTAGACCGTCCGGTCCTCGTCGCTGTCCTTGGCCAGCTGACGGGTCAGGTAGAGCGACTCCAGCGCCAGCTCCACGGCCGACGCGATCCGCCCCGGCGGGTCCGCCGGGCCCGCGCCGACCCGCTGCGCCACGTCGTGCAGCACCGGCAGCTCCGGCAGCGCGGCGAGCACCTCGGCCGCCGGCACCTGCTCGCCGGTCGCCACCGGGTGGCCGTCGGAGACCACCTCGGCCAGCGAGCGCAGGTTCAGCCCGGCGAACGCCGAGCGCGCGGTGTCCGCGACGGCCCGGCGCAGCAGGTGCGTCAGCACCTCGTGCTCACGCCCCTCCTCCCCCGCCTCGAACTCCAGCTTGCCGCGCAGCACGTCCGGCACCGAGTAGAGGTCGACCGGGCGGGCGATCGGCGGGTGCTCGCCGATCAGCGCGCTGCGCCGCAACGCCGCCGCGGCCACCGTCTCCGCCGCGGCCACCGCGAACCGCGCCGACACGCCCGAGCGCTGGTCGATCGCCGGCGACTCGCGCAGGTGCCGCACGAACCGCGCCACGGCTTCCAGCAGGTGGTCGCCCACCTCCGCCACCAGCTCCGACTCCTGCCGGACCAGCGCCACCTCGGCGGCCACCTCCAGCGGGTAGTGGGTGCGGATCTCGGCGCCGAACCGGTCCTTGAGCGGGGTGATGATCCGGCCCCGGTTCGTGTAGTCCTCGGGGTTCGCGGTCGCCACCACCAGCACGTCCAGCGGCAGCCGCAGCGTGTAGCCGCGGATCTGGATGTCGCGCTCCTCCATCACGTTGAGCAGCGACACCTGGATCCGCTCGGCCAGGTCGGGCAGCTCGTTGACCGCGATGATGCCCCGGTGCGCGCGCGGCACCAGGCCGTAGTGGATCGTCTCCGGGTCGCCGAGGCTGCGCCCCTGCGCCACCTTCACCGGGTCGACGTCGCCGACCAGGTCGCCGACGCTGGTGTCCGGCGTGGCCAGCTTCTCGGCGAACCGCTCGTCGCGGTGCCGCCACGCCACCGGCAGGTCGTCGCCCAGCTCCGCGGCCCGCCGCCGGGACTCCGGCGTGATCGGCAGCAGCGGGTGCTCGCCCAGCTCCGCGCCGTCGATGACCGGCGTCCACTCGTCGAGCAGGCCGACCAGCGAGCGCAGCAGCCGGGTCTTGCCCTGGCCGCGCTCGCCGAGCAGCACCAGGTCGTGGCCGGCCAGGATGGCCCGCTCCAGCTGCGGCAGCACGGTCCGGTCGAACCCGACGATGCCCGGCCACGGGTCGCGCTTCGCGCGCAACGCCTCGACCAGGTTCTCCCGCAGCTCGGCCTTGACGCTGCGCGGCGGGTACCCGGCGGCACGCAGCGCGCCCACGGTCGTGGGAAGTCCAGAGGTCACCCTTCGACGCTACGCACACCTCGGCGATCGGTCGACGTGGAGCGACTCCAGCGAGCCGCTCCGCGCCGGCCGGCCGCTACCCGTCGGGCTACTCGTGGAACAGGGGCAGGATCCAGTAGTTGCTGTTGCGCCAGGTGTCGGTCGGGAAGCCGCCGTGCACCTCGTAGTGGAAGACGCCCGCGCCCGGCTTCACGATGAACGGGGCTTGCAGGATCGTGCCGGTGAAGTAGTCCTGGGACGCCTGGTAGCGCGACGACCAGCGGCTGAAGTACGACACCACGTAGTCCTGGCCGGGCTGGACCGGGACCGGCGGCTCGAACGACACCCACTCCCGGCCGATCCCGGGCGCTCCGGACAGCGTGTCGGCCAGCAGCTCACCGGACCCGGTCCACACCCGGGTCTCGATCGGGCCGGTGTAGGGGCCGCGGTCGATGGTCACGCCGGTCAGCGTGCCGGGCCGGTCCACCTGGAACTTCAGGCCCAGCTCGACCGGCTCCCAGTCGGGGTCGAGGGCCTGGTCGAACGTCGGCAGGCTCAGGGTGTTGGTCGCGTCGTGGATCCGCGGCAGCGGGCCGGGCGTCGCACCCACGTGCACCGTGGCGGGCAGGCTGGGGTTGCCGACCGTGGACCGGGTGTGCGCACGGGCGACGATCGTGACGTCACCGGCCGTGGTGGGGGTGAACTGGAACCGCCACCGCTCCTTGACCGTCTCGGCGAGCTGCCAGGTCGTGCCGCCGTCCACGGAGACCTCGACCGCCGTGATGCCGGCCGCCTCGCCGTTGACCGCGCCGCCGATGACCAGCAGGGACTCGCCGACGGCGGCGTACGAGCCGTCGCGCGGGGTGTGGATGCCCGCCGTCGGGTGGTCCTGCGCGTAGGCCGTGCCCGAACTTGCCAGGATCACCGCGAACACCGCCGCGAGCAGCCTGGGTAACCGCAACATGCGCCCTCCTCGGGCTTTCGTTGGGACGGGTCGTCCCGAGGGGGATCGTTCGGCGCGGCCTCCTTGTTAGGGCTTGGCGAACGCCGTGGGCGGTGTCCGCCATCCGGACACCGCCCACGACCACACCGGCCGGTCACCGTGACGTCACGGTGACCGGCCGGTGGACAGGTGCTCAGATCTCGGTGATCCGCACGGCCAGCTGCTCGTTGTTCGCGGTGAAGCACAGGTACTCGAACGACACGTTGTGCCGGGTCACGAACTCCCGCCACGCCAGGTGCTCGTGGACCTCCCAGCCGGGGTAGTTGAAGTACTCGTCGAACAGCACCACGCTGCCCGGCCGCAGGCGCGGACCGACGTGCTCCAGCGCGGTGACCGTCGAGGAGTACAGGTCGGCGTCCAGGTGCAGGAACGACACGTCGCCGGGGTGTTCGGCCATGAACTTCGGCAGCGTGTCGTCGAACCAGCCCGGCACGATCTCCGCGCCGGGCACGTCCGGGATGTTCTCGTTGCGGAACCAGCCCGCCGGCCGCTTGGGCCGCCAGTCCTCGGGCAGGCCCTCGAACGAGTCGAAGCCGTAGACGTCCTGGCCGCCCCGGGTCTCGGCGATGATCTTCAGCGTCGTGCCCTTGTACACGCCGAACTCCATCGCCAGGCCGGTGTCGGGGGCCAGCTCCAGCGCGTGCTTGAGGGTGTCGAACCGGTTGTCGTACGTGGTGGCGTTGAGCAGGTGCTCCCGCACGAACCGCTCCGTGGTGCGCAGCGCGTACCGGTCGGCTTCCGCGTGGATGTCGCGCCGCGACTCGTGCTCGATCTCCCGGATGGCCTTCACCAGCCGGTCCGTCTCCTGCCGTGCGACGTCCTCGAACTCGCGGCGCAGCTGTCGGACGAGCTCGTCGCGGTCCACCGCGTCGCTCACGATCCGGGCCAGCGAGCCGCTCAGCGCCTGACGCAGTCTGCCGAGCACAGGGGTCTCCTCTCTGACGACCCCAAGTCACTTACCCGGTCCGACTGGCGGCGGGAAGACCGTCACCTGGAATCGCGGGTATTCGGTCGGAGCGAATAGTGGCGACCCTACGTGGAATGCGGCCGAACGCACACGGCCACGCGGCTGAAACACACCGCTTGATCCCGTTGACCGCCCGATCGTTGGACAATCCGACGACGTCGGCGCCCGGCGGTGATCGTCGCGACGCGCGGAGCGGCGGTCAGTGCCGGCCCGCGCCCTGGTCGGACAGCACCCGCACGGCCTCGTCCACGGCCGCCAGCCGGGCCCGCCGGACCGCCTCCGACAACGGGCGCAGCGCCTGGTCCCGACCGGCCTGCGCGGACGCCGACATCGCCCCGCCCGGCGCGTCCGACGCCGCCACCGTGAGGATCGCCGCGACCTCCGCCGCCCGTTGCAGCACGCGCAACGCCCGGGGCGGCATCCCGGCCGGCCACGCCAGCTTCGAGTGCTCGGCCGACAGCTCCGCGATCTCCGCGCGCACGTTCGGCCGGTGCCGCGCCACGTCGAGCGTGACCAGCGCCGTCGCCGCCTCGCGCATCGCCGACCCCAGCCCGTGCTCCGCCTCGCCGATCGGCACGTGCTCGACCGCCGTCACGGTCGGCAGGTCGAACACCGTCCACCGCAGCACGCCGTCCGCGACGAGCTTGGGCACCAGCCCCACGCCGACCTCCGGCAGCACCGCCGCGTGCCCGACGCTGAGCGCGAACCGGCTCAGCGGCCCCTGACCGCCCAGCCCGCGCACGTCACCCGGGATCGGCAGCACCATCCGCGCGGTGCTCGCGTTGCCCCGGCGCAGCGCGGCCAGCAGCAGCGCCGGGCCCACCGGGCGTTCGTCGGGGCCGGGGAGGTCGAGCGCGGTGGCCGTGCCGTCGTCGTCGGCCACCACCTCGTGCAGCTCCGCCCAGAACCCCAAAGCGTCGAGGACGTCGTCAGCCGCGGCCGCACCATGCAGCCAGGCGGACGTCCAGACGACCAGCGTCGCACTCGCACAGGACACGCTCGCCAAGGTTACGCGCGCACCGCGACCGGTCAGGCCGCCGGGCCGACGTGTTCCACCAGCAGGGAACGGAACCGGTCGACGTCGTCCGGTGCGGTGAAGGCGCGGTGCGGCACGGCGTACATCGCCGACGTCCCGGTGCGCAGGACGAACCCGTGCGGCGTCTCCGCCCAGCCGGGCAGCTCGTCCCAGGCCAGCTCGCTGCGCGCCGCCTCGCCGACCGACATCCGCAGCGAGTGCTCGTCCGCCGACCCGGTCACCGTCTTCGCCGCGAGCGGGTGGTTGTGGAAGTTCAGCGCGGTGCCGATCGGCACCAGTGCGACGATGATCACAGCCAGCGCGATGCCGAACACGCCCGCCCAGGTCATGTCGAGGAACAGCACGACCACCCCGAGCACGCCCAGCGCCAGCCCGAACCACGGCGCCCACCGGTACAGCGGCACGGCGGTCCGCAACGCGTCGCGCCAGTCCGCCGCGCGCGGCGACCACATGAAGTCGACGCTCACCGGGCGGGCCTCTTCGCCGGCTCGCAGCACAGCGGCGCGCACGGCGCGCCGTTCACCGTGCACCCGGAGGCCGGGAACGCCGACAGCTTCCGGGTCGGCGCGCCGCCGACGTGCTCGGCGACCAGTTCGGCCACCAGCCGGGCGAACCGGGGGTCGTCGTTGGGCGTGCCGGCGCGGGCGAAGCCCATCCCGTGCTCCAGCGCCCGGTCGCGGGCCTCGGTGTCCAGGTCCCACACCACTTCGAGGTGGTCGGAGACGAACCCGATCGGGCACACCACGACGTTCGCCACGCCCTTGGCGTGCAGGGCGTCGACGTGGTCGACGATGTCCGGCTCCAGCCACGGCACCTGCGGCGGGCCCGAGCGCGACTGCCACACCACGTCGTAGTCGTCCACGCCGACCGACCGGGCGACCAGCCGGGACGCCTCGGCCACCTGCCGGGAGTAGCGGTGCCCGCCCTCGGCCGGCGGTCCGGCGGCCTGGTCCGCCGACATCGGCACCGAGTGCGCGGTGAACACCAGGCGGTACTCCGCGAACTCGGCGGCGGCGGAGCGCACGGCGTCCGCGAACGACTCGATGAACAGCGGGTGGTCGAAGAACTGGCGCAGCTTGACCAGGTCCGGCGCGTCCGGCACGGCGGCGCGGGCGCGCAGGATGTCCTCGTCGTACTGCCGGCACGCCGAGTAGCCGCCGTACGCGCTGGTCGGGAACACCAGCGCGCGCCGCACCCCGGCCGCCTTCATCTCGGCGAGGGTGTCCTCGACCATCGGGTGCCAGTTGCGGTTGCCGAAGTACACCGGCAGGTCGATCAGGTCCTCGACGGCCGCGATCGCGGCCCGGTTGAGGGCGTTGATCGGCGAGACGCCGCCGAAGTGCTGGTAGTGCTGCTCGACCTCGTCCAGGCGTTCAGGCGGCACACCCCGGCCGCGGGTCACGTTCTCCAGGAAGGGGCGGACGTCTTCCGGTCCTTCCGGTCCCCCGAAGGACAGCCAGAGCAGCGCGTCGTAACTCACCCGGACATCCTCGCCCCGGCCGCCGGCGACCGCACAACCGGGTCGGCGTGATCAACGGCACGCCGACCCGGTCGGGTGGCCGCGCCCCGGCCGGAGCCGGGGTCAGGCCCTGGTCAGAGGCCCAGGAAGTGCACGCCGCCGTCGACGAACACCATCGAGCCGGTGGTCGCCGGGAAGAAGTCGGACAGCAGGCCGCAGACCGACTGGGCGACCGGCGTCGGGTCGTTGACGTCCCAGCCGAGCGGGGCCTTCTCGCCCCACATCGCCTCCAGGTCGGAGAAGCCGGGGATGGACTTCGCCGCCATGGTGCGCACCGGGCCGGCCGAGATCAGGTTCACCCGGATGCCCTGCGGGCCGAGGTCACGCGCCATGTAGCGGTTGACCGACTCGAACGCCGCCTTGGCCGCGCCCATCCAGTTGTAGGCGGGCCACGCCTGGCGGGCGTCGAAGTCCAGGCCCACCACCGACGCGCCGCGCCCCATCAGCGGCAGCGTGGCCTGCACCAGCGCCTTGTACGAGTACGCGGAGATGTGCATGGCGGTCGCCACGTCCTCCCACGGCGCGTCCATGAACGGCGCGCCCAGGCACGACGGCGGCGCGTAGCCGATCGCGTGCACCACGCCGTCGAGGCCGTCGACGTGCTCGCGCACGCGGTCGGCCAGCGTGTCCAGGTGCTCCTGGTTCTGCACGTCCAGCTCCACCACCGGGGCGGGCCGCGGCAGCCGCTTCGCGATCCGCTCCACCAGGCTCATCCGGCCGAACCCGGTGAGCACCACCTGGGCACCCTGCTCCTGGGCGACCTTGGCCACGTGGAAGGCGATCGACGCGTCGGTGATCACCCCGGTGATCAGCAGCCGCTTGCCTTCGAGCAGACCCGTCACGTGTGTTTCCTCCGAGAGTTGTGTTGTGCGGTCGGTGCCGGAGCGCCCCGGCGCCTCAGTGGCCCATGCCCAGGCCGCCGTCGACCGGCAGCACCGCGCCGGTGATGTAGGCGGCGGCGTCGGAGGCCAGGAAGGTGACGGCGGCGGCGATCTCCTCGGTGCTGCCGTACCGGCCGGCGGGCACCTGGGCGAGGATCTGCTTGCGGCGCTCCTCGGGCAGCGCGTCGGTCATGTCGGTGGTGACGAAACCGGGCGCGACGACGTTGGCGGTGATGTTGCGCGACCCCAGCTCGCGGGCGATCGAGCGGGCCACGCCCACCAGGCCCGCCTTGCTGGCCGCGTAGTTGACCTGGCCCGCGCTGCCCAGCAGGCCGACCACGGACGAGATGAACACGATCCGGCCGTAGCGCTTGCGCAGCATGCCCTTGGAGGCGCGCTGCGCCACCCGGAACGAGCCGCTCAGGTTGGCGTCCAGGACGCGGGTGAACTGCTCGTCGGTCATCCGCAGCAGCAGGGTGTCGTCGGTGATGCCCGCGTTGGCGATCAGCACCTCGACCGGCCCGTGCGCGGCCTCGACCTCGGTGAACGCCGCGTCGACCTCGGCGGAGGAGGTCACGTCGCACTTCACGCCGAACAGGCCCTCCGGCGCGCCGGACCCGCGGTGGGTGACCGCGACCTTGTCGCCCTGCGCGGCGAACGCCTGCGCGATCGCCAGGCCGATCCCCCGGTTCCCGCCGGTGACCAGTACGGACCTCGACACGCCCTGCTCCCATCGCCGCTGGTTGATGCGGGGCGAGGCTATCTCCTGCCGCGAAGTGCGCCACCAGTGGCCGGGGTGGATCACAATCACCGGGTGACCGGTTTCGTCGAACAGCTCCGGGCCGAGGTGGACGGGGACGTGCTGGCCGACCCGGCCACCCGCGCGCTCTACTCCGTGGACGCCTCCAACTACCGGCACGTCCCGCAGGTCGTGGTCCGGCCCCGGTCGGTCGACGCGGCGGTGGCGGCGGTCGGCGTGGCGGCGGCGTTCGGGGTGCCGGTGACCAACCGCGGCGCGGGCACCAGCATCGCGGGCAACTCCGCCGGGTCCGGCCTGGTGGTCGACTTCGCCCGGTACCTCGACCAGGTGGTCTCGATCGACCCGGACGCCCGCACCGCCGTCGTCCAGCCCGGCGTGGTGCTCGACCGGCTCAACGACGCCGCCCGTCCGCACGGCCTGCTGTTCGGCCCCGACCCGTCCACCCACTCGCGGTGCACGCTCGGCGGGATGATCGGCAACGACGCCTGCGGCGCGCACTCCGTGGCGTGGGGCAAGACCAGCGACAACGTGCTGGGCCTCGACGTGCTGCTGGCCGACGGCCGGCGGTTCGACACCCGCACACCCCCGCCGCTGCGGCTGCCCGAGGCCGACCCGGCGTGGTTCCCGGCGCTGGACCGCCGCGTGTCGGGTTACCGGCTGGACGCGCTGCCCGACCTGACCCGGGCGCTGGTGGGCACCGAGGGCACCTGCGTGACCGTGCTGGGCGCGACGGTGAACCTGGTCGCCGTCCCGCCCCGGCGGGTGCTGGCGGTGCTCGGGTTCGACGGGCCCTACGACGCGGCCGACCTCGCCGAGCAGGTGCGGCACCTCGACGTGCTGGCGGTGGAGGGCATCGACCGGGCGCTGGCCGAGGCGGCGGGCGGCTCCCGGCTGCTGCTGCCGCGCGGCGTGAGCTGGCTGTTCGTCGAGACCTCCGACGAGGCGGTGGCCCACGTCGCGGCGAAGCTCGCCCCGCACTCGGTGGTGGTGACCGACCCGGTGCGGCAGCGCGCGCTGTGGCGGGTGCGCGAGGACGGCGCGGGCCTGGCGACCCGGATGGCCGACGGCGGCGAGGCGTGGTCGGGCTGGGAGGACGCGGCGGTGCCGCCCGAGCGGCTCGGGGCCTACCTGCGCGAGTTCGACGCGCTGCTGGCCGGGCACGGGCGGCGCGGCGTGACCTACGGGCACTTCGGCGAGGGCTGCGTGCACGTCCGGATCGACTTCGACCTGCGCGCCGGGCACCGGTCGTTCCTGCGGGACGCGGCGGACCTGGTGGTGGCGCACGGCGGTTCGCTGTCCGGCGAGCACGGCGACGGCCAGGCCCGCTCGGAGCTGCTGACCAGGATGTACCCACCGGCCGCGATCGCCGCGTTCGGCCGGTTCAAGGCGGCGTTCGACCCGGAGAACCGGATGAACCCCGGCCGGATCGTCGACCCGCTGCCGCTGGACGCCGACCTGCGGGTGGTGGTCGCGCCGCCGACCATCCCGACCCGGGCCAAGCTCGCGCTGCACGCCGACCGGGGCGACTTGGCGGCGGCGACCCGGCGGTGCGTGGGCGTGGGCAAGTGCCTCAACACCACCGGCGGCGTGATGTGCCCGAGCTACCGGGTGACCCGCGAGGAGAAGCACTCGACGCGCGGCCGGGCCCGGCTGCTGTTCGAGATGCTCAACGGCTCGGTGGTGCGCGACGGGTGGCGCTCGGCGGAGGTGCGCGACGCGCTGGACCTGTGCCTGGGGTGCAAGGGCTGCAAGCGGGACTGCCCGGTGGACGTCGACATGGCCACGTACAAGGCGGAGTTCCTGCACCAGCACTACAAGCGGCGGCTACGGCCGTTGGCGCACTACTCGATGGGGTGGCTGCCGCTGTGGTTGCGGCTGCGCCTGGTCAACGGCGTGACGTCCCGGTTCGCCCGGTTCGCCGGGGTGGCCGCCGAACGGCCGCTGCCGCGCCCCGCGCGCCGGACGTTCCAGCGCGGGTTCACCGGCGGCGGCGCGGGCGAGCGGGTGCTGCTGTTCCCGGACACCTTCACCAACCACTTCGACCCGGCGGTCGGGCACGACGCGGCGGCGGTGCTGTCGTTCGCCGGGCAGGGCGTCGAGGTGCCGAAGTCGGCGGTGTGCTGCGGGTTGACGTGGTTCTCCACCGGGCAGCTGGACGTGGCGCGGCAGGTCGTGCGGCGGACGGCGCGGGCGCTGCGGCCGTGGACGGCAGCGGGCGTGCCGGTGGTGGGGCTGGAACCGAGCTGCACGGCGTTCCTGCGGTCCGACGCGCTGGAGGTGGCCGGCGAGGACCAGGACGTGGTGCGGCTCGCGCAGTCCGTGCGGACGTTCGCCGAACACGTCTCCCCGCTGCTGGAACCGTTGCCGCGCAGCGGTTCGGCGGTGGTCCAGCCGCACTGCCACCAGTACGCCGAGATGGGCCTGGACGCCGACCGGGAGCTGTGGGACAAGGCGGGCGTGGACGCTTCGGTGCTGTCGGGCTGCTGCGGTCTCGCGGGCAACTTCGGGTTCGAGAAGGGGCACCACGAGGTGTCGATGGCGGTGGCCGAGCAGACGTTGCTGCCCGCCGTGCGCGCCGCCGCACCGTCGACGGCCGTGGTGGCCGACGGTTTCAGCTGCCGCACTCAGGTCAGGCACGGTACGGAGGTCGAACCCGTGCACACCGCGACGCTGGTGGCGCGGGCGCTGGGCGTGGCTACCGGGTCTGCTCGGTGAGCCAGGCCAGGTAGTCGGGGCTGCCGCCGAGCACGGGCAGGGCGAGCACCTCGGGCGTGTCGTAGCTGTGGTTGGCCTCGATGAACCCGGTCAGCTCGTCCAGGCGGTCGTAGGTGGTCTTGATCCAGAGCTGCCACTCCCGGTCGTCGTGGATGGCACCGTCCCAGCGGTAGATGCTGCGGACCGGGGCGCTGATTTGCACGCAGGCAGCCAGGCGTTCGTCCACGACGGCGCGGGCCAGGGTGGCGGCGGCGTCCTCGCTGTCGGTGGTCGTGATCACCACCACGTGGTTGTCGCTCATCCTCGGCAGGGTAATGGGGCCGGGGTTTCCCTATCCTGGTGCGCGTGACCCCTGACGAGGCCGTGGCCGTGCTGACGGATCCGGACGCCGCCGCGGACGTGCGCTACCAGGCGCACGCGGAGCTGACGGCGGCCGCGGCGGGCGGTGACGCCTCGGCGGAGGCCGCGCTGCGGTGGCTGCGCTTCTCCCGGTCGGAGCGGTCGGCGTGCGAGGTGGAGCGGCCGTGACGTGCCCGTGCGGGTTGGGTGAGCCGTACGAGACGTGCTGCGGCGCGTTGCACTCCGGGCTGAAGACCGCGCCCACGGCGGAGGCGCTGATGCGGTCGCGGTACGCGGCGTTCGCCGTGGCGGACGAGCCGTACCTGCTGTCGACGTGGCACCCGACCACCCGTCCGGGTGAACTCGACCTGGACCCGGACCAGAAGTGGCTGCGGCTGGAGGTGCTGGCCCGCACCGGCGGCGGTCTGCTGCACACGACGGGCACGGTCGAGTTCCGCGCGATCTACCGGTGGCAGGGCCGGCGGGAAGAACTCCACGAGAACAGCCGCTTCGTCCGCGACGACGGCCGGTGGCTCTACCTGGAACCCGTCCGGGACTGAGCCCACCGAGCCCGTCCGAAACCGAGCACGCCGACGTCCGGGACTGGGCCGAACGGGTGCCCTTCGCCCGGCCGCGCAACGCACCGCGAGCCTTCCCCGATCAACGGGAGGTAGTCGCCCGCCGGGAGGGCGGACGGACACCGGACGTGGAGTGGCATGGACGAGCAGCCCTCGATGATGGGTATCTACGACGAGTTCCCCGGCCACCGCGTGCCCGCGGACCACGAACTCGACGGCGCGCTGGGCGGCGCGCTGGTCGTGGTCGACGCGAACGTGCTGCTCAACCTGTACCGGTACAACGAATCGACCCGCGACGACCTGCTGGGCGTGCTGGCCCGCCTGGGCGACCGGCTGTGGGTGCCGCACCAGGTGATGCGGGAGTTCTGGCGCAGCCGGCTGACCGTGCTGTCGGGCCGGGCGTCGGCCGGTGACCAGCTCCTCGACGCGCTCGGCAAGCAGCAGCGGGCGGCGAAGAACGCGCTGGACCAGTGGGCCAAGGCGACCGCGATCCCGGTCCCGGAGCTGGACTCGCTCGCCGAGCGGGTGCGGGGGCTGTTCGCCGACGTCGAGAAGGCCGTGCGGGCGCACACCCCGTCGTCACCGGCCGTGGTCGGCAAGCCCGCCGACGACCCGGTGCTGCACAGCCTCGAATCCCTGCTGCGCGGGAAGGTCGGCGGCCGGCCCGACGACGAGGAGTGGCAGCGGCTGGTGGCGGAGGGCAACCGCCGGGTGGCCGACGACGAGCCGCCGGGCTACCTCGACTCCAAGAAGCTCGGGTCGGAGCTGCCGGAAGGCGCGGCGGGCGACTACCTGGTCTGGTCCCAGGCCGTCCAGGAGGCCGCGCGGCGCGACGCCGACCTGCTGCTGGTCACCGGTGACGAGAAGGAGGACTGGTGGTGGCGGCACCGGTCGGAGTTCCTCGGTCCGCGCATCGAACTGGCCGACGAGTTCGCCGCGCTGGGCGGGCGCCGGCTGTTCATGCTGCGGCCGGCGGACCTCCTGCGGCGGGCGAAGGCGCTGGAGTTCGAGGTCGCCAGCGGGTCGGTCGCCGACGTGGACCGGGTGAGCCGGGAGACCCAGGACCGCCCGCTGTGGACGCCGCGCGGGGTGTTCGCCCTGCTCAGCCGGTTGGACGCGGAAGGGCGCGTGCAAGCCGACGTGATCCGCGCGGCAGCGGCGAACGGCGGCCGGGTCGACCGCGACGCCGTCTACCGGCTCGGGAACTTCGACCCGGAGCGCAACCTCACCGGCTTCACCAAGCCGACCGCCCGGATCACCAACGACCTCCAAGCGGTCGGCCTGGTCGCCGCCGGTGTCGAGGCCGCGCTCACCCCGTACTACCTGAGCGGGGTCAAAGCGGACGAGTTCTGGATCCCGGACGAGATGGTCGCCATCCTCGCCGAGGACGACACCGAGGAGGCCCCGTCCGTCTGACGGGGGTCACGGCACCAGCGCGGCAGATGGGCGACCTTCTCGGCGTCGGCGACGACGATCTCGCAGGTCAACGCCAAGTCGTCGGTGCGCAGCCCGCGACTGCCCTTGCCGTTGGGAACATCCGTTGAAAGCTCCGGCGAAAACTCGACTCGGAGCGGGTGATGGTCACGGGAATGAAATCCTCAGGGTCTGCGGACCGAGTCGAGCAGGTTCCGGGCGACGACCCGCAGCTTGGTGTTGTGCGTCTGCGACTCCTCGACCAGCCGCTGGAACGCCTCGGCCGCGGTGATCCCGTGCGCCGCCATGAGCACCCCCTTCGCCTGGTCGATCTCGCCGCGCGACTCCAGCGCGCGCTCCAGGTTCGTCACCAGCGTGCGTGACCGCTCGTAGCGGCGGAACCCGGTGATCGAGGCCGCCGACGCCGTGGTGAACAGCCGCAGCAGAGCTTCGTCGAACGGGTCGAACGCGGCCTCGACCGAGCTGTACAGGTTCAGCGCGCCCAGCACGCCGCCTTCCACCACCAGCGGCGCGGACAGGTACGCCTGCACCCCCGCCTGCTCCGCGGCCGCCGCGAACTCCGGCCACTTCTCCCGGCCGCTCTCGACCGCGACCCGCACCGGCCGCAGCGTCTTCGCCGCCTCCAGGCAGGGTCCCTGCCCGGCGGCGTACTGGTCGGTGTCGATGGCGACCACCCGCTGGTCGGTCGCGGCGGCGGTGCTCGCGCCTTCCGGCCCGACGACGGTCACCGAGACGTTCTCCGCGTCCGGGATCACCCGGGACGCCGACTCGACCAGTTGCTGCAACACCTCGTCCAGCGATTGCTCGTCGGCGAGCACGCCGGCCAGTTGCTCCAGCGCCTCGCTGGCCTCGTCCAACTGGGAGGCGGGCACGCGGTCTTCGATGCTCACGAGCATTTTCTACACCGCGAGGGCCATAATCGCCGCTACCGGTCGAGGGGGTGGCCCGTGCGGGTGCTGCTGGTCGAGGACGACGACGGGGTCGCCGACGCCCTGGTGGAGGCGCTGGAGGCGCACGGGCACCGCCCCCGCCGGGTCGCCCGGGGCGCGGACGCGCTGCTCCGCCACCGGGACTTCGACCTGCTGCTGCTCGACCTGGGCCTGCCCGACACCGACGGGCTGGAGGTGCTGCGCAAGATCCGCAAGGTCGCGCGGACCCCGGTCCTGGTGCTGACCGCGCGCGGCGACGAGCGGTCCATCGTGCGCGGCTTACGCCTCGGCGCGGACGACTACCTGGTCAAACCCGTCCGGCTGGGCGAGCTGCTGGCCCGGATGGACGCGGTGCTGCGGCGCACCGCCCGACTGGGACCGGCCGACCGGCTGGTCCGGGTGGCCGACGTGGAGATCGACCTGGAGGCCCGCCGGGTCACCGCGGCCGGCCGGGAGGTCACGTTGACCACCAAGGAGTTCGAGGTGCTGGCGGCGCTGGCGTGCCGGGCGGGCACGGCGGTGAGCCGGCAGCAGTTGATGGACGAGGTGTGGGGCGACGCGTACCTGGCGGTGTCGCGGTCGCTGGACGTGCACCTGGCCGGGCTGCGCGCGAAGCTGGACCGCCCCGGCCTGCTGACCACCATCCGCGGTTTCGGCTACCGGCTCGGTGACTAGGTGCGCCGCCGACTCCTGCTGGTGCTGCTGCTGTTCTCGGCGGCGGCCGTGACCGCGTTCGCCGTGCCGCTGCTGGCCTCCACGGCCACCGAGCGCACGCAGCGGTTCGTGATAGACCGGACCGCCGAACTGGACCGGTTCGCCGCGCTGGCGCAGCAGGCCGAGGCCGCCGGCAGCACAGCGGCGCTGGTCGACGAGGTCGAGGCGTACGTGCGGCTCTACGGCGAGCCCGTCCTGGTGGTGGACGCGCGGCGGCGGCCCGTGGCGCGGGCCGGGATCGCCGCCGACGACCCAGCGCTGGCCGACGTGCTGGACGCGGCGCTGCGCAACCAGCACGCGCCGACCGTGCCGACGGTGACGCCGTGGTCGTCCGGGACGGTGGTGTTCGCCCGACCGGTGGGGACCGGCACGCGGGTCGCGGGCGCGGTGGTGCTGCGCGCGTCGGTCGACCGGGCGGCGTCGGACGTGGCGCGGCGGTGGCTGTGGGTGCTGGCGGGCGCGCTGGCCGCCGGTGTCGGCTCGGTGCTGCTGGTGCTCGCGGTGGCGCGCTGGCTGCTCGAACCGCTGGCGGAGCTGGCCGTCGGGGTGCGGGCGGTGGCCGCCGGCGAACGGCGGGCGCACGTGCCGGAGCGCAGCGGGCCGCCGGAGGTGCGGGAGCTGTCCGAGTCGTTCAACCGGATGTCCGACGCCGTGACCGAGGCCGCCGACCAGCAGCGGCGGCTGATCGCCGACACCTCGCACCAGTTGCGCAACCCGATGGCCGCGTTGCGGCTGCGGATGGACACGTTGGGCGGCCAGGTGAAACCCGACGGCGTGCGCGCCTACGACGCGGGCGTGGCCGAGATCGAACGGCTGGAATCGCTGCTGGACGGGCTGTTGGCGCTGGCGACGGCGGAGAGCACGGCCACCGAGGTCGCGGCCGGCGGGCGGGCCCCGGACCTGGCCGACGTGGGCGTGGTGGCGGCGGACCGGGCGGACTTCTGGCAGGTGCCGGTGCCGGCCGTGCCGCCGCTCGCGGTGCTGGTCCGGTGCCCGGAGGCGGACCTGGCCCAGGTGCTGGACGTGTTGCTGGACAACGCGATCAAGTACGGCGGCGGTGCGGTGCGGGTGGCGTTGGGCGCGGACCGCGCGGCGGGCGTCGGCTGGGTCGAGGTGTCCGACGACGGGCCCGGCCTCGGTGCCGAGGAGCTTGCCCTGGCCACGTCGAGGTTCTGGCGCGGCCGGTCGGACCGCGCCGGCACCGGGCTCGGCCTGGCCATCGCGGACCGGCTGGCGCGCGCCCGCGGCGGCGCGCTCGAACTGTCCTCTGTGGACGGTCTGGTGGCCCGTCTGGTGCTGCCGCTGGAGCCGGCCCTGTGAACCGCCGGGTCTTCCTGCTGGGTGTGCTCGGGTGCGTCGGCGGCTGCGCGACCACCGGTCGGGCCGGCGAGCTGTCCGTCGCGGCGGGCGAGCGCGGCGGGATGTACTTCGACTTCGCCACCCTGCTGGCCGGGCAGCTCGACCCGCCCAGCCGGGTCGTGGAGACCCAGGGCAGCCTGGCGAACCTCGCCCTGCTCGGCTCCGGTGCCGCGCAGGTCGCGCTGACCCTGGCCGACGCGACCGGCGCGGCCGACCCGGCGCTGGACCTGCGGGCGCTGGGCCGGGTGTACGAGAACTACCTGCAACTCGTGGTGCGCGCGGACGACCCGGCCCGCCGCGTCGCGGACCTCGCCGGGCGCGTGGTGTCGCTGGGCGCGGCGGGCTCCGGCGCGTCGCTGTCCGGGGAGCGGATGCTCGGCACGGCGGGCCTGGCGGCCTCGGTGCGGGTCGAGCACCTGCGGCTGGCCGAGGCAGTGGCGGCGTTGGTGGAGCGGCGGATCGACGCCCTGCTGTGGTCCGGCGGAGTGCCGACCCCGATCCTGGCGCAACTGCCCGACATCCGCCTGCTGCCCCTGGCCGACCTCCTGCCCGGCCTGCGCACGGCCCACGGCTCGGTCTACGAACAGGTCCCGGTACCGGCCGGCGTGTACGGCGCGACCCACGAGGTGTCCACCATCGGCGTGGCGAACCTGTTGGTGTGCCGAGCTTCCCTGCCCGACGACGTAGCCGCGGCCGTCACCCGGACACTGGTCGGCAAAGCCGCCGCCCTGGTACCCGAACAGGCTCTGGGCACCCAGTTCCTCGACGTCCGCAGCCTGATCGGCACAGCAGACCTCCCCCTGCACCCCGGTGCGGCAGAGGCGTACCGCGACCTGCACGGCTGAGTGCTGCCCCGTTGTCCGGCGAGGCGCGTGGACCCGGTACGGGTGGCCGGCACCGGAGGGACACCTCGTCATCGCCCGCACGGTTTCGGCGTGAGAGCCTCACTTGTGTGGCGGGCGAAACCGAAGTGGGCGAACTGCTGCACCAGCGCGGCTGGCGGGCGGCGTTCACAGTCGCTGAACGGGTGCGCACGTGGGCTGGACGACCGGTACCGGGCCGCGACCGTCTACGACGACGGCTGGGCGCTCGACCGGTTCCACCGGCTGAACGGTCCCGACCTGTGGTGCCGTCGGCGACGACCCGGACGCGACGTGACCCCCGCGACTCAAAGGTTGCTGGTGTAGGCGTGGCGCAGCCAGTCCAGGGTTTCCTCGTCGATCGCGTCGGCGCTGGCGATCGCGATCCGGACGGTGATCGTGTCGTTGCCCAGCGCGGACGCGCCTTCGAGCCGGCCGGACGGTTCGTGGCCGGCCAGGCGCAGGCCCAGGTCGACGCGGGCGCGGGTAGTCGCCTTGACGATCGCGAACGTGCGGCGCGGTGACACCAGGGCGACGTAGGTCTTGCGCGCCTGGACGTGCATCGGGCCGATCAGCGCCGCCTCGGTGAGCAGCCGGTCGAGGATGGGGCGCAGTTCCGGGCGGTCGGCGTACTGGCGGTCGACCAATTCGTCCGAGGTGGCCGCTTCCAGTTCTGGGTAGCCGAAGCGTTCCATCACCAGCAGCATCTGCGCGTACCCGGTGACCTCGCGCTCGCGCAGCCACGACCGCAGCTCGCGCTCGGAGTCGATGCCGGACTCCAGCACCCGGCGGTTCCACTCCGGAACCCCGTGGCCGGTACTGCGGTGGAGCAGGCCGACCGACCAGTCGACCATCTCGCTCCAACTCGACACCTGGGTCATGGCGGCCATCCTGCCGGGTACCGGCGAACCGCGCGCGGGAAGCGATCCGGCCGTGACCGGTGCCACGGTGATCACCGTGGCGCACGCCCTTTCGCACCACCAACGAAACGCCGTCGGCGGAACGGACCTGAAAGGACGAACCCGCCCGCGGCGAGGGGCGCCGCGGGCGGGTTCGGCGACGTTCGCGCCTTCAGGGCAGGCGCTGCCCCAGCAGCAGCGCCCCGGCCAGCGACGCCAGGCCGATCAGCGTGCCCAGCACCACCCACGGCCGGCTGGCGTCGGCCTGCTTCTTCTCGTAGCCGATCTGCTCGCCCAGCGTGTCGTACACCCGGCGGAGCTCCTCGGCGCTGGCCGCCTTGAAGAACTCGCCGCCGGAGAGCTTCGCGATCTCCTTCATCGAGTCGTCGTCCACCGGGACCTCCTGCCGGCGGCCCTCGATCTCGACCACGCCGTCCTCGGTGCCGAACGAGATCGTGGAGATCGGGATGCCCGCCTTCTTGGCATCCTCCGCCGCGTCGAACGCCCGCTTCGTGCCGACCGTCTCCTTGCCGTCGGTCATCAGCACGACCCGCGCCGGCGGCGGCCCGTCGGCTCCCCCGACGACCTTGCCGAACGAGTCGATCGACGCCAGCGCCGCGACGATCGCGTCACCGGTCGCGGTCGCCTGCGCCAGCTTCAGGCCGTCGATGCTCTGGGTCACCGCGCCGCGGTCGGTGGTCGGCGCGACCAGGACGGTCGCCGACCCGGCGAACGAGATCAGCCCCAGGTTGATGCCCGGCGTCAGGCCGTCGGCGAACGACTTGGCCGCGACCTGCGCCGCCTCCAGCCGGGACGGCCGGACGTCGGTCGCCTTCATCGACAGCGACGTGTCGATCACCAGCATCACCGTCGCCCGGTTGCGCGGCACCTTCTGCTCGGCGGTCGGCCCGGCCAGCGCCACCGTCAGCAGGATGAACGCCACCAGCAGGAACGCCGCCGGCCCGTGCCGCCACCAGCCCTGCCGCTTCGGGGCGACCTTCTCCAGCATGGACAGGTTCGCGAACCGCAGCATCCGCTTGCGCAGCACCCGCTGCATCACCACGTAGACCGCCGCGACCGCCGCCACGGCGATCAGCAGCAGGAACCACCACGGGGCGGTGAAACCCGTGAAGCTCATCAGGCCACCCCTCCCGACCAGCGGCGCTTGCGCGCCACCACGAAGCGCACGATGTCCGCGATCCAGTCCGAGTCGGTGCGCAGCACCAGGTGCCCGGCGTTGGCCCGGCGCAGCCCGGCCGCCACCGCCGCCCGGTGCTCGGCCGCCGCGGCGGCGAACTCGCGGCGCAGCAGCGGCGACGCGGTCACCTCGCGCTGCTTGCCGGTCTCCGGGTCGGCCAGCACGACCGTGCCGACCTCCGGCAGGTCGATGTCACGCGGGTCGACCACCTCGATGGCCACCAGGTCGTGCCGGGCCGACAGCGCGCGCAGCGGGCGCTGCCAGTCGGTCTCGCCGAGGAAGTCCGAGATCACCACGACCAGGCCGCGCCGGCGCGGCGGCCGGCGCAGCTGCTCCACCAGGTCGGCCAGCGAACCCCGGGTGCCCTCGGGCGCGCGCGGTGTCTCGGCCACCTTGCGGATCAGGCCCCGGGAGTGCGCCAGACCGCCTCGCGCGGGCACCCGGACCAGGTCCTGGCCGGTCGACACCAGCGCGCCGACCCGGTTGCCGCCACCGCGGGTCAGGTGGGCGGTCGCGGCGGTCGCGGCCACCACCAGGTCACGCTTCTCGCACACCGCCGTGCCGAAGTCCAGCGACGGCGACAGGTCGATCGCCAGCCACGTCTCCAGCTCGCGGTCGGCGACCGTCTCCCGGATGTGCGGCACGGTGGTGCGGGCGGTGACCGCCCAGTCCATCCGGCGCACGTCGTCGCCCGGCTGGTAGGGCCGCGCCTCGCCCGGCTCGGAGCCCGGACCGGGCACCAGGCCCAGGTGGTTGCCCTGGAGCAGGCCGTCGAGCCGGCGGCGGACCTCCAGCTCCAGCGTGCGCAGCGCGGCTTCCATCCGGCCGCCGTGCATCACCGGCGGTGCCCAGCCCGGCCGCTCGGTGCCGTCGCCGGAAGCCTGCTCAGGGGTCCGCTCGGAGGTCACGGCCTGCCCGCGGGCTGCGGCGTCGCCTGCGCGGGCCGGGCGGAGACCTGCGGCAGCGGCACGGTCTGCAGCACGCGGGTGATGATGTGGTCCAGCGGCACGCCGTCGGCCAGCGCGTCGTAGGAGAGCACCAGCCGGTGCCGCAGCACGTCCGGCACGACGTCCACGACGTCCTGGGGCAGCACGTAGTCACGGCCCCGGACCAGCGCGAGGGCGCGCGCGGCGGCGATGATGCCCAGGCTGGCGCGCGGCGACGCGCCGTAAGCGACCCAGCCGGCCACGTCGGTGAGCTGGTGCTCCTTGGGCGCGCGGGTCGCGATCACCAGGCGCACCACGTAGTCCACCAGCGCGTGGTGCACGAACACCCGCGACGCCACGCCCTGCAGCCGGACCAGTTCCTCCGGGCTGAGCACCTGCGACGGGACGGGGGCCTCGACACCCATCCGGTAGACGATCTCGCGCTCTTCCTCGGCCGTCGGGTACTCGACCTGGATCTTGAACAGGAAGCGGTCGCGCTGCGCCTCGGGCAGCGGGTAGACGCCCTCGTTCTCGATCGGGTTCTGGGTGGCCAGCACCAGGAACGGGTTGGGCATCGGGAAGGTCTTGCCGCCGATCGACACGTGCCGCTCGGCCATGACCTCCAGCATCGCGCTCTGCACCTTGGCGGGCGCGCGGTTGATCTCGTCGGCGAGCACGAAGTTGGCCACGACGGGGCCGAGTTCCACGTCGAAGCTCTCGCTGGCCTGCCGGTAGATCCGGGTGCCGAGGATGTCCGCGGGCACCAGGTCGGGGGTGAACTGCACGCGGGAGAACGATCCGCCGACGACGGTCGCGAACGTCTCCACGGCGAGCGTCTTGGCCACGCCGGGCACGCCCTCCAGCAACAGGTGGCCCTTGGCCAGCAGGCCGACGAGCATCCGCTCGACGAGCCGGTCCTGACCGACGATCACCCGCTTGACCTCGAACACGGTGCGTTCGAGCAACTGGGCGTCACGAGCCGGCGTGTTGGGCGCCTCGGCGGCGGGCTCGGACAACAGGTCCTCCTACGACAGGGATGTACGACGGTGCCCAAGTCTTCCCTGTCGCCGGTATGGCTCTTGTGAAGGGGCCCATCACCCAAGATCGGCCGGCGTGTCCACGTCCCGCGCCTCGCCGGGCAGCGCCGCGACCAGCGCGGGAGCCAGCGGTGCCAGCACCGAGCGCATCGACGCGCCACGCGGGTCGTCGGGCAGCGCGGCCCGCAGCACACCGGTCGACCACACCCCGGCCAACCACTGCGACCGGCCGCCCTCGTCCACCAGCACCGCCGGCGCCCCGGCGGCGAGCAGCCGCTCCACAGTGGACGACGTCACACCGGGCTGGTCGACGGCGAGCACCACGACCACGTCGGCGCGCACGTGCCGCAGCCCCGCCGCGACACCGGCCGCCGGTCCCCCGCCGGGCGGGTCCTCCCGGGTCCACAGCACGCCCGGCACGTCCTTCTCCGGCCCCACGACGACCACGCGCCCGGCACCGCGGACGGCGTCGAGCGCGTGCTCCAGGAGCGTCCGGTCGCCGACCCGCACCGTGGCCTTGTCGACGCCGCCCAGCCTGCTGCCGCGACCCCCGGCGAGGATCACCGCGTCCCACTCAACCGGCACTGCTCTCCAGGTGCGCCAGCGCCGAGGCGGCGCGGAAGTACTTGTTCGTGCCGAGGTCCCGCACGGTCTTGATGCCGAACGCCTCCTGGAGCTTCCGCGCGTCGGACTCGCTGACACCGGCGAGCCCCGCCACGGGAGCGTCCAGCACGTCCTTGAGCGTCTTGTTCTCCAGGGCCTTGTCGAGGATCTTGTCCAGGTCAGCGGATACCGGCATGGTCACGTCCTTCCGGGCTCAGGACTGCGGTCAGCCCGCATTCTCTGGTCCGCGCCCCGGATCCGCCGGACGATCATCCCCCCGCACCGCCACACCACCCGTTCGGCCCCGGCCCCCACCCGGCCCTCGTAGCGCGGCCCTCGTGACGCGGACTGCACGGATCTACGGGTGTCGTCAGGTCGGTGCACCTGCCCCGACGACACCCGTAGCCCCCAGGTGATCCGCTCGTGTGGCATCCGAACCCCCCACGGATGCCACCCGATTCGCCTGCCGCACCGTCCTTCCCCTGCGTGGTGCGACCGGCATCCACGAGGATGCTCCACGCCGTCGGAACGTTTCCTGAACGATTCTTGAATCCGCTGGTCAGAGGCTTGTGGAGGGGTCGGCCGGGACGGCGTTCGGCGGACTACCGTGACGGCCATGACCGACACCCCGTGGGAGCCGCCACCGGCCGGCACCGAGGTCGAGCACCTGACCGGCGCGCTCGACCGGCTGCGCGCGACGTTCCGCTGGAAGGCCGACGACCTCGACGCGGCCGGGCTGACGACCCGGGTCGGCGCGTCCTCGCTGACCCTGGGTGGCCTGCTCAAGCACCTGGCCGCCTGCGAGGACCACCTGTCCACCGTGCGGCTCGGTGGTGGCCCGCTCGGCGCGCCGTGGGACGCCCTGGGCTGGGACGGCCGGGACTGGGCCTTCACCTTCGCCACCGACGGCCACACCCCGGCGCAGCTCTACGGGCTGTGGGACGGTGCCGTCGAGCGCTCCCGGACCCGGTTGGCGGCGGCCCTGGCCGACGGCGGGCTGGACCGGCCCGTGCACCTGGCGTGGCCGGACGGCCGGCACCTCAGCCTGCGCCGCCTGGTGTGCGACCTGATCGAGGAGTACGGCCGGCACACCGGTCACGCCGACCTGCTGCGCGAAGCCGTGGACGGGCGCGTCGGCGAGGACCCGCCCCCGGGCTGGCGACCGGTGTCCTGACCGAACCCCTGCTCCGAACCCCGGCCGGGTATCAGAGCACGGGGGCCAGTGGACGGGTGCCGGTCGCCAGGTCGCAGCGCCGGCGGTGTCAGAGCAGGCGGGTCGCGTACGGCATGATGCCGCCGTAGCGGACCGGCGAGATGCGGACCGACGAGCCCGAGTACGGGGCTTCGATCATCATCCCGCCGCCGAGGTAGAGCGCCACGTGCGTGCCGCCGCCGGGTCCCCAGAACAGCATGTCGCCGCGTTCGGCCTGGGACAGCGGCACCTTGACGCCGGCGTTGTACTGGTAGCCGCTGTAGTGCGGCAGGAAGACGCCGGCACCCGCGAACGCGTACATCATCAGCCCGGAGCAGTCGAACCCGACGCTGTAGTAGTCGCCGTACGAGTCGGCCACGCCTCCGTCGCGGATGCCGATCGTCGGGCCGTTGTAGTTGCCGCCGCCCCACGAGTAGCGGACGCCGAGGTGCTCCATCGCGCGGGCCACGACCGTCTCCACGCCGCCGCCGCTCGACGCGGCCGCCACCGCCGGGCGGTGGTGCGCGGGCGCGGTCGGCTTCGCCGCGTTGAGGGCCGCCTGACGTGCGGCTTCCTCCTCCTCGCGGCGCTTGTCGTCGAGCCACTGGTTGTACTGGGCGCGCTGACCCTCCAGGCCCTGAACGGCACCGAGCGCCTGGGTCAGCTCGCCCTCGACCCGGGACTTGTCGCCCTCGATCGCGGCGGCCTGGCCGGCCTGGCCCTGCTGGGCCTGCACGGCGGACTGCTGGGCCGCGTCGGCGTCCTTCTTGGCCTGGTCGGCGGCGGACTGCTTCTGGTTCGCCAGGTCCAGCGCGGCGCGCGCCGACGAGTCCTTGTTGGCCTTCTCCGAGCGGGCCTGCTCCACGTCGTCCAGGGCGTTGAGACCGGAGTCGCCGACCGCCGCGAGGAGCTGCGAGCGGGCCAGCAGGTTCTCCGGGCTGGTGGAGCCGAAGTAGGCGGACAGCGACCCGATCGTGCTGCCCTGCTGGAAGCTGGCGGCGGCGAACTCGTCCAACTCCTCGCGGGAGTCCTCGACGGCCCGGCCTGCGGCGTCGGCCTCGGTGCGCGCGGCGTCGGCGTCCTGCCTGGCCTTCTCGGCCTCGTCCTGGGCGGTCTCCAGGTCGACGCGGGCCTTGTTGGCCAGCTCCATCTTGAACGCGACGTCGTCGGTGAGGCGCTGGAGCTCGGCCTCGGCGGCGGTCAACTGGCTGGTCAGCTCACCGACCCGGGCGGCCTTCGCGTCCGCCTCCTGGCGGCCGACGCTGATCTCGTCGTCGCTCGGGTTGGGCGGGGGCGGTGGGACGGCCGTCGCCACGCCGGGGAACAGGACCAACGCCGTGACCACCAAGATCACCCATCGAGCCACGACACCCGCCTCCCCATCCCGCTCGGCCGATCCGGGTTGCACCGAATGGCGTTACCGGACGCGTTCGGAACTGTGCCACTTCGACACCAAGGTTTCCAATTGACCCGGCAAGAACTTCAGCCACATGGGTCACACGGGTGACGCCGGGTCCACTGTCAGTTGACCTTGCGATCCAGCCCCGACCAGTACGGTTCGCGCAGCTTGAACTTCTGCACCTTGCCCGTGGCGGTGCGCGGGATGGCGTCGCGGAACTCCACGGAGGTGGGTGACTTGAACCCGGCGAGTCGCGCCCTGCAGTGCGAGATCAGCTCCGCCTCGGTCGCCCGCGCGCCCTCCACCAGCACGATCAGCGCTTTGATCGTCTCGCCCCACTTCTCGTGCGGTACTCCGATCACGGCGGCTTCAGCCACGGACGGGTGACTGAACAGGACGTCCTCCACCTCGATCGAGGAGACGTTCTCACCGCCGGTGATGATCACGTCCTTCTTGCGGTCGGAGATCGTGAGCTGACCCTCACCGTCGAGCGACCCGCCGTCCCCGGTGTGGAACCAGCCGTCCTCGACCGCCTCGGCGGTGGCGTCCGGGTTGTCCCAGTAGCCAGCCATCACGTGGTTGGTCCGCGCCAGCACCTCGCCGCTCTCGGCGATCCGCAACCGCACGCCCAGCCCCGGCGCACCGGCCCGGGACAGCTTGCGGGCCCGCTCCTCGGCGGGCAGCGCGTCGTCACCGGGGCGGGTGCGGTTGAACGTGAGCAGCGGCGAGGTCTCGGTCAGGCCGTAGAGCTGGAGGAACTCCCAGCCCAGCTCCTCGCCGACCCGGGCGATCGTCCGGCTGGGCGGGGGCGCGCCGGCGCACACGATCCGGACCCGGTCGCGGCCGGGGATCTCGCCGTCCCACGTCCGGGCGGCGTCCAGGACGGCGTTCCAGACGGCGGGCGCGCCGCACATCAGCGTGACGCCGTGGTGGTCGACCCGGCGCAGGATCTCGGTGCCGTCGACCTTGCGCAGGACCACCTGCGGCACGCCCAGCCCGGCCAGCCCGAACGGCATGCCCCAGCCGTTGCAGTGGAACATCGGGAGGACGTGCAGGTAGACGTCCCGCTCCCAGGCGCGGGTGTGCATGGCGAAGGTGACCGCGTTGAGCCAGATGTTGCGGTGGGTCATCCGCACGCCCTTGGGCCGGGCGGTCGTGCCGGAGGTGTAGTTGACGGTGGCCGTGGCGTCCTCGTCGGGGTCGGACCACGGGCGGGGCTCGACGTCGAAGCGCAGGAGCTGCTCGCTCTCGACACCGAGCGTGAACCGGTGCCGCGCGGTGACCCCGTCGAGCTCCAGCTCGGGATCGACCAGCAGCACGGACGCCCCGCTGTGCTCCACGACGTAGGACACCTCATCCGGCCGAAGCCGGAAGTTCACCGGCACGCACACCCGACCACTCGCGGGCACGGCGTGCAGCAGTTCGAGCAGCCGGGCGGAGTTGTGACTGACCACAGCCACCCGCTCCCCCTCGCCGACCCCCAGCGCGTCGAACCCGGCCTGCCAGGCCCGGACCCTGGTGGCGAGGTCGCCGTAAGTGGTGGTGGGGACGGGAGCGCCGGGCTGGTCCGGCTCGTCCACGGTGGCGGTGGTGTCCGCGAAGACCTGCGCGGCACGGTCGAGGAAATCGGCGACAGTCAGGGGTACGCGCATGCCCCGTCACACTATTGACCAGCGACGAACTCGGCTACCGACCAGTCACCCCCGCTCGGAACGACGATTTTCCGAGCCGAGCCGAGCCGAGCCGAGCCGGGCCGCTGCCGCGAGACGAGTCGGTGCGCGGGCGCAAGGACGCGGAGTGGGGCGGCGCGGCGACCAGGGCGCGGGGCGGCGCCGTCCAGCGGCGCGGCCCGCATGGCGCGGCGACCTCGCCCGACGGTGCAGTGCGGTCAACGCGGCGTCGCGGGACGGGCGGGGCGGCGGGCGGGGTGTCAGGTGGAGGAGAGTACGAACCTCCGGTTCAGGCGTTGGGGTGCTCGGGCCTTGTCCGCGTGGGAGCGGATGAAGGCGGCGAGGTTCGGGTCCGTCACCTTCACGGGTTCGCGCAGCACCACCCAGCTCACCGTCTCGTCGAACTCCGGTGTCGTCAGCGACCCCTCGTACCGGTAGCACCGGGACTCGGCCGGGAGCAGGTCGCGCAGTGCGAACTCCTCCGGGCCCCGCACCACCGAACCGGGCAGCACCGAACCGGGAAGCACCGAACCGGGCACCGTCCCGACCGACCCCGCGCCAGGGACGGAAGGGCCGGGCACGGACGCCGTCGGGGCCGAGTCTGCGTACGCCAGTTCCAGGAACACCGCGACCACGCACACGCGCAAGCTCTCGTCCGCACGGATGTGCACCGCGTGCATCTCCGCCGTCTGCCGCACTCCCTCCACCCAGTGCTCGCTCGGCCGATGGAAGTGCACGTTCTCCAGCCGGAACACGGCCTCGCCCAGCCGCACCACGTGCTGGTCGTGCGGGTGGAAGCGCACGCCGTCCGCCTCCGGCCGCACCTCGAACCCACGCACCCCCGGCAGCCAGCGCACGTCCAGCCCGATGTCGCCGGTCGGCACGGTCAGCCGGTGGACGATGTTGATCGGCGACTGCTGCTCCCCCATGTGATCATCTTCCCACCATCCCCCACCCCGGGAGGGTGAAGGAAGGCCACGGCCGGGTGATCACCAAGTGCTCGGATCGCCCCACGTCCGGACCGGGCCCGACCCGACCACCGGGACCGCCACCAGCGCCGGCAACGACACTCCCACCGGCCCGCGCACCACGGCAGTCGCAACGCCGTCGTAAGGCGTCGGCTCCTTGTTGCAGATGACCACCGCCGCGCCCGCCTGCGCCGCCAACCCGACCAGGCTCGCCGCGGGCTCCACCAACAGCGACGTCCCCGCCACCAGCATCAGGTCGCAGTCCAACGCCGCGGTCCGCGCCGCGCGCAGCACGTCGGCGTCCAACGGCTGTCCGAAAGCGACGGTCGTGGACCGCAGGATCCCGCCGCACGCGCCGCAGTCCGGGTCGTCCTCCCCCGCCCGCACCCGGTCCAGCGCCGCGCTCATCGCCCCGGTCGCCCCGCAGTCGACGCACACCGTCCCCGTCAACGACCCGTGCAGCTCCACCACCGCCACCGACCCCGCCCGCTGGTGCAGCCGGTCGACGTTCTGGGTCAGCAGCGCCCGCACCCGGCCGGCGCGCTCCAGCTCCGCCAGCGCCCGGTGCGCCGCGTTCGGCTCGGCCGTCCACATCGGATGCGTCGCCCGCGCCTGCCACGCCGCCCGCCGCACGGCCGGGTCGGTCAGGTAGCCGTCCATGGTGAACTCACGCCCGAGCGCCGTCCACACGCCGCGCGGGCCGCGGAAGTCAGGGATGCCCGAGTCGGTCGAGACCCCGGCACCGGTCAGCGCGGTGATCCGCCGCGCGGCCGCCATCGCGTCCCGTGCGTCCATTCCCCCACCATTCCACGCCGGAGATTTGCGAGCATGGCCACGTGCGCAGGACTTGGGGTGCGGTAGTCGGGGTTGTCGGCTTGATCACAGGCGTGGCTGGGACGTTCCTGCCGTGGCTGCGTTCCGGATCGGTCACGAGGGACAGTTACGAGGTGCTCGCGCTGCGTGGTTTCGCCGGGTTGGACAGCACGTCAGGGGACGTGGTGCGGGCCGTCTGGGTGGGTGTCACCCCGTTGGCGGTGGGCTGTTTCGTGCTCTGGTTGCTACGACTTCACCGGATTGCCGCCTGTACCGCCCTGGTCTTTGGCACGATTGCGGGAACGGTGGCGGCACTTGCCGCCGTCCAAGGGGGCAACGAGGGAGCGCTGGTCGGGATCAGCCTGACCGGACCGGTCGTCACCCTCGGTGGTGCCGTGCTGGGGATCGCGGGTGCGATCACCGTGCTCACCGCGAACACCCGCACAGCGATCAGTCCAGGAGGAGCACCGTGAGCTACCCGAGTGGCGGCGGAGGCGAATGGCCACCGCAGAACAACCCGTACGGTCAGCCGCAGCAGGGCGGGTGGCAGCAGCAGCCGCAGGGTCAACCGCAGCAGCAGCCCGGCCAGCAGCCTTACGGCGGCCAGCAGCAGGGCGGCTACCAGCAGGGTTACCCCCAGACCGGCCCGCAGCCGCAGCAGCAGGGCTTTCCGCAGACCGGCCCGCAGGGCTTCCCCCAGCAGGGCTACGGCCAGCAGTTCGGCGGCCCGCAGCAGCCGTTCGGGTACGCGGGCGGCCAGCCGCCGAAGAAGAAGCGGACCGGCCTGGTCGTCACGGCCGTCGTCGCCGTCCTCGTGCTGGCCGCGGGCACGTTCTTCACGGTGCGCGCGCTGCGCAGCTCCGACTCCGTCGCCGCCGGCTCCGACACGCCGCAGACCGCGGCGAACAACCTGCTCAGCGCGCTGGGCAGCGGTGACGTCCTGGGCATCATGAACGGCCTGGCCCCGGCCGAGGCCAAGCTCAGCAAGGACTACACCGAGGCCACGGTCAGCGAGGCCAAGCGGCTGGAGATCCTCAAGCCCGAGGCGGACCCGCAGAAGATCAGCGGCGTCACGATCAAGAGCGAGGGCATCAAGTTCGACGAGGCCGCCGCGGAGAAGGTCAACGACCGGGTCACGATCAACAAGGTCGTCGAGGGCAAGATCACCTTCACCTCGGACGTCAAGCAGATCCCGCTGACCGACAAGCTGGTCAAGGCCCTGGGCGCGAAGGTCGACCAGGCCCCGGAGACCGAGACGCTGGACTTCGCCAAGGAGAAGGCCGACCGCAAGGGCAAGCCGATCGGCATCGCCACGGTCAAGGTCGGCGACGAGTGGTACCCGTCGCTGTTCTACACGATCGCCAACGCGGCGCTGGAGGAGGAGAACCTCAAGTGGCCGTCCCAGGGCATCACGCCCGAGGGTGCGGACTCGGCCGAGGCCGCCGCCAAGGGCATCGTGGAGAAGGCGCTGGCCGGTGACATCAAGGGCGTCATCGCCCTGCTGCCGCCGGACGAGATGGGCGTGCTCCAGGACGTCGGCCCGGTGATCCTCGACCAGATCGGCCGGGTGCCCGCCACCGGCGCGAAGCTGATCGAGCTGGAGACCGACTCGAAGGACGTCACCGGCGGCAAGCAGCTCACGATCCGCAAGCTGGTGCTGGAGGTCAAGGGCCAGAAGGGCGAGGTCAGCCGCGACGGCGACTGCTACACCGCCAAGGCCGACGGCCAGACCCAGCGGCTGTGCGCGGACGAGATCGCGGACCTGGCCAAGCAGCAGGGTGGCCGCAAGATGCCGCAGGCCGTGGTGGACGTGATCTCGCGGATCGGCGCGCAGGTGCTCAAGGACGGTGTCGGCGTGGTCGCGACCGAGGTCAACGGCCAGTGGTACGTCAGCCCGATCCGCTCCTACAGCGAGATCTTCCTGACCCTGATGCGCGGTCTGGACCCGAAGGACATCGACGAGCTGCTCAAGCTCGGCAAGTAGGGTCACCGCAGGTAGAGACCCCTGCGAGGAGCCCCGCCGGTACCGCCGGCGGGGCTTCTCCACGTCCGGCGGCCGCGCCGGTCCCCCGCCACCCCATCCGACGTCCGGTCCGCCCACCCGGCCGACGTCCGGGCGGCCGGACCGCGTGACACCGGTGCTGACTCGGGGGGCTGACGCGGGGGGCTGACATGGGGGCTGACACCGCGATGACAGCGGTTTGGCAGCACCGGTGGGCACAGTGGCCGCCATGGACACGCAGGTACTGATCGTCGGGGCCGGACCGACCGGCCTCACCCTCGCCGTCGACCTGGCGCGGCGCGGGGTGGGGTTCCGGCTGGTGGACCGCGCCGGCGGGCCGTTCACCGGGTCGCCGGGCAAGGCGTTGCAGCCGCGGTCGATCGAGGTGCTGCACGACCTGGGCGTGGTGGACGAGGGGAAGCGGCCGACGCCGGACGCGCCGTACCCGAGCACCGTGATCATCCCCCAGTTCCGGGTGGAGCGGATCCTGCGGGACCGGCTGGCGGAGCTGGGCGGCGCGGTCGAGTACGGCACGGAGGTCACCTCGTTCGAGCAGGACGGCGACGGGGTCACCGCCGTGGTCGGCGGCGAGCTGGTGCGGGCGGCGTACCTGGTGGGCTGCGACGGCGGGCGCAGCCCGGTGCGCAAGCGGCTCGGCGTGGGCTTCGAGGGCGAGACGTGGGACGACCAGCGGCTGGTGATCGGGGACGTGCGGCTGGACGGCCTGGACCGCGAGCACTGGCACGCGTGGCCGAAGTCGCCCGCCGGGCTTCTCGCGCTGTGCCCGCTGCCGGGCACGGACCTCTACCGGTTGCGGGCCCCGGCGGACGCCGAGCCGTCGCTGGAGGTGCTGCGCACGCTGGTCCGGGCGCGCACCGGCCGGGACGACGTCGTCGTGCGGGAGGCGACGTGGATGTCGCCGTACCGGGCGAACGTGCGGATGGTGGACCGGTACCGGGTGGGCCGGGTGTTCCTGGCGGGCGACGCGGCGCACGTGCACCCGCCGGCCGGCGGCCAGGACATGGACACCGGTATCCAGGACGCCTACAACCTGGGCTGGAAGCTGGCCGCCGTGCTGACCGGCGCGGGCGGGGAACTGCTCGACACCTACGAGGCCGAACGCCTGCCGGTGGCCGCGTGGCTGCTGGGCGTCACCAGCCGGCTGCACCACGAGGCGGACGCGACGCAGTGGCCCGGCAAGCGCGACGACGAGACGCTGCAACTGGCCCTGACCTACCGCGGCGGACCGCTGGCGGGGGTCGGCGAACGAGCGGGCGACCGCGCGCCGGACGCGCCGTGCGCGCTCGTGGACGGAACGCCGGCCCGGATGTTCGACCTGTTCCAAGGGCCGGAGTTCGCGCTGGTGGGGATCGGCGCGCAGGACGCAGTGGCGTACGTGCGGGACGCGCACCCCTACGTCCGCACGCACTCCGTGGTCGACGTGGACGGTCACGTCGAGGCGGCGTACGGCGCGACCGAGGGCACCTTGCTGCTGATCCGCCCGGACGGCTACCTCGCCGCGGTGACCACCGACCCGGCCGAAGCCGTCGCCTATCTCGACCAGGTGCTCGGCTGACCCGACTCCGGGGTCCGACAGCCGCGCTAGTTCCGGCGTGGGCCTAGCGTTCGGGACAGCCAGGTCGCTCCCACCACCAGCACGACCGCGCACGCGCCGGACACCGCGAGGTGCGGGACCAGGTCGTACTCGTGGCCGAGCGCGCCCAGGACGTTCCCGATCGGCGGGGTCTGGCCGAACAGGTACGCGAGCACGACGAGCGCGGCTGCGGCGAGCACGGACCAGCCGTGCTGGGTGATCACCGGTCGTGCGCACAGCACGCCCACGCCGACCCCGACGACCCCGGCGACCAGCAGCGCGGCGAACCCGAGCGCCACGGTGCCGGGCGGGTAGGGACGGCTCTGGGTGAGCACCGGCAGCAGCGCGGCGAACGCCGCCACCACCGTCACCAGCAGGCACGACAAGATGGCCACCGCCGCCTGCGAACGTCCCCACCCGCCGGCCGTCACGACGGTCACCGCGCGCCGCACCGGGTCCTCGGCGGTGGCCACGACGATGGTCAGCCACACCGCGACCGGGTACAGGAACGCGGTCGACCCGGCGTACGCGGACGGCGGCGGCCCGGCGTCGCCGGCGTTGAACATGGCCAGCACGGCGGCGAACACCAGCAGCGGCGGCAGGTAGCGCTGGGTGCGCAGGACGTCCGCGAGCAGGTACCGCACCAGCGCCGTCACGACCGCACGCTCCGCACCGAGCAGCCCAGCCGCAACGCCTCGACCAGCACCTGGTCGCTGAACCCGGGCTCGACCTCGACCCGCGCGCCGCGGCCGACCACCCGCGCCTCCCGCACGCCCGCCAACACGCTGATCTTCTCGAACGACTCCCCCACCCGGTCCAGTTCGACGACGACACCGGTCCGGCGCGCGCCGAGCGCGAACTCCCGCGCGCCGGGCAGGTCGTGGCCGTGGTGGTCGGTGATCAGCCGGGCGGCCGCGCCGCCGGTGACGAACTCGGCGAGCACCGCGCCGGCGGCGGCGTCGAGGCCCGACCACGGCTCGTCGAGCACCAGCAGGCCGGTCGCGGCGAGCGCCTGGGCGAGGGCGACCTTCTGGGTGTTGCCCTTGGACAGGGTCGCCATCGGCGCGTCCGGGTCGCCGACGAAGCCGAGCGCCTCGACCAGGTCCCACCGCGCCGGGACGCCGCGCACGGCGGCCAGGTGCCGCAGGTAGTCCCGCGCGGAGAGCTTCACGCCGGGCGGGAACCGCTCGGGCAGGTACCCGACCGAGGCGGGGCGCGCCACCCGGCCGGACGTCGGGCGGCTCAGCCCGGCGGCGATCCGCAGCAGGGTGGACTTGCCGGAGCCGTTGCCGCCGGTCACCACGACCGTTTCGCCCGGTTCGACCGCCAGCGTCACGTCGCGGAGCACCCACGGGCCGCGCCCGTACCGCTTACCGACTCGATCAAGACGGACCACGGGTGTGATGATGCCCCGATCTAGGTAGGACCGGGTTGAAGCCGAATACAGGACACGCGTACTGTTTAAGGCGAAGGAGCGCCGCGCCGGCGGGTGCGGAAGACTCACCAAGCAGTTCCCCAACCGACTTTGCGCGTCACCAGATGGAGTTTCACGTGACTGCACCAGCTAGCAAGGACAGCTTCGGCGCCCGCGGCACGCTCACCGTGGGGGACTCCTCGTACGAGGTGTTCCGGCTGAGCGCGGTCGAGGGCGCCGAGCGTCTGCCGTACAGCTTGAAGATCCTGCTGGAGAACCTCCTGCGCACCGAGGACGGCGCGAACATCACCGCCGACCACGTCCGCGCGTTGGGCAGTTGGGACCCGAGTTCCGAGCCCGACACGGAGATCCAATTCACCCCGGCCCGCGTGGTGATGCAGGACTTCACCGGCGTGCCCTGCGTGGTCGACCTCGCCACCATGCGCGAGGCCGTCACCCACTTGGGCGGCGACCCGACGAAGGTCAACCCGCTCGCGCCGGCCGAACTGGTCATCGACCACTCGGTGATCGCCGACATCTTCGGCCGCCCGGACGCCTTCGAGCTCAACGTCGACCTGGAGTACCAGCGCAACAAGGAGCGCTACCAGTTCCTGCGCTGGGGCCAGACCGCGTTCGACGAGTTCAAGGTCGTCCCGCCCGGCACCGGCATCGTCCACCAGGTCAACATCGAGCACTTGGCGCGCGTGGTGATGGTCCGTCGCCTGCCTGCCGGCGGTGAAGGCACGCTCCCGCAGGCCTACCCGGACACGCTGGTCGGCACCGACTCGCACACCACCATGGTCAACGGCATCGGCGTGCTCGGCTGGGGCGTCGGCGGCATCGAGGCCGAGGCCGCGATGCTCGGCCAGCCGGTGTCGATGCTGATCCCGCGCGTCGTCGGCTTCAAGCTGCACGGCGAGCTGCCCGCCGGCGCGACCGCCACCGACCTGGTGCTGACCATCACCGAGATGCTCCGCAAGCACGGCGTGGTCGGCAAGTTCGTCGAGTTCTACGGCTCGGGCGTCGGCGCGGTACCGCTGGCCAACCGCGCCACCATCGGCAACATGAGCCCGGAGTTCGGCTCGACCTGCGCGATCTTCCCGATCGACGGCGAGACGATCGACTACCTCAAGCTCACCGGCCGCACCGCCGACCAGCTCGCGCTGGTCGAGGCCTACGCCAAGGAGCAGGGCCTCTGGCACGACGCCGACCACGAGCCGGTCTACTCCGAGACGCTGGAGCTGGACCTGTCGACGGTCGTCCCGTCGATCGCCGGCCCCAAGCGCCCGCAGGACCGCATCGAGCTGACCAACGCCAAGCCCGCCTTCCGGCAGGCGCTGGGCGCGTACGTGTCCAAGACCGAGGCCGAGCCCAAGTCCAACGTGGACGAGGCCGTGGACGAGACGTTCCCGGCCAGCGACCCGACCGCGGTGTCCAACGGTGACGCGGGCGGCGCGCCGCACGTGTTCCACTCCGCCGCCCAGGGCGCCGACGGCCGCCCGTCCAACCCGGTGAAGGTCAGCCTCGACGGCGCGGAGTTCGAGCTGGACCACGGCGCGGTCGCGATCGCCGCGATCACCTCGTGCACCAACACGTCCAACCCGTCGGTGATGATCGGCGCGGCGCTGCTGGCGAAGAAGGCCGTGGAGAAGGGCCTGGAGCGCAAGCCGTGGGTGAAGACCACCCTCGCGCCGGGCTCCAAGGTCGTCATGGACTACTACGAGCGCGCGGGCCTGCTGCCGTACCTGGAGAAGCTCGGCTTCCACCTGGTCGGCTACGGCTGCACCACGTGCATCGGCAACTCCGGCCCGTTGCAGGACGAGATCTCGGCGGGCATCGGCGAGGGCGACCTCGCCGCGGTGTCGGTGCTGTCGGGCAACCGGAACTTCGAGGGCCGGATCAACCCGGACATCAAGATGAACTACCTGGCGTCCCCGCCGCTCGTGGTGGCGTACGCGCTGGCCGGGTCGATGGACAAGGACATCACCACCGAGCCGCTGGGCACCGACCAGAACGGCGAGCCGGTCTACCTGGCCGACATCTGGCCGTCGCCGCAGGAGATCTCCGAGGTCGTCGCGTCGTCGATCAGCCCGGAGGGCTTCACCAAGGGCTACGAGAACGTGTTCGCGGGCGACGAGCGGTGGCAGTCGCTGCCCACGCCGACCGGCAAGACCTTCGAGTGGGACGCGCAGTCCACCTACGTGCGCAAGCCCCCGTACTTCGAGGGCATGGAGATGGAGCCCAAGCCGGTCACCGAGATCGGCGGCGCGCGGGTGCTGGCCCTGCTGGGCGACTCGGTCACCACCGACCACATCTCCCCGGCCGGCGCGATCAAGGCCGACTCGCCGGCGGGCAAGTACCTCACCGAGCACGGCGTGGAGCGCAAGGACTTCAACTCCTACGGCTCGCGCCGCGGCAACCACGAGGTGATGATCCGCGGCACGTTCGCGAACATCCGCCTGCGCAACCTCCTGCTCGACGACGTCCAGGGCGGCTTCACCCGCGACTTCCTGGCCGAGGGCGCGCCGCAGACCACCATCTACGACGCGTCGGTGTCCTACGCCGAGGCGGGCGTGCCGCTGGTCGTGCTGGCGGGCAAGGAGTACGGCTCGGGCTCGTCGCGCGACTGGGCGGCCAAGGGCACCTCGCTGCTCGGCGTGCGCGCGGTGATCGCCGAGTCGTTCGAGCGGATCCACCGCTCCAACCTGATCGGCATGGGCGTCCTGCCTCTCCAGTTCCCGGCCGGCAACACGGCCGCGGACCTCGGTCTGGACGGCACGGAGACGTTCGACTTCACCGGCATCACCGCGCTGAACGACGGCGACACGCCGCGCACGGTGCACGTGACCGCCACGAAGACGGACGGCTCGAAGGTGGAGTTCGACGCGGTCGTCCGCATCGACACCCCCGGTGAGGCCGACTACTACCGCAACGGCGGCATCATGCAGTACGTCCTGCGCAAGATGGTCCGCAGCTAGTCACACCCCAAGCTCAAGGGCCGTCCACCCCGGTGGGCGGCCCTTTTGCGTGTCGGGCCAACTAGCATGGCGCGATGGCACCGTTAGGCGTGTTCCTCGGCTACTCCTCGGGGCTGGGGACCTCCGCCCTGGTGGAGGCCGCTCGGACGGTCGTCGCGGACTTCGGTGGTGTGGCGCTGGAACCCGGGGCATCGCCGGACCTGCCGCTCACCGAGCAGTGCCGGCGGATGATCCGCGAGAGTGACCTGTACGTGGGCGTGCTCGGATCCGCCTACGGACCGGAACTCCCCGACGAACCGGTTTCCTACGCGGAGTTCGAGTACCGCACGGCGGTCGAGATCGGCGTGCCCCGGGTGGTGTTCCTGCTCGCCGACGACCGCTCATCCGATCGCCGGCAGCGGGAGTTCCGCGAGTTCGTGGTGGCGACCGCGCCCACCACCGAGGTCGCCTCGGCGCGTGAACTGGCCGACGCCCTCACCCCGGCGCTCGACGGCGTCGCGGACCGGAGCGGACGCCGGGCCCGGCGTCCGCTGCTGGTGCTGCACTGCGGGGGCGCGGTGGGGCTGGCCGAGGCGGTGGCCGCCGCGCTGGGGGTGCCGGCCCGCCCGGTGGCGGACCCGGACGTGCGGTCCTTCGTCGACGGCACCGAGTCGGCGCTGATCCTGCACCACGGCGGTCCGCTCACCCCGCCCGAGTCGTTCGGCGTCGGCTACGCCCTCGGGCACCTGGGGCGGCGGGCGCTGGTCCTGACCACCGGGCCGGTGGGGATGTTGGCGGGCCTCGGCGTCCCGGTCCAGCCGTGGTCCGGCGAGGCCGGGGAAGCCGCCGACCTGGCGCGGTCCGCGCTGGGCCAGGGCGACGAGCGCCTGCCGAACTGCTACATCAGCTACGCGCGGGAGGACGCGCCGTTCGTCCGTCGGCTCCGGGACGACCTGGCGGACGCGGGGTTCTCGACGTGGACCGAGTCGGCGAACATCCGGGCCGGCGAGTGGTTCCCGGAATCGATCAACGCCGCGCTCGACCGCGCCGATTCCTTCGTGGTGGTGCAGAGCAGGCATTCCGCGGACAGCCAGTGGATCGAGTACGAGATCCGCCAAGCCTTGACGCCCCGTGCGGAACGCCGAGTGGTTCCGGTGCTGGTAGACCCGGACCCCGGCGTGGTGCACCCGCTGCTGCGCGCCCGGACGGCCGTGGACTTCACCGGGTGGTCCGACGAGACCCGGTACCGGCGCGCGTTGCGGCGGTTGGTGCGCGGGCTCGCCATCCGCTCCGGGGTGGACCGGTGATGCGCCGGGACATCGCCGCGTACGCGCCGTACCAGGTGTTCCTGAACCACCCGTACGACAAGGACTTCCGCCGGCACGCCGACGCACTGGGCTTCGCGGTGGTCGCCGCCGGGCTGGTGCCGGTGAGTGCGCGGGACCTCTCCTCGCCGGACCAACTACGGCTGGAAATGATCTTCGAGGCGATCCGGAACTGCCACTACTCGCTGCACGACCTCTCCCGCGCGCACGGCGAGGGGCCGGACAACCTCGCGCGGATGAACATGCCGCTGGAGATGGGGATGGCGCTCTACCACGCGCTGGACCGGCAGCGCGTCGACCGGCGGTGTGCGTTCTTCGTCCCCGCGCGGCACGATTTCCGGCGGTTCGCGTCCGATCTCGCCGGGCTCGACCCGAAGGTCTACGACGACGAGCCGACGACGTTGCTGGCCGGCGCCTACGAGTGGTTGCGGGCGATCGTGCCGATGGCGTACGTGTCCTCGCAGCCCACCGTGGACGTCGTCGACGCGTACCGCGAGTTCACCCACGAGTGCACGGGCATCGAGAGCGCGGAGCGGGACGGCGTGCTCACCCACGACGAGGCGCGCGAGGTGATGTACCAGGTGTGCGGCGCGCGCGAGTGGTGGGACTGGCGCAACACCCGCTCCGGCCGAGACGCGTTTCCCGAGGTTCCCCTGCGCCGCAAGGTGCGCTGAGCCGGCCGGACGCCCGTCGCTAGGGTGTGTCGCCTCAGGGGGTGAGGCGCGATGGCGTGGCTGCCATTGGTTCTGGTGGGGTTGCTGGCCGAGATCTGGGAGTACGGGCCGCTCGCGGGTGTGCCGCTGTTGCTCGCCGCGGCGTGGCGGGCAGGCGATTGGCGACTCGTGGCGGCCGATGTCGTGTTCGCGGTCGCGGCGGTGTTCGGGTGGACGCCGTTGCCGGCGGTCGTGGCGTTCGCGGGGGCGTTGTTGTTGGCCGCGCACGACTTGCACGCACGCCGACCAGGGCTCTGGTTTCCCTTGCTGGCAACGGGTCTGGCGGTTTTCGTCGGCTGGCAGGGTTCGCTGTGGCTCACCGACGAGCCGTGGCGGGCGTGGGCACCGATGACGGAGTCGGTGAGCATGGCGTTCGAGACGGGGTTGACGGCACTGGACTGGTACGAACCACCGCCGCCCATGACCTGGGTGCCATTCGCGGTCGTCGCGGTGCTGTGCGCCGGCGCGGCTGTCGCGTTCGCCCGAGACCGCGAGTGGGTGCCGCTGGTCGTGGTGGGGCTGCTCGGCGCGGTCTGGGAGTACGGGTCACTGGTCGGGATCGCGGTCCTGACGGTCATCGCCGGTTGGCGGCGCGGTCCCCGGCTGATCGCGGCGACGGCGGTGTACGCGGTGGCGGCCTTGTTCGAACCGCCGCCGTACGCCGCGATCGTCGCGGTCGCGGCGGCGCTCGTGATCGCGGCGCACGACCTGCACGCGCGGCGGCCCGGGGCCTGGTTCCCGTTGCTGGCCTTGGGATTGGGCCTGGCCACGGCGACGCTGGAGGTCTACCGGTTCGGCAGCGCGGCCCTGGAAGTCCACCGGCGCAGCGTCATGGAGTTGTCAAGCCACGAGCTGAGCGCCGTGGCCGTGGTGGGCATCGGCCCCGACCCGGGGGTGCACGAGGCCCGCGCCCTCGCGACCGTCGTCGTGGTCGGGCTGGTGTTGTGGGCGTGGCGGACGCGGGACCTGCTGGTCGCCGCCACGGCGGTCGGCTACCTGGTCGCGGCCTGGTACGTGCCGGGACGTCCGGAACTGGTGGTCCTGGTGGGTGCGGCTGTCGCGGTCGCCCGGGACAGCCGCACCCGGACGGGCTAGAACGGCTGGGTGTTGGACTGGAAGACCTGCCCGTCGGCCGGGGCCTTCAGGTTCACCAGGTAGTCGGTCACCAGGGTGTCGGCACCCGTGCTCTTGCCGAGGATGCAGTGCCCGAACGCGTCGACGGTGATCAGCCGCGCGTTGCCGAGCTGACGCGCCATCCGCTGCGAGAACTTGTACTGCGTCGCCGGGTCGTAGTAGTTGCCCACCACGACGACCGGGTTCGGCGTCCGCTTGTTCCACGGGCCCGCCCAGCGGTCGGGGTGGCGGACCGGCCACGTCGGGCAGGTCAGCAGGTCGGACGCGGCCTGCTGGCGACCGAACGTGGGCGACTCGCGCTCCCACTTCGCCGCGACCACCGGGAACAGCCCCGGGATCCGGAGGAACGGCTTGTCGGTGCAGTTCACGCCGTAGTACGAGTCGTCGGACAGGTACTCGGCGTCGCCCACGACCCCCGCGTTGACGTCCGCCATGCCGTTCTTGTTGGCCAGCGGGGCCTCCAGCACGGGGGTGTCCTGCACGGCGAGCGCGGCGGACGGGTTCACCGCGCCGTAGACGGCCTGCAACCAGGCGGCCAGCGGCTTCAGGCGGGGGATGCTGTACAGGTCGCCGCTCACCCGGCCGACGTAGCTCTGGTAGGTGACCACCTCGCCGGAGGCCAGGGTGACCGGCTTCTCGCGCAGCGAGTCGCGCACCTGGTCGAACTTGGCGCGCGGGTCACCGTCGCTGTAGGCGCACTTCGCGCCTTCGGCGACGCAGCGCTTGAGGAACGCGTCGAGCGCGAGTTCGAAGCCCTGCGCGCGCTGCCGGTCGTACTCGGCGCCGTTGGACGTGCGCAGCGCCGGGTCCACGTTGCCGTCCAGCACCAGGGCGCGGGACTTCTGCGGGAACACGTTGGCGTAGGTCGCGCCGAGCAGCGTGCCGTAGGAGAAGCCGACGAAGGTCAGCGCCTTGTCGCCCACGCCCTGCCGCAGCAGGTCCAGGTCACGCGCCACGTCCTCGGTGGACATGTGCTGGAGCAGCGGGCCGGCGGTGCGCTTGCACGCGGCCGTGTACTCCTCGGTGGCCTTCGTGGTGTCGCGGATCTCGGTGCGGGTGACCGGTGCCGAGGAGATGCGGCCGAAGACGTCGTCGGCCTCCTCCTGGGTCTTGAAGCAGCGCAGCGGCGCGCTGCGGCCCACGCCGCGCGGGTCGAACCCGATCAGGTCGAACCGCTTCATGACCTCCGGCTGGAAGAACGACGTGCCGTACGCGGAGTAGATCAGGCCGGCCCCGCCGGGGCCGCCGGGGTTGATGAACAGCGAGCCGACCTTGGTGGCCTGGTCGGTCGCGGGCGCCTTCATCAGGGCGATGGTGATCTTCTCACCGCGCGGCTTGCGGTGGTCCAGCGGCACGGGGTGGTTCGCGCAGGTCACGCGTTCCCGCTGCGCGGCGGGGATCTCGGCCAGCACGTCGTCGGCGCACTTGCTCCACTGCACCGGCGACGCGCCCTGGCCCTGTTCGGCGACGGCCGCGCCGGTCGCCACGAGGCCGGACACGGCGGTGCCCAGGACCATCGCGACGACCAGCGCTCTGCTTCCAAGCTTCACGGGTAGCGCTCCTCACGTCTGCGACGCCGCCCCTCGTTCGCACTGCCACGGCGTCGTCGCGCGAGGCTCTCACCCGCACAGGTCGTAAAACACCCGCAGAACGGATGATTTCTTCACGCTGGGTCAGCCCACGACCCGGGCGAGTGACAGGGCGAACCTCCCTTCCGAGTCGGTCCACCAGCGGTGCAGCTCGAAGCCGGCGGCGGTCAGCTCCCGCTCCACGCCCTCCCGCCGGAACTTCGCCGACACTTCGGTCCGCAGCTCCTCGCCCTCGGCGAACTCGACGTCGAGCTCCAGCGCGGCCACGTGCGCCCGCACCGCGCGCACCGCCCGCAGCCGCATCTCGATCCACTCCTGGTCGGCGTTCCACAGCGCCACGTGCCGGAACGCCAGCGGGTCGAGGTCCGCGCCCAACTCGCGGTTGAGCACCCGCAGCACGTTCCGGTTGAACTCCGCGGTGACCCCGCGCGCGTCGTCGTAGGCGCGCACCAGCACCTCGGGGTCCTTGACCAGGTCGGTGCCCAGCAGCAGCCACTCCCCCGGCTCCAGCACGTCCCGCACGGAGGCGAGGAACTTGTCGCGCTCCTCGGGGATCAGGTTGCCGATGGTCCCGCCGAGGAACGCCACCAGCCGCGGCGACGAGCCCGGCAGCAGGCCCAGGTGCTCGGTGAAGTCGCCGACGACACCGTGCACCGCCAGCCCGGGGTAGTCGGCCAGGATCTGCCGGGCCGCCTCGGTGAGCGCGCTCGCCGACACGTCCAGCGGCACGAACTCGCGCAGCGTCCCGTGCTCGCGCAGCGCGTCGAGCAGCAGCCTGGTCTTCTCCGACGAGCCGGAGCCCAGCTCCACCAGGGCGTGCGCCCCGGTGGTCGCGGCGATCTCGCCGGCGCGGGCGAGCAGGATCTCCCGCTCGGCGCGGGTCGGGTAGTACTCGGGCAGCTTGGTGATCTCCTCGAACAGGTCGCTGCCCACGGCGTCGTAGAACCACTTCGGCGAGACCCACTTCGGCCGCGCCGTGAGGCCCGCTTTCGCCTCGGCCCGGAGCGCGACCACCGCGTCCTCCGGAGTCAGGTGCACGTCCAGCACTGGCTCGGTCATCTATCGTCCTATCGGTTGAACGTCCACGGTGATCGCGTTGTCTGGGGAGAGGGCGGCGGTGACGACGTGCCGGTCGGGCACTTCCCGCCAGCGCGGGTCGTCGTCCAGCGGCTCGGAGGAAACGGTCACCGCGCCGTCACCGGAACGCACCCACAGGGCGTGCGTCCAGGTCGTGCCGACGAGCACGGATCCGTTGGTGAGCAACAGGTTCAGCCGCGAGCCGGGGGCCGCGGCGGCCACTTCGGACACCACGGACGCCAGCGCGGCGGCCGGCGGTGCGGTGACCAGGCGCGCCCGGAGCAGCGCCCACAGCAGGGCGGAGTCGGTGGGCGCGTCCAACGTGAGCAGGTCGGTGACCGGCAGCGACTTGGCCAGGTCGGCGACCGAGCCGGGCCAGCCGGTGACCCGGCCGTTGTGGCTGAACAGCCACGTGCCGTCGGTGAACGGGGCGCACGCGGTCTCCACCACCGGCATCCCGGTGGTGGCCGACCGGACCGCCGCGAGCACCGCGCCGGAGACGACGACCCGGCTCAGCGCCGCCAGGTTCTCGTCCGACCAGAGCGTCCCGGTGCGCCGGTAGCGCAGCGCGGGGCCGCCCGGCGCGGGGTACCAGCCCACGCCGTAGCCGTCCACGTTCACCGTGCCGCCGCCGCGCATGTCCCGCGGTGCGTACGACTGGCGCAGCAACGAGTGCGGCGGGTCGTGCACCAGGGCCGCGATGGGCACGGCGGGGCCGAGGTAACCCAGGTGGCGGCACACGTCAGCCCAGTTCGCCCGGTGCCGCGTCCCGCGCGCAGCGGAACCCGGCGAAGATCTGCCGCCTGATCGGGTAGTCCCAGTTGCGGAACGTCGAGCGCACCGCGGACTCGTCGGTGCCGAACGAGCCGCCGCGCAGCACCTTGTAGTCGGGTCCGAAGAACACCTGCGAGTACTCGGCGTACGGGAACACCTCGAACCCGCCGTAACCGCGGAAGTCCGAGCTGGTCCACTCCCACACGTCACCGATGAGCTGGTGCACGCCCAGCGGCGACGCGCCCGCCGGGTACGCGCCGACCGGTGCCGGCGACAGGTGCCGCTGGCCCAGGTTGGCGTGCGCCTCGGTCGGCTCGTCGTCGCCCCACGGGTAGCGCCGGGACCGGCCGCTCGCCGGGTCGTGGCGGGCCGCCTTCTCCCACTCCACCTCGGTCGGCAGCCGGCGGCCGGCCCACTTCGCGTACGCCTCCGCCTCGTGGAAGCAGACGTGCACGACGGGCTGGTCCGGGTCGAGCGGAGCGGTCACGCCGAACGCCGTCCGGTACCACTGATCCCCCTGCTTCTCCCAGAACCGGGGAGCGACCAGGGGTGCCTTGCGGACGTGCGCCCAGCCCGCCTCGGACCACCAACGACGGTCCGCGTAGCCACCGTCCTCCACGAACGCGACGTACGCGCCGTTGGTGACCGGCGCGGTGTCGATGAAGAACGGCGCGGTGTGCGCCTGGTGCGCTGGGCGCTCGTTGTCCAGCGCCCACGCCTCGGTCGACGTGCCCATGGTGAACGGGCCGCCCGGCACCAGCACCTCGGCCGGGCCGACCGGTCCGCCGCGCGGCGGCGCGGGGGCGTCGAGCACGGGCGGGCCGGCGCGGAGCTGGTGGGTGGCCAGCATGGTCTCGTCGTGCTGCTGCTCGTGCTGCACGATCATGCCGAACGCGAACCCGCCGGCGAGCAGCCTGCGGCCCTCCAGCGGACTGGTCTCCAGCACGTCGAACACCTTGTCCCGCACCTCGCCCACGTACCGGCGGGCTTCGGCGGGACCGAGCAGCGGCAGCTCCGGGCGGGTGGACCGGGCGTGCTTGAACGCGTCGTAGAGCTCGTCGATGTCCTGGCGCACCGGCTCGCGCCCGCCGACGTCGCGGACCAGCCAGAGCTCCTCCTGGTTGCCGATGTGGGCGTAGTCCCACACCAGCGGGGACATCAGCTTGGAGTGCTGGCGCACCAGGTCGTGCTCGTCCACGGCGTCGGTGAGCGACTGGCTGCGCCGCCGCGCCCTGGTGAGCTGCGCGGCGACGTGGTCCCGGATGCGTTCGACACCGGTGTTGTTGTCGATGCTGGTCATGAACGGCCCCCTCCGGCATTCTCAGCGGTCTTCTCGGCGAGCGTGCGGTGCAGGTCCTCGACGATGGCGTCGGTCTGCCCGACGGACAGGTCGGTGTTGCGCAGCGCCGTGCAGCCCAGGGCGACCACGTCGCGCGCCGCGCGGGCGAGCACCGGGTCGGCCAGGCCGTAGCGCGCGGCGGCCAGCCAGCGGCCGGTCGCGGTCGCGGTGGCCGCCAGCGCCGCGTCCACCACGGACCGGTCGCTGAACAGGGCGGCCATCAGCACGACGGGCGGCAGCCAGGCCCCGTCCGGCGGGGTGTCGAGGTACCGGACCTCCACGTACCCGCGCGGGCGCACCGGTGGGAACTGCAGCGACATGTGGTAGTCGAGGTCATCGGCCGTGGGCCGCGTCTCCAGCGCCCCGTCGATCCACTCGGCGAAGGTCAGGCGGCGCGGTGGCAGCCAGCTGTTGCCCGGTCTTCGGACCACGATCACCGGGGCGTCCACCACCCGCCGCGCCCACGCCGACGCCGGGTCCGCGCACACGGCGGCGGGCCGCGTGCGCACGGGGTCGGTGGCGTAGAGGGAGCGCATCCGGGCGCTGGCCCAGTCGGTGCGCCGGCCGCCGACGCCGGGCGAGTTCGCGAACAGCGCGTTGAGCACGGGTCCCAGCGCGTGCACGGCGGCCCAGCGGGTGGCGAGGTCGGTCTCGTGGCCGAAGTCCAGGCACACCTGGAGCCCGGCGGTGCTGCACATCATCGTGATGCCCTCGGGCCCGACCGGGGCGAAGGCGTGCTCCATGGCGGCGTAGCGGGGCACCTGGAGCATTCGACGTGGGGGGCGGTGCGGGTCGGCACCGCGCTGACCGAGGACCAGGCCCGCGGGTTCCAGCAGGCCGGTGAGGTGGTCGATGTCCGCGCTGACGGTCTTGAGCAGCTCGGTGAGCGAGCCGCTCGGCGGGGTGGAGATCTCGACCTGGCCGCCCGGCTCGACGGTGAGCGGCGTGCCGCCGGGCAGCGGGTGCTGCGGGCTGTCCGGGACGAGGGTCGGTGGTGCGTGCTTGCCCAGGGCCGCGGCGAGCACGCTTGCGTCGAGCGGTTTCGCCGGGTCGTCCCGGTGGTGGACGGTCCATTCCAGTTCGACGCCGAGCAGTCTCGGGGGCCCGTGCTTGAAGCACACCGAGGCGACGTACGCCTCGGCTTCGGCACGGTCTCGGAACACCGCCGGGGTCGGCCCCTGTGCCGGAGCGTTACGTAATGCAGTCAATTTGCACACTCCCCGTGATCATCCTTGGGTCGATTCGACGCTACACGGGGGGACCGACAGTCGCACGCCTACAAAACCCTTACGGATCAACGACAAGTTGTCGTCACCGCAGGTCGGCGGGTCCGTTCCGGACACACCGGACGACCCGGGACGACCCCGACCACGAGTTGACCGACCGGTAACTTACTGCAAGTAGAGCAACGGCGGTGCGGACGGACGGCCGCGCGCCGGCCCCGCACGACGCGCGATCACCGGACCGGGCGCGGCCCACCAAGTTGTCCGGACCGGACGTGCGGCGGGACCCGAGAGCACCGCCGCACGCCCGTCGGTCACGTCGAGGCGTTGGAACGACCGCGCAGCACGGTGTTCGCGGTGCTCGCGTTCTTGATCGCGGTCTCCACCTGAGCCATCGTCGAGGACGACGACAACCCCGGCACGGTCGCGGTGTTCAAGGCGTACAACGTGAACGTGTACGGGTTGGTCGACCCGCCCGGACACGGCCCGAAGTACTTCTGCGCGTTCGCGCCGCTGCCCATGGCCTTCTGCTTCGCGCCGCCCTGCCCCGGCACCGCGAAGCCCGCGCCCAGGTTCTCCGGCAACGACCTGGCCGACGCAGGGATGTCCCAGATCGCCCAGTGCAGCTTGGTGCCGTTGTCCGCCCGGTCCGCGAACACCACCGCGTACCCCTTGGCGCCGCTCGCCCCGGTCCACGCCAGCGGCGGCGACGGGTCCTGGCCCGCGGTGCCGTCACCGGCGCACGTGTGCTTGGCCGGGATCATCGCGTTGTCGGCGAACGCGGAGCTGGTCAACGAGAACCCGCCCGCGTAGACCACGTCGATGTGCAGCACGCGGTCGTTGTTCGCGGTGCCGTCCTTGTCGGTCGACGTGGTCAGCCAGAGGTCGCCGTCGCGGTCCACCTCGACCGTGCGCAACCGGTTGTAGGTGCCTTGGAAGTACACCTGCTGGTCCACCAGGTTCGCCGACGGGTCGATGCGCATCCGGTAGATCCGCTGACCCACCGTCGTGGCGACGAAGACGTGGTCGTTGACGATGGTCAGGCCGCTGGGCGAGGCGACCGACGTGGACCAGCTCTTCTTCGGCGCGATCGTCCCGGCGCACCCGCCGCCCGAGGTGCCCTCGCAGTCCGGCCAGCCGAAGTTGCCCGCCTTCTGGATGAGGTTCACCTCGTCGGTCGTGGAGTCGCCGAACTCCGAGGCCCAGAGCCGGCCCTGCGAGTCGAAGTCCAAACCCTGCACGTTGCGGTGGCCGAAGCTCCACACCGCCTTGCCGGGGTAGGGGTTGTCGGCCGGGATCGACCCGTCGGGGTCGAGCCGGAGGATCTTGCCCGCGTTGGTGTTCAGGTTCTGCGCGTTGGCCTTGTTCTGCGCGTCGCCCGTGGAGACGAACAGGTGCTTGCCGTCCGGGCTGAACCGCAGCCGCCCGCCGTTGTGGTAGCGGGACTTGGGCACACCGGACAGCAACGTCGTCCAGCCGCCGAGGGTGGTGCCGGTCAGCTTGGCGCGCACGAGCTGGTTGCCCGCAGCGGCCGTGTGGTAGATGAACACGTACCCGTCCGAGGCGAACGTCGGCGAGACCTCGATGCCGAGCACACCGCCCTCACCGTTGGTGTTCTGCGCGCCGGGCACCTTGCCCAGGTTGGTGCGCGTGCCCGTTTCGGAGAGCTTGTAGACGGTGAAGGTCTCGCGTTCGGTGAGCAGCGCCGAGCCGTCCGGCAGGAACGCCAGGCCCCACGGCACGTCGGTGCCGCTGAGGATCGTGGTGACCGCGCCCGGGTTCGGCACGCCGGCCGGACCCGAACCGCCGGGCGTCGCGGTGACCTCGTTGCCGAACGGGGACAGGTTGCCCGCCGCGTCGCGGGCCCGGACGGTGAACCGGTAGGCGGTGCCCGAGGTGAGGCCGCCGACCGTGGTGGCCGGGCCGTCCGAGGTGCCGGCCTGCGCGCCGTCGCGGAACACCTGGTAGCCGGTGACGCCGACGTTGTCGGTCGAGGCCGTCCACGCCAGGTCGACGGAGGTCGCGGTGCGGCCGGTGGCGCGCAGGTCCGCCGGGGTGCTGGGCGCCTCGCCGTCCGGCGGGGCCTGGTCGGTGCGGACCAGGACGTTGTTGCTCGCCGGGGAGACGTTCGGCGCGGCGTCGCGGGCGAACACCGTCCAGTCGTACTCGGTGTCCGGGGCGAGTCCGCCGACCGTGGTGGCCAGGGTCGCGCCGTCCACGCTCTTCATGAGCTGACCGTGCTGGTAGACGTCGTAGCCGACCACGCCGACGTTGTCGGTCGCGGCGTCCCAGGCGAGCGACGTGGTGGTGGCGGTCTTGCCGGTGGCACGCAGGTTCGGCGGCGGCGCGGGGGCCTCGGTGTCGGCCGGGCCGGTGGGCGCGACGGTCAGCCGGTCGGCGTTCGGGCCGCCGTTCGCGGTCGTCGCGGCGGCCCGGATCCTGTTCCGGCCCGCCTTGAGGGTGGCGGTGACGGTCACCTCGCGCCACGTCGTCCACGCGCCCGTGCCGGGGAACGCGGCCGGGGTCGCCTGTCCGCCGTCGACGGTGACCGACAGCGGCCGGTCGACGTCGGTTCCGTTGGCGTAGCGGAAGGTCAGCGCGTGCGGACCGGCCCGGTCGGCGGTCACGGTGTAGTCGACGCGGCTGCCGGCGACGTTGTCGTAGTCGACGAACCCGGTGCCGGTGAAGCCGGCGTGGTCGGACTCGACTGCGGCCCGGTCCAGCGCGGCCGACTCGGCCTGGTAGTCGGTGGCGGCCTGCTCCAGTTCGAGGTGGTCGAGGTTGGGGCCGCCGGTCCCGGTCGCCGAGGTGAGCCGGACGCGGTTCGCGCCCGCGACGAGCGTGACCGGGGCGGTGACCGACTGCCAGGTGGTCCACCCGCCGGTCGCGGCGAACGGGCGGTCGCCGGCGGCCGTGCCGTTGACCGCGAGGCCCATCGGGCGGTCGGCGGCGGAGCCGTTGGCGTAGCGCAGGGTCAGGGTCGCGGGGCCGGCGCGGTCGGCGGTGACGGTGAACTCGGCGTGGCTGCCGGCGACGTTGTCGAAGTTGACGAAACCGGGGCCGGAGAACCCGATGTGGTTGGACTCGACCGCGGCGTGGTCCAGCGCAGCGGACTCGGCTTCGTACCGGACGGCCGTGATGCCCGCACCCCGGTCCACGCGAACGGCCTCCGACGCGCTCCCCGGGGTGCTCGGGCTGCCGGCGGGGTGGTCGGCGGAGGGATGGTCGGCGGCGGGCTGTGGGGGCGCGGCGAGGGCCGTGCCGGGTGCGGAGAGCAGGGCGAACACGGTCGCGGCCGCGAGTGCGGCGGACAGCGGTCTGGGTGCCACGGGATGCCTCCCACGTCGTCAGGGGCGTTCACACGGGCGGCGGCGGAGGCAGTATTGGAAAGGAAACTTTCCTAACTGTCCGCTGGATCACACCACCGCCCCCGACGACTGTCAAGGACGGCGCTACCGCTCGCACCGGTCGGCGCTCACCCCTCGGCCGCCTCGCGGGCCATGACGTCCGCGGCGCACGCGAACGACCGCCGCGACTCCTCCTGGTCGAGGGCGCACTCCCGCAGGACGCCCGCCGCCGCCTGGTAGCGCGCCACCACGTCGTGCCGCTCGGACAGCGACTCCACGTGCACGGCGGGCCCGCCCACCGCGAACTCCAGCAGGGTGAACGAGTGCCGGAACTCCGGGCGCCCGCCCGCCGCGAACGGCACCAGGCGGGCGTTCGAGGACGCGAGCGCGCGCAGCTGCCCGGCCAGCACCGCCGGGTCGCCCGACCACGCGTGCAGCGCGGTCTCGTGCACGAAGAACTCGCACGCCGGCGGCAGGTGCCGGCACAGCACCTCGCGCCGCTCCGGGTCCGTGCCCTGGACCAGCGCGTACGCCGGTGTCTGGAGCAACGCCGGCACCGCCAACGTGTCGAACGCCACGATCGCGGTCGCCCGGCGCTCGGCGGCGCGCAACCCCTCCGGGCCGTCCGGGTCGACGTGGTCGTAGTGCGCGAGCCGGACCAGGTCGATCAGGTCGATGCCCCGCCGCACGTCGCCCACCTGCGGGAGCAGCCCCAGCCGGATGTCCTTCACGGTGCGCCACCGTAGTTGGGAGGACCGCTCGGTTCGAGCCGGCGGGCCCAAGATCACTCCAAAGTGGAATCCATCAATCCGTACGTACTGATTGGATTTCCGGGGCGCCGACTGGCAACATCGACAGGTGCCCAGGGTCAGTCAGGACCACCTCGATGCCCGCCGCCGCCAGATCCTGGACGGCGCCCGCGCGTGTTTCGCACGCTACGGCTACGAGGGTGCCACCGTACGCCGTTTGGAAGAAGCCACCGGGCTGTCCCGGGGAGCGATCTTCCACCACTTCCGCGACAAGGAGTCGCTGTTCCTCGCGCTCGCCGAGGACGACGCGCTCCGGATGGCCGACGTCGTCGCCCGGCAGGGCCTGGTGCAGGTGATGCGCGACCTGCTGGCCGCGCCCGAGCCGGACGCCGAGCACCCCGCCGACTGGCTGGGCACCCGGCTGGAGGTGTCCCGGCGGCTGCGCACCGACCCCGAGTTCCGCAGCCGGTGGGCCGAGCGGTCGCGGCAGCTGACCGACGCCACCCGGCAGCGGCTGCTGCGCCAGCGCGACGCCGGGAACCTGCGCGACGACGTCGACGTGGACGTGCTCACCTCGTTCCTGGAACTGGTGCTGGAGGGGCTCGTGTCGCACCTGGCGATGGGCCTGCCCGCCGACGACCTGGAACCCGTGCTCGACCTGGTCGAGGAGTCGGTCCGCCGGCACCGCCGCACCGGCTGATGCGCCGCTACCTCGTCGCGGCCGGCCTCGCCCGGCTCGCGGACGAGATGGTCGGCGTGGCCGTGGTGCTGCTCGTGCTCTCGCGCACCGGGTCGGTGGCGCTGTCCGGCGCGGTGGTCGCCTGCTACACGGTGCCGTCGATCCTGTCCGGACCGCTGCTCGGCGCGTGGCTGGACCGGGCACGCCGGCCGGTGGTCGCGTTGGCGGGCAACCAGTTCGTGCTCGCGATCGCGGCGGGCGGACTGGTGGCGGCGGGCGGGAACGCCCCGGCACTGCTCGGGTCGGCGTTGCTCGCGGGCATCACGCTGCCGATGACCAGCGGCGGGTTCACCAGCCTGGTGCCCCGGCTGGCGGTCGACGTGCCGCGCGCGACCTCGTACGACGCGTTGCTGTTCAACGTGGCGGCGATCGGCGGACCCGCGTTGGCCGGTGTCGTGTCGGCCGTGTGGTCGCCGGTCGTGGCCATGATCGTGTTGGGCGCGATGGCGTTCGTGGGCGCGGTGTCGACGTGCGGGTTGCGGGTGCCGGAGCGCGCTGCGGCGGACACGTCGTCGTCGTCGTTGGTGGCGGCGATGCGGCGCGGGTTGCGGCACATGGCGACCACTCCCCCGTTGCGCGGGACGACCGTGGCATCGGTGTTGTCGCTCGGCGCGGTGGGGATGTTCGCCCCTGCGCTACCGGTGCACGTGGCGTCGTTAGGCGTCGACGAGGGGTACGCCGGGCTGGTGTGGGCCGTGTTCGAGATCGGCTGCGTCGCGGGACTGCTGGCGTTGCGGCGACACCTCGACCGGTGGCGCCCCGAACGAGTGGTGTTCACGGCCGTCGCGCTCTACGGGGTGACCCTGGCGGTCTGGCCGTTGGCCGGCACCTTCCCGGTGCTGCTCGGACTGGCGCTGGTGAGCGGGGTCGCGCAGGGACCGACGTTGACGTCGACCATCCTGGCGCGGCAGCGGTACACGCCCGCCGGGCTGTTGGGCCAGGTGTCGACCACCGGCGCGAGCCTGAAGCTCGGCGCGTTCGCTGGGGGTGCCGCGCTGGGCGGCGCGCTGGTGGATCGGATCCCGACGGCGTCGGTGATCTTGCTGGTGGCGGCGGTGCAACTGGCCGCTGCGGCACTCGGGTCGATCACGGCGAGGCAGTCGAATCCCGATCGGGTGACCCCATAGGATCACCGACATGGCTGACCCGCGTCCTGCCCATGTGCACCGGGTGCGGGTGCGCCCGGTCGACTGCGACCGCCAGGGGATCGTGCACGCGTCCCGGTACCCGGTGTTCTTCGAAGCCGCGATGGTGGAGACGCTGCGCTCCCTGCTCGGCTCGTACAAGGAGCTGGAGAAGCACGGCGTCGACTTCGTGATGGCCGAGACGTCGATCAGGTACCTGAGCCCGGCCCGGTTCGACGACCTGATCCGGATCAACGTCCGGGTGCGCACGCTCGGCACCACGACGTTGACGATGGGGTTCGACGCGGACGTCGACGGCACGGCGGTGGCGACGGGCTGGAACCGGTACGTGTCGTTCGGGACGCCGGAGCTGCGCAGCACCCCGATCCCCGACGACTTCCGCCGCCTGTTCGAACCCCGCCGCCGCCCGACCGAGCCCTCACCCCGCACGGTCCCCGCAGCCCGAACCACCTCCCGCACCTCCTCACCCACCGGCACCTCCTCACCCACCCGCGCCGCCCGCTAACGCAACACGTGTCGCGCTAGCGTCACCTGTGCCGCAACACGAGTCGCGTTAGCTCGCCCTACCGCAACACGAGTCGCGTTAAGGGTCCCTTCGTCGCAACACGAGTCGCGTTAGGTGCCCCGTTGCCGCAACACGTGTTGCGTTAGCTGCCTTCCGACGCAACACGTGTTGCGTTTGCGTGGCCTCGCTGCAACTTGTGTTGCGTTACGCAGGCGTGGCCGAGCGAGCCGGGCAGGTGCGCTCGTCAGATCTTCAGTTCGAGGCCCTTAGCGCCGAACTCGGCCTCGATGATGCTGTCGAAGGCCGGGAACGTCGCCCAGTCGTTGTTGGTGTGGATGGCGAGTGTGCGCGTGCCGTCCGCCGTGCCCATGACGAAGGTCGCCGTGCCGAAGCTCTGGCCGGTCCCGCCGCGCAGCGTCAGCCCGTTGGCCAGGGTCAGCTCGTACAGGCCCAAGCCGTAGCGGGAGTTGGCCAGCCAGTGCCCGCCCTCGGTGGAGACCGTGGTCCACATCCGCCGGTGCTGGTCGGGCGGCAGCAGCCGGCCGGCGTTCATCGCGGTGAAGAACGTCAGCAGGTCGTCCAGCGTCGACACGACGTTGGCCGCTCCCCACCCGCCCGAGGTGTTCACGTCGGTGGTGTCCAGCGGCGCGAGGCCCGGGTCCTCCATCATCGACGGCCAGTTGGCCGGGGTGACGTCCTCGGGCCGCACGCCTTCCTTGAGGAACACCTTGGAGTAGGGCCCTCGGGTGCCGGCCCCGGTACCCGGTGTCCTCGCGGTGGCGCGCGAAGGTGCCCGCCAGGCCCAACGGTCGCACGACGGTCCGCTCGACCTCGGCCTCGAAGGAGGCGCCGGTGGCCTTCTCCACGATCGCCGCCGCGAAGGCGAACCCGCCGTTGGAGTACCAGAACCGCTCACCCGGCGCGCCGACCGGGGGCTCCGACAAGGTGACCGCCAGCACGTCCTCGGGACGCCACACGTCGAACCGGTGCTCGGCGAACGCCGAGCGGATCGAGTACCGGCGCTGCCACTCCACCGCCATGCCGGTGGCGAACAACCCGCTGGTGTTGGACAGCAGGTGCCGGATGGTGACCTCGCGGCCGTCGTAGCCGTTGCCGGTCATCACGCCCGGCAGCCACCTGTCCACGGTGTCATCGATGCCCAACCGACCTTCGGCCTCCAGCGCCAGCACCGTCGCGGCGGTGAACGCCTTCGAGATGCTCCCGCTGTGCAGCGACTCGCCCGCGACCCGCTTCGCCCCCGTCGTGGTGTCGGCCACGCCCGCCGAGCCGAACCAGGTTCCGTGCTCGTCCCGGACCTGGACGACGACGCTGGGCACGCCCCACTCGCCGACCGCCCGCTCCATCGCCTCTCGCACGTTCTGCCGGCCCGCGCTCTCGTTGTCTGCCACGTCGATCTCTCCCCGCCTCGGAACCACCCGACCCGGATGGCTCCCCGTTGTCTCGTCCCAACGGTGCGCGGTGGCGATGACAACCGGCTTGTAAGGCGCTTACACGGACCGCTGTGTCGGTGCCGGTCGGGTAAGGCGTGTCAGGTGGACGAGTGCTTCCGGCCGGGACAGTCGAGCCCCCGCCCGGTATGCCCGGTCGTAGTCGCACGGGCCGAGCCGCTGGGCGAGTTCGGTTGCCAGGTCGCGCAGTTCCGGGTTGCCGTGGTCGAAGGTGCCGCGGATGGCCTGGCTCAGGCCGAGCGCCGTGGCCGCTGCGGCGAGGTCGGCTTCGAGGAACAGCAGCCGGGCCAGGAGTTGTGCGGCCGGGGCGGGGTCGCCGTCGGCCTGGCTCGACGTGATCACGGCGGGCAGCAGTTCGCGGGCACGGGCGGTGTCGGTGGTGGTCAGGCGGAGCGCCATGAGGGCCGGCGCGGTGCGGCGGTCCGGGTCGGGCAGCCGCAGCCGGCGGGACAGGTCGGCCAGCCGGTCCAGCGCGCGCTCCGCGTTCTCCGGCGCGCCGGCGCGGCGGTGGAGTTCGGCACGTCCGCCCAGCACCTCGACCTCCATGTAGCGCAGGCCGCGCGTCCGCACCAGGTCGTCCGCCGCGTCCAGATCGCGGCCGGCCCCGTCCAGGTCACCGGCGCGCATCCGCACGGTGGCCAGCCCCACCAGGAACGGGACCTCGTCCTGCGACCCGGTCCCGGCGGCCAGGGCGAGGGCGCGCTCCAGGTCGGCGATCGCCGCGTCGTGGTCGCCGCGGACGGAGTGGACCTCGGCGTGGACGGCCAGCGCCACGGCCGTCCAGAGCCGGTCGCCGGTGCCGCCGAACTCCCGGACCGCTCGCGCACGGGCGGCGGCCAGGCTTTCCCAGTCGCCACGATCTCCCGCGACGCCGGCCTCCAGCAGCGACATGCACGCCCGCGGCCAGGCGTCCGGGCGGCTGCGGACCCGGGTCACCTCGGCGTCGACCAGGTCGTCCAGGCCCAGGTGGTGCGCGGCGGGCAGCACCACCATCAGCACCATCGGAAACCGTTCCAGGGCACCGGTGGCCGCGCAGTCGGCGATCAACGCGCGCACCCGTTCGGCGTCGGTGGCCGGGGCGCTTTCGCCGATCAGGGCGTCGATCGCGGCGAACGCGCTGCGGGCATCGGCGGGCAGCGCCTCGCCGAGCCTGAGCGCTTCGGCGATGAACGACTCAGTGCGGGCGTCGTAGCGCACGGCGTACCAGTACCAGTGCAGCAGGCCGAGCAGCCGCACCACCGCGTCCGGGTCGCGGTCGTCGAGGGCGAGGCGGAGCGCGAACACCAGGTTGTCGTACTCGGCGGCGAGCACCGGGAGGGACGTGGGTTGGTCGGGTGAGCGCACCAGCGGCTCGTGTTCGGCGGCGAGCGCGGCGAAGTGGCAGGTGAACCTGGCGCGGGAGGTCTCCCGCTCGCCCGCCCGCGCCAGTTCCCCGGCCGCGAAGGCGCGGATGCTCTCCAGCATCCGGTAGCCCTTGCCGTCGTGTTCCACGAACGACTTGTCGACCAGGGAGCCGAGCACGTAGACGATCTCGCCGGCGGGCAGCTGCCGGTCCGCGCAGAGCGCCTCGACCGCGTCGGCGGAGGCGGTACCGGGGAAGATCGCCAGCCGCCGCGCGAGCACCCGTTCCGGCTCGGTCAGCAGGTCCCAGCTCCACTCGACCACCGCGCGCAGGGTCTGCCGGCGGGGCTGTGCGGCGCGGTTGCCCGTGGACAGCAGTCGGAACCGGTCGTCCAGACGGCGGGCGACCTGGCCGATGTCCATGGAGCGCAGCCGTGCCGCGGCCAGTTCCAGGGCCAGCGGCAGCCCGTCCAGGCGGCGGACCACGTCCACCACGGCGTCGGCTGTGGACTGGTCGAGCGCGAACCCCGGTCGGACGGCGGTCGCGCGGTCGAGGAACAGCCGGACCGCGTCGGACTCGGCGGCGTCGGGCTCGCCGGCGTCCGCGCCGGCCGCGGGCACGGCGAGCGGGCCGATCCGGCACAGCGCTTCGCCCACCACCTCCAGGGGCTCCCGGCTGGTGGCCAGCACGGTCAGCCGCGGCCGTGCCTCCAACAGCCGGCCGGCGACCCGCGCCACCTCGTCGGCGACGTGCTCGCAGTTGTCCAGCACGAGCACCGCTTCCTCGCCGCCGAGCAGGTCGGCCACGCGGTCCAGCGGGTCGGCGGCACCGTCGCCGGCGGGCCGGCCGGCGGCCGTGCCGAGCGTGCCGAGGATCGCGCCCGCCACCCCGGCCGGGCTCTCGACCCCGGCCAGCGGGACGAGCCACAACCGCCCGCCGCGGTGCGCCCGGTGCCGGGCCGCCACCTCCACGGCCAGCCGGGTCTTCCCCACCCCGCCCGGTCCGACGGCGGTGACCAGTCGGGAGGTTTCCAGCAGGCCGGTGAGCAACGCGGACTCGGCGGTCCTCCCGACGAACGACGTCAGCCGCGCCGGCAGCCGGCCGGGCCCGGTGTCCTCAGTCGAACGGGCAGGCGCGGCAACGGCGGCGGGAGCCGCGGACCCGAGGCCGGTCGGGCGGGCGGGGTCAACGAGGTCGACGGGTTCGCCGCGCAAGACTTCCAAGTGGACCCGACGCAGGTCGGAGGACGGATCGACGCCCAGTTCATCGGCGAGCCGGCCCCGGATGTCCTCGTACGCGGCGAGCGCGTCGGGCTGGCGGCCGGCGGCGGCGAGGGCGTGCATCCGCAATGCGACCAGGCGTTCCCTCAAGGGGTTGTCCGTGCACACCGCTTCGAGGTCGGGCAGGACCTCGACGTGCCGACCGAGGCGCAGTTCCGCGTCGAACCGGTCTTCCCGAGCGGCCGCCCGCAGTCTGCCCAGCCTCACGCCGGCCGCTGCGGTGTAAGGCGCGGCCAGCACGTCCGCGAACGCGGGTCCGTGCCACAAGTCCAAGGCGTCCGCGAGAGTCGCGGTCGCGCGATCGGGCCGATCCTCGGTCAGTTCGCGCCTGCCGCGCGCGGCCAGCACCTCGAACCGGTGCGCGTCGACGCGATCGGCGGGCACGGCGAGCCGGTAGCCGGCGTCGGACGACTCCACCAACCTGGCGTCCGGCAGCGCCCGCCGGAGACGATGGACCAAGGCGTGCAATGTGTTCGTGGTGCCGGTGGGCGACTCGGTGCCCCAGATGTCGTCGATGAGGACGACCGGAGAAACCGGTCTGCCGGCGGACAGAGCGAGACGGCCCAGCAACATGCGCAGCCTGCTACCCGTGACTTCGACGCGCGTCCCGTCGTCACCGAAGACCCGCACCGGCCCCAGCACTTCCACCCGGATGCCCATCGGAACGTCACGCACCGCCCGTTGTCCCCCACCGCACAGCCGAGACGTTACGCGGAGGCGAGACGTTACGCGGAGGCGGCGATGGCGTGGCAGGCGGCGAAGCCGTCGGCGCGCAGCAGGAGTCGGCCGTTGCGCACGCGCAGCGCTGTTTCGGTCTCGTCGCTGACCGCCGGGACGCCGAGGGACTTCGCGAACTCCCCCGACTCGTCGCACACCACCCGCAGGTCCGGCCACGTCCCGACCGGGAACGCCTGCCGGAGCGGTCCGCAGACCTGGGCCACGACCAGGCGGGCCAACGGCCCGAGTTCGTGCGGGGTGCTGGTCGCCAGCACGACCGTGGTCGGCTCGCCGCGGCGCACCGCCTCCTCGACGGCCGCCAGCCGGTTCAGCCCGAGCACGGCGACCACGCCGTCCCGGTGCGCGAGCGGCTCGCCGCGCACCAGGTCGATGGCCGGCGGCGGGTTCCACGGCTCCTCGACGGGGCGGATCGGCGGGCCGGACGGCGGCGTCGACCACCAGTCCTCCAGGTCGAGGCCGGCCAGGCGTTCGCACGCGACGACCACGTCATAGGGCTGGAGGAAGCCCGGCGCGGTGGCGGCCACCTGGTTCGCACCGTGCAACGCGCCGAGCACGATCCCGGCTTGGCGGACCCGGCGCGCGGGCGCGCCCCCCGGCCCGGGTGCGGTCGGACGCAGGCGTTCCAGGGCCAGGCTGAGCAACAGCGCGTCGAGCTTGAGCAGCTGCGCGTAGGGGCGGCGGACGTCCTCGGCGAGCAGTTCCGGCGTGAGGTCGCGGCCCAGTCGGTCGTCGGCGAGGGGGCGCACCCAGGCCAGTGCGAACGCGCCGAGCGCGGCTTGGAGCCCGACCCCCGCCCTCGGTCCGCCTGCCGCCAACCCGACCGAAGACCGTCCCATCGCGGGTAGTCCGGGTGCGGGCAGTCCGGGTGCGGGTGGGTTGTGCGGGAGGTGGGAAGAGGGGGAAGTGCGGTGGGCGAACGCGCCGCCGTCGGGGCCGGGGTCGGCGTAGGGGACGGCGCCGGGTGGGAAGGCGTGCTCGGCGGCGTCGGCCAGCACGGCGAAGTAGAGCGCGCGCTTGCCCGGGAAGTTCGAGTAGACCGCTCCCCTGGTCAGGCCGACCCGTTCGGCGATCGCGTCGACCTTCGCGTCCCGGAACCCGCGCTCGGCGAACTCCTCACGAGCCGCCGCGAGCACTTTCGCCCGGTTGCGCTCCTGGGTCTCCGCCCTGCTCACGCGGGCCATCGGTGGACCTCCCCGCCGCTGTTGCCGAGTGCCGACGAGTGGACGTGCCTTGCCGCGTCGCCGTGATCCACGATAACGTCCGCATTCAGATGATGAGAACATCTGATCTGAACATCTGGAGTCTCCGATGACTGTTCCCGAGATCGACCTCACCGATCCCGCCGTCCTGTTCGACCCGTTCACGGCCTACGGCGAAGCCCGCGAGGCGGGTCCGCTCGCCCGGATGACCATCCCCGGCCTGGGCACGCCCTGGGTCGTCACCCGCCACGAGGACGCGAAGGCGGTGCTGAACGACCCGCGGTTCGAGCTCAACTCGCAGTCGTTCCTGCGCCCGCCCGGGATCCCCGAGCACTGCCTGCGCTACCTGCGCACCATGTCCGAGTTCGACGGCCCGGAGCACACCCGGCTGCGCCGCCTCGCCGCGCCCGCGTTCACCGCCCGGCGCGCCGAGGAGTTCCGGCCGCGGGTGCGGCGAATCGTGGACGCCCTGCTCGACGCGCTGCCGGCCGGCGAGGTCGACCTGCTGGCCGAGTTCGCCCGGCCGCTGCCGATGGAGGTGATCTGCGAACTGGTCGGCATCCCGGAGGTCGACCGTCCACAGTGGAGGGAGTGGGGCGCGGCCGTGGCGGGCGGGTTCGGGCCGGCGTTCATCGAGGTAATCCCGAAGGTCGTCGCGGGCGCACGGGCCGCCGTGGCGCGCTGCACCGCCGAACCCGGCGACGACCTGATCTCCACCTTGCTGCGCACGCCCGAGCGGCTGACCGAGACCGAACTGGTGACGCTGGTGTGGCACCTGGTCCTGGCCGGCCAGACACCCACGAACCTGATCGCGAACGCCGTGGAGGTCCTGCTCGCCCACCCCGCGCAACTGGCCGCACTGCGCGCCGACCCGTCGCTCATGTCCCGCGCGGTGGAGGAGCTGACCCGGTTGACCGGCCCGCAACTGCTCGCCACGCCGCGGTACGCGAAGCAGGACGTGGCGTTCGGTGACGTCGTGATCCGAGAAGGCGAACCGGTGATCACGGCGCTGGTGTCGGCCAACCGCGACCCCCGCGCGTTCACCGACCCGGAACGACTGGACCTCGCACGGACCGAGGGCGGCCACTTGAGCTACTCGTTCGGGCCGCACTTCTGCCTGGGTGCGGCGTTCGCGCGGGCGCAGACCGAAGAGGCGCTGTCGGCGTTGCTCAGCCGGTTCCCGGAGCTGGCGCTCGCGGGACCGCTGGAGCGGTCGCCCGATCCCGGGACGTGGCGGTTGGCGTCGCTGCCGGTTCGGCTCTGAGTCCGGGTCTGCGTCGGCGTGCGATTCGGGGGGTGGGAGGTTGCGGGGGTGGGAGGGAGTTCTGTCCTTGAGACTTTCGTCCGCCGGCGGCACGGTGGGGGCATGCCGTCCGTGTTGAAGAACGCAACGCTGCTGTTGCTGAGTCGCACCATCGTCCGCGGGCACGCCCTGCTCGGCGACCCGGCGGCGCGGTTGCTCGGGATGAGCCCCACCCGGGATCCCTACCCCGACTACGAATCCGTCCGGGAACGCGGCCCGGTGGTGAAGAGCAAAATGGGGCTCTACCTCACCGCGTCGCACGAGCTGTGCGACTCGCTGTTGCGCGACCCCGGCTTCGGTCAGCTCGCTGCGGGCGAGTTGTCGCCGATCGACTCCGTCGCCCACATCGGGCCGCGCCGGCTGGTGAACCCGGTCGAGGACTCGTTCCTGATGCTCAACCCGCCGGACCACACCCGGTTGCGGCGGCTGGTGTCGCCGTGGTTCACGCCGCGCGGGTTGCGCGACCAGGTGGCGACCGTGGAGCGGGTGGTCGAGGAGTACTTGGACGAGGTGGCCGGGCGGCCGACGTTCGACCTGGTCGGCGACTTCGCCGCGCGGGTCCCGATCCAGGTGATCGCGGACCTGCTCGGCGTGCCGGACGCGGACCACGCGGCGTTCGCCCGCTGGGGCAGCGCGCTGGTCAACGCGCTCGACGGGGTGCGGGACCTCAAGGAGCTGCGGGCGCTGCACAACGGCCTGCGCGAGTTCGAGGAGTTCCTGGACGGCCTGATCGACCACCGCCGACGGCACCCCGGCGACGACGTGGTGAGCCGGCTGGTCGCGAACGAGGACCTGCGCCGCGAAGACCTGATCGCGACCACGGAGCTGTTGCTGGTGGCGGGGTTCGAGACGACGGTGAACCTGATCGGCAACGCCGTGCTGGCCGTGCTCGCCCACCCCGAGGTGCGGGAACGCCTGCTGGACGACCCCGGCTGCGCGGAGGCCGTCGTGGAGGAGACGCTGCGGCTGGACCCGCCCGTGCAGTACACGGTCCGCACGCCGTTCGAGACGACGGAGGTGGCGGGCACGTCGGTGCCCCGGGGCACGCCGATCATGCTGCTGCTGGCCGGGGCGAACCGCGACCCGGCGGTGTTCGCCGACCCGCACCGGTTCCGGCCCGGACGGCCGGACGGGCGCGAGCACCTCGCGTTCTCGGCGGGCATCCACTACTGCCTGGGCGCGAACCTGGCCCGGATGGAAGGGGCGGCGGCACTGCGCGGGTTGTTCCGCCGGTTCCCGGACCTGCGCGCGGCAGGCCGGGTCCGGCGTCGCCCGTCGCGGGTGATCCGGGGTCCGGAGCGGTTCCCGGTCAGCACCGGGGCGGCGGAAAACCGCCCGATGGTGGAAATCATCAGCTGAACCACAGGAATGTGGTGCATCCTGGAAACCGCGCGGGTCCGACCCGCCGCACCGCCGCCGCGGCGGGTCGCCCGCGCTTCTGTTATCCGCACCAGTGCGGATCGTGTTCGGTTTCCGGGGGAAACCGAACCAGCTTCTCCGCACAATGCGGGACCATCGGGCACAACGCAGATCAGTGGTCGGTTGGCGCTTGCGTCGGCTTGGATGGTCCAGTCCGGTTGATCGGGCTCAGTTCACCCCGTGCATCAGCTTCCGGATGCTGTTGGTGCCCAACGCGAGCAGCACGCCGAGCGCGATGGCCACGCCGCCGAGCACACCGAAGTACGCCTGGGCGTTCTCGTCGCTGTAGAACTGGACGACGATCGCGCCGACACCCTGGCCGGCGGCGGACGCCAGGAACCACAGGCCCATGGTCTGCGAGGCGAACGCGCGCGGCGCGAGCTTCGTGGTCGCCGACAGGCCCACCGGGGAGAGCAGCAGTTCGCCGCAGGTCATCACCGCGTACATGACGATGATCCAGAGGAAGTTCGCGCGCACCGCCGGGTCACCCGAGCTGGCGATCATCATCAGCACGTAGGACACGCCGACCAGCCCCAGCGAGACCGCGAACTTGCGCGGCGTCGACGGCTGGCGGTTGCCCAGCTTCACCCAGAGCAGCGCGAACAGCGGCGCGAACAGGATGATCATCACCGGGTTGATGGACTGGATGAACGACGGCGGGAACTCCAGGCCGAGGAACGTGCGGTCCAGCCGGGTGTCCGCGAACGCCGCGATCACCGTCGCGCTCTGCTCGAACAGCAGCCAGAACATGGCCGCCGCGATGAACAGCGGGATGTAGGCGGTCAGCCGCGAGCGCTCCACCGGGGTGGTCTTCGGGCTGCGCATCATCACCACGAAGTAGCCGATGGGCAGCACCACGGACACCGCGCTGATCAGGTAGATCACGCCCTGGCCGGAGAGCACGCCGGTCAGCACGAGCACGACGACGACGGCGACCAGGCCGAGCGAGATCGCGGCGATGCGGGTCAGCACGCGGGCGCGGTCCTCGACCGGCAGCGGGTTGGGCGGCACCGCCGCCGAGTCGCCCAGGTTGCGCCGGCCGAACCGGTAGGCGACCAGGCCGAGCGCCATGCCGACGGCCGCCGCGCCGAACCCCAGGTGCCAGTCCACCTTCTCACCGAGCGTGCCGCACACCAGCGGCGCGATGAAGCCACCGAGGTTGATGCCCATGTAGAAGATCGTGAAGCCGGCGTCGCGGCGCGGGTCGTCCGCCGCGTACAGGCCGCCGACGACCGTGGAGATGTTCGGCTTGAGCAGGCCGGTGCCCAGCACGATCAGGATCAGGCCCAGGTAGACGCCGGTCACGCCGATCGGCAGCGCGAGCGCGATGTGGCCGAGCATGATCAGCACGCCGCCGTAGAAGACCGACCGCTGCCCGCCGAAGACCCGGTCGGCCAGCCAGCCGCCGGCGACACCGGACATGTAGACCGCCGAGCCGTAGATGGCGACCAGGGAGAGCGCGAAGCTCTTGTCCAGGCCCAGAGCGCCTTCCGCCGTGGAGCGGTACAGGTAGTAGGCGAGGATCGCCTTCATGCCGTAGTAGGAGAAGCGCTCCCACAGTTCGGCGAAGAAGAGCGTGGACAGCCCTCGGGGATGTCCGAAGAAGCCCTTCTGGGGAGCGGAAACCGCGCTCGTGGCGCTCAAAGGTTCCTCCTGGTGTCAACGATGTCACCCACGGCGTGCCGGATCACGTTACGCCGTACGGCCGTACTGGAAGAAATCGACGGGCGGAGCCGTGGGCAGGAGCACACGTTCGGGGTGCGGTCCGGGTCAACCTTTGGTGCACTCGTGTGGTGGATCTGATCGAGGCACACGGACAGGCGATGACGGAGTTCGACTCCCGGGTGCGCCAAGTGCGCCCTGACCAGTGGGGATCGAGCACACCCTGCAAGGAGTGGTCGGTCCACGACCTGGTCAACCACCTGGTCTACGAACAGCTGTGGGCCCCCGAGCTGCTCGCCGGCTGCACGGTCGAACAGGTGGGCGACCGGTTCGACGGAGACCAACTGGGCGACGACCCGGTCCGCTCGTGGGTGCTGGCCGCGGCGGCGGCGCGGGAAGCGTGGATCTCGCCCAAGGCCCTGATCCGGCCGGTGCACCTGAGCGGCGGCCGGTCGACGTCGGTCGAGTACGGCTGGCAGATGACCCTGGACCTGGGCGTGCACGCGTGGGACCTCGCACGGGCGATCGGGGCCGACGAACGGCTCGATCCGGACCTGGCGAGGACGTTGCTGGAGTACGCGCGGGAACACCTGGCGGAGTTCGCGGGCAGCGGGATCTTCGGACCCTCGGTACCGGTGCCGGACGACGCGTCGGACCAGGATCGACTGGTCGCGCTGCTGGGTCGGACGCCGTGACGCCGCGTTGGTCGGCTCTGGCGTCGGCGCTGGGGGCGGTGCCGAGAGCGGCGCGCAGGTAAGCGAGTTGGTAAGCGTCTGGATAGGCGCAGTGGGCGGCACTGGAGACGGCGCTGCGGCGGTCTCGGCGGGGCGGGTGCCTGACGTGGTGAGGCGTCTGGGCGGAACCTTCTCGCCGTCGCGGTGCAGGTGAGCGCGGTGCTCTCCGGTGCGGGTAGTGCGCATAACGCTATTGGTGCGCCCGTGGGGGCTGGGGTAAACGTGACGGCTCATACAGATTCGACTGTCGGTGCTGTCCGTGCGGTCGGTGCTGTCGGTGCTGTAGGCGGGGTCGGGTGGAGGTAGTGCGCGTCCCGCTCCGCGGAGCTCCCCGTACTGCGCGGAGCGGGACGTGCCCCCTACTGATGTGCGGAGTAATCTCCCCCGGTCGTGCCGCACACCGACTGTGATATCGCCTGGTTGTTGTCCGGTGTCGTGAGGCCGCCGGCTGACAACGCATGCCGGACAACGACGTCGGGCCCCGACCGCAGGCGTGCGGCGGGGCCCGACGGGTGCCGGACGGACCTGGAGATCGACGTCGGCACCGTGAGGTGGTCAGGTGCTGGGCAGTGCTGGACGGTGCCCGGCAGGGCTGGGCAGCTGGGCGCGGGGGTCAGCCTGGCACGCGTGGTTGAACTCGTGGGAACGGGCGAGCCACGTCCGGTCGAGGTGGTGGTGGCGGTCGGGGACGGCCGACGGGGAGGTCAGGGGCCGTTGTGGCCCGGCGTCCAGCTCTCGGGGTGGCCGCTCTCGGTGAGCACCAGCTGCCAGTCGGCGAAGCCCTCGGGGGCGTTCGGGTTCCACGGCCAGTGGCCGTCGGTGGTCGGGATGATCAGCTGGACGGCGGCGAAGTCGCCCTTGCCGTAGAGCAGGAAGGCGCTGCCGAAGAACTCCGGGTAGAAGCCCTTGAAGACGCGTTCGAACGTGATCGGGACGCCCTCGAAGAAGTCGTGGTAGAGCTTCCCGGGGACGAAGCGCTCCCCCTGGCTGGCGCGGGTGACGTACATCCGGATCAGCACCTCGGCCATCTCCGGCGGCAGGCCGATCACCACCGCTTCGGCCACGCCGAACCTGCGCCAGGCCCCCACGGAGAACGCGTACTGCGCGCCTTCGGCGTCCGCCGGGACGGTCACCACGGCGTGGCCGTGGCGTTCGGCTTGGTCGAACAGCCAGTCTCGGAGGTTCGCTTCCTGTGGGTTCAACGCGGGACTCGACACGTCCGCCATTGTGCACGTGGCGAGGCGTGCGTCGACGGCGGCTGGGGGGCCGTGCGCGGTCGAGGGCTGCTCCTGGGCTGGTCAGGGTGATGTTGGCGTGCAGTCGTCAGGCTTCGCGAGGTGGGAGTGGGGGGTGGGGTGGGGTCGGGAGTGGGTGAGGCAGGGGTGGGGAAGGGGAAGAGAAGCGGGAGGGGCGCTAGTCCCTTTGGTCGTGGGGTTTCTTGTCGTTCGGAGGTGGTGCGGCTCAGCCGACAGGTTGACGCACGTGTCGGAAAGTTTTTGTCAGCATGGCGTGGTCGGACAAGAAGGGACTGCACATGCGCAAGCGCACACTGGTGCTGGCCGTAGGGCTCGCCGTGGCCACGACGCTGGTGGCCGCCCCGGCCCAAGCCGCCGGAGCGAAGATCAGGCTGCCGTCGTTGAGCGGCAGATATCAAGTCGGAACGACCGACCTGCACCTCGTGGGCTCCCAGCAGGATCCGTGGCGGCCGGAGGACAAGCGTGAGTTGATGGTCAGCGTGACCTACCCGGCTCAGCGCGGCGGGGAGCGTGCCGCGTGGATGTCACCGGCGTACGCGCAGCGGTTCGGGAGTGCGATCCCCGACCTGCCGGCGGGCGCGGTCGACTGGGCGGCGACGCGACGTCACGCGCGCGTTTCGCCGGCGGTGGACCGGACGCGGGGCGGGTGGCCGGTCGTGCTGTTCTCGCACGGTTTCGGCAGTGCGAAGGAACTGACGGCGACGCTGACCGACGACCTGGCCAGCCACGGCTACGTCGTCGTGTCGATCGCCCACACGCACGAGGCGTCGATGGTCGAGTTCCCCGCCGGACGGTTCGTCACGGGGAGCGTGGGGACGGATCCGGCGTCGTTCAAGACCGCGCTGGACGTGCGGGTTTCGGACGCGCGGTTCGTGCTGGACGAGTTGGAGCGGGTGGACCGGGGTGGGAACCCGGACGCCGAACGTGACCCGTTGCCGCGTGGCTTGGCGGGGGCCCTCGACCTGTCGAAGGTCGGGATGTACGGGCACTCGTACGGAGGCTTCGCGTCGGGCGAGACGATGTACCACGACCGCCGGATCGACGCGGGGCTCAACCTCGACGGCGGGATGGGCGTGGGCGGGACCGGAACGCCCGGCGAGGTCACGAAGCACGGGCTGGACCGCCCGTTCATGCTGGTGGGAGCGGATCTCGTAGACCCGTCCACGGGGCGCGAGGTCGAGCACAGCCACACGGAGACGTCGTTCGACCCGACGTGGAACCAGTTCTGGTCCAACCAGCGGGGCTGGAAGCGGGACCTGCACTTCACCGGCTCGGCGCACAGCAGCTTCACCGATTTCCAGGCCGTGGTGCCGCAGTTGAGCCGGTGGTACTCGCCGGAGAAGCGGGCGGCAGCAGTGGGGACGATCGACGCGGAACGATCGTTGCGCGCTCAGCACGACTACTTCTCGGCGTTCTTCGACCTGCACCTGAAGGGGCGGGATCGGCGACTGTTCGGCGGGAACTCGCCGTGCCACCCGGATACGCGGTTCATCGTGTGAGGACTCGGTGTGGTGGAGGGCGCGGGTCAGCCGGTGGGTTGACCGGGCGAACTCGATGCGCGGAGGGCGCGGTCGGCAGTCGGTTGACCGCGTGAGGGTTCGATGCGCTCCAGCCCGTTAGCCAGGTGGTGGGCGGGGAGTGAGCGGCTGAATTGTCGGTGGTGCGTGGGATAATGGTGATCGGGGGCCGGCGGCCGGCGGCCGGCGGCCGGCAGCCGGCAGCCGCGCCGCCGGTGGCCGCGCCTGGGTGGCTTTGCGGGTGGGTTGGCCTGCGGAAACAAGCTAAAAGAGTCCTCGCCGGACGGGCGAGCCACCAAGGATGACTAGTGCGGTGGGCGTCGTGTCATCCCCGTATGGCCCAATGCCGCTAAGTTAGCGTCCTTACGGTAGAATTCGGTATGGCGTGTGCTGGGCAGAAGAAAGCGTCGGTTGCGGTCGGCGAGGATGTCCGGCTTGTCGACCGGGTTTCGCTCGGTGTTCTGGCCGAGGTGGTTTCGCGGGACTTGATCGAGGAGGTCCTGGACGAGACCGGGAAACGCGAGCAGCGGACGCGTCTGCTTCCAGCGCATGTGATGGTGCGGTTCTGTCAAGCGATGTGCCTGTTCTTCGACGACGACTATGAAGAGGTCATGCGGAAACTCGTCGGCTCGTTGAAGTCGATGGGGTCGTGGCGCGGTGAATGGCATGTTCCGTCGACCTCGGCGGTGGCGCAGGCGCGGCAGCGTCTCGGGTCCGAGCCGTTGCGCGTGTTGTTCGAGCGGGTAGCGGTGCCGGTCGCCGGGCCGGGTGCCCGTGGGGCGTGGCTGAGGTCGCGGCGGGTCATGGCCGTGGACGGTGTCATGCTCGATCTCCAGGACACGCCGGAGAATGTCGCGGAGTTCGGCAAGAGCGGGAACGGCCACAAGGCGAGCGGGTTCCCGCAGGCGTTGGTGGTGGCGTTGGCGGAATGCGGGTCGCATGCGATCGTCGATGCCGTGATCAGTGGTTATCGCGGTGACGAGAAAGCCTTGTCCCGGACGTTGCTCGGCTCGGTCGGGGCCGGGATGCTGGTCACCGCCGATCGGAACTTCTACAGCTACTCGCTCTGGGAGGATTTCCTCGACACTGGCGTCGACCTGCTCTGGAGGATCGGCTCCGGGGTGGAGCTGCCCGTGTTGAAATGGCTTTCCGACGGCTCCTACGACTCGATCCTGCTGAACCCTCAGGTCCGCGCCGGACGACGCCGGCAGGTGATCGCCGACGCCGCTGCAGGGAAGACCGTCGGCCCCGAGCAGGGATTCCGGGTCCGGGTTGTGGAATACGAAGTACCCGACCGGGAGGGCAACGGTACCGGCGAAGTGGTCTGCTTGGCCACCACTATTCCGGAACCATCGGAGGCCACTGCCGCCGAACTGGCCTGGTGCTATCACCAGCGGTGGGAGATCGAGTCCGTTTTCGACGAGATCAAGACGCATCAACGCGGTGGCGCCCGGATACTGCGGTCGAAATCGCCGGACATGGTCCGTCAGGAGATCTGGGCTTTCCTGCTCACTCATTACGCCATCCGCAGTCTGATGAGCCGGGCTGCCGATGAGGCCGATGTCGACCCCGACGAACTGTCCTTCATCCGCGCTCTTCGCGTCGTCCGCCGCCAGGTCACCGCTCAGGCGGATTTTTCCCCCTGACCACCGCCGGCGAGCACTTGTCGACACCTTCGAGGAAATCCTTGGGAAACGCACACGAAGACGTCGCAACCGCACCTGCGCTCGCGTTGTCAAACGCGGACGCCACAACTCCTACCGCGTCAAGCGACCTGAACACCGCAGCATCAGGCACGACGGAACACCGACCATCAAGCTCCGCTCACCCGCACTAACTTAACGGCATTGCCGTATGGCCCGGTCGGAGACAACCACCCTTGGCCAGGGGCTGCAAGCGAAAAACGTGCTTGCAGCCCCTGGCCAAGCGCGGTTCGCTGGCGCGCGGGCCATACGGGGATGACACGACGCGGCAGGTGGATTGTGCGCTGGCGCGCGTTAGGCGTCTACCTCGGCCATTACGTCGTCCGAGACGTCGAAGTTCGCGAAGACGTTCTGCACGTCGTCGCAGTCTTCCAGGGCGTCGATGAGCTTGAAGATCTTCCGGGCGCCCTCGGCTTCCAGTTGCACCGTGACGGAGGGGAGGAAGTTGGCTTCCGCGCTCTCGTAGTCGTAGCCCGCGTCTTGCAACGCCGTGCGGACCGCCACCATGTCGCCCGCCTCGCTGACGACCTCGTAGCTCTCGCCCAGGTCGTTGACCTCTTCGGCGCCCGCGTCCAGGACGGCCATCAGGACGTCGTCCTCGGCCAGGTCGCCCTTCGGGACGATCACGACGCCCTTGCGGGTGAACATGTACGAGACCGAGCCCGGGTCCGCCATGCTGCCGCCGTTGCGGGTCATCGCGGTGCGGACCTCGGAGGCCGCGCGGTTGCGGTTGTCGGTGAGGCATTCCACCAGGACCGCTACGCCGTTCGGGCCGTAGCCCTCGTACATGATGGTCTGCCAGTCGGCCCCGCCGGCCTCTTCGCCGCCGCCGCGCTTGCGGGCGCGTTCGATGTTGTCCAGCGGCACCGAGTTCTTGCGGGCCTTCTGGATGGCGTCGTACAGCGTCGGGTTGCCGTCCGGGTCGCTACCGCCGGTGCGGGCGGCTACCTCGATGTTCTTGATGAGCCGCGCGAACAGCTTGCCGCGTTTGGCGTCGATTGCGGCCTTCTTGTGCTTGGTGGTCGCCCACTTTGAGTGGCCGCTCATTTCTCCTCCGTCTGATACTCAGCCCGCGGCACGGACCATGTCCACGAAATGGCGGTGCACGCGCCCGTCGCCGGTCAGTTCCGGGTGGAACGAGGTGGCGAGCACGTGCCCCTGCCGAACCGCGACGATCCTACCGGCGGCGGCTCCCGCCTCGGCGGATTCGGGAACCCGGGCGAGTACTTCTACACCTTCTCCCACGTTTTCCACCCACGGGGCGCGGATGAAGACCGCGTGCACCTCGCCCACGTCGGTGAAGTCGAGGTCCGCCTCGAAGGAGTCCACCTGCCGGCCGAACGCGTTGCGCCGCACGACGATGTCCAGCCCGCCCAGCTGGTGCTGGTCGGCCCGGCCGTCGAGGACCCGGTCGGCGAGCAGGATCATGCCGGCACACGAACCGTAGGTCGGCATTCCCTCCTTGATCCGGGCGCGCAGCGGCTCCAGCAGGTCGAACGTCGCCAGCAGGCGGCTGATCGCGGTCGACTCGCCACCGGGCAGCACGACGCCGTCGACCTCGGCCAACTCCTCCGGGCGGCGGATCGGGCGGGCCAGCACGTCGGCCTCGGCGAGGGCGACCAGATGTTCATGGACGTCGCCCTGCAGGGCGAGGACACCGACGACGGACACGGCTGGTTTCCTCCTCGTTGAACTGCCCCCAGCCTAGGTGACCGGCCCGGACGGGGTGCTGTCCGGGCCGGACGTGGCGGCGCTAGTCGCGGGCGGCGACCCGCTCCGGCGGCTGGTGGGCCGCCGGGCGGCGGGACTGGATGGCGCGCCAGCCGACGAACAGCACCGCGGCGAGCACGGGGATGGACCAGAACGCGATCCGCTCGGGGGTGCCGGCGAACGCCATCAGCACGACGAGCAGCGCGAGGAACGCGAGCGTGCCGTAGTTGGTGTAAGGAGCGCCGGGCATCCGGTAGGTCGGGCGTTCGAGCTCGCCGCGCAGGGCGGCCTGGCGCAGCTTGAGCTGGCTGACGATGATCGTGGCCCAGGTCGCGACGACGCCGAGCGACGCGACCGCGATGGCGATGTCGAACGCCTCCTTGGGCACGACGTAGTTCAGCACCACGCCGGCCAGGTAGGCGACGGACGTGAACAGGATGCCGCCGTAGGGCACGTGCCGGGAGTTCATCCGCCCGGTGAACGCGGGGGCCTCGCCCTTCTGCGCCAGCGACCGCAGGATGCGGCCGGTGGAGTACAGGCCCGAGTTGCACGACGAGAGCGCGGCGGTGAGCACCACGGCGTTCATGATGTCGCCGACCGCCGGGATCCCGAGGGCGGAGAACACGGTGACGAACGGGCTTTCCGCGCCGCTGTAGACGTTCCACGGCAGGAGCATCGCGAGCAGGAGCACGGAGCCGACGTAGAAGATGCCGATGCGGTAGACGACGCCGTTGATGGCCTTGGGCATGATCTCGCGCGGGTTGGCGGTCTCCCCCGCCGCGATGCCGACCAGCTCGACCGCGGAGTAGGCGAAGATCACGGCCTGCAGGGTCATCAGGGCGATGCCGACACCGGCCGGGAACATGCCGCCGTTGTCGAACAGGTTGTGCACGCCCGCCTCGTGGCCGGCGATGTCGGCGCTGCCGATCACCAGGGCCGCGCCGGTGAACAGGAAGACGACCAGCGCGGTGACCTTGATGACGCTGAACCAGAACTCCAGCTCGCCGAACAGCTTGACCGACACCAGGTTGATCCCGACCAGCACGCCGAGCGCGATCAGCGCGGTCACCCACTGCGGGAGGTCGGGCAGCCAGCGGTGCACGTAGATGGCGACGGCGGTGATCTCGGCGATTCCGGTCATCGCCCAGTTCACCCAGTACATCCAGCCGGAGGTGAATCCGGCCCACGGGCCGATGAACTCGCGGGCGTATTCCACGAAACTGCCGGCGGTGGGCCGGTGCAGGATCAACTCGCCCAGCGCGCGCATCACGAAGAACGCCGCGATACCGCACGCGGCGTAGGCGAAAATGAGGGCGGGACCGGCTTCGGCGAGTCTCCCGCCGGCCCCGAGGAACAGTCCGACGCCGATGGCGCCACCGATGGCGATCATCTGCACTTGACGCTTGGACAGCGCTTTGGTGTAGCCGTCGGCGTCCGGCTCCATTGCCCTCTGCTCATTCATGGTGGCCGAACGCTAGTTGCTCCGGGAGAGCGCACGGAATTGACTTGAGGAAGATTTGATGTAATCAGTGTCACAGGTCGAGGCGGGTTTCGAATTGCCCGAGAGAGCCTGGTCGAGGTCGTCCCAGAGGTCTTCCACGTCCTCCAGGCCGGCGCTCAGGCGCAGGAGGTTGTCGGGCACTCCGGAGGCGTGGCGGTCGGCCGCGGGAACCAGGCGGTGGGTCAGCGCGGCGGGGTGTTCGACGAGGGTGTCGACCGAGCCGAGGCTGACGGCGGGAGTGATCAGGCGCAGTCGGCGGACGATGGCGTTCGGGTTTTCGGTGGGAGTGAAGGCGAGCATTGCGCCTGGGCCCCGCAGCTGGGTTCCGAGGAGCGGGTTCGCGGTGAGGCTGGGGTGGCGGACGGTCGTGACGGCAGGGTGTTCGGACAGGCGGTGGGCCAGTTCCGTGGCGGTTCGTTGGGCGGCTTCGACGCGCAGCGGGAGGGTCGCGAGACCCCGGTGCAGGAGGTAGCCGCCCAACGGGTGGAGCACCGCGCCGGTGATGATCCGGACCTGGCGCAGGGCCTTGGCTTCGGATTCCGCGCAGGCGACCACGCCACCGAGAACGTCTCCGTGACCTCCCAGGTACTTGGTTCCGGAGTGGAGGACGTAAGTCGCGCCCAGGGGTGCCGGGTTTTGCAGAATCGGTGTTGCGAAGGTGTTGTCGACCATGACCGGAACGTGGCCGGCTTGCGCGACGACGTGCGCAATGTCGATCAGGTCGAGATTGGGGTTCGCGGGGGTTTCGAGAACGATCAGACCGGTGTCGGGCGTGATTGCGGCGGCCACGTCGTCGGCGGTGGTGTAGGTGGTTCGAACCCCCAGCAGGCCGGAGGAGAGGAGGTGGTCCGTCCCGCCGTAAAGGGGCCTTACGGCTACCACGTGCGGCTTGGTGGTGAGGACGCAGGCGGCCTGGACCACGGCGGTCACCGCGGCCATTCCGCTGCCGAACGCCACTGCGGCCTCGGTGAGTTCGAGGGCGGCCAGTGCGTTCTCGAACCGCGCGACGGTGGGGTTGTGCAGGCGGGAGTAGACCGGGGACGTGGCGTGGGCGGCGCCCTCGGCCAGGGCTTGCAGGGCGTCGCCACCTTCGGCCTGATCGGGCACGGGGTAGGTGGTGGAGAGGTCGATCGGGGGCGCGTGCACGCCCAGTTCCGCGAGGTCGTCGCGTCCACCGTGCACTGCCGTCGTCCGCAAGCGTGTCATGGCGCGATCGTGGACTTTTCGTCGGTCCGATGGCGAAGATTCCGCAGGGACTTCGGAGGGATGGGGAGGTGGGCCGCAGTGGATTCGATCGACGCCGCGATCGTGCGGGAGTTGCAGAAGGACGCGCGGGTGGCCAACAAGGACTTGGCCGAGCGGGTGAACGTCGCCGCGTCGACGTGCGTGGTCCGGCACCGGGCGCTGCGGGAGCGCGGGGTGATCACGGGGTACCACGCGGAGGTCGACCTGGCCGCCGTCGGCCGGCCGGTGCAGGCGGTGATCGCGGTCCGGGTACGGCCGCACACGCGGGTGGTCGTGGAGCCGTTCATGGAGTACGTGCTGTCACTGCCGGAGGTGTTGGCGGTGTCGCACGTGGCGGGGCCGGAGGACTTCCTGGTGCACGTCGCGGTCGCCGACGCGGCCCACCTGCAACGGCTGGTGCTCGATCGGTTCACGACGAGGAGGGAAGTGAGTGAGTTGCATACGAACCTGTTGTTCCAGCACGTTCGCAAGCACAACGTCCCGCCGACCACAGAGGACTAGCGCCTCCGCCGGCCACAGTGGAGGTGGAGTGACGCCCGCTTCGACCGTACGGGAGCGGGCGGGGTGGAGTGGGTGGTGGGGGCGGTGGTGAGCGGCGGTGAGGTGGGGGGTGTGTTAGCAATTCAGCATGGCTGACGTACTCCGTGATCTGTTGGACGGGCGCTGGGCGGAAGTTCGCCGTGGGTCTCTGGAGCTGCTGGGGAAGCTGGAGCCGGCGGGCGAACTGGGGCGCGAGGAGTACCGGGCCTGGGTGTTGGAGCAGATGCGGGCCTTGGCGGCGGGTGGGCACCCGTTGATCGGGTTTCCGGCGGAGCACGGCGGGCGTGACGACGTCGGCGGGTCGGTGGTGGCGTTCGAGGTGCTGGGGTTCGGCGACCTGTCGCTGATGGTGAAGGCCGGCGTGCAGTGGGGGCTGTTCGGCGGGGCCGTGCAGGCGTTGGGGACGCGGGAGCATCACGAGTTGCTGCCCGCGATCATGAGCATGGATCTGCCCGGGTGCTTCGCGATGACCGAGTCGGGGCACGGGTCGGATGTGCAGAACCTCCGTACTACGGCGACGTATGACGTTGAGGCGCAGGAGTTCGTCGTGCACACGCCCGACGCGTCGGCGCGCAAGGACTACATCGGCAGCGCCGCGCGTGACGGGCGGATGGCGGTCGTGTTCGCGCAACTGGTGACGGGCGGTACGTCGCACGGCGTGCACGCGGTGCTGGTGCCGATCCGGGACTCGTCGGGCGCGCCGATGCCGGGCGTGCGGATCGAGGACTGCGGGCCGAAGGCCGGGCTGAACGGCGTGGACAACGGACGCCTGTGGTTCGACGGGGTGCGGGTGCCTCGGTCGGCGCTGCTGGACCGGTACGGGTCGGTGTCGGCCGACGGCGAGTACTCCAGCCCGATCGAGGGGGCCGGGCGGCGGTTCTTCACCATGCTCGGCACGTTGGTGCGCGGGCGGATCAGCGTGGCGGGTGGTGCGGGCAGCGCGACCAAGAAGGCGCTGACCATCGCGATCCGGTACGGGTCGACCCGGCGGCAGTTCACCCGGCCGGACTCCGGCGACGAGGTCGTGGTGCTGGACTACCTGGCCCACCAGCGGCGGCTGCTGCCCGCGCTGGCCACGTCCTACGCGCTGCACTTCGCGCAGGAGGAACTGGTCTCGGCGCTGCACGACGTGGCCGACGACCGGGCGCAGCGGGAGCTGGAGTCGCGGGCGGCGGGGGTGAAGGCGGTCTCGACCTGGCACGCCACGGCGACCATCCAGGCGTGCCGGGAGGCGTGCGGCGGGGCCGGGTACCTGGGCGAGAACCTGGTGGCCGGGCTGAAGGCCGACACCGACGTGTTCACCACGTTCGAGGGCGACAACACCGTGTTGCTGCAACTGGTCGCGAAGGGACTGCTGACCAGCTACCGCGACCACGTCGGCGACCTGGACCCGTGGGGGATGGCGCGGTTCGTGGCCGACCAGGTCGTGGACGTGGTGATCGAGCGCACAGCGGCGCGCGCGATCATCGACCGGCTGGTCAGCGGCAGCTCCGACGCGTTGCTGGACCGGGGTTGGCAGGTGCGGCAGTTCGAGGACCGCGAGCGGCACGTGCTGGAGGGGTTGGCGCGCCGGTTGCGCCGGGCCACCCCCGAGAACGCGTTCGACGTGTTCAACACGGCGCAGGACCACGTGCTGCACGCCGCGCGGGCGCACGTCGACCGGGTCGTGCTGGAGGCGTTCGTGGCGGCCGTCGACCGGTGTCCGGACCCCGAGGTCTCGGCGTTGTTGGACACCGTGTGCGACCTGTACGCGCTGAGCACGATCGAGGCTGACCGCGCGTGGTTCCTCGAACACGGTCGGTTGACGGCGGCGCGTTCCAAGTCCTTGACGCAGGCCGTGAACCAGCTGTGCGCCGGTTTGCGCCCGCACGCGCGGCGTCTGGTGGACGTGTTCGGGGTGCCCGAGGGCTGGCTGGCGGCACCGATCATCGGCTGATCGGGACAGAATGGTCCGTATGGACGAGCTGACCGTAGGACTGGCCGGATATGTGCAGGCCGTCGCAGAACAGGTCGGCGTGCCGCCCGAAGGCACCGAGTTCGAGGTGAGCGACACGGCGACCGCGTACCTCGGGCTGGCCGAGGGTGCGGGCCGTGACCTGATGCTGTTGTGGAACGAGGTGCACGGCTGGTCGATAGCCGTGGAGACCGACCCGACCGAACCGCCGGTGGTGCTGGCCCAGCTCGGCGTCTCGCTGGTCCCGCCGCCGCGCGCGGTGGCCCGGTTCGTGGAGGACGTGCTGGCGGGCCGGCGCGGCAGCGACCGCCCGGCGGTGGACGACGGCCGGGACGCCCTGACCGCCCGCCTGCGCCCCTACGTGCGAGACCGCGATTAGGCGAATGGGCGAAGAGGTGAATGGGCGAATGGGCCGAGGGGTGAATGGGCCGAGGGGCGTGAGGTCGCTGGTGGTGGAGGGGGCTGGAGCGGGGGCGCGGGTGGGCGCGGTCGGGTGGGAATGGCGGGGGTGCCGTCGAGTGGAGTGAGTGGCGGGGGTCAGGCGGTGGAGTGGTGGGGGGAGAGGAATTCGCGCAGGGCGGCCAGTCCTTTGGCTGCCTGGCTCTTCACCGTGCCTTCGGCGCAGTTCAGGTGTCGGGCGGTTTCGGCGAGGGTCAGGTCGGCGCAGTAGCGCAGCACGACCGCGGCACGTTGGCCGGGCGGCAGCCGGACGAGGGCGGCTCGGACGTCGAGCACGTTCTCCACGGCGGCCGGGGGCACGGGGACCGGCGGCAGCTCTCCCACCGTGGTCTCGTGGCGGCGGAGCCGTCGGCGGTGCTCGTCGATCGCCGTGCGCACCAACACCTTCCGGGCGTAGGCGTCGAGGTTCACGTCCTGGCCCAGGCGGGGCCAGGCCGTGAACAGCTTGGCCAGCGTCGTCTGCGTCAGGTCGTCCGCGGTGTGCTCGTCACGGCAGAGCCGGTACGCGGTGCGGCGGATCGTCGCGGTGCTCTCAGTTGCGTACCGCAGGAATTCGTCGTCGGTCACACTGGCTGTTGGCCGCAACGGTGTCGCGCGTCCCCGTGCACTCCGTCACACGCCGACGAACCGCAGGCCCGCCGTCGTGGCGGCGGCGAGGATGACGACGACCACGAACGGCGCTTTGCGCCACGCGGCCAGGCCGCCGACCAGCACGCCGGCCGGCAGCGCCCAGCCCGCGAACCCCTGGCCCTTGGTCAGCGCGGATGATGCCACCAGCGCGACGAGCAGCACGGTGGCCGACAGGGACAGCAGTTCGCGCGCCTTCTCCGGGATCGTGATCCGGTCCCGCAGCAGCGGGCCGGCCAGGCGGAACGCGAAGGTGCCCGCGGCGAGCACCAGGACGGCGGCCAGGGTCATGCCGGGACCTCCTCGCGGCCCTGGAGCGCGACGGCCAGGCCGCCGAGCGCGAGCAGCACGGGCACGCCGGCGGGCAGGAACGGGGTGGTCGCCAGGGCGATCGCCGAACCGAGCAGGGCGGCGTGCCGGGTGCGCCGGTCCTTGAGGGCGGGCAGGGTCAGCGCGAGCAGGGCCGCCGGGAACGCCGCGTCCAGCCCGAACGCGCCGGGGTCGCCGATCGCCTGGCCGACCAGCGCGCCGGCGACGACGGCGACGTTCCACGCGCCGAACAGCGCGATGCCGCACGACCAGTAGGCGGCGCGGGCGCGGGCCGGGTCGCGCTGGGCCAGCGCGAACGCGACGGTCTCGTCGATCAGCAGGTGGCTGCCGACGATCCGGGCGACCAGGCCCCGGCCGAGCACGTCGCCGACGGCCAGGCCGAAGGGCAGGTGCCGGGCGTTGAGCACCAGGCCGGCGAGCACGGCGGCGGCCGGGCTGCCGCCGGCGGCGACGATGCCGACCGCCATGAACTGCGAGCCGCCCGCGAAGACCAGCAGCGACATGACCACCGGCAGCCACCACGGCAGGCCGGCGGCGACCGCGATCGCGCCGAAGGAGGCGCCGTTGACCGCAGCGCCGGCCGCCACCGCGGCGACGTCACGCAGCAGGCCGTTGTCCAGGGTTCGCCATGTCGAACGCATCGTCTTCTACGATGAACAGTCGAGGGACTGTTCGTCAAGACGAACGATTGGACTGTCATGCCGAACACAGGGGCTCCGCTGGAGGTCATCGCCGCGTCGCTGCGGCGGGAGCGGGAGCGCGTGGGACTGTCGCTGAGCGAGTTGGCGAAGCGGGCCGGGGTCGCGAAGTCGACGCTGTCGCAACTGGAGGGCGGCAGCGGCAACCCCAGCGTGGAGACGCTGTGGGCGCTGGGGGTGGCGCTCGGTGTCCCGTTCAGCAGGCTGGTCGACCCGCCCGTGGCGCGGGTGCAGGTGATCCGGGCCGGCGAGGGGCCGGCGATCTACTCGGAGCGGTCGCACTACACGGCCACGCTGCTCGCGTCATGCCCGCCGGGGGCGCGGCGGGACATCTACCAGCTCACCGTCGAACCCGGTGCACCCCGCGAGTCGGAGCCGCACATGCCGGGAACGGTGGAGCACATCATCGTGAGCCGGGGACGGGTGCTGGCTGGGCCGCAGAGCGCTCCGGTGGAACTGGGCGTCGGCGACTACATGTCGTACCCGGGCGACCTGCCGCACACGTGCGCGGCGCTGGAACCGGGCACGGCGGTGGTGATGGTGATGGAGCACGTGTAGAACACCCGTTCGAGCGACTGCGTTCAATACGGGAATCGACCGAAGACTGGTGCATGCACACTGCTACCGCACCACCTAGGCTCGAAGACATGACCGATGAGGAGCGCGAGACCAAGCCCGTCCACATCCGCGACGTACCGGTCGACGTGATCGAGGTCCTCCAGCGCAGGGCGGGCCGGGCGGGCATGTCGCTCACCTCCTACCTGCGCCACACCTTCGCCGAGATGGCGGCGCGCCCGACCATGGAGGAGTGGGTCGAACGGGCCACCGACCGCTCGTGGGGCGTCCGGCGCGAGGCGATCCTCGACGCGGTGCGCGAGATCCGGGCAGGGGTGGACGAGAAGTGAACCCCACCGTCGTGGTCGACTGCTCGGCACTGATCGAGGTCGTCGCGGCCAGGACCCCCGACCTGGGGCTGCTGCGCCGGCTGTCCACCTCGACCGTAGCCGCTCCCGCGCTCATCGACGCCGAGGCGCTGGGCGTGCTGCGCCGATTGGAGCGGATCGAGGAGCTGACCACCGAGGAAGCCACCTCAGCCATCGCCATGGTCCACGCCGCGCCCGTCGACCGGGTGCCGCTGCAACCGCTGATGGAACGGGCCTGGCAGTTCCGCTCGTCGGTGCACTCGGCCGACGCGTTCTACCTCGCGCTCGCCGAGCACCTCAACGTCCCGCTGATCACGTGTGACGCGAAGCTGGCCGGGTCGAACGGGCATCAGGTGGACATCGAGGTCTTCCCGGTGTCCTGAGACGCGCGACGGCCCGCAGGAGCGTGTCCTGCGGGCCGTCGTGTGAATGGGTTACCAGCCGCGCTCGGCCAGTCGGTGGGGCTGGGGGATCTCGTCGACGTTGATGCCGACCATCGCCTCGCCCAGGCCGCGGGAGACCTTGGCCAGCACGTCCGGGTCGTCGTGGAACGTCGTCGCCTTCACGATCGCCTCGGCGCGCTGGGCCGGGTTGCCGGACTTGAAGATGCCCGAGCCGACGAAGACGCCCTCGGCGCCGAGCTGCATCATCATCGCCGCGTCGGCCGGGGTCGCGATGCCGCCGGCGGTGAACAGCACGACCGGCAGCTTGCCGGCCTCCGCCACCTCGCGGACCAGCTCGTACGGGGCCTGGAGCTCCTTGGCCGCGACGAACAGCTCGTCGGCCGGGAGGTTCTGGAGGCGCCGCAGCTCCGCGCGGATCTTGCGCATGTGGGTGGTCGCGTTGGACACGTCGCCGGTGCCCGCCTCGCCCTTGGAGCGGATCATCGCCGCGCCCTCGGTGATCCGGCGCAGGGCCTCGCCCAGGTTCGTCGCGCCGCACACGAACGGCACGGTGAACTGCCACTTGTCGATGTGGTTGGCGTAGTCCGCCGGGGTCAGCACCTCGGACTCGTCGACGTAGTCCACGCCGAGCGACTGGAGGACCTGGGCCTCCACGAAGTGGCCGATCCGGGCCTTGGCCATCACCGGGATCGACACCGCCGAGATGATGCTGTCGATCATGTCCGGGTCGCTCATCCGGGACACGCCGCCCTGCGCGCGGATGTCGGCGGGCACGCGCTCGAGCGCCATGACGGCCACCGCGCCGGCGTCCTCGGCGATCTTGGCCTGCTCGGCGTTGACCACGTCCATGATCACGCCGCCCTTGAGCATCTCCGCCATGCCGCGCTTGACGCGGGCGGTGCCGGTGACGTGGGTACCGGAGTCGGATGAAGTGGTCACGGCCAACCTTTCCAGAGAGTGAACAACACCTCCATGGTACGTCGCACGTGGACCGGTCGCGCAGGCCAATCCGGCACGTTCTCGGCAGGCCACTCGGAACACAACCGCTGGTAGTGGCCTACGCCACCTTCGGTACCTCGGACAGCGACGGAACACCGCGAGCCCCCGTTCGGCGGCTTGCCACGGCGTCATGGCCGCTTCTGACGACGGCCTGTGCGGGCGGGCCGCCGGATCGTCATCGAAGGTCATCCAGAGCGTCGTCGTACATCCGGAACAGCGCGGGCAGCCGGTCGGCGGACGCGGCCACCTCCGCCCAGCAGCGCGCCACCAGCGCACGGGCCTGCGCGCCGACCCACGGTGCGGGCAGCAGCACCGGCGGCAGCAGCGGGTCGGGTTCGACGGCGCGGGTGAACTCGGCGGCCAGCTCCACCGCGATGCGCAGCAGGTCGACCCGGGCCACCCCCTCCTGGAGCCGGCGCAGCCGGACCCGGGCCACCTCGGCGAGCCGCTCGTGGCGGGCGGCGATCTCGTCCAGCGGCCACAGCCGGGCGGCCAGGTCGACCGGCGAGGACTCGCGGCCGACGCGCAGGTCCGCGCTGCTCAGGAACGTGACGGTGGACAGCACGCCGAGTTGCGCGGCCTCGCCTTCGACCAGCTCTTCCCACTCGTGCGGCGACACGTAGAGGCCGCTGTGCAACGCCGCGCCGCCCAACCGCACGATCGCGTCGCGCAGCGCGTCGCGCGCGGGCCGCTGCGACTCCGGCACGGCGAACGCGACCAGGTGCCACACGCCGTCCCACGACACCTCTCCCGCGTCCTGCCGGTACATGAACCGGACGAACTCGACGTCCGGTTCGGCGGCGCGCCGGGCGTGCGGGGTCATCCGGAGCACGGCCTGCCGCCCGCGCCCCTCGACGGTGAACTTCTGCTCGGCGACCAGCCGCTTCACGCACAGCCGCACCTGCTGGTCGCTCATCCCCAGCTCGCCCGCGACCTCGTACAGCTCGGCCGCGTCGACCGTGCCGTCCACGCCCACGAGGGCTTCGACCACGGTCCGGGTGGGCACCTCGACGTCCATGTGTTCAACTCTAGTACGTTCGTAGGGAGAACGATAGTTTTGGAGGCAGATGATGAAGCGGTGGTTGCTCGCGGTGCTCGCGGGCGTGCTGGTGCTGGGGGTGGCGACCGGGGGTTGGGTGGCTTACCAGCACTCCTACGACCTGCGCGAAGAGCGCGTGGAGATCGGCGACCTGCGGGGGGTGCTGGCCCTGCCGGAGACCGGCGGACGGCACGGGCTGGTGGTGTTCGTGCACGGCGACGGGCCGGTGGACGCGACCCACGAGACGTTCTACCGGCCGATCTGGGAGGCGTTCGCCCGCGCCGGGTACGCCTCGCTGTCCTGGGACAAGCCCGGTGTGAACGGCGCGCCCGGCAACTGGCTGCACCAGAGCATGGCCGACCGGGTCCGGGAGACGCTCGACGCGGTCGCGTGGGCGAAGGGTCGGCCGGAGATCGACCCGGACCGGATCGGCCTGTGGGGTGCGAGCCAGGCCGGGTGGGTGCTGCCGGCGGCGAGCCGGCACCCGGACGTGAAGTTCATGATCGCGGTCGGCACCGCGGTGAACTGGCACGAGCAGGGCCGGTTCAACCTGCTCGCCGAGCTGCGCGAGCGGGGTGCGCCCGCCGAGGAGGTGGCCGCCGCGCTGGCCCGGCGCGAGGCGACGCTCGACCACTTGCGGCGCGGGTCGAGCTTCGAGGAGTACCGGGCGGCGGTGGGCGAGTCCGACCTGACCGCCGACCGGTGGCGGTTCATCCTGGCCAACCACGAGTCCGACGCGGCGGCGGACCTCGCCCGGGTAGAGGTGCCGACCCTGCTGGTGCTCGGCGGACGGGACGTGCACGTGGACGTCGCCGACACCGAGGCCGGCTACCGGCGGCTGGTCCGACGCCTGGAGGTGCGGTCCTACCCGGACGCCACGCACGCCATCACCCCCGCCGACCGCGGCGAGCTCGCGACCACGGCGGTGGCGATCGCCGCGCCGCGCTCGGTGTTCGCGGAGGGCTACCTCGACGACATGCGGCGCTTCCTGGAGGGCTTGCGGTGAAGGTCGTGGCGCTGGGCGGCGCGGGCGCGGTCGGCGCGGTGGCCGCGCGGGTGGCGGCGGCGCTGCCCGGCGTGCGCGAGGTGGTGGTGGCCGACCTCGCCGGCGGGGTCCGGGTCGACATCGCCGACGGGGCCGCGCTGCGCGACCTGCTCGCCCCGGCCGACGTCGTGCTGAACGCGGTCGGGCCGTTCTACCGGTTCGGGCCGGCGGTGCTGCGCGCCGCGATCGACACCGGCACCGACTACCTGGACGTCTGCGACGACTGGGAGCCGGTCGACGGGCTGTTCGCGCTGGACGCGGCGGCGCGGGCGGCCGGCGTGCGGGCGGTGGTCGGGATGGGCGCGAGCCCCGGCGCGAGCAACCTGCTGGCGGCGCTGGCCGTGCGCGAACTGGCCGCCGTGGACGAGGTGCACACCGCGTGGCCGGCCGACGGGACGCTGGACGGGCGGGTGAGCGCGGCGGTCGTGCACTGGGTGAAGCAGGTCAGCGGCCGGATCGCGGTGGTGGAGGGTGGCGAGGTGGTCGACCGCCCGCCGTTGCGGCCGGTCCGGCTCGACCTGCCCGGCGGGCTCGCCGGCACCGCGCACACCGTCGGCCACCCGGAGCCGGTGATGTTCCACCGCACGTTCCGGCCGGTCACCTCGACCACGCTGATGGTCGCCCCGCCAAGCACGATCGCCTACCTCGACGTGCTGCGCCGGGACCTCGACGCGGGCCGGCTCACCCCGGACACCGCCGCCGCCGCGCTGGTCCGCCCCGGCGCGCGGCGGGTGCTGCGGTCGTTGGCCCGGCGGTTCGCGGGGCCCGGCACGCTGCCGCCGTTCTTCGCGGTGGCCACCGGCGGCGGGCGGACGGCGGTGGCCCGGCTGGACCACGCGCCGCTGACGGCCGACATGGCCGAGGCGACCGGCCTGCCGCTGGCGCTCGGGCTGGCCCAGCTGTCCGGCGTCGCACCGGGCGTGCACCCGCCGGAGGCGGCGATCGACCCGGAGCGGTTCTTCGCCGACCTCGCCCGGCACCACCCCGACGTGGCGGTGGACGTCCGGGTGTCGTGACGCTGCGTGCATCACGTCCGGGTTCCTCCTGCCGGGTTGGAGGTGCCCGCTTGGGCTTGTCCCATCGCCGCCGTAGGTGTGAGATCGAACACTAAACACTTGTGGAGGGTGGTCCTCATGGGAACCAAGAGCTCCGACAACGGCCACTCGGCAGGCGCGGTCGCTGTGGACAACCCGGCCAAGGTCCGCAACGTCGTGCTGGTCGGCCCGTCCGGCTCCGGCAAGACGACGCTCACCGAGGCCCTGCTCGCCACGACCGGCGTGCTGACCCGAGCGGGATCGGTCACCGAGGGAAACACCGTCTGTGATCACGACCCGGCCGCCGTGCGCCAGCAGCGGTCGGTGGGACTGGCCGTCGCGCCGGTCCGGCACGGCGACGTCAAGATCAACTTCATCGACACCCCCGGCTACGCGGACTTCGTCGGCGAGCTGCGCGCGGGCCTGCGCGCCGCCGACGCCGCGCTGTTCGTGGTCAGCGCCGCCGAAGGGGTGGACGCCACCACCATCGCGCTGTGGGAGGAGTGCGCGGCGGTCGGCATGCCGCGGGCCGTGGTGATCGCCCGCACCGACCACCACCGGGCCGACGTCGCCGGCGAGATCGCCGCGTGCCAGGAGGCGTTCGGCGCGGGCGTGGTGCCGCTCTACCTGCCCGCCGACGACGGCCTGGTCAACCTGCTGACCACCGAGGACCCCCGGTACGAGGAGCAGCGCAACGCGCTGATCGAGGGCGTCATCGCGGAGAGCGAGGACGAGACCCTGATGGACCGCTACCTGGCCGGCGAGCACGTCGACCAGGCCACGCTGATCGCGGACCTGGAGACCGCGGTCGCGCGCGGCTCGTTCCACCCGGTCCTGGCGGTCTGCTCGGCGACCGGGCTCGGCCTGCCGGAACTGCTCGACGGGATCACCCGCGCGTTCCCCTCGCCGCTGGAGCACCCGCTGCCGGAGGTGACCGGCGTGGACGGGATCCCGCACCCCCGGCTCGCCGCCGACCCGGACGGCCCGCTGGTCGCCGAGGTCGTGCGCACCGCCGTCGACTCCTACGTCGGCCGGGTGTCGCTGGTGCGGGTGTTCTCCGGGACGCTGCGCCCGGAACGCCCGGTGCACGTCTCCGGCCACGGCATGGCCGACCGGGGCCACGAGGACCACGACACCGACGAACGGGTCGCGCACGTCTACTCGCCGCTGGGCGCGACCCTGCGCGAGGTGCCCTACTGCGTGGCCGGCGACCTGTGCGCGCTGACCAAGCTCGGCTCCGCCGAGACCGGCGACACGGTGTCCGCGCCGGAGCGCCCGCTGCTGGTCGCCCCGTGGGAGATGCCGGAACCGCTGCTGCCGGTCGCGGTCGTGCCGCGCAGCCGCAGCGACGAGGACAACCTGGCCCGCAACCTGGGCAAGCTGGTCGCCGGCGACCCGACGCTGCGGCTGGAGCGCAACGCCGAGACCCACCAGCTCGTGCTGTGGTGCATGGGCGAGGCGCACGCCGACGTCGTGCTGGCCCGGCTGCGCGCCGGCGGCGCGGAGGTCGACACCGAGCCGGTCCGGGTGGCCCTGCGCGAGACGTTCGCCGCGCGGTCCCCGGGCCGCGGCCGGCACGTGAAGCAGTCCGGCGGGCACGGCCAGTACGCGGTGTGCGACGTGGTCGTGGAGCCGCTGCCGCGCGGGTCCGGGTTCGAGTTCGTGGACAAGATCGTCGGCGGCGCGGTGCCCAACCAGTTCATCCCCAGCGTCGAGAAGGGCGTGCGGGCGCAGCTGGAGCGCGGCCTGCTCGGCGGCCACCCGGTGGTCGACGTGCGGGTGACCCTGGTGGACGGCAAGGCGCACTCGGTGGACTCGTCGGACGCGGCGTTCCAGACCGCCGGGTCGCTGGCGCTCAAGGACGCCGCCGCCAACGGCAAGACCGCGCTGCTGGAACCGGTGGACGAGGTCGTCGTCCGGCTGCCCGACGAGCACCTGGGCACCGTCCTGGGCGACCTGTCCGGCCGGCGCGGCCGGGTGCTGGGCACCGAGGCCGACACCGCGGGCTACACGGTGATCCGCGCCGAGGTGCCCGCGACGGAACTGCTCAGGTACGCCGTCGAGCTGCGCTCGCTGACCTCCGGCACCGGCGCCTACACCCGCCGCTTCAGCCGCTACGACCCGCTGCCCCAGGCGTTGGCCGCGCGCTCGTCCTGACCGGTCACCGGTGAGCCGGGCCCGCGAGCTCCGCCGAGCGCGGACCCGGCAGCTGGAGCCTGAGCACCGTGACGCCGCCCTCGGTGCGGACCTCCACCGACTCGCAGATCTGCCGGGTCACCCAGAGCCCCTCCCCCGGCTCGGCGGCCGCGGTCAGCTCCGGCGGCCGGAACCCGGCGAACGGCGCGACGTCGACCGCGCTCGCCCCGGACAGCTCGCACACCACCGACCCGCCGGCCGGCCACAGCGCCAGGTGCCCGTCGTCGCCGACGAACCGCAGCGCCTCGCCGACCGCGACGGTCAGCAGCGCCGCGTGCTGCTCGGTCAGGCCGAGCCGGGCCGCGTGCTCGAACACGAACCGGCGCAACGCGTTCGGGTCGCCGCCCAGCGGCAGGGTCTCGACGTCATCGGGGCGCGGCGGCATCGGCACCGCGTCGCACGCCCGCGCGTACTCGCCCGGTTCGACGTAGTCCGGCGATTCCAGCACGTCGGTGCCGCGCACGTGGGTGGGGTGCGTGCGCAGCGCGTGCGCCAGGCCCTCCTCACCGACCACGCGGGCGTCGTAGGGGCAGATCATCCACACGTTGGTGTCGGCCAGCACGACGTTGAGGCCGGCCTCCATCCGCCGCCAGGCGCGCACGTCGGCCCGCGTGCGGCCGGCCCACAGCGGTTCGGCCAGCACCCGCACGTTGCGGCCGACCGGACCCGCTTTCCGCTGCCAATACCGGATGAACTCGGTGGCGCGGGCCGGCGGGCGTCGGCCGAAATAGGCGGTTTCCGCGAAATCGAACCGGTGGGCCCGTTCACCGAGCGCCGAGCGGAGCAATTCCAGGTTCGCCGGGGTGGTGGTGACCAGCACCGGTTCACCGAGCGCCAGGCCGTCTTCGACGAACGGCACCGACATCGTCAGGAATTCGTCGTCGTCCGCGTACACGGCGGCGTCGTGCCGGAAGTGCTCGTTGCTCATCGCGGCATGTCTCCGTTCGCCAGGACCAGGCCGGGAGCACCGGCCCAGCCGATGGCTCTGATCGCCCATTCGTGGTGTTCGGCCAGCTCCAGCACCAGGCTGCGGCCGGCTTGTGCCAGCTCAGCGGCCATGGCGCAGAGCACGCGCAGTTCCGCCGTCCGGAGGAACGGCACGGCTCGCAGGTCGAGCCGGACGTCCGGGTGCGCCGGGCGGCCGGGTGCGAGCACGGCGGCGCGCAGCACCTCCGGCGCGACCGCCTCGAGGACACCGGTCAGCACGAGACCGGGTGGGTCGCCTTGTCGGGTGAGGACCACCTGAGAAACTCCTGGCAGGATTTCGCGATGAGTCGAACCGACGACCCCGAGCCGAGTTCGCACGACGGACGTCGACCCTACGCCCATTCCCCGGCGCACTCAAACCCGACTTGTTCGACGGTGCGTCGACAATAGTGGAGAATTGTTCGCCTATTGCTTCGCGCAGCCCGGACCACCTGCGCGTTCCGGGCGGCACGAGGGGGCACCGCCCGACGCGCGGGGCCCCTCCCCCGGGTCAGGGGGAGGGGCCCGAGGGACGTGGATCAGGTGTTCTGCGGGAAGCCCAGGTTCACGCCGCCGTGCGACGGGTCCAGCCAGCGGCCGGTGACGACCTTGGTCCGGGTGTAGAAGTGGACGCCCTCCGGCCCATAGGCGTGCGAGTCGCCGAACAGCGAGTCCTTCCACCCGCCGAACGAGTAGTAGGCCACCGGCACCGGGATCGGCACGTTCACGCCGACCATGCCGACCTCGACCTCGTTCTGGTACCGCCGCGCCGCGCCGCCGTCGTTGGTGAAGATCGCGGTGCCGTTGCCGTACGGGTTGGCGTTGACGACCTCGACCGCGTCGTCGTAGGACGCCGCCCGCAGCACCGACAGCACCGGCCCGAAGATCTCGTCCCGGTACACCGACATGTCCGCGCCGACGTGGTCGAACAGCGTGGGCCCGAGCCAGAACCCGGACGCGTCGCCGTCGACCGGGTGCCCGCGCCCGTCCACGACCAGCGACGCGCCCTCCGCCACGCCGGCGTCCACGTAGGACGCCACCTTGTCCCGGTGCGCCCCGGTCACCAGCGGGCCCATCTCGCAGCCCGGCCGACGCCCGTCGCCGACGTGCAGCCCGGCGATCCGGTCGGCGATCTTGGCCACCAGCTCGTCGCCGACCGGGTCGACCGCGACCACGACCGAGATGGCCATGCACCGCTCCCCCGCCGAGCCGAAGCCCGCCGAGACGGCCGCGTCGGCGGCCAGGTCGAGGTCCGCGTCCGGCAGCACGACCATGTGGTTCTTGGCCCCGCCCAACGCCTGCACCCGCTTGCCGTGCCGGGTCCCGGTCTCGTAGACGTACTTGGCGATCGGCGTCGACCCCACGAACGACACGGCTTTGACGTCCGGGTGCTCCAGGATCCGGTCGACGGCCTCCTTGTCGCCGTGCACCACGTTGAGCACGCCGTCGGGCAGGCCCGCCTCGGCGAACAGCTCCGCGATGAACACCGACGCCGACGGGTCCTTCTCGGACGGTTTGAGCACGACGGTGTTGCCGCACGCGATCGCGTTGGGCACGAACCACAACGGCACCATCGCCGGGAAGTTGAACGGCGAGATCACGCCGACCACGCCCAGCGGCTGCTGGATCGAGTAGACGTCGACCCGGGTGGACGCGTTCTCGCTGAACCCGCCCTTGAGCAGGTGCGGGATGCCGCAGGCGAACTCCACGGCCTCCAACGCGCGCTGGACCTCGCCGGCCGCGTCGGACAGCACCTTGCCGTGCTCGGCGGTGACGATCCCGGTCAGCTCGGACTTGCGCGCGTTCAACAGCTCCCGGAACGCGAACATCACGGTGGCGCGCCGGGTCAGCGACGCGTTGCGCCAGTCGGCGAACGCGGACCTGGCCGACGCGACCGCCTCGTCCACGGTGGCCGCCGACGCGAAGTCGACGTGCGCGGCGACCTTCCCGGTGGCCGGGTCGTACACCTCGCCGCTGCGGGACGCCTCGCCGTCCCAGGGCTTTCCGCCGATCCGGTGGGTGATCCTCACAGCACGTCCCCCAGGATCCCGAGTGCTTCCACGACCTCGTCCTCGGTCACCGTCATCGGCGGCGCGAGCCGGATGACGTTGCCGTACAGGCCGCCCTTGCCGACCAGCAGGCCGCGTTCCCGGCTGCCTTCGAGCACGGCCGCGGCGGCCTTCGGGTCGGGTTCGCCGGCCGGGCCGACCAGCTCGATGCCGACCATGAGCCCCTTGCCGCGCACGTCGCCGACGGCCGGCCGGTCCTCGGCGATGGTGCGCAGGCCGTGGCCCAGCAGGTCGCCCATCTTCGCCGCGTTGGCCTGCAAATCGTGGTCCAGCAGGTAGTCCAGCGTCGCCAGCGCGCCGGCGGTGGACACCGGGTTGCCACCGAAGGTGGAGATGGAGTTGGCGCTGATGCTGTCCATCAGGTCGCCGCGGGCCACCACGCCGCCGATCGCCAGGCCGTTGCCCAGGCCCTTGGCGAAGGTCATCGCGTCCGGCGTGACACCGTGCGCCTGGATGCCCCAGAAGTGCTCGCCGGTGCGCCCCCAGCCGGTCTGCACCTCGTCGGAGATCAGCAGGATCCCGTACTCGTCGAGGACCTCCTTGAAGGCGGCGAACAGCCCGTCCGGCGGGGTGGCGAACCCGCCGACGCCCTGGATCGGCTCGGCCAGCAGGCAGGCCACGTCGCCGGCGGTGGTCGTCTCGATGACCTCGCGCAGGTCGGCGACGCACGCCTTGATGTAGTCGGCGTCGGAGAAGTCCTTGAACGGGCTGCGGTAGCGGTAGCCCCCGTGCACCCAGCTCACCTTGAGCGGGCTGAGCGAGGACGCCGACCAGCCCCGGTTGCCGGTGACGGCCATGCTCGCGAACGACCGGCCGTGGTAGGAGTTGCGCAGCGCCAGCACCTGGTCGCTGCGGCGGTACCCGGTGGCCAGCATGAGCGCGGTCTCGTTGGCCTCGGTGCCGGAGTTGGTGAAGAACACCTTGGCGTCCGGGATGCCGGAGAGCGTGGCGATCTTCTCGGCGAGCTCGACCTGGGCGCGGATCAGGTAGAGCGTGGAGCTGTGCAGCACGCCGGTGTCGAGCTGCGCGCGGACCGCGTCGCTGATCTCGGCGACGTCGTAGCCGATGGCGTTGGTCAGGATCCCGGCGAAGAAGTCGAGGTAGGTGTTGCCCTCGCGGTCGGTCACCCGGCGGCCCTGCGCGCAGGCCAACTCGATGGGCTGGTCGTAGTAGAGGGCCAGCCAGTCGGGCATCACCGCGCGGTGCCGGGCCAGCAGTTCGGCGTGGCCGCCGCGGTGCACGCCGTCTTCGGGTGCCATCGGTCCTCCTCGGGGGGCGTCGGTGCTCTGTGAAGTCTGGTGGGGACACCGCGACGCCGCCATGCACAACGTGTACCGCTTTTCGGGAGTTCGCATTACGTTGTGTCCATGTACCCCACGGTTGCCGAAGCGCTCGCCCTGCCGGTCATCCGCCGGGGCCGGCCCAGGGTCATCGCGGGCGCGGCCGGGATGCAGCGCCGGGTGCGCTGGGTGCACGCCGCGGAGGTCGCCGACATCGCGCACCTGCTGCGCGGCGGCGAGCTGGTGCTGACCACCGGGATCGCGCTGCCCGAGGACCCGGCGGGGCTGACCCGGTACGTCGACGACCTGGCCGCCGTGGGCGCGTCCGGCCTGGTCGTGGAGCTGGTGCGGCGGTGGGCCGACGAGGTGCCGGGCGCGCTCGTGGCCACCGCCGAGAAGCACGGGCTGCCGCTGGTCACCCTCGCCCGCGAGACCCGGTTCGTGTCGGTCACCGAGGCGGTCGTGGCGCTGATCGTGGACGCCCAGCTCGCCGAGCTCCGGGCCGCCGAGCAGGTGCACGAGACGTTCACCGCGCTGACCGTGGCCGGGGCGGAACCGGCCGAGGTGCTGCGCGAGGTGGCCCGGACCTCCGGCCTGCCGGTCGTGCTGGAGACCCTCGGGCACGAGGTGCTGGCCTACGACGCCGCCGGTCAGGACCCCACGGCGCTGCTCACCGAGTGGGGCGCGCGGTCGCAGGCGGTGTCGCTGCCCGAGCGCACGGCCTACCACGAGGGATCGGGCTGGCTGGTCACCGTGGTCGGCGCGCGCGGGGCCGACTGGGGCCGGCTGGTGATCGTCTCGCCGGACCCGCCGCCGCACCGGCACGTCGTGGTCGCCGAGCGCGCGGCCTCCGCGCTGGCCGTGCACCGGCTGGTGGCGCGCGACCGCGAGTCGCTGGAGCGGCAGACCCACCGCACGCTGCTCACCCAGCTCCTCGGCCGGCCGCCGCAGGACCTGCCCGCCCGCGCGGCGGCGCTCGGCGTGCCGCTGGACCGCAGGCAACTGGTCGGCGTGGCGATCCGGCCGGGCACGGCGAGCGCGCCCGCGCAGGCCCTGGCCACCCAGGAGGTGCTGCGGGACCTGGCCGAGGCGACCGCGCTGGCCACCCGCCGGGTGACGGTGCCCGCGCTGGTCGGGGTCGTGGACGACACCAGCGTGCGGGCCCTGCTGTCGCTGCCGCCCGCCGCCGGGATGGACGGCGTGCTGCGCCGGCTGGCCCGCGAGGTGCACCGGACCGCCGCCGCGACCCAGCACGCGCTGCCGGTGGTGATCGCGGTCGGCACCACCGTCTCGTCAACGGCCGACGTGCGGCGCAGCCTGGGCGAGGCCGCCCACATCGCGGGCGCGGCGCTGCGGTCGCCGGGCAACCGGCTCTACCACCGGCTGGACGACGTCCGGTTGCGCGGGCTGCTGCACCTGTTGCGCGAGGACGAACGCGTGCGCGCTTTCGCGGACCGCGAACTCGGGGCGTTGATCAACCGCGACGTGAATCAGGGCAGCCGGTTGGTGGAACTGCTGCGCTGCTATTGCGAGAACGGCGGCAACAAATCAGCGGCGGCGGCGGCTGCGCACTTGTCCAGGACGGCGTACTACCAACAGCTCTCCCGGATCGAACAGGTCCTCGGGGTGTCGCTGGAAGACCCCGAATCGGTCCTGTCGCTCTACGTGGCGCTGTTGGTGCAGGAAATGGGCGAGCCCTGATCACCGAAACCGATCACCGAATCCGATCACCGGGGCCGAACCGCCGGCACCGCCCCGGGGGGACCGGGGCGGTGCCGGCGGGTGCTCGGCGGGTGCTCAGCCGCCCAGGACCGGCAGGGTGACCGGCCCGGCACCGCCCGGCAGGCCGGGCACGGCGGGCTTGTTCACGGTCGGCGCCGGGACCGCGGGCGCGCCGGGCAGCTTCGCCACGGCGGGTGCGGTGACCTCGCGGGCCTGCGCCTCCGGCGACCCCAGCGGGAGCTGGGAGCCGATCGGCAGCGAGCCGATGGGGAGCTGACCGATCGGGAGCTGACCGATCGGTAGCTGGGCCACCGGGGGCAGCGCGCCGGTCGGCAGGTCGGCCGACGGGAGCTGCGGGGCGGACGCCACCGGCGACTGCGCCGGCGTGGGGAGCTTGAGCGCCTGACCGGCGACCAGGTTCGTGGCGGGCTTGGCCAAGCCGACGTCGAGGCGGTGAGCAGCCTCGCCGACCTTGCCCTCCACGACGTCCAGCGGAGCCTCGGCGGCCGAGGCGGTGCCGGCCATCAGCGGGGCCGCGCCGGCGGCGAGCAGGGCAGCGGCGCGCAGAAGTCCGCGGGTGCGGTGTGCAGACACGATGTTCCCATCCTGATTGGGGACCGAACGGTTGACCAACCCTCTATCGGCACCCTGAAACGCATTCCGCACCTCTCGATCGGGTGACTGACGCTGCGTGTCGCTTCCTCACCCGATCGTGAAGCACCGTCGCACTGTCGACAGTGGACGCTCGCTGCGAGGCCGCGCGGGCCCGCGCCGGGGAGACTCGGCACGGGCCCGCGACGGGTGTTGCTCCCCCGGTGAATCAGGGGTTGGTGACCCCCAGCGTGTAGCTGCCGGAGCCGCTGTATGCGTGCACCTGGAACCGGTAGTAGCCGGCGGTGCCGTTGTACGTCACGGTCTCGTTGGCACCCGGGCTGTCGCCCTTGGCCACGACGGCCCACGAACTGCCGTTCCACTTCTGGAGGTACAGGTCGAAGTCCGCACCTGTCGGACCCACCAGGCAGCCGACGTGCGCGCCGGACACCGTGGACTGGTAGTAGCTGTTGTTGGGCTGGTAGACCTGACCGCCCGCGGCGAGCGACCCGGTGTAGCGGGCCTCCGCCGTGGCGCAGCCGGTGGGCGGGTTCGGGGTGCCGCCACCGCCGGTCACCAGGGTCAGGCCGTAGGTCTGGAGGATCTCGTTGACCGGCTGGAAGTACGTCGTGCCGCCGGACGAGCAGTTGCCCGACCCGCCGGAGGTGACGCCCTGCGCCTGGGTGCCCGCGAGCAGCGAGCCGCCCGAGTCACCGGGCTCGGCGCAGACCGTGGTCTGGATGAGGCCGGTCACCGTGCCCTGCGGGTAGGACACCGAGGAGTTGCGGGCCTGGATCGTGCCGCAGTGCCAGCCGGTCGTGGAGCCCGACCGGCACACCGTCGCGCCGACCGCCGCGTCCTGCGACCCCGCGACCGACACCGTGCCACCGGAGTAGTTGTTCACCAGGCCGCGCGGGGTGTTGCCCGCCGCGACCTGCACCCACGCGTAGTCGTTGCCGGGGAAGGAAGAGCCCCGGAACGACCCGCTCGGGTTGGACGTCGACGCGCCCGTGGTGCCGCAGTGCCCGGCGGTGATGAAGCCGCCGTTGACCGAGAAGCCGACGGAGCAGCGGGTGCCGCTGCCGATGTTGTACGCGTTGCCGCCGACGACGTCGATCAGCGGGCGCGGGGCTTCGGTCGTGGCCACGTACCGCACCGCGGCCGCGTCGACGCCGCTGGCCGCGACGAACGCGCGGGCAGCGGACAGCTTCTCCGGCTGCGACTTGACCACGACCGTGTTCGTGGGCAGGTCGACGTACCAGCCGGGGACGGACTTGGGCGCCTTGGCGACGTTGCGGTCCAAAGTGGACTTGACCGCGTCCAGGTCGTGCTCGCTGCGCTGCACGAGCCGGCCGCGGCCGCGACCGACCTGGGCCAGGTCGGCCTGCGTGGTGACTCCGACGGTCAGGGTGCCCGACGCGTCGATCCACGCGCCGCCGAACCGGTCGTCCAGCCGCTTGCGCAGGTCGCGGGCCGTGTCGCTGGACGTCCGGTCGGCCGACAGCCGGTCCTCGGCCTGGGCCGCGTTCAGGCCCAGGTCGCGTTGGATGGCGGCGAGGATCTCGGTGCTCTGGTCCGCCGGTGCCGCTTGCGCGGTGGGGGCCAGGGCTCCGGCGGCCACCAGCGCTGCGGCCAGCGCGAGTGGTCTCAACAGTGTTGACATGGGAATTTCTCCTCGAAGGAGTGCAGGGATTCCCCGTGGAAAGTAATTCCGTGCCGTCCGATCGCGGTAATACCGGCTGGGTCATACGACCGCGTGATGGTGGGGCATTCGGGTGATCAGGGGCTCACCGTCTCCCGCGAGTGGTATCGCACGACACCGAAGTCGCGATGCGTCCGCAACCACGCCGCGTAACGGGGATTGCGTTCCGCGGTGTCCCGATAAGCCTCTCCCGCGTACCGCAGGACGTGCGGCGCGAACTCGGCCGCGGGGCTTTCCGGGTCCCAGCCGATCAGGTGCCGCCACCGCAGCGGCGCGCCGGCGAGCGGAATCGCGACGACGCCCGGCGCGCGGCGGAAGGTGGGCTGGCACAGCGCGACCGCGTCACCGGAGGCGGCGAGGTCGATGCAGCTGTTGATGTCGACCTCGTACATGGTCCGGGGGGTGAAGCCGGCGCGGCTGCACGCGGCGACGAAGCACTCGCCGAAGCAGCCGTCGCCGGGCACCACGGCCCACTGCATGTCCTTGAGCTGCCCCAGCTCCACCTCGTCGAGCAGGGTGAACGGGTGGTCGTCGGGGATCAGCACGAAGATCGGGTCGACCGCGATCACGTTCCAGGTGAGCCCGTACTCCGAGGGCGGCGGCGCGTCACCGCAGACCGCGGCCAGCACGTAGTCCAGCCGGCCCTGGGCGACCGCGGCGGCCAGCTCCTCGTTGGACCACGACACCTGGGTGCTGACGTGCGCCCCGGGGTGCGACTCGGTGATCCGGTGCACGACGCCGCCGAGCATCGGCCCGTTCACCGCGCCGACCCGGTAGCGCTCGCTGGGCATGTTGTCGTCCACCAGCCGCAGCGCGTCCTCCTGGAGCCGGGAGAAGGCCGGGAGCAGCACGCGGGCGCGCTCCAGCACCAGCTCGCCCAGCGGGGTGGCGCGCGCCCCCTTGTGATCGCGCTCGAACAGCTTGCCGCCGAGCAGGCTCTCGATCCGGTGCAGTTGCGCGGTGAGCGCGGGCTGCGCTAAGCCCAGCAAGGAAGACGCCTTCGAGAGGCTGCCCGCGTCGGCGATCGCGCACACGACCCGCAGGTGTCTCAGTTCGAGCTTCATCCACACGACGGTAGGTCACTGTTAACACCCAGTCGAGGGGCTGGGGACCCGGAGTGGCCGCATTCCGGCCCGGTCGGCGCCGATCGCGGAGTGGCAATGGACAGTCTGTGCCCTGATCATGGCAAGCGTGGACACTGTGACACTGCCCAGCGCACGCCGGACGCCCCGAGGATGCCGGGATGGAAATCGCGCCGATTCGCCCCAACCGGTGGGTGTTTCACGAGCGTAACAGGGGAGTGACCGATGGCCCTCGACTCCGCAACGCAGGTCACATCGGGTCCCGACGGCCGCGTGGAGCTGCGTGATCATTCCGCGATCACGGGCAGCCCGTACTACAACCGCGAACTGGCGCCGGTCCCGCTGGAGCGGCGCACGTGGACGACCTACAACTTCTTCGCGCTGTGGATGGGCATGGCGCACAACATCCCCAGCTACACGCTGGCCGCGTCGCTGGTCGCGCTGGGCATGGACTGGGTGCAGGCGTTGCTGACCATCACCCTCGGCAACCTGGTCGTGCTGGTGCCGATGCTGCTCAACAGCCACGCGGGCACCAAGTACGGCATCCCGTTCCCGGTCTTCGCCCGCGCGTTCTACGGGGTGCGCGGGGCGAACCTGGTGGCGTTGCTGCGGGCGTTCATCGCGTGCGCGTGGTTCGGCATCCAGACCTGGGTGGGCGGCAAGGCGCTGCACGTGATCGTCGGCCGGTTGGCGGGCGAGGGCTGGTCGGGCGCGCCGGTCGTGCTGGGCCAGGTGTGGACGCTGTGGCTGTGCTTCCTGGCGTTCTGGGTGGTGCAGATGCTGGTGATCTGGCGCGGCATGGAGGCCATCCGGCGGTTCGAGAACTGGACCGCTCCGCTGGTCTCGGTGGGCTTCCTGGTGCTGCTGGCCTACGTGGCGGTCAAGGCGGGCGGGTTCGGCCCGATCCTGTCCGAGCCGTCGCGGCTGGGCTGGGGCGCGGACTTCTGGAAGGTGTTCTTCCCGGCGCTGATGGGCATGATCGCGTTCTGGTCGACGCTGTCGCTGAACATGCCGGACTTCACCCGGTTCGGCGGCAGCCAGCGCAAGCAGGTGCTCGGCCAGCTGCTCGGCCTGCCCACCACCATGTCGTTCATCGCGATCGTGGCCATCCTGACCACCTCCGGCGCGACCGCGCTCTACGGCGAGGCGATCTGGGACCCGGCGGAGCTGGCGAGCCGGTTCGACAACACGGCCGTGGTGCTGGTCGCGCTGGTGGCGCTGGTGCTGGCGACGATCTCGGCGAACCTGGCGGCAAACGTCGTCAGCCCGTCCTACGACTTCTCCAACGCCTTCCCGAAGAAGATCACGTTCGCGGTGGGCGGCCTGATCACCGGCGTGATCGGGATCGTGATCCAGCCGTGGCGGCTGATCGCGGACCCGTCGATCTACGTCTTCGCCTGGCTGGGCTTCTACGGCGGGCTGCTGGCGTCGGTGGCGGGCGTGTTCGTGGCCGGCTACTGGCTGCTCGGCCGGACCCGGCTCGACCTGCCCGACCTCTACCTGGCCGGCCGCGGCGCCTACTGGTTCCGCGCGGGCTGGAACTGGCGGGCGGTCGTCGCGACCGTCGCCGGCTCCCTGCTCGCGGTGGGCGGCGCGTACGGCGGGCCGTTCCCCGCGGCCGGCCTGATCCCGGTGCTCGCACCGCTCTACGACTACAACTGGGTCGTCGGCCTGGTCGTCGGCCTGCTCGTCTACCTGGCCCTGGCGCCAAGGAGGGAGAACGCGTGAGCAACATCGTCCGAGCGGGGCTGGTCCAGCAGAGGTGGACCGGCGACAAGGACTCGATGATCGCGAACGCGGTGCAGGCGGTCCGCACCGCCGCGTCGCAGGGCGCGCAGGTCGTGTGCCTGCAGGAGCTGTTCTACGGACCGTACTTCTGCCAGGTGCAGGACGCCGACTACTACTCCTACACCGAGGGCGTCCCGGACGGCCCGACCACCGAGCTGATGTGCCAGGTGGCCGAGCGGCACGGGGTGGTGCTGGTCGTGCCGATGTACGAGCAGGAGCAGCCCGGCGTCTACTTCAACACCGCCGCGGTGATCGACGCCGACGGCACCTACCTCGGCAAGCACCGCAAGAACCACATCCCGCAGGTGAAGGGCTTCTGGGAGAAGTTCTACTTCCGGCCCGGCAACCTCGGCTACCCGGTGTTCGACACCGCGGTCGGCAAGGTCGGCGTCTACATCTGCTACGAGCGGCACTTCCCGGAGGGCTGGCGGGCGCTGGGCCTGGGCGGCGCGCGGATCGTGTTCAACCCGTCGGCCACCTCGCGCGGCCTGTCGGAGTACCTGTGGCGGCTGGAGCAGCCCGCCGCGGCCGTGGCCAACGAGTACTACGTCGGCACGATCAACCGGGTCGGGGTGGAGCCGTTGGGCGACAACGACTTCTACGGCCAGTCGTACTTCGTGGACCCGCGCGGGCAGCTGGTCGGCGAGGCCGCGTCGGACACCGAGGAGGAGATCGTCGTCCGCGACCTGGACATGGACCGGTTGGCCGAGGTGCGCGACCTGTGGGCGTTCTACCGCGACCGCCGCCCCGACACCTACGACTCGCTGGTGACGCCATGAGCACCCTGATCAAGGGCGGGCTGGTGGTCAACGCGACCGGGGCGTTCCCGGCCGACGTGCTGGTGGCCGGCGAGCAGATCGCCGCGCTGCTCGCGCCCGGCTTCCCGGTCCAGGCCGACGAGACGATCGACGCCGGCGGCAAGTACGTGATCCCCGGCGGCATCGACGGGCACACCCACATGGAGATGCCGTTCGGCGGCACGTTCTCCGCCGACACCTTCGCCACCGGCACCACGGCGGCGGCGTGGGGCGGCACCACGACGATCGTCGACTTCGCGGTGCAGGCCAAGGGCACCTCGCTGCTGGCGACACTGGACAAGTGGCACGCCAAGGCGGACGGCAACTGCGCGGTCGACTACGGGTTCCACATGATCGTCTCCGACGTGGACGACACCTCGCTCAAGGAGATGGAGTCGTGCGTCTCGGCGGGCGTGAACACGTTCAAGATGTTCATGGCCTACCCCGGCGTCTTCTACGCCACCGACGGCGAGATCCTGCGCGCGATGCAGAAGGCGCGGGAGATCGGCGGCACGGTCATGATGCACGCGGAGAACGGCATCGCGATCGACCAGCTCGTCGCCCAGGCCCTCGCGCAGGGCCGCACCGACCCCGTCGAGCACGGCCTGACCCGGCCGGCGGAGCTGGAGGGCGAGGCCACGTCCCGGGCGATCACCCTGGCGAAGGTGACCGGTTCGCCGCTCTACATCGTGCACCTGTCCGCCGCGCAGGCGCTGGACGCGGTGACCAGGGCGCGCGACACCGGTCAGAACGTGTTCGCCGAGACGTGCCCGCAGTACCTCTACCTCTCGCTGGAGGACCTGGCCAAACCGGACTTCGAGGGGTCGAAGTACGTGGCCTCTCCCCCGCTGCGGCCGCGCGAGCACCAGTCCGAGCTGTGGCGCGGGCTGCGCACCAACGACCTGTCGGTGGTCTCGACCGACCACTGCCCGTTCTGCTTCAAGGACCAGAAGGAGCTCGGCCGGGGCGACTTCTCCAAGATCCCCAACGGGATCCCGGGCGTCGAGCACCGGATGGACCTGCTGCACCAGGGCGTGGTGAAGGGCGAGATCAGCCTGGAGCGGTGGGTGGAGATCAGCTCCACCACGCCCGCGCGGATGTTCGGCCTGCACCCGCGCAAGGGCGTCCTCGCGCCGGGCGCGGACGCCGACATCGTGGTGTACGACCCGACCGCGAAGCAGACGATCTCGGCCGCCACGCACCACATGAACGTGGACTACTCGGCGTACGAGGGCATGGAGATCACCGGCAAGGTGGACACCGTGCTCTCCCGCGGCCGGGTCGTGGTGGACGGGTCCGGGTTCCGCGGCGCGGTCGGGCACGGCCGCTTCCTGACCCGAGAGCTCAACCAGTACCTGGTCTAGGAGGCCCGCTGTGGACTTCGGTGTGGTGTTGCAGACCGACCCGCCCGCGCGGGACGTCGTGGCGGGGATGAAGGCCGCGGAGGACAACGGCTTCCGCTACGGCTGGACGTTCGACTCCACGGTGCTGTGGCAGGAGCCGTTCGTCATCTACTCGCAGGTGCTGGCCGCCACCGCGGAGCTGGTCGTGGGCCCGATGGTGACCAACCCGAGCACCCGCGACTGGTCGGTGCTCGCGTCGCTGTTCGCCACGCTGAACGACATGTTCGGCAACCGCACGGTGTGCGGCATCGGCCGCGGCGACTCGGCGCGGCGGGTGATCGGGCGGCCACCCGCGTCGCTGGCCACGCTCGGCGCGGCGATGACCGTGGTGAAAGGACTGGCCGAGGGCCGCGAGGTGGTCCACCACGGCACGCCGGTGCGCATCCCGTGGGTGCGCGACGGCAAGCTGGAGATGTGGATGGCCGCCTACGGGCCGAAGGCGCTGAAGCTGGTCGGCGAGCAGGCGGACGGCTTCATCCTGCAGACCGCCGACCCGGACATCGCGCGCTGGACCATCGGGACGGTCCGGGAGGCGGCCGTCGCGGCCGGGCGCGACCCGGCGGCGATCACGATGTGCGTGGCCGCGCCCGCGTACGTCGGCGAGGACCTGGCGCACCAGCGCGACCAGTTGCGGTGGTTCGGCGGGATGGTCGGCAACCACGTCGCGGACCTGGTGGCCCGGTACGGCGACTCGGGCGCGGTGCCCGCGGCGCTGACCGACTACATCAAGGACCGGGAGGGCTACGACTACGCCCACCACGGCCGGGCGGGCAACCGCTCGACCGACTTCGTGCCGGACCCGATCGTGGACCGGTTCTGCCTGCTGGGCCCGGCGGCCGCGCACGTCGAGCGGCTGCACGAGCTGCGCGAGCTGGGGGTGTCCAACTTCGCCCTCTACCTGATGCACGACGACAAGGACAAAACCCTTGCCGCGTACGGGAACGAGGTGCTGCCCCGGGTGTGATCACCGCAGGTCGCGGGCGTGGCCGGGGTGGATTGTCGGACCTCCCCGCTACGCTGCGGCCCGTGACATTCGAGACCGACGAAGCCCGGTTCTGGGCACTGCTGGAAGACGCCTGGGCCGGCGTGGGCCCCGAGGCGAACGGGGCGCGCGCGGCGCTGGCCAAGCGCGACCCCGAGGAGGACGCGTTCGACGCGGCGGCCGAGCTGGAGGAGCACCTGGACACGGTGCTCGCCGCACTGCGCCGGGCCACCGAGGGCCTGTCCTCGGCGGAGCTGACCGCGCTGGACCGGGTGGTGGAGCGCAAGCTGCACGACATCGACCGGCGTGCCGTGCACGAGGTGACCGGCGGCTCGGACGACGGGTTCCTCTACGCGCGGGGCTTCATCGTGGCGCTGGGGCGGGAGTTCTACGAGGCCGTGGCCGGCGATCCCCGGACCGCCGTGCCGGACGCCGAGTGCGAGGCGCTGTGCTACTTCTTCGCGCACCTCCACGCGGACCTGTACGGCGGGTTCCCGGGCACCGGCTCGGGCATCTCCCGGGAGACCGCGACGAACGCGACGGGCTGGGCGTAACGACGACAGGGGGCGCACTCGGCCGGGACGGACCCGGCCGGGCGCGACCGGAGTTCCCGGTTCATCCCCGGGTGGAGGCGCACAGCGCCTGTCCGGCTGAAGTCCGCCGTTGTCGCGGCCGGGTGAGAGCGTCTCGGCTCCCCCGCGTCGACCGCTCACGCGGCCAAGGCGCGCAGCAGCGCCGCGGCGAACTCGGCGCTCTGCCGCTGCGACACGTCATCGGACAAGATGGCCTGCGACCCGTGGATGGTGCCGGGCCACTGGTGCAGCTCGACGGACACACCCGCCTCCAGCAGCCGTAGCGCGTAGGCCAGGTCCTCGTCGCGGTTCGGGCAGAACTCCGCCGTGGCGATGTAGGCCGGCGGCAGACCGGACAGGTCCGCGGCCCGTGCCGGGGCGGCGTAGGGCGTGGCGGGCGTCGAGCCCAGGTAGTGCCGCCACGCCGCACCGCCCTTGGCCCGGTCGAATGACGGGGTGTCGGTGAAGTGCCGCGCCGACCGCGATCCGGTTCGGGTCGACGCCGAGTTCGGCGGCGTGCTCGGCGACCCAGGTCAGCACCGCGCCGGCGTCGTCGAACGCGGCGGGCAACCGGTTCTCGGGGGCGAGCCGGCAGCCCACCGAGATCACCGCGGCCGACGAGCCGAGCGCGAGCCGGGACGCCCACGGGTGTTCGGTGTCCAGGTCGCCCATGACGAACCCGCCGCCGTGCAGCCAGACCAGCGCGTCCTGTGCGTCGCGCGGGCGGTAGATCCGCACCGACACGTCCGGCGTGCCGGGCACCAGGCGGTCCTCGACCGCGAGGTCCGCGCTGTCCGGGCGCGCTGCGCGTGGTGATCGGCCGGGCTGGGCCTGCACGGCACCGGCCGGACGTGTCCTGGGACGTGGCCGCGATCGCCCGGCCGGTCGGCGACCCGGACGACTTGGCGACGCTGGACGCCTGCTGCGCCACCGGCTCCCAGCGCCGTGCCGCCGACCTGCCGCACCTGCACCACAGCAGCGTGGCCCGGCGGCTCGACCAGATGGGCAAGGCGCTGGCCGTCGACCTCGCCGGCCTGGTTCGGGCCGGCTGGCGCTCACCGCGTGGTGGCTGCCGGACGACTGAGCCCCGCACCCGCGGGCCGACCCGCACCACGCCGCCGGGTGGGTCCGGCGGGTTCGGTCGGCCCTCCTGCCGGCCCCCGATCCGGTGCTACCGTCGACAGGGTGATCGACTTCGAGAAAGCGTCCGTGTTCAAGCTCGCGCCGTGCCGGCCGGAGGACATCGCGCCGCAGGTGTCGCCGATCATGATCCAGGGCGAGCAGATCGTGTCGTGCTTCAAGACCGTGCGCGACTTCGTGGTGTTCACCAACAAGCGGGTGATCGCGGTCAACGTCCAGGGCATGACGGGCCGCAAGAAGGACTTCACGTCGCTGCCCTACAGCCGGGTGCAGGCGTTCTCCATCGAGACCGCGGGCACCTTCGACATGGACGCCGAGCTGGACCTCTGGTTCTCCGGCCTGGGCCAGGTCCGGCTGGAGTTCCGCGGCCACGCCGACGTCCGCCTGCTCGGCCAGATGATCGCGACCTTCATCCTCTGACACCACCCGCCAGGCTGGTCCGGTCAGGCCGCTCGTGGTCCGCGCCGGTGCCGGTGAGATTCGCCGACCGGGGGCGCGGAGCCGGATGAGCGAAACCGATCCGCACGTCCACGTCGAGCGGAAGGTGCTGGAGGCCGGGCCCGAGGTCCGCAACCTGATCGCGTCGACGCTGGGCCGCGCGACCGACGCGCCGAGCGTCGTGACCACCGGCTGCGGCCGCTAGGTGCCCTGCGCGATGACCTCGCACCGCCCGGAGAGCGTCACGCCTCGGCTGCCGGGAGCACGCGCACCGGGAGTACCTGCGCTTCGCCGACCAGGTCGAGCGCCTGGGCCCGGGGGGGCGGTGGCCGCCGTGGACAGGACCGGCGACCAGGTGACCGAAGCGGTGCGACGGCTCCGCGACCTGGCGAGGAGGTTCGCCGGGTGATGCGGCGACCGCGGCAGCCCGGTCCGCAGCCGCTCGATCCGGACCGCCAACTCGGCCGGGGTGGCGGTGGGCTGCCGACGCGAAGCGCTGGGGCGGTCGGCCAGACCGGCCTCGCCGAAGCGATCGCCACGGGTGCGGCAACCCCGGACCAGGCGGTGGCGGCCTTCGACGGACAGCGGGGCGTCCCCTCGTCCCGGCTCCGACCAGCCGTCACCGACGTCCTGACCCGCAACAGCTAGTAGACGCACTTGCCCAGGTACGAGTGCCGGAGGTTGGTGCGGTCGTCGGGCACCCAGCCGACGAACTTGCCGCCCCGCCAGTAGACGTCGACGTCGTACCACCAGCCGTCGGCCTCCCGGCCCCACTTCTTGCAGAACGACCAGCCCGCCGCGCCCAGCTGGTCGACGGTCACCACCGCGGCGCAAGTGGCACCCGGGCACGTCCGGACGGCGGTGCCCGGCGCGACCCGGTGCTCCACCGGGGCCGGCAGGGCGGTCACCGCGCCGTGCACCCGGTCGGCCACCGCCCGGCCGAGGTCGAGGCCGTCGCCGGCGTCGAAGCGGTAGTGCACGCCCAGGTACAGGCGGCTGAGCGCGTTCTCCAGAGCCGCGTCCCGGAAGTTGTGGAACACCCGCTCCTGGTCCTTGGCGTGCGGGTCGTCGGTGGTCGCGGTGAAGTCGACGTTCTCGCCGAACCACTTGGTCATGATGCCCTCCCAGGCCCCGGCGAACGAGGCGTGGCCGGACACCCAGGCGGGGAAGCACGGGCTGAAGGTCCGGTTGTCCGAGGTCGCCGACAACGGCCGCCAGTTCGCACCGGGGTAGGCCACGGCCACCGCGTCGACCGGCCGCCACAGGTCGATCGGGGTCAGGTACTTGGCGTGCCAGGAGGCGATGGACGCGTCCGCGAGGGCCACCGCGACCTCGGCGAACAGCAGGGCGTTGGCCGCCTGGCCGAGCCCCCGCACGCGCGAGACGGCCTCGGTCAGCTCCAGCATGTGCCCCGGCGGCTTGTAGGTGCCGTTCACGTCGTTGGCCCAGAACCAGGCGATCCGGGTCTGGTCCTCGGCGCGCAGGGTGGGCGGGTCGGCGGGCCCGGTCGGCGCGGCCCCGCCGTACTGGTAGACCTCGGTGACCCGCGCCTGGTAGCGCTCGTTGCCCAGCAGCTGCGAGTAGGTGCGCACGCCGTCCGGGAAGGCGGGCACGACCGAGGCGACGTCGGTCAGCTCGAACGGGCGGACCCGGCCCCAGTTCGGCGTGACGGCCTTGCCCGGGACGCACAGCGCGTCGTTGGTCTCCCGCCACGCCCCCGGCTCGGTGCCGGGCGTGTACGGCGTCGTGTCGTTCCAGCCGTCGTCGGCGCGGGCGCGCACGACGGTGTCGGCCTGCAACCGGCCGTACGCCGCCGCCCAGCCGTCCGGGTCGGCACCGGCCTCGGCCCGCGCCACGTCGTACCTCGCCCTCAGGTCCAGGGAGAACGTCGGGTAGTCGGTCCGGTTGAACACCGCCGTGAGCACGCCGTGGGCCGCCTCGTCGATGGCGACGTTCCGGTTGATCGGCCCCAGCCTGCCCGGTACACCCGCACTGGCCTGGTAGACGGCCAGGTGCATCATCGCCCCGGCCCTGGCCAGCGGGCCCGGTGCGCCCCCCGACACCCGGTAGGCGTCCTTGAGCACGTCACCCCAGAACAGGACGTGATCCCCCACCGCGGCGCTCCCGCGCGCGGCGTCCGGCGAGACCAGCGCACCGGCCGCCAGCACACCGGCGAGGACGAGCGAAACCCCTTTGCCCATAAGCACATCGCAGCGGTTTCGCGGCCCGACCGCCGGCCCCCGGCCGGACGCACCCGGACACCCATCCGTGCCGGACCCGCTCGCGCGGGGGCGTTCACACCGACGCGGTCAGCGCACCGACCGCGTGGTGCCGTCCCAGCCGGCCAGCGCGGCGGGCAGGACCTCCGCCAGCTGCACCGGGTACACGGTGTCGTCGGTGGCGCGCAGCTCCTCCGCCGACCACCACCGGTGCCGCCGGATGGTCTGCCGCTCGACCTCGTTGAACCGGGACGTGTCGATGACGGTGTCGACGTCGGCGCAGTCCCGGCGGCACACGAAGAACCACTCCTCGGCCGCGTAGCTCAGGCCGTCGAAGCTGAACACCGCCCGCCGCTTCCACACCGGGCCGACGAGGTCCTCGGGTGCGAGTTCCAGCCCGGTCTCCTCGAACGCCTCGCGCACCGCCGCCGTCCGCAGGTCCTCCGCGTGCTCCACACCGCCGCCCACGGTGAACCAGAACAGCTCATCGGGCCGCGCCGGGTCGAACCCCTCGAACAGCAGCACCCGCCCGTCCGCGTCGGCCAGCACCACCCGCGCGGACACCCGCCGGGTCGGCACGTCCTCCAGCGGCTCGGCGATCTCGAAGTAGGTCGGCGTGGGCGCGGTGCCCGCCAGGCGCAGCCAGCGCACCAGCCGCCACCGCCGCAGCGCCAGCGTGTCGCGCACCGCGTCGTTGTGCACCCGCCGGGCCAGCACCACCCGCTGTTCGGCATCGGAGAGCTCGGCCGCGAGCGGCGGGGCCAGCGCCGTGCGGTCCAGGTCCTCCAGCACGCCGCTGAGCTCGTTCTCGGCCGCCTCGCGGTCGGCCCGCGACGCCTGCTCGGCCCGGTCGGCCGCGTCGCGCAGACCGGGCACGTCGCCCAGCACCGCGACCGCGCGGGTCACCACGGCCCGGCGGGCGAGGGCGGCGTCCAGCGCGGCCCACGCGGCGTCGGTGCGCACGTGCAGCCGGTCCAGCCGGTTCGCGGTGGCCAGGATCCCCGGGCCCACCAGGACGACCAGGCCGAGCAGCACCAGGAACGCCAACGCCATGCCGGAGCTGGTCACGCCTCCCCCACCTGCCGCGGGTTGGCCGCCATCGCGCTCTCGTAGACCCGCAACACCTGCCCGGCCACCACGGACCAGTCGTAGGTCATCACCCGCCGGCGGGCCGCGTCCACGTAGTCCGCGCGCCGGCCGGCGTCACCCAGCAGGTCCAGCAGCGCGCGGGCCAGCGCCGCCGAGTCGCCGACCGGCGTCAGCACGCCGGCCTTGCCGTCGTCGAGCACCCGCCGGAACGCGTCGAGGTCGCTGGCCACCACGGCGGTGCCGGCCGACATCGCCTCGGTGAGGATGATGCCGAAGCTCTCGCCGCCGGCGTTGGGCGCGCAGTACACGTCGGCGCTGCGCAGCGCGCGGGCCTTGGTCTCGTCGTCCACCATGCCCAGGAAGTCCATCCGGGACGCCAACCCGGGCCCGGCGGCCTTGCGCAGCTCGTCCTCGTCACCCCGGCCGACGATCAGCAGCCGGACGTCGCCGGGCAGCTCCCGGAACGCCTCCAGCAGCACCGGCATCCCCTTGCGCGGCTCGGTGAACCGGCCGACGAACCCGATCGTGCCGCCGGGGCGCGGGTAGCCCTCCAGCGGGTCGGCGTCGGCGAAGAACCCGACGTCCACCCCGTTGGGGATCTCCACCGCGTCCCCGCCCAGGTGCTCCACCTGCACCCGCCGGGCCAGCGCGGACACCGCGATCCGGGCGGTGATCTTCTCCAGGAACGGCTGGAGAACCACCTGGAACGCGGAGAGCATCTTGGAGCGCGGGGTCGAGGTGTGGAAGGTCGCCACGATCGGCCCGTCGGCCACCATCAGCGCCAGCATCGACAGCGACGGGGCGGTCGGCTCGTGCAGGTGCAGCACGTCGAAGTCGTGCTCGGCGATCCACCGCCGGACCCGGGTGAACGACACCGGCCCGAACGACAACCGCGCCACCGAGCCGTTGTACGGGATGCTCACCGCGCGCCCGGCGGGCGTGACGAACTCCGGCACGGGCGTGTCGTCGTCGGCCGGGCCGAGCACCTCCACCTCGTGCCCGAGCGAGCGCAGCGCGCGCGCCAGGTCGACCACGTGCGCCTGCACGCCTCCGGGCACCTCGAAGGAGTACGGGCAGACGATGCCGACCTTCACCCGGTGCCCTCCCTGCGGGCCAGCACCCGGCGCAGCGCCCGCTGCCTGCTCTCCGGCAGGTCCGCGAGCCACAGCTTCTGCAGCATGTGCCAGTCGGCCGGGTGCGCGGCGATGTCGGCGGCGAACACGTCGGCCAGCTGCTGGGTGGCCGGTGCCACGCCGGTCAGCCCGGCGACCCGGATCGGCGGGTGGATGCGGATGGTGCAGCCGTCCTCGGTGAACCAGAGGCCGGCCGGCAGCAGCGCCGCGCCGGTCGTGGCGGCCAGGTGCGCGGGCCCGGCGGGCATCATCGTCTGCTCGCCGAAGAAGGTGACCGGCACGCCGCCGGCGGTCAGGTCGCGGTCGGCGAGCAGGCAGACCACCCCGTTGGCGCGCAGCCGCTCGGCCAGCACGACCGCCGGGTTGCGGTCGCCGCCGGTCAGCGGCACCACCTCGAAGCCCAGGCTCTCCCGGAACTCGATGAACCGGCGGTACAGCGATTCGGGTTTGAGCCGTTCGGCGACCGTGGTGAACCGGCCGGAGTGCCCGACCAGCCACACGCCCGCCATGTCCCAGTTGCCGCAGTGCGGCAGGGCCAGGATCGCGCCGTTGCCGGCCGCGAGCGCCGCGTCGAGGTTCTCCACGCCGGTCATCGTGCGGTCGGTCTCGGCGTAGGCGGCGTCGAGGTCCGTCGACGGCAGCCGGAACGCCTCGCGCCAGTAGCGCGCGTAAGAGCGGACCGACAGCCGCACCAGCTCGTCCAGCTCGGCCTCGCCGGCGCGCGGCACGACCCGGCGCAGGTTGGCCCGCAACTGCGCGACGCCCTCGCCCGCCCGGCGCGAAGCCCGGTCGGCGGCCAGGTCGAACAGGGCGACGGCCCACTTCTCGGGCAGCAGGCGCACCAGCCGCCAACCCGCGGCGAAGCCGAGGTCGGCCAGGCGCTCTTTCATGTGGCCAACTCCTTAGCGGACCGCCGCACGGCCAGCAGGCGCTGGGCCACGGTGATCACGACCAGTGCGGCGAGCAGGTACAGCGCGACGGGCAGGACGTAGGGCACGCCGAGGCCGTGCAGCCCGACGCCGATCAGCGCGACGACGAAGCGGTCCGCCCGTTCGGCCACGCCCCCGTCGGCGGACAGCCCGGACGCCTCCGCCCGCGCCTTCACGTACGAGGTGACCAGCGCGCCGACCAGTGACACCAGGGTGGCCGCGGCCAGCCCGTGCTCGTCCGCGCCGAAGCACCACCAGGCGATCGCCGCGAACAGCGCGCCGTCGGCGATCCGGTCACAACTGGCGTCGAGCACCGCGCCGTACGCGGTGCCGCCACCCTGCGCGCGGGCCATCGCGCCGTCGATCAGGTCGAACAGCAGGAACGCGGTGACCACGGCGGCCCCGGTGAACAGCTGCCCGCGCGGGATGAACCAGAGCGACGCCGCGACGGAGCAGACGGTGCCGAGCACCGTGACGGTGTTCGGGGTGAGGCCGCGTCGCAGCAGCCACGCCCCGATCGGATCGGTGACGCGCGAGACCGACGCGCGGGCGAAGATGTTCAGCATGGGGCGGCGACTGCACCTACCGGCGGGAGGACGACTGGTCCAGAGCAGCCTAACGGCCCAGTTCAGCCGAGCTTGCGGTGGTCCCTGGAGATCCCCTCCAGCAGGTCCTCCAGCTGTTCGCCGCGCATCGCCAGCCGCTCCAGCCGGCCGAACAGGGTCAGGTACTCGCGCACGTCGTGCGGGTCGGTGATGGTCGCGTTGCCGGTCAGCACGCTCAACGTCACCACCCGCTCGTCGTAGACCTGGAACCCGTGCAACGCCACCAGGTTCGCGTCCGCCGTCCACGGCACGACACCCAGCTGGACGTTCGGCCGGCGCATCGTCTGCACCAGGTGGTCGATCTGCTCGCACATCAGGTCCGCCGACCCCAACCGCCACCGCAAAGCACCCTCGGCGAGCAGGAAAACGAACCTCTTGCCGAGATCGTCCATCCGCGCCCGACGACTCCGCAAGGTCGCGATAGCCGTGTCCTGTTCATGAGCAGGAGTCGCATTCAGCACGACCCGCAGGTAGTTCTCGCTCTGCAACAACGCCGGAACCCCGGCGTTCTGGAAAAAGCGACTCGTGGTCGCCCTGGCCTCTATTCGGGCCACGGTCTGCTGGTGCCGGTGGGCACCCCGGTGCAGCACCACCCGGCGGGTCTCCGCCTCGGCGTGCAGCTGGCGCGCCAACTCCACCAGCTCGACCCTGGTCTCCCTGGTCGCCGACAGCTCGGCCACCAGGCGCTCCACGTCGGTCACGGACGGGAGGAGCATGCCGTTCTCGATCTTCGACAGCTTCGACTGGCTCATCCCGGTAGCCCGCGCGGTGGCCGTGCCGGTCATCTTGGCTTCCGTGCGCAGCCTGCGTAACTCGCGCGAGAGCCGTTCTCGGGCCAGCCGCGAACGCTCAGGTGCGGTCATGAAACGCACGTTATCGATGACCGGTGCCCGTGACGATCGGCCACACAGGGAATACCGGGCGTTGACCCATCACTCCATGGTGATCTAGCGCACGCTCACAGTGTGTATTCGGGTTGCACGTGCATTTGCGCGTGCAGTCGCTCTTGCGAAACCGCTTTTCGACCGATTGCGGCCGCTCGGCCCCCGTCTCCCGATCGTTCCCGGCCACCGCGCCACCCCCGAACCGAGGGTAAGGCCGACCGGACCCGACCGTCGGGCCGTGACTTCGGCGACGGAGCGCGACCACCCGGGTGGATCACCGGCGACGCGCCGGCTGAGACGCGCACCCGCCCGGTCTGGCGGGCGCGGCAGGGTCACGCAAGCGGGCGGCCCCGGCCGCTCTACGCGCACGGCGACCCGGCGGCTCGACGCGAGCAGCGACCCGGCGCGTGCGGCGACGCAACCATTCGACGCGGGCAGCGACCCGGCGGCTCGGTGCGAGAGCCGTCCGACCGGCGCGCGGTAGTCGGTCGGACGAGGGCGCGCGGGCGGGCGCCTAGTGCGCGGGCCAGGCTTCGGACAGCAGCTGCCGGGTCTCGCGCAGCAATTGGGGGATGACCTTCGTGTGGCCGACGACCGGCATGAAGTTGGCGTCGCCGCCCCACCGCGGCACCACGTGCTGGTGCAGGTGGGCGGCGATGCCGGCACCGGCGACGACGCCCTGGTTCATCCCGATGTTGAAGCCGTGCGGCTGGGCGACCGCCCGGATCACCCGCATCGCCCGCTGGGTGAACTCGGCGAACTCCGCCACCTCGGCCGGGTCGAGGTCGGTGTAGTCCGGGACGTGCCGGTAGGGCAGCACCATCAGGTGGCCCGGGTTGTACGGGTACAGGTTGAGCACGGCGAACACCCGCTCGCCGCGGGCCAGCAGCAGGCCGTCCGGGTCGTCGAGGCCGATCACCCGGCAGAACGGGCAGCCCGCGGGCTCGTCGCCGTCGGCCTTGCCCTCGCCGCGCACGTACGAGAGGCGGTGCGGGGTCCACAGCCGCTGCAACGCGTCGTGGACCCCGACCCCGTCCTGCTCCTCGTACTCGGTCGTCACTGGACGAGTTCCGCCGTGGGCGAGGCGTTCTCGCGGCGGGCGACCCAGCCGACGATCGTCTCGACCGCCTTGGCCACCGGCACGCCGTTGACCTGGGTGCCGTCGCGGAACCGGAACGACACCGCGCCGGACTCCACGTCGTTGCCGCCCGCGAGCAGCATGAACGGCACCTTCTGCGTGGTGTGGTTGCGGATCTTCTTCTGCATCCGGTCGTCGGAGGCGTCCACGTCCACCCGGACCTTGTGCTCGCGCAGCGCCGCCGCGACCTGCTCCAGGTGCTCGACGTGCTCGTCGGCGATCGGGATGCCGACCACCTGCACCGGGGCCAGCCACGCCGGGAACGCGCCCGCGTAGTGCTCGGTCAGCACGCCGAAGAACCGCTCGATCGAGCCGAACAGCGCCCGGTGGATCATGATCGGCTGCTGCCGCGACCCGTCGGGCGCGGTGTACTCCAGCTGGAACCGCTTGGGCATGTTGAAGTCGAGCTGGATGGTCGACATCTGCCAGGACCGGCCGATCGCGTCCTTGGCCTGCACCGAGATCTTCGGCCCGTAGTAGGCCGCGCCGCCCGGGTCGGGCACCAGTTCGAGCCCGGAGTCGATCGCGGCCTGCCGCAGCGTCTCGGTGGCCTCTTCCCACTCCGCCGGCTCGCCGATGAACTTGGGCGAGTCGTCCCTGGTGGACAGCTCCAGGTAGAAGTCGCTCAGGCCGTAGTCGGCGAGCAGGTCCAGCACGAACTTGAGCAGCGACCGGAGCTCGCCGGGCATCTGCTCCTTGGTGCAGTAGATGTGCGAGTCGTCCATCGTCAGGCCGCGCACCCGGGTCAGGCCGTGCACCACGCCGGACTTCTCGTACCGGTAGACCGTGCCGAACTCGAACAGCCGCAGCGGCAGCTCGCGGTAGGACCGCCCGCGCGACCTGAAGACCAGGTTGTGCATCGGGCAGTTCATGGCCTTGAGGTAGTAGTCCTCGCCCTCGAACTGGATGGGCGGGAACATGGTGTCGGCGTAGTGCGGCAGGTGGCCCGAGGTGTGGAACAGGCCGGCCTTGCTGATGTGCGGCGTGTAGACGAACTCGTAGTCCGACTCCTCGTGCCGGCGGCGCGAGTAGTTCTCCAGCTCGCGCCGGACGATGCCGCCCTTGGGGTGGAACACCGCCAGGCCCGAGCCCAGCTCGTCCGGGAAGCTGAACAGGTCCAGCTCGACGCCGAGCTTGCGGTGGTCGCGGCGCTCGGCCTCGGCGAGCAGCTCCAGGTGGGCGTCGAGCGCCTCCGGGGACTCCCACGCCGTGCCGTAGATCCGCTGGAGCTGCGGGTTGTTCTCGTTGCCGCGCCAGTAGGCGGCGGCCACCCTGGTCAGCTTGAACGCCGGGATGTGCTTGGTCGTCGGCACGTGCGGGCCGCGGCACAGGTCGCCCCAGACGCGGTCGCCGGTGCGCGGGTCGAGGTTGTCGTAGATCGTCAGCTCGCCGCCGCCGACCTCCATCACCTCGGCGGTGTCGACGTCGGACTTGAGGTCGACCAGTTCGAGCTTGAACGGCTCGGCGGCCAGCTCGTCCTTGGCGGCCTCGACCGACTCGACCACGCGCCGGTCGAACCGCTGCGCGCCCTTGATGATCTGCTTCATGCGCTTCTCCAGCGCCTGGAGGTCCTCGGGCGTGAACGGCTTGTCGACCTGGAAGTCGTAGTAGAACCCGTCCTCGACCGGCGGGCCGATGCCCAGCTTGGCGTCCGGGAACTGCTGCTGCACGGCCTGCGCGAGCACGTGGGCGGCGGAGTGCCGGATGACGCTGCGGCCCTCGGGGGTGTCGGCGGCGACGGCCTCCACCTCGACCTCGACCCGCGGCACCCACGACAGGTCGCGCAGGTGGCCCTCGGCGTCGCGCACGACCACGACGGCGTCCGGTCCCTTGCCGGGCAGCCCGGCCTCCCGGACCGCCGTGCCCGCGGTAGTCCCCGCCGGCACCACCACGCGCGGTGGGGCAAGAGCGGCTGCGGGACGTGGCTGGGACACGATGACTCCTCCGGTTGGACGGACCTTCGGTGGAGATGTTATCGGTGCTCACCGAACCGATATCCCCCGACACGTCCGACACCCCGCCAACGCCGCCCTCGACCCGGCCCCTTCGCCGCCGACCACGCCGGGCCCGACCACACCGGGCCCGGCCGAGACAGCGGCCGGCACCGGACATGGGGCGCGAACAGCTCATTCACAGCTCACCATCAGCGTGGGCTCAGGTCCGCGGCGCACCCTGAGGACGCAGACCCTTGACGACCGGAGCCCGCCATGGCCGACCAGCCCGAAGGCAACCAGCCCAATCGCCCACTGCCCACCGGCGCGACCCCCGAACCCCCGGCCGGCCCGACACCGCCCACACCCGACACCCCACCGGCCACCCCACCACCTGCGGCCGAGGAGCCCGCCGCCGAGCAGCCCGCCGGACCGCCGTACGTGCCGCCGCCCGCCGGGGCCGCGAGCTCCGCGCCCGGTGGGGGGTTCGGGCGGTTCGCCCGGAACAAGGCGACCCAGCTCGTCGCCGTCGGGGTGATCGGCCTGGTGCTCGGCGGTGGGCTGGTCGCGTTGTCCGACCGCGACGGGCACCGGCCGGGCGACCGGCCGGGGTTGTCGCGGATGGACGACCGGCACCCCGGCGGGCGGGAGTTCCGCGACTTCCCGCGGTGACCCGGACGCCCGTGGGCCGCGGTGATCCACTCGGCCCAACGGGCGTGCGCCAACGGACGCCGGCGAGGGCGCACTTCGGCGGGGAATAGCCTGTTCGAGAATTCGGCGCACTCGAACGGACCCGACAAGTGTGAACGAAAGTCCACTCAAGCAAATACCGGCCGATTCGCGCTTCCCCCGCACAGCGGCTTAACGCCGCCCGGCCGCGGGGAGCATGATCAACGCATGAGCACTGCGACTACCTCCGGCAACTGGCCCACGATCAGCACCAACCCGCCCGACCTGGAAGGTCTGGGCACGCCCCACGTCAAGTGGGGTGTTCCGGCCGGTTCGGGGAAGAGCGGGTACGTCTTCAGCGGCGGCACCGTGGACGTGAAGTTGGACGGCACCGAGTTCACCCTCGGCACGTTCACCCACGAGAACTTCCCGATCCAGGCCATGCCGGTGCCGCAGTTCGAGGTCGACCTGACCGTGAAGGTCGCGTTCGAGGACGGTACGGAGAGCGACTTCAGCTTCAAGTTCCGGCACAACGAGACCCCGAACGTGGGTCCGAACCCGGAGGACGAGGTCGACCTGCCCACCTTCGTCTCGCCGGAGTCGGTGACCGTCAACGGCGAGCAGTACGCCGTCGTGATCAGCGGTTTCAAGCAGAACGGCCAGATCGTCCGCAAGTTCATCAGCGCCGAGAACAGCGCGAACAGCGCCGACGTGGTCGCCCTGTTCAACCGCGTCGGCCGCCCGGACGTGGTCATCACGACGGTCCTCAACAAGGGCCAGGTGAAGCGCACCCAGGCCGACGAGTACGTCGAGGTCATCAATCGCGGCACGGCCCCGGCCGACATTTCCGACTGGGTTCTCGGCGCGGACGACGCGGGCCAGGACTTCCGGTTCCCGGCCGGCACCGTGCTCCAGCCGGGACAGCGGATCCGGATCTACACGAACGAGGTCCACCCGGAGTCGGGCGGGTTCTCCTACGGCAGCGGCCGGCCGATCTGGAACGACCAGGGCGACACCGCGAAATTGCGGGACACGAACGGCAACCTGATTTCGCAGTTCGGCTACGGAAAGGCCGCGCAGCCCACTCCGTGAGCCGTCCGAAGTGATTCGAAGAGCGGTGTCGCCGAGTGCGGCACCGCTTTTCGGGCGGCCGGCCCGGGTCAGGACAGGAATCCGCGCAGCAGGGACGCGGTGCCGGCCAGGTGCTCGGCCATCGCCCGCCGGGCCCCGTCCGGGTCGCCGCCCAGGATCCGGTCCACGACCAGGTCGTGCTGGTCGTTGGAGTGCGCCAGGTTCGGCGGCAGCAGCGGGATCCGGTCCAGCAGCTCGTTGACCCGCATCCGGACGTCGGCGAGGGCCGCGGTGAGCGACGCCGAGCCGGTCGCCTCGGCGATCGCCAGGTGCAGCCGGGAGTCCTTGCGCCGGTACTCGTCCAGCGACGCGCCGGAGCACTCGGCCAGCCGCGCCCGCAGGTCGCGCCGCTCGGCGGGGCCCAGCGCGCGCCCGGCCGCAGACTCCGCGGCACCGGCCTCCAGCACCGCGCGCAACGTCAGCGCGTCGAGCAGCTCGGGGGCCTCCACGAGCCGTCCCGGCCGGGTGGCGGGCAGCGGGTCGTTGACGAACGTGCCGCCGTAGCGACCGCGCCGCGACTCGACGTACCCGGCGTCCTGCAACGACCGGATCGCCTCGCGCAGCGTCACCCGGCTCACCCCGAGCCGGGTCGCCAGCTCCCGCTCGGCGGGCAGCCGCTCCCCCGGCGGCACGACGCCGAGCCGGATGGCCTGCATGAGCCGTTCCACGGTCTCCTCGAACGCGTTGCCCGCCCGCACGGGGCGGAACAACGCGTCCTGCAAGGGCATCATCGGCCTAGAGCGGTGTCACGTAGGCGCCCGCGATCCCGCCGTCGACCAGGAAGTTCGACGCGGTGATGAACGAGGAGTCGTCGCTGGCCAGGAACGCCACGGCGGCGGCGATCTCGGACGGCTCGGCGAACCGCCCGAGCGGCACGTGCACCAGCCGCCGCGCGGCGCGCTCCGGGTCCTTGGCGAACAGCTCGCGCAGCAGCGGCGTGTTGACCGGTCCGGGCGAGAGGGCGTTGACCCGCACGCCCTGTCGGGCGAACTGCACGCCCAGCTCCCGGCTCATGGCGAGCACGCCGCCCTTCGACGCGGTGTAGGAGATCTGCGAGGTGGCCGCGCCCATGGTGGCCACGAACGACGCCGTGTTGATGACCGATCCCCGGCCCTGCTCCAGCATGTGCGGGATGGAGTACTTGCAGCACAGGTACACCGAGGTCAGGTTGACCTTCTGCACCCGGTCCCACGCCTCGATGCCGGTGGTCAGGATCGAGTCGTCCTCGGGCGGCGAGATGCCCGCGTTGTTGAACGCGATGTCCACCGAGCCGAAGGTGTCCGCCGTGGTCCGGTAGAGCGCCGAGACCTGCTCCTCATCTGTCACGTCCACCTGCACGAACAGGCCGTCCACCTCGTCGGCGGCGGCCTTGCCCGCGCCGGCGTCGACGTCCGCGACGACGACCCGCGCGCCCTCGCTCGCCAGCCGGCGCACCGAGGCCAGGCCGATGCCGCTGCCGCCGCCGGTCACGACGGCCACCCGGCCTTCCAGTCGCTGTGCCATGTCTCTCCCAATCGATGGATCGCGTGCGGATCAGTGGGCGATGAAGACGTTCTTGGTCTCGGTGAACGAGGCGAGCGCGTCCGGGCCGAGCTCGCGCCCCAGCCCGGACTGCTTGAACCCGCCGAACGGCGTCGAGTACCGCACCGACGAGTGCGAGTTGACCGACAGGTTCCCGGCGTCGACGGCCCGCGAGACGCGCAGCGCCCGGCCCACGTCCCGGGTCCAGATCGAGCCGGACAGCCCGTAGTCGCTGTCGTTGGCCAGCCGCACCGCCTCGTCCTCGTCGGCGAAGGGCAGGACCGCCACGACGGGACCGAAGATCTCGTCCACGGCCGCCGGGTCGCCGGGCGACACCGGCGCGAGAACCGTCGGCGGGAACCAGAACCCGGGCCCGGACGGCGCGGAGCCCCGGAACGCGACGGGCGCGCCGTCGGGCACGTAGGAGGCGACCTTGGCCCGGTGCGCGGCGGAGATCAGCGGCCCCATCTCGGTGGCCTCGTCGCCCGGCGCGCCGACCACGACGCCCCGCACCGCCGGTTCCAGCAGTTCCATGAACCGGTCGTAGACCGAGGCCTGGACCAGGATCCGGGACCGCGCGCAGCAGTCCTGGCCGGCGTTGTCGAACACCCCGTACGGCGCGGTGGCCGCGGCCTGGTCGAGGTCGGCGTCGGCGAACACGATGTTGGCCGACTTGCCGCCCAGCTCCAGCGTCACCCGCTTGACCTGGTCCGCGCAGCCCGCCATGACCTGCTTGCCGACCTTCGACGACCCGGTGAAGACCACCTTGCGCACCGCCGGGTGCGTCACGAAGCGCTGCCCCACGACGGGTCCCGCGCCGGGCAGCACCTGGAAGACCGCCGGCGGGATGCCCGCCTCGCGGGCCAGTTCCGCCAACCGCAGCGCGGTCAGCGGGGTCAGCTCGGCGGGCTTGAGCACCACGGCGTTGCCGGCGGCCAGCGCGGGCGCGAAGCCCCAGGCCGCGATCGGCATCGGGAAGTTCCACGGCACGATCACGCCCACCACGCCCAGCGGCTCCTGGAACGTCACGTCCAGCCCGCCGGCCACCGGGAGCTGCCGGCCGAACAGGCGTTCCGGCGCGGCCGAGTAGTAGTGCAGGACGTCGCGGACGTTGCCCGCCTCCCACCGCGCGTTGCCGATGGTGTGCCCGGCGTTGCGCACCTCCAGCAGGGCCAGCTCCTCGCGTGCGCCGTCCACCGCGTCGGCGAACCGGCGCAGCAGCCGGGCCCGGTCGGCGGGCGCGACGGCCCGCCACGCCGGGAACGCCGCGTGGGCGCGGGCGATCGCGGCGTCGGTCTCCTCTACCGATGCGAGGGTGACCGGGCGGATCAGCTCCTCGGTGGCCGGGTCGATGACGTCGAACGTGGTCACCGCGCGTACCCCTTCCTCGTGGCGTCGACCAGCGCGGCGAACAGGCGGTCGTCCTCGCTGTCGGCTTCCGGGTGTGACTGCACGCCGAGCACGAACCGCGCGCCCGGTAGTTCCACGGCCTCCACGGTGCCGTCCGGCGCGCTCGCGACGACCGCGAGGCCGTCGCCGACCACGTCCAGGGACTGGTGGTGGTGGCAGTGCACGGTGGTGGCCGGGCCGACGATCCGGGCCAGCCGGGTGCCGGGCGCGACCGCGATGCCGGTGTGCTCGAACACCGCCGGCGCGGGGTTGTGGCCCTCGACGTGCTGGTGCAGCGTGCCGCCCAGGGCGACGTTGAGCACCTGCATCCCCCGGCACACGCCGAGCAGCGGCAGGTCCAGTTCGAGCGCGGCGCGGACCAGCGTCAGCTCGGCGGTGTCGCGGTCGGTGCGGGGCGGGCCGGTGCGGGGGTCGCGCGCACGGCCGTAGCGCGCGGGGTCGACGTCCGCACCGCCGGAGAGCACCAGCCCGTCCAGGAAGCCGATCGAGTCCGTGTCCCACGCCCCGACCGGCGGCAGCAGCACCGGGTTGCCGCCGGCGCGCACCACCGAGTCGAGGTAGTCGCGGTGCAGCACCGCCGCTTCCACGTCCCACACGCCGAACCGGGCGCGTTCGAGGTAGGTGCTGACGCCGATCAGCGGCCTAGAGCCGTTCGAAACCACGGATTCGCTCCCAGTCGGTCACCGTCGAGTCGTACGCGGCCAGTTCCACCCGGGCCGCGTTGAGGTAGTGGTCCACCACGTCCTGGCCGAACGCCTCGCGCGCGATCACGCTGCCCCGCAACAGGTCCGCGGCGTCGCGCAGGGTGGTCGGCACGGTCTCGCGGCCGGAGGCGTAGGCGTTGCCGACGAACTCCTCTTCCAGGGTCAGGCCGTCGTCCACGCCGTGCAGCCCGGCCGCGATCAGCGCGGCGACCGCGAGGTAGGGGTTCACGTCGCCGCCGGGCACCCGGTTCTCGAACCGCAGCGACGGGCCGTGCCCGACCACGCGCAGGGCGCACGTCCGGTTGTCCCGGCCCCACGCCACGGCGGTCGGCGCGAAGCTGCCCTCGACGAACCGCTTGTAGGAGTTGACGTTCGGCGCGAGGAAGTAGGTGAGCTCGCGCAGCGCGACGAGCTGGCCGGCGAGGAAGGACTCCATCAGCGCCGACATCCCGCGCCCCTGGGCGAACACCGGCTCGCCGTCGGCCGAGCGCAGGCTCAGGTGGATGTGGCACGAGTTGCCCTCGCGCTCGTTGTACTTGGCCATGAAGGTCAGCGACCGGCCCTGCTGGGCGGCAATCTCCTTGGCCCCGGTCTTGTAGATGCTGTGGTTGTCGCAGGTGGCCAGCGCTTCGGTGAAGCGGAACGCGATCTCGTGCTGGCCGGGGTTGCACTCGCCCTTGGCCGACTCGACCTCCAGCCCCGCGCCGGTCATGTGGTTGCGGATGGCGCGCAGCAGCGGCTCGATCCGGGCGGTGCCCAGCAGCGAGTAGTCGACGTTGTACTGGTTGGCGGGGGTGAGGTCGCGGTAGCCCCGGTTCCAGGCGTCCTCGAAGGTGTTGTCGAAGACGATGAACTCCAGCTCGGTGCCGACGTACGCGCGCAGGCCGCGCTCGGCGAGCCGGTCGAGCTGGCGGCGCAGGATCTGCCGGGGCGAGGCGGGCACCGGCTCGCCGCCCTCCCACTCGATGTCGCACATGACCAGCGCGGTGCCCTCGTGCCACGGCACCCGGCGCAGGGTGGCCAGGTCGGGCTTCATCACGAAGTCGCCGTAGCCGGTGTCCCACGAGGACATGGCGTACCCGCCGACCGGGTTCATCTCGGTGTCGACCGCGAGCAGGTAGTTGCAGCCCTCGGCGGCGTGCGGCAGCACCTCGTCCAGGAAGTACCGGGCGGCGCAGCGCTTGCCCTGCAACCGGCCTTGCATGTCCACGATCGCGATCAGCACGGTGTCGATCTCGCCGCTGTCCACCAGCTCGCGCAACTCCTCGACGGTCAGCATCCGCAGTGCCTCCAAAGGTATGACAGCGAGCCATTGAACGGCCCCATCCTGGCACCATCAGGTGACCAGCACCACCCTCCCGGACGCCTTGATCGCCGCACGAAGTTTCGATCCGACGCGTCACGCGCAGAAGGCATCCGAGCCGGCGACGTATTCGTGGTCAGCGGTTTCTCGGCTGGGCCGCGATCGGGTTGGGCGCGTTCGGCCTTGAGCACTTGGCCCACCTTCGCGCAGGGACGCTGCCCCCGCCGCCCCACGACGGCGCCCTCTGTTCGGCCGGGCCGGTCGCCGCACACCCGGCGCTGCGCCGGCTCGGGTATCCGCCGCGCGGGGTGACCTGCGCACCCCCAGTTGACACCATCAGGTGACGCGGGCCACTCTCAACCACCTTCCAAAGGAGCGTCGCTGACCCATTGGAGCCACGGATGGCCAAGCACGTCGAGTACGAGAAGGTCGGCCACGACTACCTGGAGCACCGGCAGCTGAAACGGGGCGCGGCGGGCTGGGTGCTGCTGGCCGGGCTGGGGGTCTCCTACGTGATCTCCGGCGACTTCGCCGGGTGGAACTTCGGCATCGCCCAGGGCGGCTGGGGCGGGCTGCTGGTCGCGACCGTGCTGATGGCCACCATGTACACCTGCATGGTGTTCGGCCTCGCGGAACTGGCCGCCGCCCTGCCTGTCGCGGGCGCGGGGTACGGCTTCGCGCGGCGCGCGCTCGGGCCGCTGGGCGGGTTCGCCACCGGGATCGCGATCCTCATCGAGTACGCCATCGCGCCCGCCGCCATCTCGGTGTTCATCGGCGGGTACGTGGAGACGCTCGGGCTGTTCGGGCTCACCAACTCGTGGCCGGTCTACCTGGTGTGCTTCCTGGTCTTCGTCGGCGTGCACCTGTACGGCGTGGGCGAGGCGCTGCGGCTGATGTTCGTGATCACCGGCGTCGCGGTGGTGGCGCTGCTGGCGTTCGTGATCGGCATGATCCCGAAGTTCGACGCCGACAAGCTGTTCGACCTCGCCGGGAACGACGGGTTCCTGCCGTTCGGGATCACCGGGGCGCTGGGCGCGCTGGTGTACGGGATCTGGTTCTTCCTGGCGGTGGAGGGCGTCCCGCTGGCCGCCGAGGAGGCCCGCGACCCGAAGCGGGACATGCCGCGCGGGATCATCGGCGCGATGGTGGCGCTGCTGCTGTTCGCCGGCTCGATCCTGGTGCTCGCGCCCGGCGGCGCGGGCTCCGAAGTGCTCAAGGGCTCCAACAACCCGTTGCCGGACGCGGTGCGCGCGGCCTACGGCGGCGACACCCTGCTCGCGCAGATCGTCAACTACGTCGGCCTGGCCGGGCTGGTGGCCAGCTTCTTCTCGATCATCTTCGCCTACTCCCGGCAGCTGTTCGCGCTGTCCCGCGCGGGGTACCTGCCGCGCTGGCTGTCCCGCACCGGCAAGCGCAAGACGCCGTACCTGGCGCTGATCGTGCCGGGCGCGATCGGGTTCACGCTGGCGTCGATCACCCGCGACGGGGCGTTGCTGATCAACATCGCGGTGTTCGGCGCGGCCCTGTCCTACGTGCTGATGATGGTGTCGCACATCGTGCTGCGGATCCGCGAACCGGAGCTGGAGCGCCCGTACCGGACGCCCGGCGGCGCGGTGACCACCGGCATCGCGCTGGTGCTCGCGCTGGCGGCGGTCGTGGCGACGTTCTTCGTGGACGAGCTGGCGGCCGGGATCACCGCCGGGATCGTCGTCGTGGCGCTGGCCTACTTCTGGTTCTACAGCAGGCACCACCTGGTCGCGTCCGCGCCCGAGGAGGAGTTCGCCGCGATCGCCCAAGCGGAGCGCGAACTGGACTGAGGACTTCGCGTTCACGCAGCTCGACGGGTTGCGGCGACGGCACGACCCGGTCACGTCCTGGCCGGTGCGTTCGTCCTGCCGCCCGGTGCCCGGAGGGCCGCGAACGGTCCGCCGGGGTGTGACCCGGCGCGCACCCGGCGGGGAATCCACTGGTCGAGGTTGCGCCGGCGGGTGGCGGCCCTGGCAGGATCGGGGCGTGAGTGACATTCAACGTGTTGGAGTGGTGGGGTCCGGGCTGATGGGCTCCGGCATCGCCGAGGTCTGCGCACGAGCGGGCCTGGACGTGCTGGTCGCCGAGGTGGACCCGGACGCCGCCGAGGCCGCGCGGGGGCGGATCGCCTCCTCGTTGGGCAAGGGTGTGCGCAGCGGCAAGCTCAGCGCCGAGGACCGGGACGCCGCACTGGAGCGGATCCGGTTCACCACCGACCTCGCCGACTTCGCCGACCGGAACCTGGTCGTCGAGGCGGTCGCGGAGAACGAGCAGGTCAAGACGGACGTCTTCACCGCCCTGGACAAGGTCGTGGAGGACCCGGAGGCGATCTTCGCCTCGAACACGTCCTCCATCCCGATCATGAAGCTGGGCATGGCGACCGGGCGGCCGGAGCAGGTGATCGGGGTGCACTTCTTCAACCCCGTGCCGGTGCTCAAGCTGGTGGAGCTGGTGCCCTCGCTGCTGACCGGCGAGCAGACCCGGGTCCGGGCCGAGGAGTTCGTCACCGGCGCGCTGGGCAAGCAGGTCATCCGGTCCCAGGACCGGGCGGGCTTCGTGGTCAACGCCCTGCTCATCCCCTACCTGCTGTCCTCGATCCGGATGCTGGAGTCGGGCTTCGCGAGCGCCGAGGACATCGACAACGGCATGGTCCTGGGCTGCGCGCACCCGATGGGGCCGCTGCGCCTGGCCGACCTGATCGGCCTGGACACCACCAAGGCGATCGCCGAGTCGATGTACGAGGAGTTCAAGGAGCCGCTGTACTCGCCGCCGCCGCTGCTGCTGCGCATGGTCGACGCGGGGCTGCTGGGCAAGAAGAGCGGCCGCGGGTTCCACAACTACGCCGCCTGACGCCGCTGCGCGGCCCGCTGACGGGTCTCCGCGGCCGTGCGGAGACCCGGGCCCGTCAGGCGTGCACGCCGTCCACGGCGGCGTCGTAGACCGCGAACCGGAAGTACACCCCCAGATCGGGGCGGCCGGACGCCGTGCGGAAGCTGAGCAGCTCCTGCATGCCGACCATGGACTCCAGCGGGCGGGGCGCGAGCGCCGCCACCACCGCCCGGTACCGGAGGTGGTCCGCGCCGAAGCGGCGCAGCACGGACGCGACCCGTTCGGTGGCGTCCGCTTCGGACGCGACCTCGCTGGGCAGTCGCAGGTAGACGTTCGCCTCCTCGGGCCCCGGCGCGCCCGCGCGGAACGCCAGGCACGTCATGGGCTCGTTGTCGGGCAGTGCGGGCGAGCCGTAGACGTCCCGGTAGGCCGGTCCGGCCAGCACCGGGTCGTGGGTGCGGGCCAGCGCGGCCACCCGGTCCAGGTCGACCAGCCCGGTGTGCCGGAAGTAGACCTTCACCCGCGCGCCCGGGGCGTCGGCCAGGTCCAGTGCCACGAACTCCACTTCGTGCCCCTCGGCGGCGAGTTCGGCGTACCGCGCGGCGACGCCGGACCACGCCGGGGCGAGCCCGAGCCGGCCCATCGCCGCCGCCATCACCTCGGGCACGGCGTCCCGGCCGCGCGCCTGCGGGTTGAGGTAGACCTTGTAGCGCGGCGGCTCGCCGGGGCGGTACGCCAGCGAGTGCCACACGGTCGGGCGGAACGGCCGCGGGTCGTCCACCACGAACAGGTCCTCGATCGCGAGGTAGCGGTCCAGCGAGACGCCCGGCCGGTCGGCCAGCGACCGGGTCAGCGCCCGCCCGGCGTCCTGCGCGGCGCGCGCCGACGGAACCGGCCCGAGCGATTCGAACAACACCCGGACCTCCGGCACGCCGGCCCGCCAGCTCACCGAGAACTCCAGCGGGAAACCGTCCCGGGAAACGAACGACGGGTATTCGCAGGCGGCCCCGACCGGGCGGTCGGACCATTCTCCCAACAAGGCGTCGAGGGCGGCCGCGGAGGTGTTCCGGTGGTGGTCGGAGAATCCCAGTGCGGTGCCGATGGCGAGCCATTTGGCACAGGCGAAATCGCGGTACGTCGACAGCGTCGCGTCGAACAGGCCCTCACGTCGTGAGGCCTGAGCCACAGCGGTGGAACTGGACACTAGGCACCTCCGGGCGCAAGGCTTACCCGGTGGACAGGGCGCACGCAATGGAGGATCGGGCGGTTGGCGAACATCACACTCCCCGGTGACCGGGCACGCTGCGTGACGAAATTGCGCCGAAAGGGTGGCGACACTTGTGGGTGAATTTCCGGATAGTCAATACCCCGAACGTCCCATTCATGATCACACGTGCGTGATCGGCGCGGGGCTGTCCGGGCTCGCGGTCGCCGGAACGCTCCGCGCCCGGGACTTGCCGGTGACCGTCCTGGAACGTTCCAACGGCATCGGCGGGCTGTGGCGCCACCCCGACCCGGCCGAGCCCGGCCCGGCCTACCCATCGCTGCACCTGAACACCTCGGCGAAGATCACCGGCTACCCCGACTTCCCCATGCCCGACCACTTCCCGCGCTACCCGCGGCACGACCAGGTGGCCTCCTACCTGCAACGTTACGCGGATCACAAGGGTGTCACCGAACACGTCGAACTGGGCGTGGAGGTCGTGTCACTCGTCCGTGAGACCGATTCCACCTGGCTGGTGACCACCCGTGACCGCAACGGGGTGCACCGCCGACGGAGGTTCGGGCACGTAGTCGTCGCGACCGGCCACCACTGGTCCCCCCGGCTGCCCGCCATCCCGGGGGATGAGACGTTCCCCGGTCGCCGGCTGCATTCGTTCGACTACTCCGGACCGGCCCCGCACGCCGGCCGCCGGGTGGTCGTCATCGGTTTCGGGAACTCCGCCGCAGATCTCTCGGTGGAATTGTCCCGAGTGGCCGCGGAAACCACCGTGGTGCAACGCCGGGGCGTTCACGTGGTGCCCAAGACAATGCTCGGGATACCGATCGACGAAATCGCGTCGGCACCCTGGTGGGCCCGCCTGGCCTTTCCCGAACAGCGCCGGTTGATCGAAACGCTGTTGCGGATCATGCGCGGCCGGCTGACCGACTACGGGTTGGCCGAACCGGACCACCGGGTGTTCGGCGGGGCGCTCACGATATCCGACGAACTGCTCAGCCGGATAAACCACGGCAGCCTCGTTGTCAAGCCCGCGGTGCGGCGCATCGTGAACTCGACCCTACATTTTGCCGACGGCACGGCGACGGACGCGGACGACCTGCTGTACTGCACCGGGTATCGGATCGAATTCCCGTTCCTGCCATCCGAATGGGTGTTCGAACCCGGCGGGCGGATCGCACTCTTCCAGCGGGTGGTGTCCCTGGCCGTCCCCGACCTCTACTTCACCGGGCTGATCCGGCCGTTCGGCGCGATCACCCGGCTGGTGCGGGAGCAGGCGGAGTGGATCGCCGACCTGGTCGAGGGCGTCGCGGAACTGCCGTCGCCGGCCGCGATGCGCCGCGAGGTCGCCGCGCACCTCAAAGCCGCCCACGCGCGCTACGGCCCGTCGGCGGCGGATTCGGTCCAGGTGGATTTCGGCACCTACCTGGCGGCACTGGTCAAGCAGCGCCGCACGTCGGTGCTCACCACCCGCCGAGGGTGATCACGCGGGCGATCACCACCCGGCACGTGGTCAGGCCATCGCGTCGAGGCGGTCCATGGTGTGCTGGATCAGGCTCACCAGGACCGTCTTGGACGACTCGCGGTCCCGCGCGTCGCACAGCACGAGCGGGATCGCCTCGTCCACGTCCAGCGCGCGGCGCACCTCGGCCACCTCGTAGGCGTGCGCGCCCTCGAAGCAGTTGACCGCTATCACGAACGGGATGCCCCGGCGCTCGAAGAAGTCGATCGACGGGAAGCTGGAGTCCAGCCGGCGGGTGTCGACCAGGATCACCGCGCCGATCGCGCCGTAGGCCAGCTCGTCCCACATGAACCAGAAGCGGTTCTGCCCCGGGGTGCCGAACAGGTACAGCACCACCTCGGGGTTGATCGTGATGCGCCCGAAGTCGAGGGCGACCGTGGTGGTCTCCTTCTGCTCCAGGCCCAGCACGTCGTCCACGCCGACGCCCGCCTCGGTCAGCAACTCCTCGGTGTGCAGCGGCGGGATCTCGCTGACCGAGTTGACCATCGTCGTCTTGCCGGTGCCGAAGCCGCCGGCGATGACGATCTTGACTGGGGTGGGGACCAGCAGTTCCCCACCCGGTCGCTCAGATTCCACGGACACCATCCAGCACAGCCTGCAACAGGTTCCGGTCCGGCACTTGCGGGACCCGGGACGGGTCTCGGATCACGACGTCACCGCGCTGGATGAGGTCGCTCAACAGCACCTTGACGACCACGAGCGGCACGTCCAGGTACGCCGCGACCTCCGCCACCGACAGCGGCCGCCGGCACAGCTCCATGATCTCCAGGTGCTCGACCGACAGCGCGTCCGGGTCGGCCGGCGACGGCATCGCGCGCACCTGGGTCACCAGGTGCAGCTCCGGGCGCAGCGGACGGGTCCGGCCGCGCACCATCGCGTACGGGCGGACCAGCGGGCCCGCCGCCTCGTCGTACCACCAGTCCTCGCGGCCCTTCATCAGGACGACCTGCGCGCCGTGGGCAAGGCGGCCGACGTCCCGCGCGGTGCCGAGGACAGGTAGCTGCCGACCCGCTTGACGAGCATGTTCATCTCGTAGGCGATCATCCCCATGTCGGAGTCCTCTTCGCCCAGGACGGCCAGGCACGCGCCGTGCCCCGCCGCGGTGACGAAGAGGTAGGCGTGCTCCATCTCCACGATGGTCTGGCGCACCGCCCCGCCGCCGAAGTGCCGCCCGGTGCCGCGGGCCAGGCTCTGGAACGCCGACGCCATGGCCGAGAGGTGGTCGGAGTCGTCCTTGGACAGTCCGGGTGAGCGGCCCAGCAGCAGACCGTCCGCGGACAGCACCACCGCGTGCCGAGCACCCACCACACGGCCGACCAGGTCCTCCAACAACCAGTTGAGTTCGTTGTGCTGGCTGGTCATGTCGTTCATCGCCGTTGCCTTTCCGGTTTCCAGTCGTCCGGCACTGCTGCTCTGGTCAGGGTTCTAGGGCGTCGTCGGAGCGGCGGGCGTCCTTCGTGCCCCGCTGGAACGCCGACAGGCCCTCCCGGACCCGTTCGGCGGACTGCTCGACGTCGACCTCGGCGAGCGGTTCGGGCGTGGGGTGGAAATCGTTGCGCACCAACTGCGGCGCGAGGTTCTGCTGCCTGCGGCGGCGGGGCAGCTCCGGCCGGTCGGCGGCCCCGGCGGCCGGCTCGTCGGCCGGCCAGTCGGTGGTCCGCTTGCGCTGCGGCAGCTGGAGGTCGCCGCTGTGCTGGGGCAGGTCGTGGTCGTCGTCCGGTCTGGGCTCCGGCCGCTCGGTCAGCAGGTTGCCCGACCGGTCGGCGGGCCGGTCGCCGACCCGGTCGGCGGGCCGGTCGTCCAGCCGGTCCTTCAGTCGGTCGTCCGCTGGAAGGGAATGCTGGTTGGCCGCGGCCTCGGCCTGTGCCCAGAAGCCTTCCAGCTCTCGGGAAGTGTCGGGAAACCTGGCGTCTCGCACTGAGTCGTCGCCCTGCTCCGGGATCACGTGGTCGTCTGGGAAGGTGCGGCGGGGCAGCTCGCGGGTCTCGGCCGGCTCCACGGCGGAGTTGGGCCCCGCCACGATCGCCGACGGGATGAGCACCAGCGCGAGCGTGCCGCCGTACGGCGAGTCGCGCAGCTCGACGTGGATGCCGCGGCGGGCCGCGAGCCGGGCGACCACGAACAGGCCCAGCCGGGACTCGCCGCGCAGCCGCATGGCGTCGAACTCGGGCGGATCGGCGAGCATCGCGTTGTGCTGCTCGCGGTCCTCGGGGTTGATGCCCAGGCCGTGGTCCTCGATCTCCACCACGATGCCCTGGGGCACCTCGCTGGCGTGCACCTGGACCTGGGAGCGCGGCGAGGAGAACGCGGTCGCGTTGTCCACCAGCTCGGCCACCAGGTGGATGGTGTCCGCGACGGCCGCGCCCACCAGCGCGGTCTCCGGCACCGGGTTCACCTTGACCCGCACGTACTGCTCGGTCTCGGCGACGGCGGCGCGCAGCACGTCCAGCAGCCGCACCGGCTTGCGCCACTGCCGGCCCGGCTGCTCGCCGGCGAGGATGATCAGGTTCTCCGCGTTGCGCCGGGCCCGGGTGGCGAGGTGGTCGAGCTGGAACAGCGCGTCGAGCTGCTCCGGGTTCTCCTCCTCGCGCTCCAGCTTGTCCAGGATCTTGAGCTGGCGGTGCACCAGGCCCTGGTTGCGGTGCGCGATGTCGAGGAAGACCCGGTTCACGCCCTCGCGCGCCTGGCTCTCCTTCACCGCGGCGGCGACGGCGGTGTACTGGGCGGCGTTGAACGCGTCGGCCACCTGGCCGATCTCGTCGCTGCCGTAGTCCAGCGGCGGCACCTCGACCTCGACGTCGACGTGCTTGCCCTCGCGCAGCCGGTCGACGATGTCGGGCAGCCGCTCGTGCGCCAGGTTCAGCGAGTCCTTCTTCAGCGCGGCGAGGCGGGTGATCAGCGCGCGGTTGACCAGCCGGTTGGAGATGCGGACCGCGAACACGATGCCGCCGAGCACCACGACCAGCGCGATGAGCGCGCCGATCAGCACGGTGACGAACCGGTTGTTGCCGCGTTCCAGCCCGATGTCGGCGGCGTTGGATGCCTGGCCGGTCGCGAGGTCGACGAGCCGCTCGGAGACCGGGCCGGCGGCGGACTGCCACTCCTCCAGCGCGACGGTGGCGCTGGGGGTGGCGATCAGCTCGTTCTCCAGCGTGGAGAGCCGGCGCCAGGTGTCGGACTCGGTCAGCGCCCGGTAGTCGCGGCGGACCCGCTCGGCGGCGAACGGCGTGGTGGTGACGAGCTGGGACCGGTAGGAGCCGACCAGGTGCACGAACTCCAGCAGGTCGTCGGGGCTGGGCCGGCCCGAGGTGAGCGCGCCGGAGGCGATGGAGGAGGCCCGAGACATCCAGTCGGCGGCGCGGAACAGGTCGGTCGCGTTGAGGCCGCCCTGGGAGGCGACCGCGTCCGGGACCACCCGGGCCTGCGTGCCGAACAGCGCGGTGCCCGCGTCCACCACGCTGTTGTAGTACTTGTAGACCGAGTTCTTGTCGGTCTTGCCGGACTCGATGCCGGCCCGGCGCTGCGGCAGCTCGCCGAGCAGCGCGTTGAGGTCGGTGATCTTGACGGTCACCTCGTCCGGGGCGTTGCCCGAGACGGCGTCGAACGCGGCCTTCATGGTGCCGGTCGTGTCGTCCACGACCCGCTGCTGCTCGTGCAGGGCGCCCAGGTCCGGGTTCTTCTGGCTCAGCGCCGTCATCGCGAGCTGGCGTTCCCGCTGGATGGCGACGAACGCGTTGACCGCCGGGATGGAGGCGTCCTTGACGCTGACCGCAACGGCGCGGGTGTAGAAGCCGTCGAACACGGTGTAAGACGAGAACGCCAACCACATCACCAGCAGAACCACGCTCGGCACCACCACCACGCCGGTGAGCCGGGAGCGGATCGTCTTCTGGTTGGTCTCCGCCTTGTTCTTCTGCTTCACAGTGCTCCGCAGCCTCGTGAACTAGTCGCCTGGTCGGCGCAGCACTAGGAGCGCTGCCTCCTCGTCACCCGATCGGCCACGGAACGGTAACACTAGAAGATCATCATTACGAAGAGACAGCGATCACTTGCGCGGCGCGACGCTGAGGTTACCCAGTCGAGTGATGCCCCGAACAGGGGGCTGATGTGAACTTTGCGCCCATCGGCCCCCTGCGTTTCACCTGTTGGGCGTGCCGATGACGTTATAAGCGGTCGTCGGGGTCGGCGGTGTGGTGAACCGGGCGTTGGGCAGGTACAGCCGATTGCCGAACGCGGCGACCGTGGTCGGCACGTCGAATCGCGGGTCGGTGATCTTGGTCACCAGCTTTCCGCTGGTACCGGCCCTGTCGAGGGTGAACACGGAGACCGTGTTGAGCCGGTTCTGCACCACGTGCAAGGTGCGTCCGCGCACCAGCAACCCGTCACCGGCGGTCAGCACCTCGCCGCCGAGGTCGACGATCTTGCTGACCCCGTCGACCACGCGGTGCAGTTGGCCGGTGCTGCTCTGCACCACGAGCAGGGCCTTCCGGTCGGGCGTCTCGGCGATCCCGTTGCCGTTGAAGCCGGGGGTGAGCACGAAATCACCGGTCAACGGCACCGCGGTGAACGTCTCGGGCAGCTTCCCGTGCCGACCGAAGGCGATCTTGTAGAGCACCGCCCGGCTGGAGTCGGTGAAGTAGGCGGCGTCATCGGTGATCACCACGTCGTTGACGAAAGCACCGGACTCGGCGAATTTGTAGGACTTGAGGATCGCTCCACTCCGGGCGTCCACGACCCGGGCGTCCCCACCCGCGCCGCCGGCCACGAACAGCCGCCCCCGCCGATCGACCTTCAACCCGACCGACGGCGTCCCGGGCCCCTGGCTGAACACCTCCCCCTTGCCGCTGCGCAGGTCCACCCGGAACAGGTCCCCGTCGGCGAGGGACCCGAGGTAGGCGGTGGGCGCGTCGCCGATGGCGATCCCCTCGGGCCGGAAGCCGTCGGGCAGCGCGAACTCGGTGGGGAACGGGTGCGCCCTCTCGGCGGTGGCGGGCGCGGCGGTGACGAGCGAGAGCCCGACCACGACAGCAGCCAGCACACCGGACATGCGAGCCATGACCAACTCCTTCGGGTTGTCCGTTCCGCGAGTCTTCCGCGCCCGCACCCCCACCGGGAAGGCTCGGCGGCCAACAGAGACGGCCGATCGCGCCCGCACGAGACCAATGCCGGAACTGGTCCTGTGCCGGCCACCGTTTCCGGTCCACCGCCGACCGGGCCGCCGACGCCGCACAATCGCGGAATTCGCACCAATCGGGACACGGCCGTAATTGACCATTTCCAGCTATTCCGTCAATTTACCCGGGCCCCACCGGAGAATAGTCGGACACGGTAGAGTGACTCTTCGCGCGCCGCCCTGCGGAACTCCGCGGGCACCGCCATGCTTGGTCCGCACATGAATGTGCCCGGCTCGGTAGCCGCCGAACCGGGCACAGTGCGGAAGTGGGGAGGGATCACTTATCTTTCGACTGATAGCCGGAAGATCAGCGGTTGGGAATTCCCCACAACATCGAATCGCCGCGCACGGTGCCCTCCGCGAGGGTCATCGTCGTCGCGGTCGGTTCGACGGTCGCGGTGGCCGTCCCAGCGGGCGCGGCCACCGCGACCGGCGCAATTCCGACGGAAGCCGCGATGAAGGCCGTACCTGCGGCTGCACGGGCGACCACGGCGGGGAGGTGTTTCGCTTTGATCATGCGAGGATACTCTCAAACCTGGTCGGCGGCCCGTCACACGGGTCTCGACCAGACGTGAGCCAGATTGACTACTTTTGGGTAGTCTTTCTCCCCACTTGAGTGCAAGGTGGCCACGATCTGCGCAAAAGCAGTGGTCAGAGTTTCTCAACTCCCCAGATGGATGACCCCTCACCAGAGGCACGTCGGCGTGGTACGTCCGGCTCGGCCCATTCCGCCAACTGCGCCCGAATTCCATCGGCTCTGGAATCACCGAGTCCGGAGTAAAGGCCGAGCGCGAGGCCCCAGCACTCCCGCGCCTCGCGGTGCCGGCCCTGGCGCCACCGCACCTGGCCGAGCAGGTCCTGTGCGCCCGCCTGCCGCTTCGGGTCCTGCGCCTGCCGGGTCAGCAGCACGGCCCGCGCCGCGTAGAACTCGGCCTTCTCCAGATCGCCGAGGTCACGGTGGACGGTCGCGAGCGTGGTGCAGGTCTGCCCCTCCAAGGCGAAGTCCCGGGCCTGGCCCAGCATCACGATGGCGCGGTGGGCGAAGCTGAGCGCCCCGAAGTGGTCGCCCTGCTCGTAGTGGGCCGCGGCGAGCGAGGACAACGAGACCCCGATGTCACCGGCGTCGCCCAGGCGCTCCCACAGCATCCAACCCAGCCGCAACTGCGTGATCGCCTCGTCCACCCGGCCACCGATCCGCAGAGCTTCGCCGATCCGCTGGAGCACGCTCGCTTCCAGGTGCGGGTCGCCCTCGCGCCGGGCGAGGGCCAGGGCCTGCTCCAGGTGCTCCAGCGCGCCGGCGGTGTCGCCGATGGCACCGCGCCGCTCCCCCATGTTGCGCAGGACGGTCGCAAGCCCCATCCGGTGGTCGATCTCCAGGAAGATCCCGTGCGCCGCGCGGTAGCACCGCTCCGCCTCGTCGTAGTCGTAGAACCGCGAGTGGGCGAGCCCGAGGTTGCACAGCGACCCCCCCTCGGCGAACCGGTCGCCGACCGACCGCGTCGCCCGCACGGCGACGCCCATGCTGCGCAGGACCTCGTCCTTGAACCCGAGCCGCATCATGACCTCGCCGATGCAGTTGATCAGCCGCCACAGGTGCTCGTCGAAGCTGTTCTCCACCGCGAAGTCGACCAGGGCCACCAGTTCCCCGCGCTCGCGGGCGTACCAGTCCATGGCGGTCTCGGCGTCCGGGAAGGTCAACGGCGTCACGCCGGCCGACGGCTCGAACATCGGCACGCTGAGCTTCGAGGCGAAGATGAGCCGGTCGGCGTTGTTGCAGCTGTGCAGGAACCAGTCGATCATGCGGCGGGCCGCCCACTCGCGCTCCTCGAACTCCTCGTCCTCCTCCACGCGCTCGGCCGCGTAGTTGCGCAGCAGGTCGTGGAAGGCGTACCGGTCCCCCTCCCGGGCCTCCAGCAGCCGGGCCCACACCAGGGCCTCCAGCTGGTCGTGCACCTCCGACTCGGGCAGGCCGGCCAGCGACGCGGCGACGCCGTGCTGGATCACCAGGCCCGGGTAGCTGCCGAGCAGCCGGAACAGGCGCCGCACGCCCGGCCTCAGCGCCAGGTAAGAGCAGTCGATGGCCGCGCGGACCGAGCGGATCGCGTGGGTGCTGTCGGAACCCAACCGCAGCACGGCACCGCGCTCGCGCAGCCGGGTCACGAACTCGCCGAGCGATTTGCCGGGCTGCGCCGCGACGTACTCGCCGATGATGCCGAGCGCCAGCGGCAGACCGCACGCGAGCGAGGCCAGGTCGTCCACGGCACCAGGCTCGACGTCCGCGCGGGCCCCCAGCCGGTCGCACAGCCACCCGGTGGCCAGCTCCGGTTCCAGCGGGGTGACGGTGAAGCAGCGCGCCCCGTGCCTCAGGCTCAGGTCGCTGAGCCGGACCCGGCTGGTGACCACCACGACGCAGCCGGACAACAGCGGCAGCAGTCCGCCCACGTGCCGGCCGTCGACAGCGTTGTCGAGGATCACCAGCAGCCGCCGGGTGGACAGCACGTCGACCAGCTTGCGACGGCGCGCGTCGGCCGTGGGCAGGCAGTCCGCCGACACGCTCAGCGACTCCAGCAGGCGGGTGACCACCTCCTCGTCGGCCACCGGCACGCCCTCGCCGAAGCCGTTGAGGTTGACGAACCACACGCCGTGCGGGAACCGGTCGGCCACGCGGTGCGCCCAGTGCACCGCCAGGGCGGTCTTGCCCACGCCGGGCGGGCCGTCCAGCGCGACCAGCCGGGGCCGGGGTGGGGCGGGAACCAGGTCGTCCATCCTGGCCAGCAGGTCGTGGCGCCCGGCGAACCCGTCGACGTCGTAGGGCAGGTGCCGGGGCGACAGCACGCCGTCGGGCGCCGCTGCCGCCGACCCCGCCGCCGGACGCGCGTCGTCGGCGACCAGGCGGTCGTGGAAGCGCCGGAGCTCGTCGGCCTGCTCGGGCCGGTCCTCGTCCTTGGCGCGGCGGTAGAAGTCGAAGAAGTACTGCACGCCCTCCTCGCCGCGGCCCAGCGAGTACAGCGCCTGCAGGCGGCGCTTGGCCAGCAGCACGTCCCCGTCGTGCTCGAACTGGGCGGACTTGGCCACCCGCAGCATCTCCTCGAACTCGGCCCGCTTGTACAGGCCGTAGAGCAGGCCGTCGGTGGCGGAGAGCCACTCGTCGCGGATCGCGACCCGCCGCCAGTTGTCGGCGCGGTCGGTGTCCAGGTCGGCCAGCGGCCGATCCTCCCAGAGCCCGAGCGCGGCCTCCATGATCTCGCAGGCGTGCTCGTGGTCACCCGCTTTGCCGTGCCGGCGGGCGTCGCGCACGGCGCGTTGGAAGGCGTGGTAGTCGACGGTCTCCGGATCGGCGACGAATCGGTATCCGCCGTCCTCCGTGCGCAGTTGCCCCGGCAGCCCGAGCCGCTTCAGGGCGTTGCGTATTCGGGTCGAATAAGTGGACAACGTCGCCGCGATATCCTGGGGCGACTTGTCGACCGGCCACACCCATTCCGCCAAAATGCGGGCCGGAACCGCTCTGCCGATGTGCAGCAAGAGCACGGCGAACACGCCGCGCTCTTTCAGCGTGCCCCATTCATCGGTGAAAGCTCCGTTCACCAGGACACGGGTCTGCCCGAGGATCTTGAAATAAGTGTTCACCAGCGCCACCCCTCACCGGACGCGATGATTCGGGTCAGAGTGTGCCCCGGAACCGGCGTTCGTTACACGCGTTTGTCACGTTCCGAGACCTCGCTGTGACAACCGGTGGCCCGGTCGGACCAGTACGCGCCGGTAACCACTCGAAAGGCCCCTGAAAGGTGCGTGAAATCCGGCTCGCCGAACCGCCGGTCGGGTTCGGCGGGCACCGCCGGAAAACCTGATCTCCACGCCGCCGGTGAGCACCGGGTTCGGCCCGCCGGCCGCTCACTGACCGGGATCCGACAGGAACCGCCCCGAGACTCGGACCAGCCGCACCGCCGGGAGGGGCTCGGGCGTGGGCGGCACACGGGAGGGTTCGATGGATGCTGTCGATGTGGTCGTGGTGGGGCTCGGGTTCACCGGCCTGCCGACCGCCGTCGCCGCGGCACGTGCGGGACTGCGGGTGGTGGGGGTGGACAGTTCGCCAGGCCGGGTCCGCGAGGTCGTCGCGGTCCGGCGAGGGTGCGGTCTGGGCACGGTGTCGGAGGACGCCCTGCGGGCCGTGCTCACCGACGGCCGGCTGGTGGTGCGCGACGCGGCGGCCGGGACACCGGCAGCCGGGGTGCACGTGCTGTGCCTGCCGACGCCGGATGGCCGGCGGGGCGGGGCCGATCTGGGCCCGCTGACCACCGCGTGCCGGGCGGTGGGGCGGGTGCTGCGGCGGGGCGACCTGGTGCTGGTGCAGAGCACCTGCCCGCCGGGCACGGTGGCGCAATCGCTGGTGCCGGCACTGGAGAACAGCGCCGGGCTGCGCGCCGGCGTCGACTTTCACGTGGCGTGCGCGCCGATGCGGATCGACCCCGGCAACGGCTCGCACACGTTCGCCTCGTTGCCGCGGGTGGTCGGCGGCCACACCGCCCGGTGCGCACAGCGGGCGGTCCGGTTCCTGTCCGCCATGACCGACGAGGTCGCAGAGGTGGCCACGACCTGCGCCGCCGAGGTGACCAAGATCTTCGAGAACACGTTCCGGCTGGTCAACATCTCGCTGGTGAACGAACTCGGCGCGGTGTGCCGGGCCTACGGCGTCGACGTGGCCGAGGTGTTGCGGGCGGCGGGCACCAAGCCGTTCGGCTTCCTCCGACACCAGCCCAGCGCGGGCGCGGGCGGGGACTGCGTGCCGGTGTCGGCGCGGTTCTTCGCGGCGGCGGCGCGGCGGAAGGGGATGCTGAGCCCTCTGGTGGACGCGGCGCTCGCGGTGAACGAGGCGATGCCCGCGCACACCGTGCACCGACTGCGCGAGGCGTTGCACACTGTCGGGAGGTCGTTGCGCGGGGCGCGGATCCTCGTGCTCGGGGTCACCTACAAGCCGGACACCCCGAACGTACGGCAGTCCGCCTCGGTCGCCGTGCTGGAGGAGCTGCGCCGGGAGGCAGCCGTCGAGTACCACGACCCGTACGTGCCGGAGTTGCTGTTGTCCGACGGGACCTTGTTGAAGGGCAGGGACTTCCGCGACGTCCGCGAGGCCGACCTGGTGGTCCTGATGACGCCGCACCGGGTCTTCCGCGACCTGCCGGACCTCGGGGTGCCGGTGTACGACTGCTCGTCGGGCGAGCCGTCGGGCAGCGGGTCCGCGATCGAGGCGGCGGCGTGAGCGGGCACTGGATCCGGGGACCGATCGGGCCGGACGCCGACCGGCGGGTCACCGTCCCGGTCCGCCGGACCGTGCTGGTCATGGTGCCGCACCCGGCGGCCGGGATCCGGTTGATCGCGGACGTGGTTCCGCTGCTGCGCAACGATCCCCGCATACAGGTGGTGTTCTCGGTGACCGACACCGGGCAGTGGTGGCAGGGCACGCAAGACCTCGTCCGGCGGCAGGAGGCCGTGGTCGTGCCGTGGCAGCAGGCAGTGAACCACGAGTTCGACCTGGTGCTGGCAGCCGGGTACAACGACATCGACCAGGCGCGCGGGCCGGTGCTGCTGCTGCCGCACGGGGCCGGGCACCTCGCGTCGCGGAAGTTCAGCAGGCACACAGGTCCGCATGGCATGCCGCACGCCGGGCTCAGCCGCGAGTCGCTGACTCGGCGCGGGCGGGTGCTGCCAGCCGCGATCGGGCTCACCCACGACGACGAGCTGGCCGGGCTGCGGTCGTCGTGCCCCGAGGCTGCGCACACCGCCGTAGTGGTGGGCGACCTCTGCCTGGACCGGATGGTCGCGAGCCTGCCGGCCCGGGACCGGTACCGGGCGGCGCTGGGCGTGCCGGCCGGCCGGCGGCTCATCACGGTGAGCTCCACCTGGGCGCCGGACTCGACCTTCGGGCGGCGGTTCGCGCTGTGCCGGTCGCTGCTCGACGAGCTGCCCGACGACCGGGTCGCGCTGGTGCTGCACCCGAACGCGTGGAGCGTCCACGGGCGCTGGCAGATCCGGGCCTGGCTGCACGACTGCATCGAAGCCGGGCTGCTGGTGATCCCGCCGGAGGAGGGGTGGCGGGCGGCCGCGGTGGCCAGCGACCACGTGCTGGGCGACCACGGGTCCACCACCCAGTACGCCGCGGCGGTCGGCACGCCGGTCACCTTGGCGTCGTTCCCGGAGGGCAACGTCCGCCGGGGCAGCCTCGCCGACGCCGTGCGCGGCCGGTTCGCCGAACTCGACCCCGACCGGCCGGTCGCGCCGCAGCTCGTCGCGCGCGGGGACGCCGCGGCCATCGCCGGGTTGGTGTCGTCGCGGCCGGGGCAGGCGGCGTCCGCCCTGCGCGCGGTGATGTACCGCCTGATGGACCTGCCGGAGCCGGACGTCCCGGCGGTCACCGAGCGGGTGCCGGTGCCGGTGCCGCTGCCCCTGCGCCCGGAGCGGGTGTGAGGGTGTGTCTGGTGGTGGACGGCCTGGGTGCGGGGCTGCACCGACTGGTCGTCGCCACCGGTGACGGCCGGGTCGACCAGGTCGTGATCGGCGAGGTGGGTCGGGCCGCGCCCGCCCGGCTCGCGCTGGCCGACGTGCTGGTCGAGTGTGGTCAGCGGTCCAGCGCGGCCAGCCGGGCGCTGATCGTGGCGGCCTTCGGGTTCCCGGTCGGCAGCAGCGCGAGAGCCAGCGCGTAGTGCCGCCGGGCGGTGGGGAGGTCGCCGACACCTTCGGCGGCCTCCCCAAGCGACGCCCGGATCTCGGCCTCGTAGAACGGCGAACCCACTCGGCGGACCACGTCCAGCGCCGACTCCAGGTGGCTCACGGCCCGCGCCGGGCGTCCGCGGCGCAGGTGGAGGCCGCCGGTGGACATCAGGCACCGCGCCTGGCCGACGTGGTCGCCCACGGCCGCCATCGACTCGGCGGCGGCGGCCAGTTCGGCCAGGCCCTCGTCGTCCCGGCCGAGTGCGGCGAGCACCTCCCCGATCCGCCGCCCGCACAGGGCCTCGGCGCGGCGCGGTCCGATGCCGCGCCGGACGTCCCGGGCCCGGGTCAGCCACCGCAGCGCCCGCGGCAGATCGCCCGAGCCCTGGGCCACGCCGCCGAGTTCGGTCAGCGCCACCGCGACGCCTTGCCGGTCGCCGTCCTCCTCCGCGATCTCCAGCGCGCGCACGCCCTCCCGTTCCGCGTCGGCGAAGTACCCCAGTGAGCTGTAGGAGTAGGTGAGCTGCGCGCGCAGCTTCGCCTCCGCGACGCGGTCGCCCAGCCGCACCGCCGCCGGGACGCCCAGCGCGTGCAGGGCGAACCAGTCGTCGGAATGCCTGGCGTGCAGGTAGAACCCCCACATCGCCTCGCAGAACTGCCACACCAGGTCGTCCCAGCCCATCTCGGCGGCGACCCGGCAGGACTCGCGGAGGTTGGCCCGTTCGCCCTCCAGCCAGTTCAGTGCGGCGCGCGGGCCGGACGACGCGACGACGTCACCGTGGTAGCGCGGACCGACCCGGTGCCGGGTGGGCCGCAGCGCCAGGTCCGCGCCGACCAGCCGGTCCAGGTACCACTCGACCACGCGCCGGGACGCCGCGTCGCGCTGCGCAGCGGAGTCCCGGTCCGCGTGCTGGCGCGCGTGCAGCCGCAACAGGTCGTGGAAGCGGAATCGCTCGTCCGCCACCTCGGCCAAGAGGTTCTTCTCCACCAGATCTGCGAGCACGGGTGCCACGTCGCCCGGGGGTTCACCGGCTGCGGCGGCCGCCGCCTCGACGCCGAAGGAGTGGCCGGGGTGCAGTGCGCACAACCGGTAGACCCTTGCGTGCCGTGCGGGGAGGTCCACGTAGGACAGGTCGAACACGGCTTCCACGGAAACGTCGTCGTCAAGCGCCAGCTTGGCCAGCCGCTCGGTCCGCAGCGAGCCGACCTCCCCGGACAGCGTGCGCCTCGGGTGGGTGGACAGCCGCGCGCCCACCACCGACAGCGCGATCGGGAGGCCGCCGCACAGATGGGCGAGTTCCCGGGCCGCGTCGGGCTCCGAGGCGACGCGCCGACCGACGGCGCGTTCGAGCAGCTCCAGTGACGAGTCGACGTCGAAGGACTCCACCTCCACGAACCGGGCCCCGTCCACGGCCAGCCCGCCGAGCCGCCACCGGCTGGTGGCCAACACCGCGCTGCGGGTCGAGGTGGGCAGCAGCGACCGGACCTGGGCGGCCGACACCGCGTTGTCCAGCAGCAACGACAGCGCGCGGTCTGCCGTGAGCGACCGGAACAGGGCCTGTCGTCGAGCCAACCCCGGCGGGACGTCGGCACCTGGCACGCCGAGCGCGAGCAGGAACCACTCCAGGACCTCCTCCGGGACGGCGGGGCCCTCCGGTGCGTGCGCGCCGAGGTCGACGTAGAGCTGGCCGTCCGGGAACTGGGTTCTGGACCCGTGCAGCCAGCGCAGCGCCAGTGACGTCTTGCCGACGCCGCCGGGTCCGCTCACGACGGCGACCAGCGGTTCGGCGGCGGTCAGCCAGTGGTCGAGGTCGGCGAGTTCGCGGTGTCTGCTGGTGAACAGCCTGGGCGGTGGTGGGAGTTGGTAGGGGATGAGGGGTTGGGGTGTGCCGCTGTGGAAGTGCACCTCCCCAACGCTGCCCGCCTGCACCACGGGGCCTTGGGCCGTGCCGGACACCACGTTCTCCCCGCCTCGCCTCACGCGTGACCTCCCCGTTCCACCCCGCGTGATTCGAGTGTCACAGAACGGCATCCGAATCCAACCGCCGCGCGGGTTGTGCCGAGCGGTCGCACCCGAACGAGGCACGCCGGCCGGAAGTTAGGGGGCGGAACCTGGTAACGAACGGGTAACGAACAGGTCGCGGACCGGGAGTGGTACGTATGCCACGGTGTCCGCCGCCCACCGGCGGTCGGGGTTCGAAGCTCATGCGCGTACCTACGACGAGGTGACACATCCATGACGCGAAACCAGGGGCGCCACCGGTTCTCCCGGCGCACCAAGCTCACCGCCGGGCTCGCCGGACTGGCCCTGGCGACCGGCCTGGCGGTCGCGATCTCCACCACCGGCGACCAGGGCACGGCCCAGGCGGACGGGGCCGACAAGTCCCTGTTCGTCGACATCACCAAGCAGGGCCGCAACGTCAAGGCGCCCAGGCCGGAGCGGGACGCGACGACCGGCACGTTCGGCGTGGACTGCGGTCGCAACGAGAACGGTCACTTCAACCCGGACAACTTCATCGCCCAGCCCGGTGTCCGCAACGGCGCGCAGCACCTGCACGACTACGTGGGCAACGTGACCACGGACGCCGACTCGACCGACGAGAGCCTGCTCGAAGGCGACACCACCTGCAAGAACGGCGACAAGTCCACCTACTTCTGGCCCGTGGTGCGGATCGACACCGAGGACGAGGGCGGGGAGCCCGGACAGCCCGCGAACGCCCAGGTCGAGTGCCCGGACGTCAAGCGCAAGCTGCGCGAGGTCCCGCGCCAGGCCAGGGCCGAGGTGGACCGCAACCTCACGGCGCTCAAGGACCAGGTCGCCGAGGCGAACACCAAGCTCAAGTCGATCAACGTGGACGACCCGGGCGCGGTCAACAACCAGGTGCTCAAGCCGTTGCGGGACAAGCGGTCCGCGACCATCAACCGGATCGCCGACGCCATCGACCGGGTCGCGCAACGGCCGCGCGGGCTGCAACGGCTCGCCCCGTGCACGGTGAAGGACGGTGACGCCGAGGACGTGAAGGTGGCCGACGAGCAGCGCGAGGCCGAGCCGGACGCACCGGAGAAGGGCGACGGCAAGAGCGCGAGCGACGAGAACGAACTGCCCGGCAACGAGGGCGACATCCAGCGCCCCGAGGTCGTCGACATCTCCTTCCGGGGCAGCCCGGTCGGCAAGGTCACCGCGATGCCGCAGTTCCTGCGCGTGCTCTACGGCGACGCCAAGGTCTCCACCAACGGCACCAAGAACGCCCGCAACTCCTGGACCTGCACCGGTTTCGAGGACAAGGTGCTGATCAACAAGTACCCGATCTGCCCGCAGGGCAGCAAGGTCAAGCGCGTGCACGACTTCGCGAGCTGCTGGGACGGCAAGAACACCGACAGCGCCAACCACCGCGACCACATCGTCTACCCGGACCAGAACGGGCGCTGCCCCAAGGGTTTCCGGGCCGTGCCGCAGCTCCGGATCAGCCTGACCTACAACATCCCGCGCGACGTGCAGGCCAACGGCCAGTACGCGGTCGACGCGTTCCCCGAGGAGGAGCACAACCCGTTCTCCGACCACGACGACTTCGCGAACGTGATGTCCGACGAGATCATGCAGCGGGTGGTGAACTGCATCAACAGCGGCAAGAAGTGCCGGGAGTGACGGCGGTGGACGCGTTCGCGCCGGTGCGCTGACACTCCGGTGGTCTCCTGGCCCACGGCGGGGTCAGGAGACCACCACACCGGCTTGCCGCAACGACTCCTCGACCCTCAGCCGCTCGATCTCGCGGTCGACGCCCTCCGGGACGACGTCCAGCCGGTGCGTCACGTCGAGCGCTGCACAAGCCTGTGCCAACAGGGCGTCGTACGCCTGCCGCGCCCCCGCACGGCGGGCCTGCGGCGTGCCCGGCTCGACTCGCGCGAGCGCCGCGCGCACCCGCCTCAGGTCCGCTGCCAGGCGTTCGATGGGAAGCCCCTGCGGCGCAGCGGGTTCTCGGCGGAGCCGGCCGACGACGCGGGGGACCCGGAGCGCGGCCCAGTACAGCGCGGACGGCGCGAGGGCGGCGGCCGCGAACAGCGCGAGGTTGCCCCAGGGGGCCATGGCTCCAGTATCACCCCGCTTGCAGGGCCAGGTACAGGTCCACGCGGACGGTGAAGTCCGCCAGGTCCACGCCCAGCAGGTCCTCCACCCGGCCCATCCGGTAGCGCAACGTGTTGACGTGCACGTGCAACTGGCCGGCGGCGGCCGTCCACGAGCCGGAGCGGTCGAGGAACACCCGGAGCGTGCCGACCAGGTCGGTGCCGTGTTCGGCGTCGTAGTCCAGCACCGGCCCGAGCACCCGCCGGCGCAACGAGCCGCGCAGCTCCTCGGGGACGCCCGCGAGCAGGAGCTGGTGCAGCGCGATCTCCTCCCCCGCCACCACGCACGTGCGCCCGGCCCGCCGCTCGCCCAACCGACGCGCGTGCGCCGCTTCCTCCGCCGCACCGCGCAGACCGGTCGCGGCGACCGGCGACGAGATGCCCACCAGCACCCGCGTACCGCCCAGACCGGGTTCGACGGCCCGCAACGCGGCCCGCACCGGCTCGGCCCAGCCCACCGGCGGAGACCCACCGGCCAGCGACCCACCGGCCGGCGAAGATCCGTCCGCCGCCGACGAAACGCCCATCGCCGTGGGGGCGATCGCCGCCGAGGGCGCGACCGCGTACACCTCGCCGTCGACCGCGCCGACCAGGGCGTGCGGGGTCACGGGGGCCAGCACCTCGGCGACCAGTGCCGCCAGCGCGTCCACCCGGCCGTCCGAGGCGGAGGCGACGAGGACCCGCAGCGCCGTGTCGGCGTCCCAGCCGACGGCGGCGGTGCGGGCGGTGAGGTCACCGGTGCCGCTGAGCAGCTCGCGCAGCAGGGGGCCGGCGGCGCGGTTCTCGATCCGCCTGCCCTGTACGACCCGGGCCCGCTCGACGCCGACCAGGCTGGCCAGCTCGGCCGCGACCTCGTCGTGCGCCCGGTCGCCCTCGACGGCCAGGATCCAGGTGGCCAGCCGCGACCCGCCGCGCTCGGCCACGGGGAGCAGGGTGGTGCGGCGGGCGACCTTGGGCAGCCGGTCGGCCTGGAGGAATTCCCGGACCAGCGCGGCGGCGTCGGACGGGACGGCACCGGACGGGCCGGCACCGGGCAGGGCGGCGCCGGACGGGGCAGCACCGGGCAGGGCTGGGCCGGGCAGGGCTGGGCCGGCCACGACGTGGCCGGTGGTGGACAGCACCCGGCAGGCCGCGCCCAGTTCGGCGGAGCCGGCGGCGAGCAGTTCGTCCAGGCCGCCGCCGCCGGCGACCACGGTCAGCAGCCGCCGGTGCCGGCCGAGCTGCGCGCCCGCGTCGCCGACCCGCTCGGCGGCCAGTTCCAGCACGACCCGCTCGGTGATCAGCGCGAACGACAGGTCGACCGGCACCTCCAGCAGCGGGATCCGGTGTCGCCGGCACGCCTCGACCAGGGCCTCGGGCAGCTTGCCGACGACCGGCGTGCTGGCCGCGAGCCCGGCCGCGCCACCTTCCGCGAGCGCCGCCGCGAACGTCTCGCAGTCGGCCGCCGAGCGGTACCACAGCAGCCCGGACACGACCAGCTCACCGCCGGCCAGGTAGCGCGCCGGGTTGGGCAGCTCGGTGCCGTAGAGCCTGGTCACGGGCCGGTCCAGCCACTGCTCGCCGACGGTGAGGCGCAGCCGCAGCTCGGGCATCCGCAGCAGATCGCGAACCAGCACAGCGCACCTCCTCGACGTCGTCCGGGCGGTCCACCTTCGTCCGATCGTGTTTGTAGGAAAGCACAAATCCACTCGCCGGAGGAGCCTGGGATTCATGCGCCGCAGCCGTAGCCGAACAGCCGGCCCGCTCTGTGTACTGGCTCACACACCGAGGGAGGACGAGTGACGATCAGCACCCACGTGCTCGACGCCGCGCGGGGTCGGCCCGCCGCCGGCCTGCGGGTCCGCCTGGAGCACGGCGGCGCGACCGTCGCGCGGGACGTCACCGGGCCGGACGGCCGGATCACCGGCTGGCCGTCCGACGCCGCCGGGGTCTACCGGCTGGTGTTCGACACCGGGGAGGTGGCCCCGTTCTTCCCGGAGGTGGTGCTGACCTTCCGGGTCACCGACCCCGGCGAGCACCACCACGTGCCGCTGCTGCTGTCCCCGTTCGCGTACTCCACCTACCGAGGTAGCTGATGGACTTCCTTCGACCCGACACCCTCGCCGAGGCGGTGGCGCTCAAGGCCGAGCGGCCGGCTGCCGTGCCGATCGCGGGCGGCACGGACGTGATGGTGGAGCTGAACTTCGACCACCGACGCCCGGACGCGCTGCTGGACCTGACCCGGATCGCCGAGCTGCGCGAGTGGTCGGTGGCCGACGGCGTGGTGCGGATCGGCGCGGGCGTGCCGTACACCCGGATCATCACCGAGCTGGGCGACCGCCTGCCGGGCCTGGCGATGGCGTCGCGCACGGTCGGCTCGCCGCAGATCCGCAACCGCGGCACGGTCGGCGGCAACCTGGGCGCGGCCTCACCCGCCGGTGACACCCACCCGGTGCTGCTGACCTCGGACGCCGTGGTCGAGGTGGTGTCCGCCCGGGGCCGGCGGCTGATCCCGGCCACCGGCTTCTACCTCGGCGTGAAGCGCAGCGCGCTGGAACCGGACGAGCTGATCGCGGCCGTCCACCTGCCCGAGACCGGAGCCCCGCAGCAGTTCGCCAAGGTGGGCACGCGCAACGCGATGGTGATCGCGGTGTGCTCCTTCGCGGTCGCCCTGCACCCCGGTCAGGGCCTGGTCAGGGCGGCCGTGGGCAGTTCCGCGCCGACGCCGCGCCGGGCCGCCGAGGCCGAGGAGTTCCTCTCCGGCGAGCTGACCGCCACCGACCAGTGGGAATCGCCCAGACCGCTGCTCGACTCGGTCAAACGGCGGTTCGGGGAGCTGGCGGCACGGGCCGCGAGCCCGATCGACGACGTGCGCGGGTCCGCCGCGTACCGCAGGCACGCCCTGGCCGTGCTGGCCCGCCGCACGCTGGGCTGGGCGTGGCAGGACTACACCGGGAAGGTCGCCTGAAGCCATGCGCGTGAACGTGACGGTCAACGGGGAGCAGCGCCGGGCCGACGACGTCTGGGAGGGCGAGAGCCTGCTGTTCGTGCTGCGCGAGCGGCTGGGCCTGCCCGGCTCCAAGAACGCCTGCGAGCAGGGCGAGTGCGGCTCGTGCACGGTCTACCTCGACGGCGTGCCGGTGTGCTCCTGCCTGGTCGCCGCGGGCCAGGCGCAGGACCGCGAGGTGCGCACGGTCGAGGGCCTCGCACCGGCCGGCGGGCTCGACCCGGTGCAGGAGGCGTTCGTCGAGGCGGGCGCGGTGCAGTGCGGGTTCTGCACGCCCGGCCTGGTGGTCGCGGCGCACGACCTGGTCGAGCGGGTGCCCGAGCCGAGCGACCCGGAGATCCGGGAGGCGCTGGCCGGGAACCTGTGCCGCTGCACCGGTTACGAGAAGATCCTGGACGCGGTGCGGCTCGCGGCGCGGAAGGCGCGGCGGTGACCCCCACCGTCCTCGACGGCGTCGCGGTGTCCACGATGGACGAAGCCGGCACCGAGCACGCGTTCGGCCACGTGGTGTTCGAGCACGGCCGGATCACCGCCGTCGGCCCCGGCCAGGCCCCCCGGCCGACCGGTCCGCACACCTGGGTCGACGGCAGCGGCTGCCTGGTCACGCCCGGCCTGGTCAACACCCACCACCACCTCTACCAGTGGGCGACCCGCGGCCTGGCCCAGGACGCCACCCTGTTCGAGTGGCTGACCACGCTGTACCCGGTGTGGCGCGGCCTGGACGCGGAGATCACGCACGCCGCCGCGTCGGCGGGCCTGGCGCGGCTGGCCACCACCGGCTGCACGACCGCCGCCGACCACCACTACGTCTTCCCGCGGGCCGGCGGCGACCAGTTCGAGGCGCTGGTGGGCGCGGGCCGCCGGATCGGCCTCCGGCTGCACGCCGTGCGCGGCTCGATGGACCGGGGCCGCTCGCACGGCGGGCTGCCGCCGGACGACCTCGTCGAGGACACCGACACCGCGCTGGTCGCGACGGAGAAGGCGATCGACGCGCACCACGACCCGTCGCCGGACTCGGTCCTGCGGGTCGCGGTCGGGCCGTGCTCGCCGTTCTCGGTCAGCCCCGAGCTGATGTCCGGCGCGGCGGAACTGGCCCGGCGCAAGGGCGTCCGGCTGCACACCCACCTCGCCGAGACGCTCGACGAGGAGGACCAGTGCCAGGCCGAGCACGGCTGCTCGCCGACCGAGTACGCCGAGCGCACCGGCTGGCTGGGCGAGGACGTCTGGCTCGCGCACACCGTGCACCTGAGCCAGGACGCGGTGCGCAAGCTCGGCGCGACCGGCACCGGCTCGGCGCACTGCCCCACGTCCAACGGCCGGCTGGGCACCGGCACCGCCCCGGTCCGCGACCTGCTCGACGCGGGCGCGCCGGTCGGGCTGGGCGTGGACGGCGCGGCGTCCAACGAGTCCGGCGGCCTGGTCGAGGAGCTGCGCCAGGCGCTGCTCCAGGCCCGGCAGCGCGGCGGGCCGCGCGCGCTGGACGTCCGGCGCGCGCTGTGGCTGGGCACCATGGGCGGGGCGCGGTGCCTGGGCCGGGCGGCCGAGATCGGCTCGGTCGAGCCGGGCAAGCTCGCCGACCTGGCCGTGTGGCGGCTGGACGGCCTGGCGCACGCCGGCATCGACGACCCGGTGGCCGCGCTGGTGCTCGGGCCGACGCCGGAGCTGAAGCTGCTGCTGGTCGGCGGCCGGACCGTGGTGGCGGACGGCGAGTTGCGCACCGCGGCCGACGCCGAACTGGCCCGCGAGCTGCGGGCCGCGAGCACCCGACTGAAGGAGGCGGCCCGATGAGCCTGACCCCGGCCGAACTCACCTCGTCCGTGTCCGGCGGTGTCGGCACGAGCCCGCAGCGCCCGGACGGCAACCTCAAGGTGCGCGGCGAGTACGCCTACGCCTCGGACCTGTGGCACGAGGACATGATCTGGGGCGCGACCCTGCGCAGCCCGCACCCGCACGCGCGGATCCTCTCCGTCGACCTGACCGAGGCGCTCAAGGTGCCCGGCGTGTACGCGGTGCTGACCCACCAGGACGTGCCGGGGCGCAACCTGTACGGCCTGGAGCACAAGGACCAGCCCGTGCTCGCCGTGGACCTCGTGCGCTACCAGGGGGAACCGGTCGCGCTGGTCGGCGCGGACCACCCGGAGACCGCGCTGCGGGCCATGAAGCGCATCAAGGTCGAGTACGACGTGCTGACGCCCGTGGTGGACATGGAGACCGCGCAGGACGACACCCCGCTGCACCCCGGCGGGAACCTGGTGCGGCACGTGCCGATCCGGCGCGGCGACACCTCCGCGACGGCCGAGGTCGTGGTCACCGGCCGGTACGAGGTCGGTATGCAGGACCAGGCGTTCCTCGGGCCGGAGTCGGGGTTGGCGGTACCCGCCGAGGACGGCGGCGTCGACCTCTACATCGCCACCCAGTGGCTGCACGTCGACCAGGCGCAGGTGGCGTCCGCGCTGGGGCTGCCGCTGGAGAAGGTGCGGCTGACGCTGTCCGGTGTCGGCGGGGCGTTCGGCGGGCGCGAGGACCTGTCGATGCAGGTGCACGCGTGCCTGCTCGCGGTGCACACCGGCAAGCCCACCAAGATGGTCTACAACCGCGAGGAGTCGTTCTACGGCCACGTGCACCGGCACCCGGCCGTGCTGTACTACGAGCACGGCGCGGACCGCACCGGGAAGCTGGTGTACGTCAAGGCGAAGATCTACCTCGACGGCGGCGCGTACGCGTCCAGCACACCCGCCGTGGTGGCGAACGCGGCCACGCTCGGCGTCGGCCCGTACGACGTGGACAACGTGTCGATCGACGCGTGGGGCGTCTACACGAACAACCCGCCGTGCGGCGCGATGCGCGGGTTCGGCGCGGTGCAGGCGGCTTTCGCCTACGAGTCCCAAATGGACAGACTGGCCGAGGCGCTGGGCATGGACCCGGTGGACGTGCGGGTCGTGAACGCGATGGCCGAGGGTTCGGTGCTGCCGACCGGGCAGGTGGTCGACTCGGCCGCGCCGGTCGCGCAGTTGCTGAAACTGGTCAAGGACAAGCCTTTGCCGCCGGCACCGGCCGCGCTGGACCTGCGGGACATGCCCGGCGGCGTCTCCAACACCACGCACGGCGAAGGCGTGGTGCGCGGGGTCGGGTACGCGGTGGGGATCAAGAACGTCTGCTTCTCCGAGGGCTACGACGACTACTCCACGGCCCGCGTCCGGCTCCAGGTCATCAACGGCGAGCCCGCCGCGCTCGCCCACACCGCGGCGTGCGAGGTCGGCCAGGGGCTGGTGACGATCATGCAGCAGATCGTGCGCACCGAACTGGGCGTGGAGCGGGTGACGATCCTGCCCATGGACACCAGCATCGGCAACGGCGGCTCGACGTCGGCGTCCCGCCAGACCTACGTGACCGGCGGCGCGGTGAAGGCCGCGTGCGCGGCGGTGCGCGCCGAGCTGGCGAAGCTGGCCGGCGGGAGGGACACCTCCGACCTGGTGGCGGTGCTCGGCGACGAGGTCATCGACGAGACCGTGGAGTGGCGGCACCGGGCGACCCAGCCGATCGACCCGGAGACCGGCCAGGGCGACGCGCACGTCCAGTACGGCTTCGCCGCGCACCGCGCGGTGGTCGACGTGGACGTGGAGCTGGGCCTGGTCAAGGTGGTCGGGCTGGACTGCGCGCAGGACGTCGGCAAGGCGCTCAACCCGCAGGCCGTGCTCGGTCAGATCCAGGGCGGCTCGGCGCAGGGGCTCGGCCTGGCGGTGATGGAGGAGATCCAGACCACCGGCGGCGAGGTGCGCAACCCGTCGTTCACCGACTACCTGATCCCGACCGTGCTGGACATGCCGCCGATGAGCATCGACGTGCTGGAACTGGCCGACCCGCACGCCCCGTACGGTGTGCGCGGCGTCGGCGAGCCGCCCACCATCTCGTCCACCCCGGCGATCGTGGCGGCCATCCGCGCCGCCACCGGCCTCGCCCTGACCCGCGTGCCGGTCCGGCCCGAGCACATCACCGGCACCTGACCCGGCCCCGCCGGAGGAGCAGACCCAGAGGCGCAGCCCCAGAGGAGCAACCGAAGATGACCACGTCCGGGTCCCCCGACCACACCTGGCTGCGCGAGTCGATCGAGCTGGCCACCCGCAACGTCGCCGCCGGCGGCGGCCCGTTCGGCGCGGTGATCGTCCGGGCCGGCCAGGTGATCGCCACCGGCACCAACCAGGTCACCACCACGCTCGACCCGACCGCGCACGCCGAGGTGGTCGCGATCCGGGCGGCCTGCCGGGCGGTCGGCGACTTCAAGCTGCCCGGGTGCGTGCTGGTGTCGTCCTGCGAGCCGTGCCCGCTGTGCCTGTCCGCCGCGCTGTGGGCGCGGGTGGACCGCGTCGTCTACGCCGCCGACCGGCACGACGCCGCGTCGGCCGGGTTCGACGACCGCGAGTTCTACGAGCTGTTCGGCAAGCCCCGCGACCAGTGGAGCCTGCCCGTGCACCAGATCTCCACCGGTGCCGACAACGCGCCGTTCACGGCGTGGCTCTCCCGGGCCGACCGGGTCGACTACTAGTCGCGCGGGACGGGCGGCGGCGACCGGCGGATGACGGTCATCGTGGGGATGTTCGTACTCTGCTTCGAGGTCGAGGGCGTCACCGCGGTCCTGCGCTAGGGAGGTGTTCGGTGCGCGATCTGGCGTCCGCGGTGGCGGACTGGAACGGGCCGTACGCGGTGGCGTCGGTCGTGGCCGTGCGGGGCAGCGCGCCCCGCGAGGTCGGTGCGGCGTTGGCCGTGCACCCGGACGGGCGCGTGGTGGGCAGCGTGTCCGGCGGGTGCGTCGAGGGCGCGGTGTACGAGCTGGCGCTGTCCGTGCTGGCCGACGGGCGGCCGCAGCGCGCCCGGTTCGGGTATTCGGCGCAGGACGCGTTCGCGGTCGGCTTGACGTGTGGCGGTGAGCTGGAGGTGTTCGTCCAGGTCGTGACGCCGGAGATCCGGGCGGCGCTGCGGGCGGCGGCGCGTGGCCGTCCCGTGGTGTTGAGCCGGGACCTCGCGACGGGAACGTGCTCGATCTCGCTGCCGGAGCACGCGGTTTCCCGCTCGTCCATTGTGGGTGGTGTGTTCGTGGAGGCGTGGGGTGCGGCACCGCGGATGCTGGTGTTCGGCGCGATCGACTTCGCGGCGGCGCTGGCCCAGCAGGGCAAGTTCCTCGGCTACCACGTCACGGTGTGCGACGCGCGGCCCGTCTTCGCCACCCCGCAACGGTTCCCGGCCGCCGACGAGGTCGTGGTCGACTGGCCGCACCGGTACCTGGCGGCGACCCGCACCGACCCGTCCACGGCGGTGTGCGTGTTGACCCACGACCCGAAGTTCGACATCCCGCTGCTGGCCGAGGCACTGCGCCGGCCGCTGGGTTTCGTCGGCGCGCTGGGATCCCGGCGCACCCATCTGGAGCGCCTGGCCCGGCTGCGCGAGGAAGGCTTGTCGGACACCGAGATCGCCCGCCTGCGGTCACCGATCGGCCTGGACCTCGGCGCGCGCACACCCGAGGAGACGGCGGTGTCCATCGTCGCCGAACTGATCGCCGCGCGGCGCGGCGGCGCCGGCCTGCCGCTGTCGGCCACCGACACCCCGATCCACAAGGAGGACCCCCCTGGCGCTGATCTTCCTCAACGGCGGCGGGATGCGTGGCGGCCCGTTGCGCCAACAACTCCAGGGAACACGCCGGCTGTGTGTGGCGCGTAGCGCGTCGCAGTACTGCTACTTCTCCGCCGGCGACAGGGGGTCAGCCGGCCGCACGGGCTCGTGCCGCGGACCAGGTCGGTGGGGCTCGGCTCGTCGTGCTCCGGGCCCGCTTCGTACACCGGGCGCACGGTGTCGTCGGTGGACAGCTCCGTCCAGACCGGTTCGGGCCCGGCGCGTTCGGCCACGTACGTGTCGCCCTGCTCGTCCGGGATCGCGTAGTCCGACCGGCGCGGCTCCTTCGACACGCAGGACGCGATCGCCGCTGCGTGGTCCACCTCGTCCGGCAGCTCCGCGCCGGACGGCGTCGTGCAGCGCCAGCACCAGATCCGGCTGGACAACGGACTCGATCACGACGTGGAGGGTACGTCACACGCCGCCCAGCAAGCCCCGTTCGTACGCCTCGGCCACCGCCGACGCTCGGTCCTTCACGCCGAGTTTCGCGTAGACGTGCACCAGGTGCGTCTTCACGGTGGCCTCGCTGATGAACAGCCGCACCGCCGCCTCCCGGTTCGTGCAGCCGCGCGCGATCAGGCCGAGCACCTCGACCTCCCGCTCGCTCAACGGTTCCGCGGTCGGCGCCCGCACCTGCCCGACCAGCCTGGTGGCCACCGACGGCGACAGCACCGCCTCGCCGCGCGCAGCCGACCGCACCGCCCGGAACAGCTCCTCGCGCGGCGTGTCCTTGAGCAGGTACCCGGTCGCGCCGGCCTTGATCGCGGGCAGCACGTCGCTGTCGGTGTCGTAGGTGGTGAGCACCAGCACCCGCGCCGGGAAGTCGCGCAGCCGGCCGATCGCGGTCACCCCGTCCACGCCCGGCATCCGCAGGTCCATCAGCACGACGTCCGGGTTCTTGGCCCGCACCACGGCTTCGGCCTCCGCGCCGTCCGCCGCCTCGCCCACCACGTCCACGTCGCCGGCCGCGGCGAGCATCCCGCGCAGCCCGTCGCGCACCACCGGGTGGTCGTCCACGATCACCACCCGGATCACCGGGCCACCTCTGCCGGGATCGCGGGCACCGACGCCGACACCGCGGTGCCCGCACCGGGTTCCGACTCGACGGCGAGCGCCCCGGCCAGCCGGGACACCCGCTGGCGCATCCCGACCAGACCGTAGCCCTCGGTCTCGCGGCCGGGGTCGAACCCGGTGCCGTCGTCGCGCACGTCGAGCGTCACCACGTCCTCCATGTAGGACAACGTGAGCCCGACCCGTGACGCGGACGCGTGCTTGGCCACGTTGGACAGTGCTTCCTGCGCGGTGCGCAACAGGGCCACCTCCACCTCGGGGTGCAACGGGCGGGCCGCGCCGGTCGTGGCGACCGAGGCGGGCACGCCGGTCTGGTCGGTCCAGCCCGACGCGACCTCGACCAGCGCGTCCGGCAGGTTGGCGTCCTCCAGCGCGGGTGGGCGCAGCGCGTGCACCGAGCGGCGGGCCTCGGCGAGGTTCTCCCGGGCCAGCCGCAGCGCCGTGTCCACCCGCCGGGACGGCTCGTCCACGGCCTGGAGCTGGGTGATGATGCCGGTGAACCCCTGGGCGAGGGTGTCGTGGATCTCTCCCGCCAGCCGCTGCCGCTCGTCCAGCACGCCCGCTTCCCGCGCCTGGATGAGCAGTTGGGCGTGCAGGCCCGCGTTCTCCTCCATCATCGCGGCCATCTCGGCCACCATCTCCTTGCGCCGCCGGGACTGCTCGGCGGTGATGAACCCCAGCGTCGTGAACGTCATCGCGACCATCACGATGAAGAACGTGATCACGACGTAGGTGAAGATCGCCAGTGGTTCGGTGGACGGGAAACCGCCGTAGAGCGAGGCGGAGGCGATCAGCGCGTTGATCAGCACCCCGACGAACTTCATGCGGCCGTGCAGGCAGTCGATCGCGTACACGTACCCGGCGAAGGAGTAGAACCCGAAGATCGGGTCGTCGAGGCCCAGCACCGCGTAGAAGACCAGGACACCCAGGAAGAACACGACCATCAGCCCGGACCGCGCGCGCCAGGCGGGGTGCAACGTGTGCCACCACAGCATCCACGCGACCGCGCCCGCGACGATCGAGAGCGTGACCAGGCGCTGCTCCGGCGGATCGGGCACCAGGACCAGGTACATCAGGGTGGGCAGCAGCAGGGCGAGGTACGGGATGAGGTTCGCCAGGACGCCGAGCCGGCGTTCCCACACGTCGAGCTTGTCTGCCACCACGACCCCTACTCCCAGCGGAACGACTTCGCCGCGACGGTACCCGCCACCAGCGTGATCAGGGCGAGGATGCCCAGGTGCACGAGGCTCGGCGCGGTGCCCAGCCACGCGGCCTGCAACGCGCCCACGCCCGGCGGCAGGTGCTCGCCGACGCGGACCAGGAAGTCCGGCATCAGGAACCTCGGCAGGTAGGCCCCGCCGAAGAACATCACCAGCATGAACACCACCGTCGCCCAGCCGCCGGCCGAGGCCGCGCCCGGTGCCCAGGCGGCGACCAGCAGGCCGAGCGCGGACAGCGACAGCATCCCGAGCAGGCAGGCGGCCAGGAACCCCAGCGGGCTGTGCGGCAGGTCGATGTCGAACACGGCCTTGCCCACCACCAGCACCAGCCCGATCGACACCACGCCCGCGATGAGGTTCACCGCGACCTGCGCGACGAGCAGGCGGCTCGGGTGCACCGGGGTGGTGGAGAACCGGCGCAGCACGCCCTTCTCCCGGTAGGAGGCGACCGCGGTGGGCAGCCGGTTGAGACCCAGGAACGCGAGCGCGATCACGACGAGCGTGGGCCCGTAGGCGTCGACGAACCGGAGGTCGTCGAACTTGGGGTCGGGCGTGCGCAGCGCCGGGATCGCGCCCAGCACCAGCATCAGCACGGTCGGGAAGAAGACCGAGAACGCCACCATGGCGGGCTCGCGCAGGAACAGCTTCCACTCGGTCGAGATGATCTTCGTCATGGCGGTCACTCCGAAAGGGCTTTGCCGGTGAGTCGGATGAAGGCGTCGTCCAGGCCGGCCTGCTCGATCCGCAGGTCGGCGGCGACGACCTGGTTGCGCGCCAGCACGGACGTGACGGCGTGCAGCAGGTTGCCGGTGCCGGTGACCACGACCTGCGAGCCGTGCCGCTGGACCGAGGAGACCTCGGGCAGCACGTCGAACAGCTCGGTGCCGATCGGCGTGGTCGGCCGGAACCGCACGGTCTGCTCCCCGCCCAGCCGGGCCACCAGCCCGGCCGGGCTGTCCACCGCGACGAGCTTCCCGGCGTCGATCAGCGCGAGCCGGTCGCACAACCGCTCGGCCTCCTCCATGAAGTGGGTGACCAGCACGACGGTCACCCCGGAGTCGCGGACCCGTTCGACCAGGCTCCAGGTGTCCCGCCGGGCCTGCGGGTCCAGTCCCGTGGTCAGCTCGTCCAGCACCGCGATCCTGGGCCGGCCGACCAGGGCGAGCGCGATGGAGACGCGCTGCTTCTGACCGCCGGACAGCTTGCGGTACTGGGTGTCGACCCGGTCGGCGATGCCGAGCAGGCCGAGCAGCTCGCGCCAGTCGGCGGGCTCGCGGTAGAACGACGCGTAGAGCTCCAGCGCCTCGCCCACCCGGATCCGCTCGGGCAGCTCGCTCTGCTGCAACTGCGCCCCGAGGATCTCCCTGACCTTCGCCCGGTCCCGCCGCGGGTCGAGCCCGCCGACCCGGATCGTCCCGGAATCCGCCGCGCGCAACCCCTCGACGCACTCGACGGTCGTCGTCTTGCCCGCCCCGTTCGGGCCGAGGATGCCGAAGATCTCCCCCTCGTCGACGGTGAACGACACCCCGCCCACCGCGACCTTCTCGTCGTAGGACTTGACGAGGTCGACCACCTCGATGATTGCCATGCCCCCAGCCTCACCGGATCCCGCGGCCGGTGGATCACACGGCGAGCCACACCCCGGATCAACCGATCGGTTGACCGGCGCTCAACCGCCGATCAGGCGATCAGGCGATCACGGCGAGCTGGACGGGGATCCTGTAGGTGGTGAGCGAGGTCCACGCCGAGACCAGCGCCGACCGGGCGAAGGTGAACAGCCCGTCCACCGTGAGCGGGCGGTCGGCGCGGTGGATCGCGAACACCACGCTGCCGGGACGGCCGGCCAGACCCGCGGCCCGCTCCTCGTCCTGCTCGGCCACCAGCTCGCGAAACTTCTCCCACGTCGCGGGATCGGTGAAGCTCTCGGCGGCGACCAGCCCTTGGGCGAACAGGTGGCTCAGCGGACTGGACCCGGTGGCCGGCGGCGGGGCGGACGCCCACGGTGGCGGGCTGTCGAATGCCCTGCGCACCACCCGGTCGACATGGCGCAGGTATTCGTCGCCGAGCGCGAATCACTCCCGTCGAGCAGGATGTGCCGCGTCCCTTCCAGGTCGACCTCGGCCGCTATCCACTGCAACGCGGACATGCCGTCGCTCCGGCTCTCGTCGTTCTCGTAGTAGCCGTCGATGTGTCCGGCCCGAAGCGCACGCAGGCGTTCCTCCGCCGGGATCGGCCTGAGAACATCGCCGATCGTGTCGAGCATGAGTTCCGAGGTGTCGACAGCCGTCGCGTTGAGCGAACCGCGGTAGCGGTGCACGTCGGGGCCCTCGAAGTACTTGGCCGGGTAGGAGATGCCGATCTCGCCGCAAGCGACGTCGGCGTCGGCGTCGGCGAGCAGGTGTGCCACAGCGCGCTCCAAGTCGTCGCGCCGGGGGTCGCACGCGGGTACGCGACGGACCCACTGGAGCGGTTCGAGCGCCGGTACCACCGGGAATTCGGCCAGTACCCGGTTGATCTCACGGAGGTCCGCGACCAGGCCCGCGCCTTCCACACCGAGCGGGAGCCTGAGGCCGTCGCGGCACTCCAGGCCCGGCCCGGGGTTGGGCCGGTGCGACTTGGGGCGCAGGTGGGTGAGGCTCACCGCCAGGTCGGCGCGTGCCTTGGCGACGAGTTCCTTCACCAACTCGGCGTGCTCTCGCAGCCCGAACGCCCACAGACCCTGCCCACCGGGCACGATGTTGCGGTCGACCCGCGCCTTCGATCTCAACGCCCACCGGGTCAACTGCCGGATCGCGTCGTCGTCCACGACCCGCACCGCGAAATCGATGCCGAACGACCGGTCCACCCGGGTGTCCGCCGACCAGGTGCAGTGGTCGGCGTCCGAACAACCGGTCGAGCGTTACGACGGGCCGTTCAGGCCGTGCAGGGTCTGTTCCAGCAACGCCCGCAGGACGTTCTCGCTCTGCTCCACGTCGCCCGGCCGCACGGTGCGCGCCGCGGCCTCCACCGAACCGTGGACGAGCAGGGCGCGCAGACCCGGCTGGGGCACGCGGGCTTCGACCAGCACACCCACCAGCGGGGCCAGGAGCTTCTCGTGCTCGGCGCGGATCTGGCGGCGGCTGGCTTCCGGGAGGGCGTGCGCCGAGAGGGCCACCACCGCGCCGTGGCTGCCGTCCACGATGATCTCCAGCACGGTCCGCAGGTAGGCCTCCAGCTTCGCGGCCACCCCCTCGACCGCGTGCACCGCCGCCGCCAGGCGACGGGCCTGATCAGGCAGTTCGTCGGTCACGATGGCCGCGACCAGCTCCTCGCGGGACCGGAAGTACTCGTAGAGCGACGGCCGGGACAGACCCACCCGGCGGGCCAGCGCGGCCAGCGTCAGGGCGTCCGGGCCTTCCTCGGCCACGATCGCGCGACCCGCGGCGAGCAGATCGCGCAGCCGGTTCGCGCGGTGTTGCGCGACGGTCTCGGCGCTGATCCTCGGCACTCGTCAGATAGTAGCCCCTTGCTTTCCCGACGCCGCGTTGGAATAGTTCCCTACGTAGCGTCGGGAACCTGGAGGGTGCCGCATGTTCGTCGCGACCAACCGTTTGTTCGTGCCCGAGGACCGGGCCGAGGAGTTCGAGGCGCACTTCCGCGACAACATGCGCACCTACCTGCCGGGCGTCCCCGGCCTGCGCCGCAGCACGCTGCTGCGCCCCACCCGCCCGGACCAGCCCTACGTCTCGGTGAACGAGTTCGACACCGAGGAGGACTTCACGGCGTGGGTCCGCTCCGACTCGTTCAAGGAAGCGCACAAGCGCAACGCGGGCATCGCCCGGCACGTCACCGGCAACGCCGTGGAGACGTTCCAGCCCACCGAGGACCTCGTGCTGATCGCGTCCTGACGGCCTACGGGAGCGAGATCGCCTTCATCCGGGCGATCTCGTCCGACTGGGACGCGACCACGTCGTTGGCCATCTCCTCGACCCGCACGTCCGACCCCGAGGACAGCAGGTCGACGGCCATCGTCAGCGCACCTTCGTGGTGCGCGATCATCAGTCGCAGGAACAGCCGGTCGAAGTCGGTGCCGCTCGCGGCTTTCAGCGCCGCCAGCTGCTCGTCGGTCGCCATGCCGGGCATGGACCCGTGGTCGACCTCCGGCAGGCTCCCGTTGTGGCCGTGCGCCGGGGCGTTCTCGGCGAACTGCCGCCGCCACTGCTCCATCGCGCCGATCTCCGGCCCCTGGGTGTCGTGAATGCGCGACGCCAGGCCCTTCACCGTCTCATTTCGCGCCCGTTCCGGCGCGAGCGCCGACATCTCCAATGCCTGCCGGTGGTGCACGATCATGCTCGCCACGTACTTAAGGTCCGCCTCGCCCGGCGCCACCCAGCGGTCGGTCCCGACATCACCGGGCGCCATCGTCTCGGCCTGTTCACCGGGCCCCTTGGGCACGATGACCGGCGGAGCTTCCTCCGACTGCGGCGTGCAGGCGGCAAGAAAGGCGACGACGACCGCGACGAACAAGATCCGCATACGTTCCCCCTCGGCTCCGCCGCCACCGTACCCGGCCGTCCCACCAGCCGGAATAGGCACCTTACCGACGAATGGGCCTGGTGGTTAGCCTCGCAAAAGGGCAATACTGCGGTCTCTGCTACAGGTTTGGAAGGGGAGACCTGAAGTGACTGCACGCGATTCTGCGCGACGGCGGAGAACCGTCGCGGCCGTGGGGGCGTTCGCACTCGCGCTCTCGACCCTGACCTGGGGACCGCAGGCGGTGGCGGAACCCGGCGCGGACGCCGACCTGGCCGGGCTGTCGGAAGCCCAGCTCGTCGCACCCGAACAACCGGGCACGGGCATTCCGGGTGTGGACGAGATCCGCAACAGCCGCAACGTGAAGCACCTCGCGAACCTGCCGAAGCCGGCACCGTTCACCGAGACCTCGACGTGGTCGGACCTGGCTTTCCAGGACGGGTACGCGTTCGACGGGAACTACGACGGGTTCGTCGTCTACGACATCCGCAACCCGCACAAGCCCAAGATCGCGAGCACGGTGCTCTGCCCCGGCTCGCAGAACGACATCTCGGTGCGCGGCAACCTGCTCTTCCTGTCCACCGACTCGTCCCGCAGCGACAACTCCTGCTCCAGCACGCCGCTGCCGGCCACGAACAAGGACGCCTGGGAAGGCATCAAGATCTTCGACATCAGCGACAAGCGCAACCCGCGCTACGTCGCCGCCGTCGAGACCAAGTGCGGGTCCCACACCCACACGCTGGTGCCGGACAAGCGGGGCAAGGACGTCTACGTCTACGTCTCGTCCTACGCCCCGAACGCCACGTTCCCGGACTGCCAGCCGCCGCACGACCTGATCTCGATCGTCAAGGTGCCGCTGAAGAACCCGGCCGGGGCGGCCCTGCTGTCGGAGACCGTGATGTTCCCGGACGGCGGCAACCCCGGCAAGCCGGGCACCGTGCCGGCCGGCTACGTCACCGCGACCTCGGGCTGCCACGACATCACCGTGTACCCGTCCAAGGACCTCGCGGCGGGCGCGTGCATGGGTGACGGCGTCCTGTGGGACATCTCCGACCGGGAGAAGCCCCGCGAGATCAACCGCGTGCAGGACGACAAGAACTTCGCGTTCTGGCACTCGGCGACGTTCAACAACGCCGGCAACAAGGTCGTGTTCACCGACGAGCTCGGTGGCGGCGGCGCGGCGACGTGCAACGAGACCATCGGCAAGACCCGCGGCGCGGACGGCATCTACGACATCACCGGTCGTGGGGACAACCGCAAGCTGGAGTTCCGCTCGTACTACAAGATCTCCCGGACCCAGACCGACACCGAGAACTGCGTGGCGCACAACGGTTCGCTGATCCCCGTGCAGGGGCGCGACATCATGGTGCAGGCGTGGTACCAGGGCGGCATCTCGATCTGGGACTTCACCGACTCCCGCAACCCCAAGGAGATCGGCTGGTTCGAGCGCGGCCCGCTGCCCAACGGCAAGGGCGGCGGCGCGTGGTCGTCGTACTACTACAACGGCTACATCTACTCGTCGGACATGGCGAAGGGCTTCGACGTCCTGGACATCCGGGACCCGCGCGTGCTCACCGCCAAGTTCATCCGCGTGGGTGAGCTGAACGTGCAGACGCAGGGCTCCTACCGCGAGCTGTTCCCGCGGTAGTCCGCACGGCGTGCCGAGGGGGTCTGCCCGATGACGGGCGGGCCCCCTCGACGTTCCGGCCGGCTCGACGTTCTGGCCGGCCCGTCGTACCGGGCGGCGTGCGGCCCGGTCCCGCCGTCAGCCCAGCTCGGTGAACAGGGTCAGCTGCAACCCCGCCGGGGCCTCCAGCCGGGCGTTGAGCGAGTTCCACGGCGTCTTCACCGGCTCGGCCACGACGGTCGCGCCCGCCGCCGCCGGCTCACGGGTCGTCGCGGCCGAGTCCGCGACCTCGAACGCCACCCGGACGTGGCCCGCCACCCGGTGGCCCACCTCGACCTGGTCGATGTACTCGGCGTGCGGCGGGTCGGCGATCTCCAGCGTGGCGCGGCCCGCCTCCAGGATCGTCACCCGGCCGCCGGGCGAGCTGAACGCCGCCCGCTCGGGCAGCCCCAGCACGTCCCGGTAGAAGCGCAGCGCCTCGTCGTAGTCCGCCGCCGTGACGACCAGGCGCAGTTCGTGGACCATCAGGAAACCTCTCGGTGTGCGGTGTCGCGCTCCACCACGACCGTCACCGCCACCAGCGCCGCGAGCACCACCGCGACCACATGGATCGGCGCGGGTGCGAACGACGCCAGCAGCGCCAGCACGGCCGCCGCCGGGAACGCCCAGGTGATCGGCCCCCGCTGGCGCGGGTACACCTGTAGGTACCAGACAACCAGCAGGAACACCGCGACCGGCACGGTGGTCGCCATCCCGGCGGCCACCGCGGGCAGGTGCGCCACGTGCAGGTCGTGGTCGACCGCCACGGCCAGCCCCGCGCCGACCGCCGCGACCGAGGCGAACACCAGGTAGTGGCCGTAGCCCCAGGTCAGCGAGACCCGCATGGACGTCCGCAGCCCCTCCGCCGGGTGGTCGAAGTACAGCCACCACATCGAGAACACGATCACCAGACCGGCCGCGGCCAGCGAGATCAGCGCGCCCGACGAGTGCCCGGCGTCCAGTCCGGAGCCGATCGCGTTGGTCGCCGCCAGGATCGACTCGCCGAGCACGATCAGCGTGAACAGCCCGTACCGCTCGGCGATGTGGTGCGGGTGCCACGTGGTGCGCGCGACCCGTTCCGCCCACGCCGGCACCGCCAGCTCCGCCACCACCAGCACCAGGAACCCGACCCAGAACAGGCTCTCCGGCAGCCACAGCCGGGCCACCCACCCGATCTGCACGACGGTGATGCCCAGGGCGTACCGCCGGGCGCACGCGCGCCGCTCGACGTCGGACCGCGCCGCGCGCAGCCACTGCACGACCATGGCCAGCCGCATGATCACGTACCCGACGGTGATCACCGTGAAATCGGCCCGGTCGAACGCCCCCGGCACCCCGGCCGCGACCACCAGCACGCCCGCGACCTGCACCAACGTCGTGAGCCGGTACGGCACGTCGTCGGTGTCGTAGGCGGAGGCGAACCAGGTGAAGTTCAGCCACGCCCACCAGATCGCGAAGAACACGGTCAGGTAGCCCGTGATGCCGTGGCCGATGTGGTCCTCGGTCAGCGCGTGGTGCAGGTTCGTCGCGGCCGAGGCGACCGCGACCACGAAGCTCAGGTCGAACAACAGCTCCAGCGGCGTGGCGACCCGGTGCTCCTCGTCGGACCGCCGGGCCGTCATCGGCCGGTACCACGCCCTCGTCATGCGTGGATCATGCCGAGCCGGGCCCCCGGCCGCACCCGCAGCTCCCCCGTGGCGGGGAAGCGCGCACCGATCACCGAGGCCGCCTCGCGCCCGCACGCGGCACCGCGCACTGGTCAGACCACCACGAGCCACCGGAGGATCCGGCCCGACCAGGATCCATTCTCAAACGGGACCCAGACCCTCCACGACCATCAGCCGGCCCACCGCGAGGTCCAGGGCGACCGGCGTGCCCGGCGGGAAGTCCGCGGCCCGGCTGGAGGGCTGGTCGACGCGGACCACCTGCTCGCCGCCGGCCAGGCGCACCGACAGCCTGGTGACCGGTCCGAGGAAGCTCTGGGTGAGCACGTTGCCGACCAGCGCGCCGTTGTCCTGGCCGCTGTGCTGGGCGATGCCGATGTCCTCCGGCCGCACGATGACCTTGACGTCCGCGCCGGCCGTGATGCCCTCGGCCGCGTCGGTCGCCAGCCGGTACGCGCCCAAGCGCACGCCCCCGGCCTCGGCGGTGCCGAACAGCGCGTTGGTCACGCCCACGAACTGCGCCACGAACGCCGACGCGGGCTGCCGGTAGACCGCGGCAGGGGTGTCGAGCTGCTCCAGCCGCCCCTGCGACATCACGCCGACCCGGTCGGCGACGGCCAGCGCCTCCTCCTGGTCGTGCGTGACGAACAGGGTGGTCATGCCCAGCTCGGTCTGGATGCGCCGGATCTCCTCGCGCAGCGCGACCCGGACCTTGGCGTCCAGCGCGGACAGCGGCTCGTCGAGCAGCAGCACGCTCGGCTGGATCGCGAGCGCGCGGGCCAGCGCGACCCGCTGCTGCTGGCCGCCGGAGAGCTGGTGCGGGTACCGCTTGCCCAGGTGGCCCAGGTCGACCAGCTCCAGCAGCTCGTCGGTGCGCTTGGCGCGGCCGGGCATCTTGCGCAGCCGCAGGCCGAACGCGATGTTCTGCGCCGCGGTCATGTTCGGGAACAGGCTGTAGGCCTGGAAGACCATGCCCATGTCGCGCTTGTTGGCGGGCACGCCCGTCACGTCGCGGCCGTCGACCCGGACGACGCCCTCGTCGGCGGTCTCGAACCCGGCCACGATCCGCAGCGCGGTGGTCTTGCCGCAGCCGCTCGGGCCGAGCAGGCTGACCAGTTCGCCCTCCGCCAGGTCGAGGTCCAGACCGGCCAGCGCGGGCTGCCCGCCGAACGACTTGCGCAGCCCGTGCAACTCCAGGTAGCCCATCTCAGCCTTCCTCCGCGACGGTGTCCCGCCGCCGCCCGCCGACGAACGAGAGCAGGAACAGCAGCACGAACGCGAACAGCAGGCTCAGCAGCGACACCGCGATGGACACGCCCGCGTCGCGCTTGCCCAGCAGGTTCACCCGCACCTGCAACGTGTCGAAGTTCAGCAGGGACGCGATGGTGAACTCCCCCAGCACCAGCGCGACCGACAGCAGCGCCGCGCCGAGCAGCGCGGTCCGGATGTTGGGCACCACGATCCGCAGCAGCACCGCGGCCCAGGACGCCCCGAGGCCGCGTGCCGCCTCAGCCAGCGTCTTGAGGTCGATCGCGGACAGGCCCGCGTCGATCGCCCGGTACGCGAAGGGCAGCACCAGCACGGCGTAGGCGAAGGTGAGCGTCAGCGGCGAGTCGCCCACGAAGTAGTCCACCCACGCGTAGAGCGGCGCCAGGCCCACCACGAGCACGATCGCCGGGATGGTGATCGGCAGCAGGCACAGGAACTCCACCAGCCGGCGCAGCCTGGGCAGCCGCAGCCGGACCCACGTCATGGTGGGCACCAGCAGCACCAGCATGACCACCGAACTCGCCACCGCGAGCTGCACGGACGCCAGGATCGCGGACACCAGGTCCGGGTCGGACACGATGCCCGACCACGAGTCGAGGCTGCGCGAGCCGTTCACGCCGCGCGTGGAGAACTCGGCCATCGCCAGCAGCGGCAGCAGGAAGAACGCGCCGAGCACACCGATGACCAGCCACCGCACGACCTTCACTGCCATCGGGCGAACCTCCGTTGCAGCAGCGCGTAGAGGCCCATCGCCACCGCGACCACCACGACCATGCCCAGCCCCAGCGCCTTGCCCAGGTTCTCGTTGCCCAGCAGCACTTCACCGGTCAGCGCGCCGCGGATCTGCAACGGCACGATCGGGCTGCCCTGCGACACCAGGGCGGCGGCCGTGGCGTAGGCGGAGAAGGCGTTGGCGAACAGCAGCAGCAGCGCGCCGAGGAACGCGGGCAGCAGGATCGGCCCGCCGACGTGCCGCCAGTAGGTCCACGTGGTGCCGCCGAGGCCGTCCACCGCCTCCCTCCACTGTGGACGGAGGCCGTCCAGCGCGGGCAGGAACACGATGAGCATCAACGGGATCTGGAAGAACGTGTAGACCAGCGTCAGGCCGGGCAGCTCGAACAGCCACGCGCCCCGCGCGAACAGGTCGATCCCGAACTGGTGGTCGAGGAACTGGGTGACGAACCCCTGGAACCCGACGGTGGCCAGGAACGCGAACGCCAGCGGCACACCGCCGAACTGGGCCAGCACACCGGAACCGGCCACGACCACCCGCCGCAGCAGCCCTCGCGGCTTGCCCACCGCGACCGCCCACGACAGCAGCGCCCCGAGCACCGCGCCCAGCGCCGCCGTCAGCGCGGACAGCTCGACGCTGCGCAGGAACGCCTGGAGGTGGACGCCTTCGCCCAGCGCGACCAGGTTCTGCGTGGTGAACGCGCCGTTCGCGTCCTGGAACGCACCGGCCAGCACCAGGACCGTCGGGTAGACCAGGAAGATCCCGACGTAGGCCAGGAACGGCACGACGACCAGCCACGCGAGCCACGGCTTCGCGGCGGGCCCCCGACCGGGGGCGGCGGGGGTGCCGCGCCCGGTCGGGGTGGTGACGGGTGCGACCACCGGTCAGCCCACCGCCTGGGCCCAGGTCTCGGACAGCACCTTCTTGGCCTGGTCCGACTGCTCCTGGGTGAGGAACGCCTGCTTGCCGTCGGTCTTGGGCAGCTTGGCGTTCGCGTCCGCGTCGACCTTGCCGGACTTGGTCAGCGCGTCCAGCCGCGCCGGTCGGGACAGGCCCTTGAGGTAGAGGTTCTGCCCCTTGTCGGAGAACAGGAACTCCTGCCACAGCCGCGCGGCGGCCGGGTGCGGGGCGTCCTTGTTGACCGCCTGGTTGTAGTACGCGCCGACCTGCGCGCCCTGCGGCACGACGACCTTCCAGTCCGCCTTGCCGGCGAGCTTCGCGGTCTGCGCGGCGTTGGTGTAGTCCCAGTCGAGCACGACCGGCGTCTGGCCGGACTCGATGGTCGCGGGCGACGGGTCGACCGGCAGGAAGTTGCCCGCGGCCTTGAGCTGCTTGAAGAACTCGACGCCGGGCTTGATGTCGTCGGCCGAGCCGCCGTTGCCCAGCGAGGCCATCACCACGCCGGAGAACGCCGCACCGGCCTGCGTCGGGTCGCCGTTGAGCGCGACCTTGCCCTGGTACTCGGGCTTGAGCAGGTCCTTGACCGACGTCGGCGCGGGCACCTTGGCGGCGTCGTAGCCGATGGACATGAAGCCGCCGTAGTCGCCGTAGTAGAGCCCGCTGGGCTCCTTGAGCTCGGCGGGGATGTCGCTCCAGGTCTGCACCTGGTAGGGCGCGAAGAGGTCCTTGTTGGCCACGGCCACGTTCAGGCCGAGGTCGAACACGTCCGGTGCGCGGTCGCCGCCCTTGAGCTGCTTGGCGGCGTTGATCTCGTCCTGGCTGGACGCGTCGGGCTGCGCGGAGTCGACCTCGATGCCGTACTCGGCCTCGAACGCCGTGATGATCTCGCCGTAGTTGGCCCAGTCCGGGGGCAGCGCGATGACGTTGAGCCTGCCCTCCTTCTTGGCGGCCTCGACGAGCTTGTCCAGCCCGCCGAGGTCGGCGGCGGACTTCGCGGTGGCGGCGGAGGAGCCGTTCGCGGCGCCCTCCTTGGCGGGCGGCGCGCCGCACGCGGCGACCAGCGCCAGCGCGACGGCGCCGAGACCGGCCGCACGGAGGACTCGGGTGTGGGTCACGGGTCGAACCTTCCTCGTGGACAAGGGGTTTCCGAGCGACCGGAACGTTTCAGACGTGCGGAGGATTCGCGACGCCGCGCGTGCTTGTCAAGCTGAACGGGCCCAGTGAGACCCGTTCGACCAGCTGGACGAATTCCCGGTGGTCACCCGGTGTCGGAGGGGTGGACAGGCGGGTCATCAGCGCGCGTCCGATCGCCCGCCGGTGGACGCCGGGTTCCGCCGTCACGACCCGCGAGTGGTGCGGCCGGCCTGGATCGGTCACCGGGTTCGGCGGCGCGGTGACCAGCGCGATCTCCCGCTGGTCGCACCCCCGGCCTCCCGCGCGCGACCTCTTGCGCGCCGCCGATCACGTCGAGGAAGAACAGGTCGGCCGGGTCGCGCACCGGCAGGCCGGACGTCGTGGACCGGCCGCCGTACTATAGGTAGCGCGGCTACATGTAGGGGGACGACATGTCGAGGAAACTGCTGGTCTGGCTGCACGTCCTCACCTCGACGGGGTGGATGTGCATGGCACTGGCGCTGTTCGTGGTGGTGAGCCACGCGCTCGACGCCGCGGGCCCGGCCTGTGCCGCGTCCTTCGACGTGGCGCTGCTGATCGACGTCGACGTGCTCCAGTTCATGGCGACGACGTCGGCGTTCACCGGCTTGATGCTGTCCGGCCTGACACCGTGGGGCTACTTCCGCCACTGGTGGGTGCTGGCCAAGTTCGTGGTCACGTTCAGCCAGCTCTACGTCGGGATCTTCGTGCTCAGCCCCAACCTGCACGCGGAGGGCTCACCGGCGTTGATGCGGCTGGGGTCGCTGCTCATGGCGGGCGCGCTGGCCGGTCAGGTGTGGCTGTCGGTGGCCAAACCGCTCAAGCGGACGCCGTGGGCGCGGCCGGGCAAGGTGCCGACCGCGCCGGCGTGGGCGTTCGCCGCGTGCCTCGTGGTGCCGGCCGTCGACTACGCGCTCGGCGAGTTCGTGCTGGGACAGTCGATCCCGGCGCTGTCGCTGGTGATCGTGATGGCCCACCCGGTCGTCCGGGCGGTGGCACGCCGTCAGTCGAAGCTGATCCGGTTGCCGTAGAACTTGGTCACCGCCAACCGGATGATCACCCGGCGCTCGCGGACCTGGAGTTCGAGGAACTCCTCGTCGGTGAGCCCCAGGGCGGACTTGTACTCCTCGGGCACGATGGCCAGCAGTTCGCGCCCGATGGCGTCGCCGGGCGTGGCGGTGACCTCGGAGACCGTCGCGTCCCCCTCGGCGACGGCGAAGGTCCAGTCGTCCACGGCCACGTGCAGCGCGGCCTTGCCGGACCGCCGGACGTGCCCCACCTTGGCCCGGTCGAGGGTCGTGGTGAACCGCAGGACCCGCCGCTCCGGGTCCCAGTCGTACATCATGGTGGTCAGGTGCGGGTGCCCGCTCTTCTTGGTGGTCGCCAGCACGCCGATCCGCCGGGTCGCCAGCACCTCCGACGCGGCGTCGTCGTCCAGGGTCGCCCCAGCGGGCCCGTTGCCTTCTTCAGCCATGTCACGGCCAACCCGACCGCCCGATGATCTATTCCCGTGCCGCCGAACGGGTCAGATCCGCTTGCGCAGCAGGAATTCCCCGGCCAGCTCGACGGCTTCGCGCTTGGTGCGCCCGGGGTGGTCGGCGGCGATGAAGTGCCGGCCGATGGCGAGCGCGAAGGCCAGCGTGCAGCGGGCCTCGACCTCGTCCGGGTCGGCGAGGTAGCTGCCGAACATCGCCCGCAGGAAGTCCATCCGGGCGTTGTCGATCCGCCGCAACCGCTCCGCGACCGCCGGGTCGTGCCGGGCCCACTCGCGGATCGCGAGGTCGATCCGGTGCAGGTCGTCGGAGAAGGTCAGCTGCCCGGCGCGCCGGATCCGCTCGGCCGGGTCCGGGCTCTCCGCCTCGACCCGCTCGATGATGTCGTCGGTGCAGCGCCGCTCCCACTCGTCGAGGAGTTCGGCGAGCAGTTCCGGCCGGCCGTCGAAGTACCCGTAGAAGCCGCCCTTGGTCACGCCGATCGACGCGGCCAGCACCTCCACCCGGACGGCGTCCGGCCCACCCCGGGCGAGCGCCGCCAAGCCGGCCTCGATCCAGCGGGCCCTCGGCGTTCGGGCGTTCGGGGGCACCGGTCCACCTCTTCTCGGAAGTGCCACGACGAGGTTGTACGGTACCGTACAGTCGAAATATACGGTGGCGTACAGAAGGCGAGGTGGTGTGCACGCCCGGCTTCCGGTCGAAGACGTGTTCGCCACCCCGCGAGCGGGCCCGACGACTTTGGCCTCGGTGCTCGCGGCGCTGCGACCACCGAGGCCGCACGGGCCGACAAGACCGTGCACGCCGTGACGTCCCCGACCAGAGCAGATGAAAGCAGGCCGATGATGACGGGAACACGAATGCTGCGGTGGGCGAGCGGCATCATGGTCGTGCTGGGAGCGGGTCACCTGGTGCTGCTGACCGTGATCCGCTGGGACGGCGTCGCCGGCTGGGTGACCCGGGGCGGGTGGGCGGCCGTCCCGCTGTTCGCCCCCGAGCGGACTGTGGCCGGCCTGGACAACAGCGCCACCTTCTGGGCCGGCCCGGGGAGCTTCTCGGTGCCGCTGGTCCTGCTGGGCTGCCTGGTGTGGCACCTCGCCGGCCGGGGCGTCGCCGTGCCCGCCGGCATCGGCTGGGGCATCACGGCGTGGTGCCTCGTCGGCGGCGTCCTGCTCGTGCCCTCACCGTTCTTCGTGGGCACGGTCGCCGGTGTCCTGGTCGTGCTGGCCGCCCGCAAGCAGACCCCGGCGCGAACCCGGACGCCGGCCGCGCACGTGGGCTGACCGGCCCGCTGCGGCACCCCGCCGGCCGCGGGAGGCGACGGGGTGCCGCGCCGGGGGCAGCCGGTCCGCACCGGCCGGCCGCCGCTTCCTCAGGTGGCCGCGATGTGCCGGCTGCGGGCGTGCTCGTACTGGCGGTGCAGGCGGGCACAAGGGCCGTCGACGGCGAGCAGGTCCTGCGGATCGCCCTGTTCGGCGACCCGGCCGCCGGCCAGCGCCACCACGTGATCCGCCGCCGGCCTGTGGGCGATCACCACCACCGTGCGGTCCAGGTCCCGGCCCAGTTCCGCGATGGCCGCGCTGTTCGGCACGATGATCACCCAGGTGGTCGGGGTGACCGCGCGGCTGCGACTGGCCGACGCCATCGGGGACGACCGGCGGTCGGTCGAGGAGTTGGCCGCGCGCTCGGGCATCGCGCCGGAACGGCTCGACCGGCTGCTGCGCGCCCTGGCCTGCCTGGGCCTGTGCACCGAGCCCGAGCAGGGCACGTTCGCGACGTGGGCGGTGGTGACGGAACCCTGCTGACGTCGGTGCTGAGCCACTGCCCCACGCTCGAAGGAGTCGTGTTCGACACCGCGGAAGGCGTGGCGCAGGCCGCCGGAACCCTCGACGCCGCCGGACTGACGAGCCGGTGCAAGGTCGTCGCGGGCGACTTCTTCGACTCCGTGCCGGCGGGCTCGGACCTGCACCTGATCAAGAGCGTGATGCACGACTGGGACGACGACCGGGCGGCGGCCATCCTCACCCGCTGCCGCGAGGCGCTGCCCGAGCACGGCCGGCTGCTGATCATCGAGCCGATCCTGCCCGACACCGTCGACCCGGCCGGCGACGCGCGCGAGGACCCGTACCTCAGCGACCTGAACATGATGGTGCTGGTGGGCGGGAAGGAACGCACCCGGGCCGATTTCGAGCGGCTCTGCGACCGCGCCGGCTTCGCGGTGACCGGGGTCGTGGAACTGCCCCCGCACGTCGACTTCAGCGTGATCGAGGCGAAGCCCGCGTAGCTCCGGGCGGGCGCGGCGACCGACCGAGGGGACGGCCGCCGCGCCCGCGCCGGTCAGTCGTTGCCGGCTTCCAGCGCCGCGTGGTCGAGCAGCGCGTCGTCGGCCGCCTCGCCGCGCGAGGCGATCACCTCGGCCCCGCCCTCGGGCAGCGCGCCGATGAGCTCCGTGCGCGGCACCTCCACGCTGATCAGCGTGGACTGCCGGGTGCCGACCATGCCCAGCCCCGCGTACTGCTCCAGCTTGGCGCGCGAGTCGGCGATGTCGAGGTTGCGCATGGTGAGCTGGCCGATCCGGTCGACCGGGCCGAACGCCGAGTCCTCGGTCCGCTCCATCGACAGCTTGTCCGGGTGGTAGCTGAACGCCGGGCCGGTGGTGTCCAGGATCGAGTAGTCGTCGCCCCGGCGCAGCCGCAGCGTCACCTCGCCGGTGATCGCCATGCCCACCCAGCGCTGCAACGACTCGCGCAGCATCAGCGACTGCGGGTCCAGCCAGCGGCCCTCGTAGAGCAGCCGGCCGAGCTTGCGGCCCTCGTTGTGGTACGAGGCCAGCGTGTCCTCGTTGTGGATGGCGTTGACCAGCCGCTCGTAGGCGATGTGCAGCAGGGCCAGGCCGGGGGCCTCGTAGATGCCCCGGCTCTTGGCCTCGATCACCCGGTTCTCGATCTGGTCGGACATGCCCAGCCCGTGCCGGCCGCCGATCGCGTTGGCCGCCAGCACCAGGTCGACCGGCGAGTCGAACTCCTCGCCGTCGAGGGTGACCGGGCGGCCCTGCTCGAAGCCGATCGTGACGTCCTCGGTGGCGATCTCCACCTCGGGGTCCCAGAACCGCACGCCCATGATCGGGTCCACGATCTCGATGCCCGAGCCGAGGTGCTCCAGCAGCTTGGCCTCGTGCGTCGCGCCCCAGATGTTGGCGTCGGTGGAGTAGGCCTTCTCGGTGCTGGACCGGTAGGGCAGGTCGCGGGCGAGCAGCCACCGCGACATCTCGGTGCGACCGCCGAGCTCACCGACGAAGTCGGCGTCCAGCCACGGCTTGTAGATCCGCAACGACGGGTTGGCCAGCAGGCCGTAGCGGTAGAACCGCTCGATGTCGTTGCCCTTGTAGGTGGAGCCGTCGCCCCAGATCTGCACGTCGTCGTCGAGCATCGCGCGGACCAGCATCGTGCCGGTCACCGCGCGGCCCAGCGGCGTGGTGTTGAAGTAGGCCCGGCCACCGGAGCGGATGTGGAACGCGCCGCAGGACAGCGCGGCGAGCCCCTCCTCGACCAGGGCGGCGCGGCAGTCGACCAGCCGGGCGAGCTCCGCGCCGTACGTGGTGGCCCGGCCCGGGACGGAGGCGATGTCGGGCTCGTCGTACTGCCCGATGTCCGCGGTGTACGTGCAGGGCACCGCGCCCTTCTCACGCATCCACGCGACCGCGACCGAGGTGTCGAGACCACCGGAGAAGGCGATGCCGACGCGTTCGCCGGCGGGGAGGGAAGTAAGCACCTTGGACACGGGCAGAAGTATGCACGACGGTGCATGACGATTCACAACCGGGGTCGGTGACATCACACCGGCGACCGGCGCCGGTGTGATGCCACCGCCGGTGTCACTCCGGGCTCACGGCCTTGCCCTTGCCGATGGCCAACGCGCCGGCCACGGGCAGCAGCGACAGGATCGCCGCCATCAGGAACGCCAGGTGCATCCCGCCCATCTCGGCGGTCACGCCGGGCGCGGTCTCCGCCGCCAGGGCCGCCGTGCGGGCGCTCATCACGCTCACCAGCAGCGCCACCCCGGCCGCCGCCGCCAACTGCTGGGTGGTGCTGAAGATCGCGCTGCCGTGCGAGTAGAGCCGCGCGGGCAGCGCACCCAGCCCCGAGGAGAACAGCGGCGTGAAGGAGAACGCCAGCCCCAGGCTCAGCACCAGGTGGAACACCAGGACCAGGGCGCTGGGCGTGGCCGCGTCGAACGTGCTCGCGAACCACAGCGAACCGCTGGTGGCCACCGTGCCCACGAGCAGCAGCGGGCGCGGGCCCACCCGGTCGTAGAGCCGGCCGACGAACGGCGAGAGCAGACCCATCAGCAGACCGCCCGGCAGCAGCAGCAGGCCGGTGCCCAGCGGATCGAGCTTGAGCACGTTCTGCAGGTAGATCGGCAGGATGGTGGCCACACCCAGCAGCAGCGCCATCATCACCATCATCAGGCCGCTGCTCAGCGTGAACGTCCGGAAGGCGAACGTCCGCAGGTCCAGCAGCGCGCGCTCGTGGCGCTGCAAGGAGATCTGCCGGAACACGAACAGCCCGATGCCCAGCACGCCCACCGCGAGCGACACCCAGAGCGTCGCCGCCGACGACCCGCCCGCGTGGCCGATGCTGGACAGGCCGTAGACCAGGCCGCCGAACCCGAACACCGACAGCACCACGGACACCACGTCGATCGGCGTGCTGCGGGTCTCCCCGACCCGGGTCACCCGGCGCAGGCCCAGGACCAGCGTCGTCAGCGCGATCGGCAGCACCACCCAGAACATCCCCCGCCAGCCGAACAGGTCGAGCACCACGCCGGAGACCGTCGGCCCGATCGCGGGCGCGACCGAGATCACGATCGAGATGTTGCCCATCAGCGCGCCGCGGCGGGCCGCCGGCACGAGCGTCATCACCGTCGTCATCAGCAGCGGCAGCATGATCGCCGTGCCGCACGCCTGCACCACGCGGGCCCCGAGCAGCACCACGAAGCCCGGTGCCAGCGCGGCCAGCAGCGTGCCCGTGCTGAACAGGCTCATCGCGACGCCGTAGAGCACCCGCGTGGGCACGCGTTGGATCAGGTAGCCGGTGATCGGGATGACCACGGACATGGTGAGCAGGAACCCGGCGGTGAGCCACTGCCCCACGGCCGCGGTGACGTTCAGCTCGGTCAACAGCACCGGAAGCGCGACGCCCATGATCGTCTCGTTCAAGACGACGACGAACGTGGCGACGAGCAGCACACCGATCACGGTGCGGTCGCCGCGGCTGAGCGCGGGCGGCGACGACACGGCGTCGGACACACCTGCGGAAGTCATGCGAAATCCCCCAGAGGAAAAACGGGCGCGAGACAAGGGCTACAGCGCCCTGAACGTCGTTCACCCTACCTCCGGGACCGCGCCGGGCGATCCCTGTTTTCGCCTCAACCCGCCCACGTTCGCCGACAGCACAGCCGACCGCCACCGAGAATCCACAGCGGACCGTGGACAGGACGTGAACGCCCGGTGTTCCCCATCACGTGGAAGACCGCCCGTGCGTGCCGTCCGCCGGCACCCCGCACGGGCCTGTGACAGACCGGAGGGGCGCGGCCGACGCGTTCCCCGTCTGCCGGCAAGGGCGGTGATTACGACTGTCCGACAACCGGACAGAGGGGCGCACAGCGCCGAGAAGCCGCTGGTTCGCGTGTCGCCGAACAGTTGTTGTTAGAAACTGCTTAGGGCCCTCCTCCACTGTGGACCACAAGGCACAACGCCTGACCCACAGAGGGGGATGAACCATGATTCGCAAACTGTCCGCCGTGCTCGGTGTCGTCGCGTCCTCGGCACTGGTGTTCGCCGGCCCGGCCGCCGCCACCGCGCCGGACTACGCGGCACCGGCCGACGGAGCGATCTCCATCACGGCGTTCAACGACTGCCCGTCCGCGCGGATGTGCATCTTCAACAACCTCAACGGCGGCACGCCGTACGGCTCGTTCGCCACCGGCGACGGCGACCTGGCCGACTCCAACGGCCCGCGCGGGCTGAACAACAACGCCGAGAGCGTGTCCAACCGCACCAACCAGCTCTGGTGCTTCTACGACGCCGGCGGGTTCAACAACGAGATCTTCCGGGTGGCGTCCGGGTTCGAGGGCAACCTCGACCCGGAGGACCGCAACCGGGTGACCTCGCTGCGGGTCTGCCCCTGACGCGGCGGTCGTGCGGCCGGGCGCGGTGCGTCGCCCGGCCGCACGACCACGGGCTCACCGCGCAGGATCCGGGTGTGCAGGGTCCGCAGTTCCAGCGACGGCTCGACCCCCAGCTCCCGCACCAGGTCGCCGCGCAGCGCCGCGTAGGCCCGCAGCGCGTCGGCGACCCGGCCGGCACCGGCCAGCGCCCGCATGAGCTGGGCGCGCGGCCGTTCCCGCAGCGGGTGCTCGGCGACCAGTTCGGTCAGCTCGCCCACCAGGTCCCGGCCGCGGCCGAGCCGCAGGTCGGCGTCGATCCGGTCTTCGAGCACGACCACCCGGAACTCGTCGAGCCCCTGCGCCGCGTGGCAGGCCGACCGCAGTTCGGCCAGCGCCGGCCCGCGCCAGCGCGCCAGCGCCGCGCGCAGCCGGCCGGCACCCGACTCGACCTCGTCGGCGGCCACCAGCAGGCGGGCCCGCGACACCTCGTCGTGGAACAGGTCGATCTCCAGCTCCGGCGGGGACGCCCGGAGCAGGTACCCGGGCCGCGCGGTCGCGATCCGGTCCCGGCCGAGCAGCCGGCGCAGGCGCGAGATGATGGCGTGGACCTGCGTGTGGGACGACGCCGGCGGCGAGCAGCCCCACAGCTCGTCGGACAGCCGGTCGATCGACACCACCTCGTTGGCGCGCCAGGCGAGCATCGCGAGCACCGCCCGCGCCTGCGGCGTGCCGACCGGCACTTCCAGCCCGTCGCGCTCGGCCCGCAGCGGGCCCAACAACCGGAACAGCCACATCCCGCATCCCCCCGAAGCAGTCCGTGTCCGGGATCAGGATGGCACGTGGTCGTGCCGCACTTCCACCGGATAGCCCAGTCGGGGGACCTCCGGACGGCGTCAGACCAGCCGCCGGTCGGCGGCCCAGCGGGTCAGTTCGCGGCGGTTCGACAGCTGGAGCTTGCGCAGGACAGCGGCGGTGTGGGTCTCCACCGTGCGGGCCGAGATGGACAGCCGGCCGCCGATCTCCTTGTACGTGTACCCGGCCCCGACCAGCCGCAGCACGTCCCGCTCCCGGCGGGTGAGGCGGTCCAGGCCCGGGTCGGGGCCGGCGGGTGCCGCGCCCCGGAACGCGTCCAGCACGAACCCGGCCAGGCGCGGCGAGAAGCACGCGTCGCCGGCCGCGACCCGCACGATGGCGTCCAGCAGCTCGGCGCTCGTGACGGCCTTGGTCAGGTACCCGCGCGCACCACCCCGGATCACCTCGATGACGTCCTCGGCCACGTCGGACACCGAGAGCGCCAGGAACCGCACCCCGGGGTGCGTGGCCAGCACCGCCGCCAGCACGGTCCGCCCACCACCACCGGGCAGGTGCACGTCCAGCAGCACCACGTCGGGTTCCAGCGCGCGGATCCCCTCGACCGCCGACGCCACGTCCCCGGCCTCGCCGACCACGTCGACCGCACCACCCACCTCGGCCCGCACCCCGGCCCGCACCAACGCGTGGTCGTCCACCACGAACACCCGCAAGCTCACCGCCACCCCTCCCCCACCCCTCGCTCGACCACCCCGCAGCGTCACCGTGCCACGTCCGCCCCTTGCCCACGCGCGGTCACGACGCAGAGTCACCGCGCCACGTCCACCCCACGCCGACGCGCGGTCACCCCACGCCCGCCGGCGTCACCGCGCCCCGTCACCCGGGAGGCGCAACTCCACCTCGGTGCCCTCGCCCGGTGTGGAGCGGATCGCAGCGACGCCGCCGTGCCGGCGCACCCGGCCTTCGATCGAGTCGGTGATCCCGCGCCGGTGCGCGCCCGGCCGCAGCGCCGGGTCGAACCCCTTGCCCCGGTCCCGGACCAGCACGAACACGTCGGAGTCGGCCGCTTCGGCGAACACCGAGACCTTCGGCACGCCCGCGTGCCGCGCCGCGTTGGTCAGCGCCTCGCGCACCGCGCCGACCACGGCCGCCGTGCGGTCGTCGAGCCGGCACGTGCCGACCGTGACCACCTCGACGGTGACCGTGAACCGGTCCTCGACCTCCGCCGCCGCCGCGACCACGGCCGCCGCGAAGTCGTCGGGGTCCGGCTCGGGCCCACCGTAGAGCCACGACCGCAGGTCGCGTTCGGTGCCTCGGGCCAGCCGGCGCACCTCGGGCTGGTCGGACCGCTTCTGGATCAGCGTCAACGCCTGGAGCACCGAGTCGTGCAGGTGCGCGGCCATCTCGCCGCGCTGCTCCGCGCGGACCCGGGCGGCCCGCTCCCGGGTCACCGCGCGGGCCATCAGGTACAGCCACGGCAGTGCCACCGCGCCGACCAGCAGCACCGCGCCCGCCGCCAGCACCGACACCAGCACCGCCGCCGCGGACCACCCCGGCCGCCAGCGGAGGACGACCAGCGCGATCCACAGCCCGGCCACGACCGTGCAGGCGGCGACCACCACGCCCCGGCTGTGCAGCGACCGGGCCTCCTCGTCGGCCAGCCGGGCCGACACCAGCACCGCCCACGGCACCACGGCGAGCCCGACCACCAGCAGCATCACCACGATCTGGACGGGCAGGCCGGGGTTGGGCGTGGTCCGCACCGCCCACCACAACCAGCACAGGCCGGCCGCGCCGAGGCACCCCAGCAGGACCATCCAGCACGACCGGCTGCGCACGTCCGCGATCCTAGGAGGTGAAGAAGACGTCGGCGGGCAACTGCCCGCGCGGGACGTCGGTGTTGAGCGCGATCACATCGCCCAGCGAACGGCGGTGGTCGATGCCGAACCGCTGCCGCAGCACCGGCAGCACCGGGTCGTGCAGGTGGAAGAACCGGTCGCCGTCGCGCAGCGCCTCGAACTGCCGCTTCCAGATCGCCGCCTGCAACTCGCCGAACTCCGCGCCGGGCAACGGCGGTTCGGCCATCATGCCCACGAAAGCGTCCACAGTGGACACCTCCCCGTAGACGGCCTTCAGGCGCGCGGCCGTGGTCGTGCGGCGGACCCCGCGCACCGCCGACGTCCGGGCCGCCTCGCTGCCCGGCTGGAGCTCCGCGCCGCGCCGGTCGTACAGGTGCAGGAAGTCCAGCGAGTCCGGGTCGTCGACCTCCGCGCCCGGCGTCAGCTCCGGGTCGGCGGGGAAGGACTCGGTGGCCTCGCCGGTGATGGCGCGGAAGGTCTGCTTGGCCGGCAGGCCGTACCCGCGCCGCAGGTCGTTGTAGGACGGCATGCCGTGGTCACGGCCGCGTTCGACGTCGATGGCCGCGATGTCGAAGACGATCGTGCCGCACACCGGGACGCAGTCCGGTGAGCTCAGCTCGACGCTGCGCACCACGTCCCCGATCTGCTCGTCGTTGCGCGCCTGGGGCCGCGCGGACAGCGCCTGGAGCAGCGGGCCGAGCTGGAGCCGTTCGGCGAGGTCCGGGTTGAACAGCACGATCGAGGACGGCACGGTCAGCTCGACCCGCCGCCCCTGGTCGACCGGCGCCACCCGGACCCCGGCCGCCCGCAGCGCGTCGAGCACGTCGGCGGAGTAGCGGGCGGCGTCGCCGGTGACCGTGATCTCGTCGCCGATCATGCTGTGCGCGCGGTAGCCGACGGTCGCGAACTCGTTGCCCAGCCCCGCGTCCACGGTCGGGTCGTAGCCCCGGTAGGGCGCGAGCCGGACCCCGAGGCCGGGCAGGAACCCCTGGTAGGTGATGTGCTGCTGGGTCGCGATCACCACCCGCCGGGCGAGCTGGAACCGCTGCTCCTCGCCGAGCCACGCCGGCAGCAGCGAGACGATCCGGTTGTGCTCGCGGGCGAACAGCGTCTGCACGGCCAGCAGCGAGATGTTCTCGTTGGCCCGGATGTCCCCGGCCACGGCGAGCCGGGGCGACGCGCCGAGCGCGCTGTCCATCGGCGGCGCGGAGGCCGCGTCACCGCGCGCGTCCTGGCGCGGCAGCAGGTCGCCGGGCAGCAGCAGGCGTGCGCCGTTGTTGGTGAGGTCGCCGTCGACCGGGCCTTCCCGCAGCCACTCCAGCCGTTGCGGGGTGCCGCCGTAGACGGCGTACGCGTCGATGTAGGAGCCGATGGTGTTGGGC